>NZ_JARQPJ010000049.1:0-1027 GCF_046032515.1 Streptococcus suis | reverse complement strand
CTATAATGAAAAGCAACCAAACTCACATTAGAAAGACTCATATGGAACAACTAAATTTTATCACAAATTTTCTCAGAATAAAAGACCAAAATATCCTTATCACTGATGAATATGATATGGGAACTCACTTAGAACTCCACGGTTACTTGGATTACATGGCTCCTAAATGTCCAGAATGCAAGGGACAAATGGCTAAATACGATTTCCAAAAAGCCTCCAAAATCCCTTATCTAGAAACTGCTGGTTATCCACTCCTTATCCGTCTTAGAAAGCGTCGTTTCAAGTGTAAAGATTGTGGGAAAATGGCGGTCGCTGAAACTCCTCTTGTCAAGAAGAACCACCAAATCTCCGTCGCTGTTAGCCAGAAGATCGCTCAATTACTCATCGAAAATCAAGCAATGACACATATTGCACACAGGCTATCTATCTCAACATCATCAGTTAGTCGAAAGCTTAATGAGTTCAAGTTTGAAACAGATTGGAATACCTTACCTGAGGTGATGAGCTGGGACGAGTATGCTTTCAAGAAGGGGAAGATGAGCTTTATCGCACAAGATTTCAACTCCCTAAACGTCATTGCCATCCTCAACGGAAGAACCCAAGCAACCATCCGAAACCACTTTCTACGCTATCCTAGAAAGGTTAGAAATCGGGTCAAAGTGATTACCATGGATATGTTTAGTCCCTATTATCAACTTGCTAAACAGCTTTTTCCGAATGCAAAAATTGTACTCGACCGCTTTCATATTGTTCAACACCTTAGTCGTGCTATGAACCGTGTTCGTATTCAAATTATGAATCAATTCGACAGAACATCGCAGGAATACCGAGCCTTGAAACGCTACTGGAAATTGATTCAACAGGATAGTCGTAAACTCAGCGATAAACGATTTTATCGCCCTATGTTTCGAATGCATTTGACTAACAAGGAAATACTGGAAAAACTCCTGTCTTTCTCCGAGGAACTACGACAGCACTATGAACTCTATCAATTGCTCTTATTCCATTTCCAAGAGAAGAACTCAGA
>NZ_JARQPJ010000048.1:0-1210 GCF_046032515.1 Streptococcus suis | reverse complement strand
CTGATATGTAAAGCCCTTTGTCAAGTAAAAACAATCGAACTGATTAAAAAATGAAAAGTATCTAGAAAGAGCCTAGTTCTTAGCTTCGGGCATTGGCCACTCTGATATTCGTGGATTGGTTACCTACAGGTCAATGGTTCTGCCGCGAGTCCTACTCTCTATAAGCGTGGATCACAATTGTGCCACTTAGTCATTTCGTAGATGACTCAAACCTTGAAGTCCTAAACTCCTTCAAGATACTTTCCATTCAAACATGATTTCAATCCTTATTTCTGTCCAAATTCACCCAGTGATTTTGGATAGAAATAGGGATTCCTCATCGCTCTGCGATGATAAAACTTAATGGTCAAAAGTGTACATGAAAACAAGCGCTAACTTCAAGCTATTCTTCCTGTCATCATCCCCCAAATAAAACCAGATAATTCTCGTGCAATAGCTGTTTTAGCAACATTTTGTTTCTTATTTTTTCCTAGAACAAGTGTGCGATAACGTCTTCTTAAGCGTTCATTAGCCTTATCCGCATAAGCAATCACCTCCACTCGGTTTCCACTTTGTCTCCGTTTCAATTCTTTGGATTTATACCCAATCGTCCCCTTAGCCAATGATTGTGCAGCTTCTATCAGAAGTCGTCTCACATGGCTATTCCCAGCTTTGGTGATAGCACCTCTTCTCTCCTTGTCGCCGCTAGAATTTTCGCTAGGAGTTAGCCCAAGATAAGAAGCAAAATGTTGAGCTGTCGCAAAGCGATTAAAATCACCGATTTCTGTCACAATGGAAAGAGCAGTTAGTGTTTTAATGCCAATAAAGCAAGAAAGCCGTGAGACCTTCTCTTGGTAACTGTCGCTTTGACCCAGTTGCTCAATTCGTGCATCATACCGTTCTATTTGATCTACTAATTTCTCATAGGTCAATAGATATTCTGTCAAAATCTCTGCATAAAGTCCATCAGGATTTAGGGAACGGAGCCAGCGGACATGTTTCTGTGTCCAATTACTGCTTCCCTCGGTATAGCGAAAATCATGTCGGAGACAGAAGGCAAGAATTTGTTGTTTGATTTTCTTCAGAGCCACTTTGTGGTCTGTTCTCATGCGGATATATTCTTTGACTTGTTCATCCTCAACAGTAGGAATATGAACAGGCCGATAGCTACGAAAGGCCAGAGCTTTTGCGAGCTGAGCTGCATCTTTTTTATCAGTCTTAACACGCTTAG
>NZ_JARQPJ010000047.1:0-1238 GCF_046032515.1 Streptococcus suis | reverse complement strand
TTCCCTAGCAAACCTTTTGAACCCTAAACGGGGCCTGGTAGTACTTCGGATAATGAATAATCCTTTTTGTCTTCTGAACAGGTAGAGGAATATGATAGTTTACCTGCATGTATTGGCAAGCTAATCCCCTACTCTCAAAAACCAAGATACGCCCTTCTTTATCACAAAGGTAGTCTCCATCCTCGAAACTAAAAACTACATATCCCATAGTATTCCTCACTTTCTCTGTTGCTCCATTAATGTTTGGTAGTCTCCCTCTAATTCATCATCATATCCATTTCTATACCTAATCTGATGGTTAGCATATAACATCGATACAACAAACAATGAGCCCCCTAAAGAAAAGACTCCTACAACAACTAAAATCATATATGTACTCCTTCTCTATATTTTCTCTAATCAAAATTCTGGCCCCTTACAATCTACTCCCATTATCATAGATATAATGTAATGGGACTTTGCGGGTTTTATCCATTAGCCGATGTCAACCTCAAACAGAGATAATTGTCTTGCTTGTTTAAGCCCATTTTTAACCCCTTCTATCACCCTTTTGGTGAACTCTATACTTTCATCAAAGAAAGCAGCAATATTCGCAAAATAAGCTTCCTGACGCTCTTTATTGACCCGAATAATGGATAGGACGATAGCTTTAACAGAAGCTAGTCTAATCCCTCCACCACGGCCAAATTTAACTGTAAAGAAAATCTTTTGTTCAGCTTTTAAGACCTTGAGAACTTTATCTAATGACCGTTCAGGTATGTTTAATTCTTCCCTGATTGCTTTTTTTGTCGTCTGAATAAATGGATCTTCAGATTGATAAAAACCTTCCAAGTAGTTCATCACATCTGCTTTCCACTCATGAAGATGGCTGTGTTTCCGATCAGCACGTTTCTTCTTGAACTTGTACCAGCCCTGCTTGATAAAGAGGTCTGAAGGACTCAACTCTTTATTGACCCAAGCCCTGCACAGTAGCGTGATATAATCACGACTGGCCGCCTCGTATTTTCCTGAATAGGCACTAGCTACCAGCTTCAGAAGTTCGCCTGTAGACAACGGTTCATCTAGTTGTAAGTTAAAATCGTTCAAAGCGACCTCACAGTCGCCCTGAGAAATACCTGAAGAGAAGTTAGCTAGAGCTAAGGTAAATAGCACGTTATTTCGTCCCATAACGTCCCTAGCACCCTTGATATTGGATTCTCTCGTCAGCAAGCCATACCAGGGTTCATCTATCTGTTTTA
>NZ_JARQPJ010000046.1:0-1720 GCF_046032515.1 Streptococcus suis | reverse complement strand
TAGAAGACCTAGTAGTTCACAATAGAGCGAGGTCAGCATCTGATTACTTGGAAAAATTGATTATCCAGGAATGGGAGAAACTTCAACAAGAATTATCAGGAGAATAGAAATGATCATTTTTGTCTCTTTTAAAAAACTGTTCCAAACATTTTTGTGGTTATTTACGGCTGCAGCATTATATGTTTTCTATCAGTTTATTGGTTTAAATATGTTTTTCTTACTCGTTATCGGACTACTAGCATTGAAATTTGTTCCAGTTCTAGTATTACCGATTCTATTAATTGGGGTGGGGGTCCATTTCTCAGGTGATTTCTCGTTCATTGCTGACGGTATCGTCTGGGGCTTTTGGGGACTTGTGTCACTACCAATCTGTTATGCTTTTGTAGGAACTATCCATTCTACAATGAAGCAGCGAAAGCAAGAAATCAAATAATGTTAAGGGTCTTATCTTCAGGGATAAGGCTCTTTTGATGTCAAAATAAAAATAAATTTGAAAAGCATTTAACGAACGATTAAAATAGGGCTCGTTATTCTAAAATTAGAGGAGAGAGTCGATGTTAACCACTACTTTTGATGAGCGAGTGCTAAAAGAACAATTGTTTGATGAGAATGCACTATATTTTTATGATTTTGTGGCCAAGTATGATGAAGAAATGGTTCCTGTTATGAAGGCTAGGGGTTATACTTGTATACACTCAATGGAGCGGACAGTAGCTTTTACTTTTGGTGAATTTACTTTTCGACGTCGTCGATGGAAGAAGGGTGATAAGTGGTGTGTACCAGTTGATGAGAAATTGGGATTAACAAAGAATACACGTTTCTCCTGGGAATTCATGTATCAAATTGCTAAATTATCGACAATGATGCCCTATGAGAAGGTTACCCAGGTTATTCAGATGACCTACCATATCATTATCACAAAACCTATTGTTGTTAAAGCTGTCAAACTCTGCAACGAGTTGCTGACAGAACGTGAAGTCTATCGTTTTTACAAAGAGACTGAGGAGATAGAAAAGCGGAAGGTCGATGTGATATACATTGAGGGGGACGGTGTCATGGTCAAGGCACGTGACATAGACACGGATAACCGACACTATGATTTATCTCATTTCGTAGTTCATACTGGCAGTCAGAAAGTGGGGAGCAACCGATTTGAGCTGAAAGATAAAAAGGAATTTGTTGGTCTAGATAATCGATTGGCCAGAGAACAGGTACTAGACTATCTTTATAACACTTACGAGATAACAGACAATACCCTGCTGATTACCAATTCTGACGGTGGTCATGGCTATACCCCTTATGTTTTCAAAGAGATTGCCAAGGCTTTGAAAATTAAACGTCACGAACATTTTTGGGATGAGTATCATGTCAACCAGAAGCTAAAATCCTTCTTCAAGCCCTACTCAGAAGAGTTGCTAGACAAAGCTTTTCAGGCGATAAAACAACATGATAAAGGCAAACTACGTACAGTGTTAGACACTACAGAATCGTTAGTATTGACTGAAGAAGAAATGGAGGAGTTCGAGAATTTCAAGAGGAAGCTTCTTAATAATTTTCAATACACTAAGCCAGCCGAGCTGAGAGGCTTTACTCATGCAGGGATAGGTATTATGGAGTCACAACATCGTAAAATCACGTATAGGATGAAGAAACGTGGCATGTATTGGACCGTTTTGGGAGCAGAGACAATGAGTCGTATTATAGTCCTCAACCACGAGGA
>NZ_JARQPJ010000045.1:0-1813 GCF_046032515.1 Streptococcus suis | reverse complement strand
GGGTTTGTTACGGCATTGAGTTGGATGAGAAGTTTGTGGATGTCATTGTCAAACGTTATATAGAGTCAACAGGAAATGATAACGTGACGGTATTGCGCGATGGACAGACTTTGACCTTTGATGAAGCATCCGCCAATTTATCAAGCGAATAATAATCAAATATTTCTTTAAAATAATCGAGAAATGACTGGATATATGTCTCTTTTAGAGTTAATATGTACACAACAAAGGAAGAGGAGAACAAATCCATGACAACAACACTTGAAAAACTTTACGAAGTCTACCCAACAACCGCAAGCATCATTCCTTACAAAGATTGGGTCATCGTTGCATCGAATGGATATAAAGGAACAGAAGTTGAGATTTACGAAACGGCTGATAGTCTTGAAGAGTTTGAAAACTTCGAACGCAGATTTGACCGCATTTACCAAGAAGCAGGAACATTCAAAGACTTTGGACATGCCGTTAAGTGGGCATTCGATATGTTTGGAGAATAATATGGACGCAAAAATTTTCAACAACCTAAAGACAATCTATCCGGTTGGTACAAAGGTTAGATTAGTAAAAATGGATGATCCACATCCAGTTCCTAAAGGAACACTTGGTACAGTTATTGGAGTGGATGACATTGGTTCAATCTTAGTTAAGTGGGAAAACGGCAGTTGTCTGAATGTTTTGTATGGAATAGATATCGTGGAAAAGGTAAAGTAAGATGTGGGAAATAATGACTCGAACGGTTGGTGATAGGCATTACGTTTGTGAATTTCTCCGTGAAGATACCACAGACCCGGGAAATATAGACGGTGCTTGGATTAGAATTCTGACAATAAAACGTGATGGTGAATATATCTACCAATATAGATATGGGAACGAAATAGATGACATGGACGATATTGACAGAACTGTCTGTCAGGCTGTACTTGATAACTTTAATGAACTTTAAGAATGAACTCGAATTGAGTTCTTTTTTCTTACTCTAAAGGAGGTGAGATTGTGGCAATCAGGGGGCGAAAACCAAAGCCGACGAATATGAAAATACTTGAGGGAAATCCTGGTAAGCGACCACTTCCTACGAATGAAGTCAAACCCAAACAAAAAGCCCCACGTTGCCCACAGTGGCTTGAAGATGATGCAAAGAAGGAGTGGAAACGGATGGGAAAAATTCTCGAACAAATGGGAATTTTAACCGAAATGGACATGACTGCATTTGCAGGATACTGTCAAGCTTACGCTCGCTGGAAAGAGGCAGAAGAGTTCCTTTCCAAGCATGGCTCCATTATCAAAACCCCGAATGGCTATCTCCAACAAGTCCCTCAAGTCTCTATCAGCCAGACTAACCTCAAAATCATGCTTAAGTTCTGTGAACAGTTTGGTTTGACACCTTCGGCACGAAACCGATTAGCTACGATGGATTCAGAAGTTGGTACTGGTGATGAAATGGAAGATTTGTTAGGAGGAATTTTATGAGTTATCATTATGAACCAAGTCCATTCATGCTTCCCTCCTCACACTATGATAAGGCAAAGGCTGATAGGGCAGTAACATTTATCAATAACCTCTCCCATACCAAAGGCAAGTGGGCAGGAAAGCGATTTGATTTGTTGCCGTGGCAGGAACAGATTGTTCGTGATCTATTTGGGATTGTGAAAGAAGATGGTAACCGTCAGTTCTTAACTGCCTATATTGAAATTCCAAAGAAGAATGGTAAGTCTGAGCTAGCAGCGGCTATCGCTCTTTATCTACTATATGCGGATAATGAAGCCAGTGCAGAAGTTTATGGTGCGGCTTGTGACCGAAACCAAGCGTCAATCGT
>NZ_JARQPJ010000044.1:0-1893 GCF_046032515.1 Streptococcus suis | reverse complement strand
TGAGCCGTATGAGGGGAAACTCTCACGTACGGTTCTTAGAGAGGAAGGTGGTAGTAATACCACTAACCTACTCGACTTGGAGTACGGAAAGATAAAACAAGACCTCGAAATAAATGATTTAAAAAGATATGGCATACATACTATTCTGATTGAAGATTATAATGAGATTAATGAACTCTTTTATCAATCTTATCAATTATATTTAACTAATAGTGTCTTTATTGCTGGAAGTTGTAGAAATTATGGAGAATGGGATGAAGACACCGCTACTGAGTTTCTTTATCTTTTAGGATATAAATTAATTGATAATGAAATCATAGTTGGTAACGGTAATATAGAAGGCGTAGGGCCACAGGTAATTAATGGCGTGATGACAGCGATTAATGATAAAGATCTTGATATTTCGAAGTATCTAAAAATTAAAACTCTCCCATTAATTAAAGGTAGCGATAAACATATTGATAGTTCGGCAAAGAAAAGATTTCAAGATAATATGATATCAGAAGCAGGTATAGTTATATTTGTCTTTGGAAATCAATACTATGATGGAGTTTTATCTAACTCAAGGGGTGTACTAGAAGATTTTAATAGGGCTGTAGAGCAAAATAGGTTTATTATTCCTGTAGGTTCGACGGGTTGGAGCTCTTTAGAAGTATACCAGACACTTTTATCTGAAATTGATAAATATTCCTACCTCTCTCCTTTTCTAGATAAATTACTGACGGAAAAGGATCCTGAAATTTTATCTCAGACTATTATTGATTGCATTAAACATATCAGAGATTCGTACATCATGAATAATTTTTTATAGTAAAATCAGTATATATAGAGAAATGAATTAGAAATAGGACACTGTTAGGTTTATAGATTTGAGTACCCTCAAACTATTTTGGTAGCGGTCAACTGACGCTATAACTCAAGAGCGTCCTTATCTTAATTCAAACCATTATAATTTTTTCTTTTAATAAAAACAGAGATTTAACGTTTAACTTCAATTCGTTACCTCTCTGTTTTTTATTATAAATGTTTTAATGTTCCCTAAGGCTATTTTGAACATTTATATAAACGTTTTTATATATATTTCTTGGATAATTTCCAGTATTTTTAAATGGTACTCTCCTTGGAAATCTTTCCTAAATAAGCGTTCTTTTAATAGTTTAGTTACTGCGATACAAAACAATATTTCATGTGTTAGTTTAAAATTTCCCGACTTTTCTTGTTTTCTCAAATATTGAGAAAAGTTATCTACTATAAAAAGGGCATCAAGACTATTTACAGTACTATATCGAATTTGCTCTAATAAAAAATCACCAACATAACTGTCGATTGAAAACTTAGGAATGTTTTTGCAAATAATATTGTTCAAATGTAACAATATAAAACGATCTACGATATAATCTATTTCTTTTAATGAGGATACCGTTAATAAATTATAATTTTTTAATAAAGTATATTCATTAGGAATATCTTCTTTTTTTATTTTATACAATACTGGAAAAAAAGAAATTCTTTTCTTAAGTGCATAATTCAGCTCTTTTAAACACCACGCTTTGCTAAAGAATGTTTCATCGAGTATAAAAATAATTCCATAATAATCAGCACTTTTATCGAGTACAGTATATAGATTATCAATTATTTCATCTCCAATGTTAATTTCAAATTTATCAATCCAAGTTTTTAAACCAATTTTATTTAATATATTATTCAAAGGATTTACAAATTCGTAGTAAATATCTCTTGAATAACTTATAAAATATTGAAATTCTCTCACATCTCTCTCCTACCGATAACTATTAATTATCACTATACAAAGCGTCAAAATCAGTCTATAATAGCGTCATTATCGTTAAAGGAGACTATCATGGATTATACTATTATTTCTAACTACTTGGA
>NZ_JARQPJ010000043.1:0-2314 GCF_046032515.1 Streptococcus suis | reverse complement strand
GTGCGACAAGAAGTCGTGTTGTAAATTGCTAGTTTAGCTACTCTATCCATTTGGGGTAATCCTACCACAGCCTGCTTGACTGGTAACGGTTATGTTGGGAAGCCTGTGGGACAATATGGAAAGTCTGATAGCCTAAAATCGGATGGACTGTTAGGATAAGAATACTATGGTGAACAGACGTGAACCATCGCAAGAGTCGTTACAGGGACTAAGTGAAATAAGGCTGATACACTTACACCAAAAGGTACGGAGGAGGTCATTGGGGCTTTCATAACCTGATGACAAATGGACACATTCTTCCCGGCTCAAAGATGGCACCTAAGGTATTCACAATTATTTATAACACGGAACTTGGTAAGCCCTATGTATTCCTTTTAATCGATAGAAGGTATTGAACTCGTAAGAGGGATAGACGATACAGAGGGTAGAGGAAAGGATAAAAAGCGAATGCTCCAACTGTAATGGTAGGAGATAGGGGTTCAAACTTTGCCCTGACCTGAAAGGGTGCAGACTTATCCTATGGTATTTCATGACAAAAATGGAGGTAAACCTATGAATGATAAACATTCAACGACAGCACCAGCTGAGAAGTTATCACACAAGCAACTGCTTGCGAAACAATGGAAAAGCATTGATTGGAAGAGAGCAGAACAAGAAGTGAATAGGCTACAAATCAGGATTGTCAAGGCTACTCAAGCCAAACACACTAACACAGTGAAGAGACTTCAATATTTACTAACCCATTCGTTCTATGCCAAGGCACTTGCCGTTCGTCGAGTAACGACTAACAAAGGCAAGAAAACAGCTGGTATAGACGGTGAACTATGGACGACACCTGCTCAAAAGATGGAAGCTCTCCTGTCCCTAACGGATAAAGGCTACAAAGCCAGTCCGTTAAGACGGGTTTACATCGACAAAAAGGGGAAAAAGAAGAAACGTCCATTAGGGATTCCGACTATGTATGACAGAGCCATGCAGGCACTCTATGCTTTAGCACTAGAGCCTGTCGCAGAGACAACCGCGGATACTAAATCATTCGGCTTCCGAAAAGGAAGAAGCTGTCAAGATGCTTGTGAATATATCTTCACAGCACTATCACGGAAAGCTTCTCCTCAGTGGATTTTAGAAGGCGACATCAAAGGCTGTTTTGACAACATCAGTCATGACTGGCTCTTAGAGAACATTCCGATGGATAAATCTATCTTAAAACAATTCCTTAAAGCAGGTTTTGTGTTCAAGGGTGAGTTATTCCCAACGGAAGACGGCACGCCACAAGGCGGTATCATTTCGCCTATCCTTGCCAATATGGCACTCGATGGATTACAACAAGTCTTATCAGATAGATTTCATACCAATCGTTTAGGAAAAATTGACCTTCGATTCAAGAATAGCCATAAGGTCAATCTTGTCCGTTATGCGGATGATTTTATCGTCACAGCTGCGACACAAGAAATTGCATTAGAGGCTAAAGAATTGATTAGAGAGTTTCTGCTTGGACGAGGCTTAGAGCTGTCAGAGGAAAAGACATTGGTAACTCATATCAACGATGGTTTCGACCTACTTGGTTGGAATTTTCGGAAGTACAAGGGGAAATTGATTGTAAAACCATCTAAGAATTCTATTCAAACTGTTATTGGTAAATTCTCAGAAACCATCCTCAAGCGAGGAAAAGCATGGGAGCAAGAAGTCTTAATCATGAAACTAAATCAACAGATAAGAGGATGGACAAACTACCACCAATCCGTGTGTGCTAGTGAAGCCTTCTCCTATCTGGACTATCATTTATACGAATTATTGTGGCGATGGGCAAAACGTCGTCATCCAAAGAAAGGCCAGTGGTGGGTTTCGACCAAGTATTGGCATAGAAGAGGCAATCGAAGTTGGGTATTCGCTTCAGGCGATAAAGAACTCATTCGAGTTGACCATACTGCTATCGTCAGACATACAAAAGTCAGAGAAAATGCCAATCCTTACTTGGATATAGACTATTTTGCTCAACGAACCTTTAATCATGGTATGAAACGGTTGACAGGTCGTTTTAAACTTGTTTGGAAGAAACAAGACGGATGCTGTCATCACTGTGGACTCCCGATGGAACTTGGAGAAGATAGAGAAAAATTTTCTTTAAAGTTCCAAAATCAAAGGGAGGTGTGGAAGAAGTTGATAATATGGCTTATGTGCATAGCTACTGTCAGCGACTATTTATTGAGAGCCGCTCGAAAGAGTGATGAAATGCTTGAGCCGTATGAGGGGAAACTCTCACGTACGGTTCTTAGAGAGGAAGGTGGTAGTAATACCACTAACCTACTCGACT
>NZ_JARQPJ010000042.1:3402-5206 GCF_046032515.1 Streptococcus suis | reverse complement strand
ACAAGACCTTTGAAAATTAAAGAAGACGAACCAAACGTGCAGGGTGATTTATCTAAGGATAAATCGTCAATGACAAAACAAAACAATAAAACGGAAAGCTAGCAATAGCTTGAGTTTGAATCAAAACTTTTTATGAGAGTTTGATCCTGGCTCAGGACGAACGCTGGCGGCGTGCCTAATACATGCAAGTAGAACGCTGAAGTCTGGTGCTTGCACTAGACGGATGAGTTGCGAACGGGTGAGTAACGCGTAGGTAACCTGCCTCATAGCGGGGGATAACTATTGGAAACGATAGCTAATACCGCATAACAGTATTTACCGCATGGTAGATACTTGAAAGGAGCAATTGCTTCACTATGAGATGGACCTGCGTTGTATTAGCTAGTTGGTGAGGTAACGGCTCACCAAGGCATCGATACATAGCCGACCTGAGAGGGTGATCGGCCACACTGGGACTGAGACACGGCCCAGACTCCTACGGGAGGCAGCAGTAGGGAATCTTCGGCAATGGGGGCAACCCTGACCGAGCAACGCCGCGTGAGTGAAGAAGGTTTTCGGATCGTAAAGCTCTGTTGTAAGAGAAGAACTGTGAGAAGAGTGGAAAGTTTCTCATTTGACGGTATCTTACCAGAAAGGGACGGCTAACTACGTGCCAGCAGCCGCGGTAATACGTAGGTCCCGAGCGTTGTCCGGATTTATTGGGCGTAAAGCGAGCGCAGGCGGTTTGATAAGTCTGAAGTAAAAGGCTGTGGCTTAACCATAGTACGCTTTGGAAACTGTCAAACTTGAGTGCAGAAGGGGAGAGTGGAATTCCATGTGTAGCGGTGAAATGCGTAGATATATGGAGGAACACCGGTGGCGAAAGCGGCTCTCTGGTCTGTAACTGACGCTGAGGCTCGAAAGCGTGGGGAGCGAACAGGATTAGATACCCTGGTAGTCCACGCCGTAAACGATGAGTGCTAGGTGTTGGGTCCTTTCCGGGACTCAGTGCCGCAGCTAACGCATTAAGCACTCCGCCTGGGGAGTACGACCGCAAGGTTGAAACTCAAAGGAATTGACGGGGGCCCGCACAAGCGGTGGAGCATGTGGTTTAATTCGAAGCAACGCGAAGAACCTTACCAGGTCTTGACATCCCAGTGACCGTCCTAGAGATAGGATTTTTCTTCGGAACACTGGTGACAGGTGGTGCATGGTTGTCGTCAGCTCGTGTCGTGAGATGTTGGGTTAAGTCCCGCAACGAGCGCAACCCCTATTGTTAGTTGCCATCATTCAGTTGGGCACTCTAGCGAGACTGCCGGTAATAAACCGGAGGAAGGTGGGGATGACGTCAAATCATCATGCCCCTTATGACCTGGGCTACACACGTGCTACAATGGCTGGTACAACGAGTCGCAAGTCGGTGACGGCAAGCTAATCTCTTAAAGCCAGTCTCAGTTCGGATTGTAGGCTGCAACTCGCCTACATGAAGTCGGAATCGCTAGTAATCGCGGATCAGCACGCCGCGGTGAATACGTTCCCGGGCCTTGTACACACCGCCCGTCACACCACGAGAGTTTGTAACACCCGAAGTCGGTGAGGTAACCTTTTAGGAGCCAGCCGCCTAAGGTGGGATAGATGATTGGGGTGAAGTCGTAACAAGGTAGCCGTATCGGAAGGTGCGGCTGGATCACCTCCTTTCTAAGGAAATGGAAACCTGCACGTCAGTCTTCTTTAATTTTGAGAGGTCTTGTGGGGCCTTAGCTCAGCTGGGAGAGCGCCTGCTTTGCACGCAGGAGGTCAGCGGTTCGATCCCGCTAGGCTCCAT
>NZ_JARQPJ010000042.1:0-3302 GCF_046032515.1 Streptococcus suis | reverse complement strand
TACGTATAGAAATAGTAACAAGAAAATAAACCGAAAACGCTGTGAATATTTAATGAGTTTTCTAATTTTTGAAAAAATTAGGTTAATAAGGTTAAGTTAATAAGGGCGCACGGTGGATGCCTTGGCACTAGAAGCCGATGAAGGACGTGACTAACGACGAAATGCCTTGGGGAGCTGTAAGTAAGCAATGATCCAGGGATGTCCGAATGGGGGAACCCGGCAGGTAATGCCTGTCACTCACTACTGTTAAGGTAGTGCAGAGGAAGACGCAGTGAACTGAAACATCTAAGTAGCTGCAGGAAGAGAAAGCAAAAGCGATTGCCTTAGTAGCGGCGAGCGAAACGGCAGGAGGGCAAACCGAGGAGTTTACTCCTCGGGGTTGTAGGACTGCAATGTGGACTTAAAGAGTATAGAAGAACTACCTGGGAAGGTAGGCCAAAGAGAGTAATAGCCTCGTATTTGAAATATTCTTTATACCTAGCAGTATCCTGAGTACGGCGAGACACGCGAAATCTCGTCGGAATCTGGGAGGACCATCTCCCAACCCTAAATACTCTCTAGTGACCGATAGTGAACCAGTACCGTGAGGGAAAGGTGAAAAGTACCCCGGAAGGGGAGTGAAATAGAACCTGAAACCGTGTGCCTACAACAAGTTCGAGCCCGTTAATGGGTGAGAGCGTGCCTTTTGTAGAATGAACCGGCGAGTTACGATATGATGCGAGGTTAAGTTGAAGAGACGGAGCCGTAGGGAAACCGAGTCTTAATAGGGCGGATTAGTATTATGTCGTAGACCCGAAACCATGTGACCTACCCATGAGCAGGTTGAAGGTGCGGTAAGACGCACTGGAGGACCGAACCAGGGCACGTTGAAAAGTGCTTGGATGACTTGTGGGTAGCGGAGAAATTCCAAACGAACTTGGAGATAGCTGGTTCTCTCCGAAATAGCTTTAGGGCTAGCGTCGACATTTGAGAATCTTGGAGGTAGAGCACTGTTTGGATGAGGGGGCCATCTCGGTTTACTGATTTCAGATAAACTCCGAATGCCAATGATTTATGGTCGGCAGTCAGACTGCGAGTGCTAAGATCCGTAGTCGAAAGGGAAACAGCCCAGACCACCAGCTAAGGTCCCAAAATAATTGTTAAGTGGAAAAGGATGTGGGGTTGCACAGACAACTAGGATGTTAGCTTAGAAGCAGCTATTCATTCAAAGAGTGCGTAATAGCTCACTAGTCGAGTGACCCTGCGCCGAAAATGTACCGGGGCTAAAACAATTTACCGAAGCTGTGGATAACACATTAGTGTTATGGTAGGAGAGCGTTCTATGTGTGAAGAAGGTATACCGTGAGGAGTGCTGGAACGCATAGAAGTGAGAATGCCGGTATGAGTAGCGAAAGATGGGTGAGAATCCCATCCACCGTAAGACTAAGGTTTCCAGGGGAAGGCTCGTCCGCCCTGGGTTAGTCGGGACCTAAGGAGAGACCGAAGGGTGTATCCGATGGACAACAGGTTGATATTCCTGTACTAGAGTATGAAGTGATGGAGGGACGCAGTAGGCTAACTAAAGCGGGCGATTGGAAGTGCCCGTCTAAGCAGTGAGGTGTGATATGAGTCAAATGCTTGTATCTGTAACATTGAGCTGTGATGGGGAGCGAAGTTAAGTAGCGAAGTTAGTGACGTCACACTGCCGAGAAAAGCTTCTAGCGATGTATCATACTCTACCCGTACCGCAAACCGACACAGGTAGTCGAGGCGAGTAGCCTCAGGTGAGCGAGAGAACTCTCGTTAAGGAACTCGGCAAAATGACCCCGTAACTTCGGGAGAAGGGGTGCTGACTTAAAGTCAGCCGCAGTGAATAGGCCCAAGCAACTGTTTATCAAAAACACAGCTCTCTGCTAAATCGTAAGATGATGTATAGGGGGTGACGCCTGCCCGGTGCTGGAAGGTTAAGAGGAGGGTTTAGCGCAAGCGAAGATCTGAATTGAAGCCCCAGTAAACGGCGGCCGTAACTATAACGGTCCTAAGGTAGCGAAATTCCTTGTCGGGTAAGTTCCGACCCGCACGAAAGGCGTAATGATTTGGGCACTGTCTCAACGAGAGACTCGGTGAAATTTTAGTACCTGTGAAGATGCAGGTTACCCGCGACAGGACGGAAAGACCCCATGGAGCTTTACTGCAGTTTGATATTGAGTATCTGTACCACATGTACAGGATAGGTAGGAGCCTACGAAGTCGGGACGCCAGTTTCGACTGAGGCGCTGTTGGGATACTACCCTTGTGTTATGGCTACTCTAACCCGGATAGGTTATCCCTATCGGAGACAGTGTCTGACGGGCAGTTTGACTGGGGCGGTCGCCTCCTAAAAGGTAACGGAGGCGCCCAAAGGTTCCCTCAGAATGGTTGGAAATCATTCGCAGAGTGTAAAGGTATAAGGGAGCTTGACTGCGAGAGCTACAACTCGAGCAGGGACGAAAGTCGGGCTTAGTGATCCGGTGGTTCCGTATGGAAGGGCCATCGCTCAACGGATAAAAGCTACCCTGGGGATAACAGGCTTATCTCCCCCAAGAGTTCACATCGACGGGGAGGTTTGGCACCTCGATGTCGGCTCGTCGCATCCTGGGGCTGTAGTCGGTCCCAAGGGTTGGGCTGTTCGCCCATTAAAGCGGCACGCGAGCTGGGTTCAGAACGTCGTGAGACAGTTCGGTCCCTATCCGTCGCGGGCGTAGGAAATTTGAGAGGATCTGCTCCTAGTACGAGAGGACCAGAGTGGACTTACCGCTGGTGTACCAGTTGTCTTGCCAAAGGCATCGCTGGGTAGCTATGTAGGGACGGGATAAACGCTGAAAGCATCTAAGTGTGAAACCCACCTCAAGATGAGATTTCCCATAACTTTATGTTAGTAAGAGCCCTGAGAGATGATCAGGTAGATAGGTTGGAAGTGGAAGTGTGGCGACACATGTAGCGGACCAATACTAATCGCTCGAGGACTTATCCAAGAATAAGTAACGAAGGCGTTACAAATTCTGTATGAAAATAGGAAACTGACGCAGAGTCAATAGACTCTAGGAAGTTTATCTTTTTCACTAAGAATTTAGCCTGAGTACAATTACTCACGAGTCAATATTGACAAGCGATCGGTTTCTTGTTAGAATATAGATATTCAATTTTGAGTTGACAAGACTCAGTAGTTAAGTGACGATAGCCTAGGAGATACACCTGTACCCATGCCGAACACAGCAGTTAAGCCCTAGAACGCCTGAAGTAGTTGGGGGTTGCCCCCTGTTAGATACGGTAGTCGCTTAGCA
>NZ_JARQPJ010000041.1:0-5333 GCF_046032515.1 Streptococcus suis | reverse complement strand
TATCTACTATATGCGGATAATGAAGCCAGTGCAGAAGTTTATGGTGCGGCTTGTGACCGAAACCAAGCGTCAATCGTATTTGATGTGGCCAAACAGATGGTACAGATGAGTAGACCGCTTGAGAAACGCTCAAAGATTATGGGGGCGACAAAGAGGATAGTGAATTATTCCAATGCGGGATTTTACCAAGTTCTTTCTGCAGAGACTGGAACAAAGCATGGACTTAACGTATCTGGCTTGGTCTTTGATGAAATCCATGCTCAGCCTAATCGTCATTTGTATGATGTATTAACCAAGGGGTCAGGAGACGCAAGGGAACAACCCCTCTTTTTTATTATCACAACAGCTGGAACGGATAGGAACTCCATCTGTTATGAATTGCATACCAAAGCATTGGATATTCTGAATGGTAGAAAGAAGGACACGTCATTCTATCCGGTGGTTTATGGATTATCCGATGAAGATGATTGGAATGACGAAGCAAACTGGAGAAGAGCCAACCCTTCACTAGGGCATACTATTGGGATTGACCGTGTTAGAGAAGCCTACCAACAGGCACTTGACAATCCTGCTGAAGAAAATGTCTTTAAACAGCTACGTCTAAATATGTGGACAAGTTCAAGTGTTGCTTGGATTCCTGAACATGTCTATGCCAAGGGAAATCATCCTATCCAATATGATAGCCTCAAGGGTCGTAGTTGCTATGCAGGGCTAGACCTGTCTAGTACGTCCGATATAACAGCTTTTGTCTTGGTATTTCCTCCTAGATTTGAAGAGGAAAATTATATCGTATTGCCATACTTTTGGCTACCTGAGGATACACTGGAACTGAGATGTCGACGTGACCATGTTCTATATGATGTTTGGGAGCGTCAGGGCTACATCAAAACTACAGAGGGTAATGTTGTTCACTATGGTTTTATCGAAAAGTTTATTGAAGACTTATCGGAAATCTATCATATCAAGGAGATAGCCTATGACCGTTGGAATGCGACACAGATGGTTCAGAATCTAGAAGGGATGGGTTTGACCATGGTGCCTTTCGGTCAAGGTTATAAAGATATGAGTCCACCGTCTAAGGAACTCTACAAACTTATGATGGAAGGTAAGATTCAACATGGTGGCCATCCTGTTCTGAAATGGATGGGACAAAACGTGGTTATGAGGCAAGATCCCGCTGGCAATATCAAGCCTGATAAGGAAAAGTCAGTCGAGAAGATTGACGGTATTGTAGCACTCATTATGGGATTGGACCGTTGTATTCGCCATCAAATCGACGAGGGAAGTGTGTATGATGAACGTGGTATTTTAAGCTTTTAGGATGAAAACAACCTAAATAGGTTGAATATATCCTAAAAAGTGGTAGAATAGAGAAAAGGAGGATATTACCATGCAAATCAATATTGAAAACTTAGTCTCTATTTCTGAAGCAAATCAAAACTTTTCTAAGGTAGCTCGTATGGTCGATACGAATGGTACTGCAGTAATATTGAAAAATAATACGCCAAAGTATGTATTAGTGGACTATCAGAGTCTAATTAAAGAGGAACAGGCAACCCCTACGGTTGTTGAACAATCAACTTTGGATGAAGTTGCGACTTCGGTTTTATCACGCCATCTTGATGCATTTAAGGAATTGGCAAAATGAAAGTATTAACTGTTGAACAGGTTATTGAATTACACACAAGGTTAATTCAAGCTACTGGGGGTTTAGATGGTGTTAGGGATGTTGGTTTAATAGAATCTTCACTATCTTCAGCTTTTAGTACTTATTTTGGTGTTGAGAAGTATCCAAGTATTGAAGAAAAGGCTGCTAGACTTTGTTATTCGCTAGTTAATAATCATGCCTTCCTTGATGGGAACAAGCGAATTGGAGTGTTTGTCATGATTATTTTCCTAGAATTAAATGGTATTGTATTAAATCAGACTGATGATGAGATAGTGAAGCTAGGACGTGGAGTAGCTTCATCAGAATTAGATTATGATGCAATTTTAGAATACATTCGGAATCATTAAAACTTTTCTTATTGAGGATATAACTTCAAGAAAGTGATAGAATATGGTATCTACTTGAAGAAGTAGAGATGAAAAACATCTAAGAACAAACGATAAGCACTTCAATCGAGGTGCTTTTTTCGTACTCAAAAGGAGGAAGTATGGGACTACTAGATTTACTGAGACGTAAGCGTGCTAGAGATAAACCACGAAATAGTTATGAAGGTCAGGACTTCTTGTATCTGTTTGGACGAACGACCAGTGGGGAGAATGTGGATGAGTTTAAAGCAATGCAGACGACAGCTGTCTATGCTTGTGTCCGCATCTTAGCTGAAGCAGTTGCTTCACTACCCATTCATGTTTATGAGAGAACGGCAACTGGAAAGGAGAAAAAGGTGGAACATCCTCTTTATTTTCTCTTGCATGATGAACTTAATCCTGAGATGTCGTCCTTTGTTTTTAGAGAAACCTTGATGACCCATCTATTGATATGGGGCAATGCCTATGTCCAGATTATCCGAGATAGAAGTGGAAAGGTTATCAGTCTTTACCCACTTTTACCAGGAAAGATGTCAGTTCATCGAGACGCGAGTGGCAAGCTCTATTACAAATACAAGCGTCAGAATGGTAGGCTTATCATTAACCCAGGGCAAGCAGAAACAGTAAAATTCATTTATGAGAAATTCTTAGAGGGGTATAGTCCCGAGTCCATAGCTAAGTATTTGAATGACAATGAAATACCTGGTTGGACAGGAAAGGCAAATTGGTATCCTAGTGCTATACAGAAAATGCTTCAAAATGAAAAGTACAAAGGTGATGCCTTATTACAAAAGACTTTTACCGTTGATTTTCTGACTAAGAAATGAGTTCAAAATGATGGTCAAGTCAAATACTATGTAGAAAATAGTCATGAAGCTATTATTGATGAGGTGACTTGGGAGACTGTTCAACTGGAAATGGCTAGACGCAAAACCTACCGAGAGGAACACCGGCTCAAGTCCTATATCATGCAGAGTGAGGACAACCCATTTACCACCAAGGTGTTCTGCGGATCCTGTGGGTCAGCCTTTGGACGGAAGAATTGGGCTACCAGCCGAGGGAAACGCAAGGTTTGGCAATGTAACAACCGTTATCGCATTAAGGGGGTGGAAGGGTGTTTCAGTAGGCATTTGGATGAGGTGACACTTGAGCAGATTTTCCTAAAGGCATTAGTGCTACTGAGCGAGAACATTGATTTGCTTGATGGCAAGTGGGAGAAAATCTTAACAGAGAATCGCCTGCTTGATAAGCACTACAGCATGGCATTGAATGAGCTTCTTAGGCAGGTAGACTTTAACCCTTCAGATATGTGCCGAGTGCTAGACCATATCAGGATAGGGCTTGATGGTGAAACCACGGTTCGCTTCCTAGAAGGAACTGAGGTAACATTATAAGAGCAGCAACCCTCATCAGGTTGCTGCTTTTTAGTGTTTAGTGGACTTAGAAGTGGTATAATAGATAGAGAAAATTACTGTTTTGTCAGGAGTTACCAATATGTTATGGATTAGTGACTTGTCAGATAGATTAAAGAGAATTTTAAATAGAAAGTCTTCAAATATAAGAGCACTAGATAAAGGTGATGATACTATTCTTAATTTTTTAGTGTATCAAAATGGCGATGATTCTAATATTATGGACTACGATCCAAAGTTTAATGATATCTTAGTACAAGAAAAGGGACTATGTTTTAAAACATACTATGAAAATTGGGAGAATCAGACATTTGAGTCACTTCTAGAAGTGGAGGGTGCTCTAGAGCTGGAGTTGATATTTGAAGGAGAAGTTCTATCGGAATGTTTTGGTTTTCGTAATATAGGAGTTTGGTCTAGTGTCACTAAGACTGCGGATTATAATTTCAGATATAGTAGTATTGGTGTAATACCTGAGTACAGAGGAAAGGGAGTTTGCAGTTGTTTACTATTGAAATCAATTATTGTAGTATTAGAAAGTGTAAGAAATAATAGCGTTGAGTTCTCATTAATTAATACAGTAAAAATTGAAATTGATGATAAATTTTCGATTTATAATTCTATCTTAACTGAGTTCATACCTGAGGAGCGAATGCAATATAGGGTGTTTGAAGTAGAAAACCGAGAAAAAGATTTAAACCAAATGAGAGAGTTATACAGTCAAAAGCTAGAAAAGTTGTATTTCAACTTAAGTTAGTTAAGTCCAATAGTATAATTTAGAGCATTATTTCTTTTTATAGCCATAGACTGAAACGATTTCAACAGTAAAGACATAATAATTGAGGAGGATAAATTATGAAGCATGTAAAGTTAAATGAAGGTATTCCATTTGATGTTGAAAATTTTGAAGATAAAACAAATAAAAGCTTTCCCTATTTCCAAGCTGGAAAAAAATATGCATTATGCCCAAGTTGTGGTTCTTCTGTTCAAATTATTGGTGGAAATAATAACTTGACACAGAATAGAAGAGGAAGATTATATGCCGCACATACAAAAAGTCAAGTCAGGGGTTTGAATTTTAACGAGGCAGCAAAACACAACTGCATAAATTATGAGGGAAACAATAATAATTGGCAAAGAATTTATGAGGTTAGACAAAATATACCCGAAAATCAAGGTGTACTGGAGTATTTAGAAGAGAATATTGATGAAATTGCTAGTGCTGTGGAGGATTTAATAGGTTTTAGGTGTAAGTTTAAAAGAGGAAGAAGCGCGGTATTTGAACATTTGTACCAGTCTTTTAAAGACAATGGAGGCTTACGAATAGCGAACGATCAATTTGCACCAGAATATTTACCTAGAATGATTATAAAACGAGCAGCACCGGTAAGATGTTGGGGGGCGATTCCTATAGGCAGAACTAAGAATTATATAGAGCGTACTCAAATTTTTAAAGGTTCAATTGATAATAAGGAACAATTTAAACCTGCCGTTGAAGTCATGTTTGTAGGAACTTTGGATAATGATGAAAATCCTACTAGACTTAACATGAGATTAATTATTGGTGAGGAAGAGTTGGATATGTACCATATCGCTGCAAGGATAAATTAGAAGAATAATTTTACCTAAATTTATCCAATTTTATTTGTTCAAACAAGATGATGTTTTAGCATTAGTTTAGTCCAATAGTATTATTCTAACTATTTTTGGCCAGTATTTCGTCTATTAGTGAAGAAAGCTCTCAGCACACGTCGAGTGTGTTGCTCTGCTCATAAAAGCCTAGAAACCTTTGAACGAAAGGGATAATGAAAAGCGGCTCTTTGTCAACTGTAGTGGGTAGATGAAAAGCTAACACCTAGAGAGGACGAACTTCGTTCTCTCTTTCTTTAT
>NZ_JARQPJ010000040.1:0-5465 GCF_046032515.1 Streptococcus suis | reverse complement strand
AAATTACAAAATAAGTCGATTGAGGAAACCAGTGGAGACTGTATTTTCTAGTTTAGAGCAGTTTGGAATGGAGGCTTACGTTGTCGAAACATTCAGGCGCTCAAATTTAAGCAGAGGCAATATTACTTATCTATTCCCTTTTGCTTAAAAGCAGTCATACTGAATTCGGTATCAGTTTAAAATATTCCCTTGCTTACGCTTGATTAACTAGCACAACGGGTAAAAATTATATATGAAAAGTAATTGCTGTAATTATAGCAATGGTAATTCCAGCTTTACTCTTGCACCAGGTTTATCTAAATTGTTTTCTAATATAATGCGTCCATTATGTAATAACATTATTTTCGAAGAATTATATAAGCCTAATCCATAGTTTGTAGCCGAGTGTCTACTCTTATCTCCACGGTAAAATTGCTCAGTTCCTCGTATCAAATCCTCATTTGAAAATCCTGGTCCCTCATCTATCACAGATATTGAAAGTATCTTATCTGTAGTCATTATTAGTAAATCAATGTTAGATTTATCTGGTGAATATTGAATAGCATTACTAAATATATTTTGAATGACTCTCTCAAATAATTTCATATCTATCATTATATCTCCATCTTCACAATTGATGGATTTAGATATGCTATGATTATGAATTAATGTAATCTCTCTCGCTATCGTACTAACTCTTTCGATAATCTTTGACACCTTTACTTTTTTTAAATTCAACCCGTCTAATTTATTTGACTTATTCATCTCCATCAGAGCTTTTGTATAATCTGATATACGTTGTGAATTTTTTATAATGTATGATACATATTCTTTTTGTTCATTAGTTAATTCTGTTTCCTTTAACAATTCAGCATTACCTTGGACAATAGAAACAGGAGTTTTTAAATCATGTGTTAATGCTGATATCTGACTTCTCTTATTCTCCTCTTGAATCCAATTTTCTCTTAATGAATCACTTAAAGCTATTTTCATTTTATCAAGGCTATTTAAGACATCATTAAATTCTCTGATATTTGAACTTCCTATATCAAAATCTAATTCTTGATTTGCAATTTTGTCCGATACCTCTAGCATTGGTGATAATTGCCTTGTTATTCGTTTTGCCCAAATTAGAGTTGCCACAAATGCACTAATGAAGCAGAAAATTATTAATAAAAATGATAATAGTAAATTTATGCTAGGGAAATGTTTTTCCATCCAATCATTATTATAATGTGGTTCTACTGAGTAATTGATTACCACATAGCCATCACTCCTCTTAAATTCTATAAATGAAGAAGATGGAGTTGAAATTTCCTCACGATTGTGAAAATTCTTAGCTTTCAACTGAATCGTGTCATCCATGTTAGTTTTAATCATCTCACCATTTGGTGATAAAAACATATATCTTGCTCCATTAGGGAACAAGGCTTCATTAAACTCTTTTGCATTTGAAATTTCTTGTTTACTTTTGAGTATTAAATTTTCTGTATGATTAGCAGGGATAATTAATCCAACATTATAAAAGGCAGTAAAGGTTAAGATAGCTAAAATAATAGCACACGCCAAACCAATGCCAACCGTAATTAAATATTCTAGAAATACTATTTTGAGTGACTGACCTTTTCTAATTAATCCCATTTATAACCAATCCCCCAGACTGTAGCAATTGGATTTTCACCGAATTTTTGAAACTTTGCTCTTATATTTTTTACATGTTCTGAGATGGCGGAAGAATCACCAATTCCATCAAATCCAAAAATCATTTCATATATCTGTTCTCTTGAAAATACTTGTCCTTTTCTCTTTGCTAAAAGTTCCGAAATTTGATACTCAGACTTTGTCAGATGAACTTTTTCTTCCTTCACAGATACTTGATTTGAGGATAAATCAAATCTTATATTTCCAAGGTTTAAACTCGAATGTTTTTCTCTTTGTTCTCTTCTCAGATGAGCTTCTACCCTTGCTAACAATTCACCAACACCAAATGGTTTAGTAATATAGTCGTCTCCTCCACTTAATAAACCATCAACTATATCAGATTCCATTGTCTTTGCAGTTAAAAAGATAATTGGACAGTCCACTTTACTACGGATATTTTTACAATAGCTAATTCCATCAACCCCTGGCATCATTACATCAAGCAATATTAAATCATATTTTCCCAAACTATTTTCATCAATATCTGCAGTAGTTTGGTAAATATCAACAATATGATCCCCTTTTATTAAAATATTCTTGATTAGAATAAGCATATCTAATTCATCATCTATAGCAAGAATTTTTGCCATACCAAACCACCTCCAAATTTATAAATAATTTATTATTATACCATATACTTTTCACATTTATAGCTATTGTTCACTAATTGACTTTCCATCCCACCTATTAAACCATAATAATGAACCAATAAAAATGACTACTGTAATTGGTAATGCTACATACGCCCACATGACAAGCTCTTTAATTAAATATAAACTATCAGTTAACTTGCTTCCGATAATATATGTTGCAGATAATCTCGATGACCAAGTACAAGGTAAAAAATACCAGATATTTTCACCTAAATTGGTTATTGAAAGTAAGGCAATCAATGTTTCCACAAATCCCAATCCAATAGATGCACCACCACCTAACATAATTGATACCCATAAGTGAATCATATATGTAGATAAACATCCTATAAAAACTAATAATAATTCAATTAACCAGGCCATAGTACCTTGATTACCAAACAGCATTGCAAATATAAAAACTGCTAAACTCATAGAAAATAGGAAACTCAATAAAAGCATTATAAGTTTTCCGCCATAAGCCTTGCTTCTGGATTTTGTAGTTGATAGAATCACTTGAAATCGTCCAGCACTTGCTTCCATGTCAACAACCTTAGATGTTACAGCACTAAATATTATTGGTAAGATAGCTCCTAAAAGCACAAAATAATTTTGTATGATATCCATATCAGAAAAATTTTTTAGACCTGTAAATGTTGCTGCCCCATAGAACAATAGGGCATATAAAACAGGTAAGATAAAGTGAGTCCACAGAATCCATGTATGCTTCAATTTATAAAACTCTGATTTTAATATATTCATCATTACTTCACCTCTTGCTTAGAAAACCATTTTGCAGTAATGAAAGTCAATAATGTAAACAAACATATTGACAAAATACAAGGAACAAGTAAGGATGTGTTTAAAATCATTGGATTTGATACTTCTGTTGGCACACCGCTCGGTAAAATACGCATAATGGGTACCATCAATCTAATCCCCCAAGAATAAGGGCAATAAATCCACAAAGAACTGTCAGCTAACAAAATTCCTACCACTAAACCTAATACAGCATTTACTACAATGCTTGCTATAAACCCAAACTTTTTAGCCAGGAAAAAACAAAACGGAACTTGCCATATGTTAGTTATAACCAATAATACACTTGCGAATAATAATGTCGTGAATGTATAGTTCCCTGTTAATTGTTCCCCAAGGAAAAATTGAAAAACAAATACTCCTAGCATATGCAAAATAGCAGTTATACTTAGATAAATTAAAGCTGTTAATATTTTTGATATCCATATCTTTTTTAAATCAATATTGAGTGGAAGAATTGCTCGGTAGTTTAATTTTCTCTCTTCTTTTCTATGCATCATTGCAGGTATTAAAGCGAAAGTTGCCGGCATTAAAATCACATACCACCAATTGTATGCGTTTACACTAAAATATGACAGCATCAATACAAATGCATGTAGTAAAGCTATAATTGGGGCAATGAGTAATATCTTAAACAAAAAGCTATGTTTGTGTTTCAAATTTTCTGCAAAAATATAATTTTTCATTAAGCTACACCCTCTTTCCATTCTTTACAACATTCATAAAAAGTTCTTCTAAATTTTCATTATGATTAATGATGTTTTGATGTTTTAATTCTCCATCATGAATAATTCCTATATGATCTGCAGTTTGTTCCACTTCTGCTAAAATATGACTAGACAGAATTACTGTTATTCCTTTTTTGGGAAAGCTTCGTATTAAATCTCGTAATTCTTGAATTCCTAATGGATCTAATCCGTTTGTCGGTTCATCTAGTATCAATAGTTTAGGATTATTTAATAGAGCAATTGCAATACCTAATCTTTGTTTCATCCCCAAAGAAAATTGACCGCTTTTCTTTTTTCCGGTATTTTTTAAATCTACAATTTCTAAAACTTCATCAATTCTTGCTTCAGGCAATCCAAGTAATAATGTTCTAACTTTAAGATTTTCTCTTGCACTTAAATTTTCGTATAAGGGTGGCATCTCGATTAAAGCACCAATATCTGATAAATCATTTCTACTCCATTCATGTCCTTCAAACATAATTTCACCTGATGTCTTGTGTAACATACCTGTAATCATCTTTAATGTCGTAGATTTACCTGCACCATTAGGTCCTAGTAATCCATATACTGAATTTTCCTCAATTTTTAATGACACATTATTTACAGCTTTTTGTTTTCCAAAAACCTTTGTTAGCTTATTTGTTTCCAAAATATATTTACTCATATTTTGTTCCTCCTTTTTCTTTTGATAACAGTATAAAAAACAAGTTTAAGGATTCTATAAGGAAAAATATTTTTCAGAAATAAGCAGGCAAATTCCAATCTGCCTGCTTATTTTCAATACTATTTAAAGTCCTTCAGCAATTCTCTTAACTTGTCCAATATCTTATTTCTTCTCTTTATGAGAGCTGGATGAGATATTTTTTTAGTTTCAGCTACTGACCAAATGGTTTCATCATTGAAATAAAGTCTATCAATTATTTCTCTTTCTTCACCATTTAATTTTGATAGTGCATCTCGTACTGCCTCTATCTTTTGTTACATAGGCATGTTTTTATGAATTGAGTCCTTATTTTTCTCTTTCTTTTCAATATTTGAAAGCACATTTTGAAAAGCTTTATTCATAACCCTTGTATCTTTTGCTTGGAAGAATACAGCATGTGTACCTGTTTCCTTATCTTTCATCACTGAGAATTTAACACCATGTTTATTCAATTCTTTTTTTAGTTTTTTTAATTCACCATCTTTAACATTGATTTCTTCAAGCTGACCTTTCTTAACCATATCTTTGAGTTTTACTTCATTTCCCTCCGCCTTGATAAGTTTATCTAAGCCACCATGTTGTTTTGATCCCTGTTGTAACTTCTTTACTTGGCTTAAGATTTCTTGATAAGTTGCCTTTAATACATTAACTTCAATGTTAACTACTCTATTAGAAATTTCTTCATTTATCATCAGTAACCTCCTTCCCTCATATCATAACTAACAAGTGCTGTATAATAGGCATCCATATTGCTTGGTGCATTATATGCTGCCGTTAAAATAAATACTCTTACACCCGTTGTGCTAGTTAATTCTAGCCAAATAAAAAAAAAACTTTGCGTATCATAAACTCAAAACAACCACGAAATGAGAGAATGATATGCAAAGCCAACATTATTATCTC
>NZ_JARQPJ010000039.1:0-6575 GCF_046032515.1 Streptococcus suis | reverse complement strand
AGAAGTTGATTGTTTTTTTATTCTAGTGTACAGGTAAATCCACGAATTCTCAACTGGGGGTCTTTACATATTGTCTAAAATGTAAGTCAGTAAAAGCGGAGAAATATACTTCAAAAATCGTGACTTTTCTTCTCGACATGCAATTAATGGACAAGCTACTGGAGGAAAAATGGTGCAAGCTTTTCCCTTCTTTACGAAGCTGACAATTCCCATTTCTTTGTCGTTTTACGGTCATCTTTCGTAGTCAACGAAATCGATTCATCAAAGTAGGCCAATAGTTAAAGATTTTACAAAATTAATGCATTTAGGTCTAAAAAGACTTAATGACTAAATTTTAGAACAAGTTCTATTCCATTTTATCTGATGTTCGTTAGATATACTTCCACGAAAAAGAGGAAGCCGGGCAAACCATAATGGATCACTTGCCCAACTTCCTTAACAGAAAACAGATATTATCCTAGAACAATTCTTTGTAATATGAGATTGTCTCATCTAATGTTGGCATGAATGGATTTCCTGGTGCACAAGCATCAATCAAGGCATTCTTAGAAAGGTATTCAAAGTCAAAGTCTTCTTCTTTGATGTCCAACTCTGTTAATTTCTTCGGAATACCGACTTTGGCTGACAATTCTTCGATTTGTGCAATGGCATAGTCAGCACATTCTTCGTCTGACTTGCCTGCGATATCAAGACCTAAAGCTTTTGCAACATCGCGGAAAGCTGCTGGTACACGTTTGGCATTTTCACGTTCTATGATTGGCAAAATCATTGCACAGCAGACGCCGTGTGGTAGATCGTAAACAGCTCCCAACTGGTGAGCCATCGAGTGCACATAACCTAAACCAGCATTGTTAAAACTCATACCGCCAAGGAAAATAGCATGGACCATAGCCTCACGGGCTTCGATATCTTGTCCGTTTTCAACTGCTCGTGGTAGGTATTCTTTAATTAACTCAATGGCACCCATAGATAATTTTTTGGTTACACCGTATGCTCCAGGAGTTACCAAGGCTTCGATGGCATGAGTCAAGGCATCCATACCTGTTGCTGCAGTCAAAGCTGCAGGCTTGGACAACATAAGCTCAGGATCGTTGACTGACATAACAGCTAGACTGTTTTTATCCACCATAACCATTTTAACCTTGCGTTCTTCATCGGTGATAACGTAGTTAATGGTGATTTCGGCTGAAGTACCTGCAGTTGTATTGATTGCTACAACTGGCAGACCAAGTTTTTCTGACTTATGCAATCCTTCATAGTCTTGTGGTTTACCACCGTTTGTCGCCATGATAGAAATACAGCTTGCCGCATCCTGAGGAGAACCACCACCAACTGAGATGATGAAATCACAGTCATTTTCCTGCAAAACTGCTAGACCATCAAATACATTTTTACAAGTCGGATTAGGATCAACCTTACTAAAGACTACGTAGTCAATACCTACTTCATCAAGTGGCTTGGTAACTTTAGGTAAAATATTACTTGTTCGGATAAAATCATCTGTTACAAGCAGAGCCTTTTTGTAGCCCAAATTCTTGACATAACTACCAATTTCGTTGACACAACCGCGACCAATCAAATTGACTACTGGGACGTAAAATGTTGCCATAGACAAGCTCCTTTATTCATTTGAATTATTTTATATTATTATACTATATGCAACAAGGTTTGTAAAGGTTTTGTGAAATTTTTAACGTAAAAAATTTCATCCTGCCCAAGACAATGATTCACCATCTACCTTACTACTACTCCGCAGCAATTCGTTTACTTGATGAATGGTTTAAAATTCAGTAAAATAATGTTTACGAGGAGGGAAAATGATGAATTTACTCGAGTATATCGGTCCGATTCTCTTCATTACTGCAATCATTAGCTACAGTCTCACCGGAGGTTTAAAGATAGCGAGGTCAATATTATAGTACCAAAATGTCCAAAAAGTAAATCAGAAAAACTTCAAAAATACACTTCTAAAAAACGCGAATATTCTCCTCGAGATGCAATTATTGGTCAAGCAATTGGTGGAAGAAACGGCGCAATGTTTGCCCTTCTTTATGAAGCTGATAAAACTCATTACCATTGTCGATTTTGTGGACATAATTTTGCAATAAAAGAAAATCGTTTAATTAGAGAATCCTAAAATTATCAATTTAAACCTTGAACATCATTTTACCTTCAAAAAGCAAAAACAACTGATAAAATATTCTAGCAGATTTCAATTTGGAATTGTCTATAGGTCTGACAAACTCCCCCCATCCAACTGCTATGAATCAATGTCTAGAAAACACATTACCAAAGTTATTGTTATTCAGACTCTGGTCAAAAATCATAAAATAGAAAACAGCTTAGAATCAACGTTTCTGGAAATGTAATTCTAAGTTGTTTTTTGAACAAATTTGTATTTGGAGAGAATATTTGCACATCCACAGTATGATAATATCGTCTCAATCTTTAAAAGATATGAATACCAATCTCAGTAAAATGAAATAAAAGGTTAACGAAGTATTCTAATAAAATAGTCCTTTATCAATTTAATGCAGTGGCACACAAAATAAAGATTAGTGATATCCTAGACTTATTAAATAAAAAGATATCGAAAATCAAACTTAACTAGCATACCCATTATTTTCTTCAAAGTTCTCCATCATTTCCTTCTGCATAAGTATAATTTCGGAACGAAACACATTAGCCAAAGTGGATTGATTGATGATTTGACAATTGATTCGCACAGATTTCAAGACTCTCTCAACTAGACTTTCGACTTCTGAACTGTTACGAATCCCCATATCCCATAGTTCTTGCAAGACTGATTTTTCATATCTTCTTTCATACTCAGACATCCCCTGCTTCGCCCAAAACAGTTGACCACTCTCATTCTCAAGCCAATTCCAAACCAGATCAGGATTTTTTACTAAAGGTTTCTCAATTTGACAAGATTGACAAAGAACCATTTTATTAGACAAAGAATAGGACAACGGCCAGATTTTATTGACAATTTGACAAGCAGATACAGCAAAAGAAGATTTACATCTCCAGCAACAACCACTCAAATTATCTTCGACGTCACAAATTCCCATGTCAACTAAAGTACTTGCCCAATATTCTTCAACCTCTTTGACTCCTGTTTTTTTAGCTACTAATCCAAACATTTTTATAATCTCCTTTAATAATCAATCAAATTTGAAAAGTCGATAGAATGCCAAATTTAAAATAAGCTCTAGAAAATAGTCCAAATAAATTTATTTTTTTCATTCGACTTGATCTTTATGCTTATATATTACCACCAATTTTTTATTTTGTCAAACATGTTAAACATAATTTGCAAAAAATATTTTTTAATGGTATAATTAGTTAAACAGATAAGGAGACAACCATGATTTTAGGTGATATTTTAAAAGAATACCGAAGCAAGAATAAATTATCAATGGATAAATTCGCTGAATTATCTGGTTTAACAAAAGGTTATATTTCTATGTTGGAAAAGAACCAGCATCCCAAAACCAAAAAAGCTCTCCTGCCAACGATGGATACGCTAGAAAAAGTCGCTAAGGGCATGGCTATATCGGTTGGTGAGCTAATCGAGCAACTAGATTCCAATCAGGATATAGCTTTAACGATTACTCCTTCCCAATTTAAACTCTTTCAACAGCCTATTCATCCAGAGGTTCAAACCTTGGACAATGAATTAAAAGGTGATTTCCATGCACAATGGTTAACTTTTGGTCAAGAACAGTTAGCAGCTATGCAAACTACCTCAGTTACTCCTTCTGCTTCTATTCTTCACTTGGATGACTATCGGGAGCGAATCGAATTACCTGTTCCTGGTAAGGTTTCTGCTGGTACAGGTTACTGGCAGGATACAGATATGAACAATCTTGTATCATTCTATAACGATGAGATTCCAGATAACCAATCTTATGATACAATCGCTCAGGTTGTGGGAGATTCTATGGCTCCGCATATCGAGGATGGAGACTATCTCTTCATTCGCCTAGCTCCTCATATTCCTCTAAATACAATTGGAATTTTTTCAGTCAATGGGGAAAATTTTGTTAAAAAGTTCAAAGGTGACTATTTGCAATCACTCAATTCTGACTATGATGATATCTATTTTAGCCCAGAAGACGATATTCGACCTATTGGTCAAGTTGTAGATATTTATAGTCCAGATTGATTTCTAAGCCTAGTTAATCACTAGTTATATTGGCTACATTCATCCATCTAGTTTTGGAAAGTCTGTTCGTATAGCTGGCGTTTTTTCCTACTGAAAACAAACTGAAAAGCACAGTAAAAGGAGGCTATGACAGCCTCCCTTTTATATGTCAAATTGGAAAAGTCCATTACCAGATAGTTATTTGACAACAAGTTAATGATTAAATAATTATTCTGCTACCCTTATGTCTTTGATTGTCCTCTTACTATTTGTCTAAAGTGTGGAGATTGCTTATTATGATGAAAATCGCTAGAGGTTTTTGTGATTTTCTAAGGTTATGTTCAAAAGTTACAACATCTTGAACACATAGTAGTTACGACACGAATAATCTTAGCCTACTTCTGATTGAACCGGGTAGCAAGGCTAAATAATGAGTTAATGCTATGCATTTGACAATGGATATCACAAATAGATATAAAACAGGGATAACGGACTTTTCCCCTACTAGCATCCCTCTCTTTTTATTAGAGAAAGATGGCTAATAGTATATACACTTCTACGAACGCTAAAGAACTCCTTTCAGCAATTCAGATGGCGTTCAACATCTTAACTAACTATTTCCTTTTTTCAAATAGATTATACCACTATTGTAAAACGCTTTCAAATAATTATGTGCTCCAAAGTCAACTTTTTTGCTTTTCTTTTTCCTTGATAAAGTTTTCCCACATTTTTTGTTGCGGCTTAGCAAATGGGTAGGAAGGAAAATCTTCTACAGAAACCCATTTCAATTCTTTTGATTCTGGAAGGTTAAGTGTTTCTGTCACACCTTCTACCATTTCTATCTGCCATTTGCGGTGACTAAAAATGTGCTGGACGATGCCAAATTCTTGCTCTTGCCAATCAACAGTCAGACCATAAAGTTCCGTAAAGCTCTGCCGAATATCTGGCTGAACAACTTCTTCTGCAACTTCAAAGAGAGAGACTTGTTTTTCAACGATTGCTCCTTTTTCCAAAAGCGGAAAAGACCAGAAACCTGATAGAAGACCTGCTTCATTATTTTTTTCCAATAAAAATTGATTGTCTTTATTCCTGATTAGAAATCCCTGGTAGGCCACGTGAATCGGCTTTTTCTTTGGTGCTTTGATTGGATACTTATCCATTGTACCGTTTAAGTAGGCTGCGCTAAAGGCTTTGACTGGGCTGTCCTGGGGACGTGGATTAACTGGCGATTCAATATCCGACCCTAGATCCATCAGAGCTTGGTTGAAATCGCCCGGTCGCTCTGGATCAATCAATAGCTCCATCATCGCTTGGAAAATCTTGCGATTGGCAGGAAGCCCAATGTCATAATCAACCTCAAACAAGCGGCTGAGAACCCGCATCACATTGCCATCTACCGCTGGTTCTGGCAAATTAAAAGCAATACTGGAAATTGCTCCAGCAGTATAAGGACCAATGCCCTTTAGGCTTGAAATGGCTGCATGCGTGGTCGGAAATTGCCCATCAAAATCTTCTACCATTTGTTGCGCTGCCTTTTGCATATTCCGCACGCGCGAATAATAGCCCAATCCTTCCCAGAGTTTGAGAATGACCTCCTCTGGTGCTTGTGCTAAATCACTAATCGTAGGCAAATGATGGAGAAAACGTTCATAATAAGGAATGACCGTGTCTACTCTTGTCTGTTGAAGCATGATTTCAGAAACCCATATAGCATACGGAGCCTTGGTCCGTCTCCAAGGCAAGTCACGTTTATTAGCGTCATACCAATCTAAGAGTGCCTTGCGAAAAGCTTGAATCTTTTCCTCCGGCCACATTTCAATTCCATATTCTTTCAAATCTAACATACATCTAGTATAACACAAAGAAAGGGAGCCAGCTTTTGCCAACTCCCTTATATCGTTTATAATCAAAATCAAACTAGCTCCAAACTTTGGAGGTTGGAAATAGAGCGAACGAATTTGTTTCTCTAAATCTAGCCAAGACTGTCTATTTTTGATGTTCGTTGAGTATTATTCTACTTTTCCTGTTACAAACATGGTAAAACTTGCTGAAGCAAGTAGCTGTTTATCTTGGTTTTCTATCTTCACTTCAACGACCTTTGTTCTACTTCCATCATGTGTGCAAGAGCCTATTACTGATAAGGTATCACCAAGTTTAGCTGCCTTCATATAATGGATATTGGACTGTAGGGTGACAGAATAAGACCCCCCTGCCACTGTTGTCAAGCCTGCTACTGAATCTGCTAAAGTAAAGAGGAAGCCTCCATGAGCCATACCGTATGGATTGAGAGACTTTTCGGTCACCTTTGTAGTCAGTAACACCTCTTTCTCATTGAGCATTGTAGCTTGATAGACAATATGTAAAGACCCCCAGTTGAGAATTCGTGGATTTACCTGTACACTAGAATAAAAAAACAATCAACTTC
>NZ_JARQPJ010000038.1:0-7652 GCF_046032515.1 Streptococcus suis | reverse complement strand
CTTTCTAGATACTTTTCATTTTTTAATCAGTTCGATTGTTTTTACTTGACAAAGGGCTTTACATATCAGTCATTTAAATTAACTTTGATACCTCGTCACTTTCGCCTTGCCATACTTTAGTATAGCCTGCGCCTCAGTTCCTTATCTGAAACATACTATTCAAAACAATTAATAACTGTCTTGGTAATGTTCACCTTCCTGGAGTAAAGAGTGGTAGCTTCCCCAACTTGTCCTAGAAGTGGTACCTTTACAAAAATAGGAAATAAAAAATCGTATCATTTGACAAAAAAGGGGGGGTGTGATCTAATAGCATAGATATCTATATATCAATTGTATCTATGTGAAATTTCCCATAGTAAAAGCAACAAAGCTCCAATGTAAACTAGCTCATCTCATTCTTCTAAGCGGATTTTTACCAATCACACTCCCAACTAGATTGATTATCACAACTTTTATGGTGAGATGTTGGGGTTTCTACTATGTTTTAAAGGAGATATTTTTCTTTTTTTAATGTAGGGGCGATGATGCTATTTTCTTTGATTTCTCACATGGTTATTATATTTTTTAGGAGGCGTTTCATGCGCAAAATTAAGAAAAAATCATTTGATTGGTACGGAATGAAACAACACTTTTCAATCCGTAAATATCATTTTGGTGCAGCTAGTGTATTGCTAGGTATGTCGCTAGCCGTGGGTGCTGGTGCGCAAACTGCTCAAGCAGAAACAACCACTGCAACAACAGGAGCAACAACACTAGCTTCATCAACAGAGGTTGATTCGTCAACAACTACTGAAGCATCAGCGACAGAAGCTACACCAACTACTGCCTCGACAGAAGTAGCAACTGCAGAACGTACAGCGACTATTGAATATACTGTTGAGTACCAAGATGAATCAGGGAAAGTTGTATCATCAACTGTTAAGTCAGTTGAAACGAAAACAACAGATACAATTGCTATTGCAATCGTTACTGAGTCAGCAATAGTACCTGAAGGTTATGAACTAGTTGCGAATGAAACGGCAACAGCTTCGACGGGAGTTATAGAATCTGGTCATTCAAAAGTTGTCTTCAAAGTTGTGAAGAAAGCTGAAGAAAAAGCAGCAACTTCTGAAACAACTACAACAGCTTCAACTGAAACAGCAACTGCTAAATCAACAGAAGGCGCAGCTACAACAACTGCAACAGTTTCTGAAGCTGTAAAAACACCTGCTACTGTAGAAGAAGCAAAAACTGTTCTTGAGCAAGTAACTTCAGAAGCAGAAGTTTTGGCAAATGAATCTGAACGTCTTGTAGCTGCATCTGACAAGGAAGACACAGCCTTGAAAGCAGCTGCTGCAGCGACTAAATTAACTGCAACACAAGCAACTGCAGTCTTGAAGGATTCAGTAGCAACACTTGAAGCAGTTAACGCACAAATCAATGCAGTTCGTACAAACGTAGAAGCTCTAGTCTTAGAATTACGTAAGTATTATCCAGATGGTGAAATCACTGCAGTATTGGATACCGCTACTGGAACTCCAGCTGCAACGACAATCGAAACTACAAACCCGGCATCTGTCTCTTATGCTCAACACGGTGTTTGGGAAATCCCAGATCCAGTTAAGGCTGCGAACTCAGGTCTTACAGCTGCTGAGAGAGAAGCAACCATTACAGTAGCTGAAAAGAATTATCCTGCAGGCTATATTGGAGACCAAGATGCCAACCGTGATACTTTCTTGATTTTTAATTTCGACACAGTCGGTGGCTATGGAGATGGTAAAAACTTTAATGATTGGGCGGGTCATAACTACTATATGACTTTCTCAGTGTCAACTGATTCAACTGAACGTGCGGCATCTGACGTTGTTTATGCTAAGTTGGTTGAGAAAACAATGAACGGTGATAGAGTTGTTAAAACTGTTGAACTAAAGCCTAATGTCAAAACTGTGGTTGATGAGTTGAACGTTCTAGAGAATTACCAAGCTCATAAAGTAAAATATGATTTTACTTACATTGTTTCAGAGAATGGTGTCACAACTCGCCAACTTTCAATTTATAATTCAAATGGTGTCAACTGGAATACTGCAGTTTATAACAAACTAGATCAGACAAGAGTAAATGTAAACACGAATTCATTTTCAACAAATGTTCCGGGTGGTACGATCCAAACAACATCATATTATGTAAAAGAAAATGCAGCGACTGGTCGCCTTCGTGAGTTGCTAGCACGTTACACTCAAGATAGTGGTTTAGTCGGGGATGCTTTTCATATTGCTGGTGCTATCGATTTTGATAATTATGAATTAATTGAGTCAGAATTACCTAAGGTAGTAAGAGGTATATTAACTACCGACTATAAAGTTGGTACGCAATATGCTGTTTTCCGTGGACAATGGAACGAGGCACGCTTGTACACCATTACAGATGTTAATGGTGCGTTGCAAATGCAAGTCTATATGCTAGATCCAAACAATCCAGACTGGGCTAATTTTTACAAAACTAAAATGAATAATAGTGGAACGGTCTCTGACTTGGATGATTACTTTACGTTGATGTTCACTACTGAAGAAATGCAACCAGGAGGAACATACAATACTAAGTCAGGAACGTTTACATCTAAATTTTATGACGCCAATAAACTTGTTCTTGAAGGAAAACAGGTTCAGGTTCTTGATTCCAATGGTGATGTACTTGGAACATTAAATGATACCAAAACGTCTTACACCACTGCTACTGGTCAAATTGTAAATGTAAAAAGTGTGACAGATACTATGGTGACTGACGAAGATGGTACCGTTCATACTGTTAACACAAAAAAAATCTATAAAACGGATGCGGCTGGTAATTACGTTGATGCAAACGGAGATGTCCTTACTCCAATTCAGTGGAGCGTTGATGCTCCATATAAAAATGGAAAAAAAGCAGATGGCATAGCAGATGGCTATGGAACAGTAGCTAAATTCGATACTGATAGCGTAACTGTTTCTACAGGACCTCTAGATGCGACAAATACGAATGCTCTTTGGAAATTTGGATGGAACTACAAGACACCAGATATCCCTGATGATGATGGTAGTTGGGATCTTGGCGGGTTAGAGATGACATTATCCAACTCTAATATTAAGAATGAACAAAATGCTCGTTACTTCTACACTGAAAAAGGTGGTGTTGATGTTTACTACGTAGACACAGAAGGTAACATCCTTAAGGATATGGTGACTGTAGTTGGACATGGTGACACAGGTTCAGAATACAATACCGCAGCCGTACGTGATAACAGCATCGTAGCAGCAGATGGTACCGTATACTACTACAAAGAAATTGATACTACAGCAAAAAATCTCCACCCTGTTGTAGATGACAAGACGGATACAGATTACCGTTCAAATGAAAAAATTGACGCAGAAAAAGGTACCATTAAGTCTGATACAGTTAAACAATTAACTTATGTTTACGAAAAAGCTGGTAATGTTAATATCAACTATGTAGACACAGAAGGTACCCCACTTCAAGCCTCAGTCGCAGATGTAACAGACGGTAAACCAGGTTCAGACTATAACACAGCTCAAGAAGGTGAAAAACCAGAAATCATCAAGACTAAAGACGGTAAGACTTATAAACTTGCTCCGGCAAATACTTACAACGTTGGTACAGTTTCAGATGATAGCAACTTGACAGCAGTTGGCAACGGTAAAGCCAAAGGTATCGACGACGTAACAGGTACAGTCGAGTCAGGTGTTACTAAAGAAATCACTTATGTCTACAAAGAAGTCAAGGGTGACGTTATTGTTCATTACGTTGATACTGAAGGTAAACCAATCAAAGGTACAACAGATGACGGCAAACAAACGGAAAGTACAGTTGAAGATACACCAGAAAGCTCAACAGGTACTCCGTACAACACAACAGACCTCCGTCCAAATACTATCACAACAGCAGACGGTAAGATCTACAAACGTGTTCCAGCAGCAACAATCGGTAAAGAAGATGGTAAGGTTGTAGAAGGTACAACCGAAGTCACTTATGTCTATGAGTTACTTCAAGGTGATGTTATCGTACATTACGTTGATGCTGAAGGCAACACAATTGCAGACGATGTAACAGACCAAGTTATCACTGACACAGGTACAGACTACGATACTAAAGATAACAAACCAGAGAAAATCGTTAATGACGAAACTGGCGATGTTTACTACATCTTGCCAAAAGATGAAGTCAAAGCAGGCGATAAAGAAACAGGTAAAGTTGTAGAAGGTACGACTGAAGTTACATACATCTACGAAAAAGCTGGTAGCGTTAATGTTAACTATGTAGATACAGAAGGTAATGTTCTTAAAGATCCAGTTGCAGACGTGACAGATGGTAAACCAGGTTCTGGCTATGACACTGTTCTTGATAACAAACTGGCTAGCATCTCAGTAGATGGCAAACTTTACCGCCTTGCTCCGGCAAATACTTACAACGTAGGTACAGTTTCAGATGACAACAACTTGACAGCAGTTGGTAACGGTAAAGCAACAGGTATTGATGCTACGACTGGTACAGTTGAAGCAGGCGTAACTAAAGAAATCACTTACGTTTACCAAGAAGTAAAAGGTGATGTTGTAGTTGAGTACTACGATACAGAGGGTAACCAAATTGCCAAAACAGTCGTAGACGAAGACGATAAGTCTGTTGGTACTGTCTACAACACTGACGAAGACAACAAACCAGAGACAATCACAACTGAAGATGGAACAGTTTACTACTACAAAGAAGTGAAAGATACTTCTGCACCAACAACTGGTAAAGTAGCAGAAACAACAACAACTGTTCAGTATGTCTACGAAAAAGCAGGCTCTGTCAATGTTAACTATGTTGATGTAAATGGTACTGAAATCAAGGCAGATGTATTGGATGTTGAAAACGGCAAACCAGGTTCAGACTACGATACACTTGTGGACAACCGTCCAGATACAATTGTTGCTAAAGATGGTAAGACTTACAAACTTGTTCCAGCAGGTGACTACCCAGTAGGTACAGTAGCAGCAGACAGCAACTTGGCTTCAGATGATACTCCAACTGGTGCAGTTGAAGCAGGTGTGACTAAAGAAGTTACTTACGTTTACCAAGAAGTAAAAGGTAACGTTATCGTTCATTACGTTGATACTGAAGGTAAACCAATCAAAGGTACAACAGATGACGGCAAACAAACGGAAAGCACAGTTGAAGATACACCATCTACATCAACAGGTACACCATACGACACTAAAGACAACAAGCCAACTACAATTACAACAGAAGACGGTAAGACATACCGTATCGTGCCAGTTCTTACAAAAGGTTCAGAAACAGGTAAGGTTGTAGAAGGTACAACATCAATCACTTACGTATACGAAGAAGTGAAAGGTGACGTTGTAGTTGAGTACTACGATACAGAAGGTAACTTGATTTCAGGTCTATCTGACTCAGGTGAAGCTGTAGATACTAAAGAAGTTGATACCCCATCAACATCAACAGGTACAGCATACAACACTGATGAAGACCACAAACCAAACACTATCACAACAGCAGACGGTACAGTTTACTACTACAAAGAAGTGAAAGACACTTCAGCTTCAACAACAGGTAAAGTTGTAGAAGGCACAACAACTGTTCAATATGTTTACGAAAAAGCTGGAAATGTTATCGTTCACTACATCACAGAAGATGGAACAGTGATCAAGGCTACTGTAACAGACGAAGAAAACGCTGAACCAGGTAAGTCTTATGACACAACTGATAACAAACCAACTACTATCACAACAGAAGATGGTTCACGTTATGTCTTGATTCCGTCTAAGACAATTGGTACAGAAAACGGTACAGTTGAAGGTGGTAAGACAATTGAGATCACTTATGTGTATAAGAAAGTCGCTAACTGGATCCCACAAATTCCAGGTGTACCAGCAGGAGAAGAACCAAAAGTTCCATATCCATTCGACCCAACTAACCCAGATGTACCAGTAACACCAACTCCAGATACAGTGATTCCAAACGTTCCAGGCTACACACCAGTAGATCCTAAGACCAACGAACCATTGAAACCAGTTGATCCAACAGATCCAGGTAAGGGTTATGTACCACCAACACCATCAAATACAGGAGAAGATACACCAATCCCTTACGTTCAAAACGGTAATGTTGTGGTGAACTACGTGACTGAAGATGGTACAGTAATTAAGACACCTGTTAACGACGAAACAGACGCTCCAGCAGGTAAGTCTTATGACACAACTGATAACAAACCAACAGAGATTGTTACAGAAGATGGTTCACGTTATGTCTTGATTCCGTCTAAGACAATTGGTACAGAAAACGGTACAGTTGAAGGTGGTAAGACAATTGAGATCACTTATGTGTATAAGAAAGTCGCTAACTGGATCCCACAAATTCCAGGTGTACCAGCAGGAGAAGAACCAAAAGTTCCATATCCATTCGACCCAACTAACCCAGATGTACCAGTAACACCAACTCCAGATACAGTGATTCCAAACGTTCCAGGCTACACACCAGTAGATCCTAAGACCAACGAACCATTGAAACCAGTTGATCCAACAGATCCAGGTAAGGGTTATGTACCACCAACACCAGAAGATTCTGGCGTTGACACACCAGTCCCTTACGTTCAAAACGGTAATGTTGTGGTTAACTACGTAACAGAAGATGGAACAGTTATCAAAGCACCAGTTCAAGACGAAACCAACGTTCCTGCTGGCAAGTCTTATGACACAACAGATAACAAGCCAAACACTATCACTACAGAAGATGGTACAACTTATGAGCTTGTTCGTGTGGAAGGTTCAGAAACTGGTACTGTTGTAGGTGGTAAGACTACTGAAGTAACATACGTTTACCGTAAAGTAGAAACACCTGCTAAGAAAGTTGTAACAAACCACGTTGACGAAGACGGTAACCCAATTGCACCGCAAGAAGAGGGTACAACACCGAACAAGTCAATCCCAGGATACAAGTTCACAGGTAAGACTGTAACAGATCCAGATGGTAATACAACACACATCTACCACAAGGTTGTAACAAACCACGTTGACGAAGACGGTAACCCAATTGCACCGCAAGAAGAGGGTACAACACCGAACAAGTCAATCCCAGGATACAAGTTCACAGGTAAGACTGTAACAGATCCAGATGGTAATACAACACACATCTACCACAAGGTTGTAACAAACCACGTTGACGAAGACGGTAACCCAATTGCACCGCAAGAAGAGGGTACAACGCCGAACAAGTCAATCCCAGGATACGAGTTCACAGGTAAAACGATACCTCTTCCAAACGGTGATACAATTCACGTTTACCGTAAGGTAAGCAAACCTGTTGCACCAAAACCACAGGCTCCTGTAGCTCCAACAACTGCTAAAGCTGGTGCGGCTCAATTGCCAAACACTGGTGAAGCTTCATCATCAGCAACAGTACTTGGTGCAGGTATGCTTATTGCAGCTCTTGCTCTTGCAGGTAAACGTCGTCGCAACGAAGACTAATAGTTTTAGTAGTAGAAGGATTCCCCCTTTACTATATAAAATGAAGAAATAAGAAAAGTTTGACTTTTCGGAAAAATGGGCTCTTTGTCAACTGTAGTGGGTAGATGAAAAGCTAACACCTAGAGAGGACGAACTTCGTTCTCTCTTTCTTTA
>NZ_JARQPJ010000037.1:0-10325 GCF_046032515.1 Streptococcus suis | reverse complement strand
CTAGGCTCTTTCTAGATACTTTTCATTTTTTAATCAGTTCGATTGTTTTTACTTGACAAAGGGCTTTACATATCAGTTATTCCTCTTTAAATTCATTTTTTGCTAGGTTCATCTCTTGACGGCTGTCGTCAATTGGAACGAGTGTTGGTTTACCGCTTGGTTTTACAACCAGACCACCAAGGAGGTCATTAAAGGTTTTCTTGCCAAGTAACTTAGTCATGGCTGTAATGGTTAGTAGTTTCTTCTCATAAGGGTCATAGCCAGCTTCAATCACAGCTTGGCTAACAGCTGACTCATCTGAGAATTTACGAACAGAGCGACCTTCAACCAGTTTATATCCTGGGATAGGATGTCCATCTGTTGCTTGATTTAAAGCATAAGCTTTGATGTCGTTTGCCCATGAAATTAACAAATCTAGTTTAGGCAAAATCTCAGCAATGTCCTCGTTATCAAGGGAAGCTGGATCCGCAAACTCCATCTTGGCTAGTGCCAAATTATCCTCAGCACGTTTGCGACAGACATTCTTGAGCTTACAGAATTGGCAGTGTTTACCAGATTGCATCTCCCCCTCACCCTTGAATGCAAGTTCAGCTTTTGGAGTGAGTACATTTTCAGCCCATTCAAGCAGCTCAGTCTTTTCTATCTTAAAGGTAGAAATGTTATGTTTTCGTGGTTGAAAGATTGTCATGGTAACGTTATCGAAATTATAAAGTCCACCAAACATCTCAAGTGCTCCAAGTGCATAACACATCATTTGAGGGTTGTGGTCTGCATCAACCTGAACACCAAGTCCATGTTTATAATCAATAACCTGAAGAAGTCCGTCTGCCACGATGATGCAATCTCCAGTTCCAAAGCCTTCAGGTACCCACTTAGAAAAATCCAGTCGTTGTTCGACAAGAACTGTAGGGTCACGAGAGTAACCTCTAGCTTTCTCGACTTGTTCCATGACATAGTTGCGATATTCTTCTGCGCAATACTGCATTTCCTCGTTGTAATATGCTAAATCCTCAGTTGGATCACGCGTTTTCCTTCCTAGAGCTTTCTCGACTAGATAAGCACACAACTCGTGAGCATCCGTACCTTCAAGGGCAAACTCAGAGTTTACATCTGGCATATCTTCTGTTAACCGAATGGAAGGTGGGCAGTTCAACCATCGATGTGATGCAGAAGCAGATAGAATGGCGTGGTTAGTCATTACCAATCCCTCCAGCTTCTTCAAGGACTGCCGCAAAGTGTTTAGGGTCAAGAGCTGATAGAGAAGAAGCACCGTAAGCATTTAGCAGAGCACGAACCTCATTCTTAAAGCCATCTTTTGCCTTTGTAGCAAGGACTGCACGGACTTCCTCCAATTGAATTTCCCTTTGTGGTTCAGATTTTGGTGATATTGGTTCAGGAACTGTTTCATCATCATTAGATAGGAGTTTCTTGAACTCATCCACCAAGCGAAGGTAGTACTTTGCGGTTTCTTCCATATCATGAATTAGTCTATTCAGTTCTTTCATTTTGCTCATTGTTTTCTTCCTCCATAATTTTCCGAGCGAGTAGTTTTGAGATGACGCTGATAGCGATGAGAGTATCAGCTACGTCTTCATCAGGTTTGATGTATGGTTCGTTTACCATATTTGGACCTCCTATCTTACTAAGTAAGGTTTTTATTAAATTTTCCACTTTGCAAGAGATTTTTTTAGCCATATCTCTTACACATTACTAAGTAGAACCAAGTGATGTTTTTCCGTTAGATTTGAAAAAATTTATGAATATCAAAAAAGTTTCCTGTGCAATTTAATAGGAAACTTCTATTTTTTTGAATAATTTTTTCTGAAAGAGTGGAAAAATTTGTCAGATTCTTACTTAGTAAGTTAAGAAGATATATTTCTAAAATTACTGCAAAAATATGGAGGGTGCATAATGCAATTTACCTTATCTCATTCAGGACAGACTGGAGTTCAGACAACCACTGTCTACCCCAATCAAGAAACTATTACTGATGAAATATCGCTACAAACTGTTGCGCAATTTGACCATGTGGCAGGGCAGTTTTTAAACAATACACGCTCAAATGCCAATTTCATCAAGTCGGATGTTTTGGTTATGGATATTGATAATGACCACTCTGAGAATCCAGATGAATGGATGACGGGCGAGCGATTAAAAGAAATCTTTGCGGATTACAATTTTGCCTTGGTAACTAGTCGAAGTCATATGCAGGCAAAGGCAGGAAAAGTACCTAGACCCAAGTTTCATATCTACTTCCAAATTAAAGATGTAACAGATAAAGACATCTATGTTGCCATGAAGGAAGAACTTTGTAATCAGTACAAGTTTTTTGATGATCATGCCAAGGATGCGGCAAGGTTCTTCTTTGGGAATACAAATGCACAAGTTATGTGGCATGATTCATGGCTAACTATAGATGAAGATTTGTTTCAAACTGTTTCTATTGATGACGAGGAAGAATTCGATGCAGACTTCTATACTCCTCCAAGTGGACCGATCCAGCAAGGGAGTCGTAATTCAACGATGTCTGTATTTGCTGCGAAAATTCTCAAACGGCTAGGCGTGACAAAAGAAGCAAGGGATGGCTTTGATGAGCAGGCACAGAAATGTTTACCGCCACTTGATAAAGCAGAGTTAGATACCATTTGGGGTAGTGCTGTGCGATTCTACAACAGAACTATAAAAATATCTAAAGGCTACGTGGCTCCCGATGCTTTTAATAGAGAAACATTAAAACCTGATGATTACTCGGATGTTGGGGAAGCGGGAGTTCTTGCAAGAGAGTATGCGAACAGGCTCGCTTATACCAATGCAACGGACTATCTTTACTATGATGGAACTCACTGGCGTGAGAACAAGCAGTTGGCATTAGGGGCAGTTGTACACTTTACCGATGAACAACTTGCTGAAGCGAATGCACTCCTGGAAACTGCAGAAAAACAACTTCAGTCTTCAGGTATTGATGAATTGACCATTAAGGCTGGTGGAAAGCGACTAGAAAATGCAGTTGAAACTCCACTTCAATTGAAATATTTAAAAAACTATCTAGCAGCTAAAGAGTTCCATAAATTTGTTATGAAACATCGTGACTATAAGAATTTGATGGCTGTCTATAATACCGCTAAGCCAATGCTTTCAGTAGAACTGTCAGAATTAGATAGTGATGACCTATTACTCAATACGCCAGAGGCTACCTATGATTTACGAAAAGGAATAAACGGATCACAAGAACACAATCCTGAAGATTATATAACTAAAATGACAGCAGTCTCTCCTAGTGATCAGGGAATGGGATTATGGCAGGAAACTTTAGCTACCTTTTTCTGTAATGACCAAGAGTTAATTGATTATGTTCAAGAAATTATTGGTATGGCGGCAATCGGCAAGGTCTATCAGGAACACATGATTATTGCTTATGGAGGCGGAGCAAACGGCAAGTCTACGTTTTGGAATACCATTGCTCGTGTGCTAGGTAGCTACTCAGGGAAATTATCTGCGGATGCTTTAACTATGTCAAACAAGCGAAATGTCAGTCCTGAGCTTGCTGAGCTTAAAGGGAAACGTCTGGTCATTGCATCTGAGATGGCTGAGGGTATGCGTCTCAATACAGCCGTTGTTAAGCAGATTACATCAACAGATGAAATCCAAGCGGAGAAAAAGTACAAGGACCCTTTTCACTTCGTACCGTCACACACGCTAGTTCTTTACACCAACCATCTACCCAAAGTAGGTGCGAACGATGATGGAACTTGGCGACGTTTGGTTGTAATCCCATTTAATGCCAAAATCAATGGTCGCTCTGACATCAAAAACTTTGCGGACCATTTGTATGACAATGCGGCACCAGCAATTTTGTCTTGGATTATCGAAGGTGCAGAAAAAGCTATCAAAGCGAACTTCAAAACAAAAGTACCAACTGCGGTATCATCTTCCGTCAAAGCCTATCGTGAGGCCAATGATTGGTTAGGACACTTCCTTAGTGACTGCTGTCAAGTTGGTGATCAGTTGACAGAAAAATCAGGAGAACTATACAGTCAGTATCGTGCCTATTGTGCCAAAAACATGGAGTACACACGCAGTACGACCGATTTTTATTCTGCTCTTGATCAGGCAGGTTTTAAACGAAAACGGACAAGTAAAGGTAACCTCATTCTTGGTTTGAAATTGGTAGAGGATGGCTATGATTTCTTAGATTAATGACCAACATTTTTAGCCACCTTACCTCCACAAGAGTGGTGATGGACTATTTTAGGTGTGTAGGTCGTTGACTGAATGGTTGGAACTTATTTTGAATGAGGTTTCGGAAAAATGATTGAAACGACCAACATGAGTGACATTTTTTGATTTTGTGTAGGTCTATTATGGTCTTTTCTAAAACTATCCTATAAGCAAAAATTACTATAAAAAAAGCCTATAAGAGGAGTTTTGGAAATGACTGCACTAGACCTACACACTTCAATTTGATGAAAGGATTTAGAACGATGAGAGAAAAGTACGTTGAGCAAGCCTTGGTGAAGTCTGTGAAAGCTCGAGGAGGGATTTGTCCTAAGTGGATATCACCATCTTTTTCTGGTGTGCCAGACAGGTTGGTTTTTTTACCCAATGGCAAGTTTGGCTTGGTGGAAGTAAAAGCTCCTGACCAAAAGCCAAGGATGTTACAAGTGTCAAGACATAAACTGTTCGAGCGGTTAGGCTTTAAGGTTTATGTGATTGACCGCATTGAGATGATTGGAGAGGTGCTAGATGAAATTGACATTACATAACTATCAGGTAGTCGTCAAGGACTTCATCATAGGTCACCCTTATGCAGCGGTCATCTTAGACATGGGGATGGGGAAGACGGCTACAACCTTGTCTGCAGTAAATGAGCTGATGTTTGACCGATTTGAGGTCACAAAAGTTTTGGTTATTGCCCCACTTCGAGTCGCAAATACAGTATGGAGTGATGAGATTGAGCAATGGACAGAGTTGCGTCACTTACGGTATTCGAAAATTGTGGGTACTCCCAAGCAACGAAAAGTAGCTCTTCAGAAAGATGCGGATATCTATATCGTCAATCGTGAAAACCTCCCTTGGTTGGTGGAACAATGTAGTCCCTACTTCAAGTGGGATATGGTGGTGATTGATGAATTGAGTTCTTTCAAGTCTTGGCAGTCCAAACGTTTCAAAGCCTTTATGGCAATGCGTCCTTACATGAAACGTATCGTTGGTTTGACTGGAACACCAAGCTCAAACGGACTTATGGACTTGTTCGCAGAGTTTAAAGTCATTGACGGAGGAGAACGTCTTGGTCGGTTCATCGGTGAGTTTCGTAGTCGTTACTTTGAAGAAGGTCGTCGCAATGGAAACATTGTCTATGAATACATCCCTATGGATTATGCAGAGTGTCAAATTCAAGACAAGATTAGTGATATTACCATTTCCATGAAAGCCCTAGACTATCTGGATATGCCTGAATTGATTTCAACCAAGAAACTGGTGCGTATGTCAGAAAAGGAAAAAGAAAAGTACAGTCAGTTTAATAAAGAGTATGTATTGTCTGAGTTGGATGGATTAGAAGTTACTGCCGCAAATGCTGCAAGCCTGACGAACAAGTTAGTTCAGTTGTCCAATGGAGCTGTATATTCTGATGATCATACGGTTGTGGCATTACATGAACAGAAACTTGATGCCCTTGAAGATATCCTTGAATCCGCAAATGGAGAACCTGTCTTAGTGGCCTATTGGTTCAAACATGACTTAGCTCGGATTATTGGTCGTTTAGAAAAACTTAAGGTAAAGAGTAGGGTGCTGAAAACAGAAGAGGATATTCGTGAATGGAACAAGGGAAATGTCCTAGTTGGCTTACTTCATCCAGCTGGAGCTGGTCATGGGTTGAACCTCCAAAAAGGCGGCCACCACTTGGTCTGGTTTGGATTAACATGGTCTTTGGAATTATACCAACAAACCAATGCACGCCTTTGGCGTCAAGGCCAGGAGGCTGAGACAGTTGTTATTCAACACATTGTGACTGAAGGAACGATTGATGAGGAAATCCTGAAGGCACTAGAAAACAAAGATGCACAACAAGAACGGCTAATTGAAGCTGTTAAAGCACAAGTAGGAGGGGCAGATGGATAAGGCAGAGCACATACTGACGCATTACAATGAACTTAAAAGTGACTTGGAGATGTTAAAGTATCGTTTGGATCATTTCAAACCAGTGACAGAAAATGAGGTTATTGGTTCGCTAGTTTTTGAGAAATCTGATGAACCTAGGGTTAAAAGTACACCTACTAATCGACGATCAGAGATGATTGCACTGAATTTTCGTGAGAAGATGATTCAGGAAAACGAGGAACAATTGGCAGATTTATCGCAACGGTATATCCGATTGGCTAATGACCTTGAGAATTTTGAGATGGCTTTAAAATTTCTAAAGGGAGATTTATATGATTTTGCTCAATCCATGCTTAAGACAGATAGTAATTGGGATAGCTTGATGAGAGAGTTTCATATTAGCCGAAGTACTGTTAGAAATTGGCGCCGTAAGGTCTTAGACCATGTTAGGGAAGTTTATCTGAAAATGGGATTTTCTTTGGAAAAGTAACCTCCCCCTGACCTCCCCCTGACCTACCAGTAACCTACCCCTGCACTAAGTGTGACCTAACATTGACCTCACTTTGTCAAAATTTGTGGTAGAATTGTAAGTGTCAAAAAAGATAAAAAATACCCAGTAATGACTGGATTTATCTCCTTTTTAGAGTTAATATGTACACAACAAAAGAAGAGGAGAACAATACCATGACAAAACGCCAACAAGAAAAACTCAATGCCCTTTTAACAGAGATCGCTAAAGAAGAACTTCTAGTTGAAACCTTAGAAAAACGTTGGAGTGACAACCTCGATTTCTACGATGTTTCGGTTTGGGGAATCAAAAGAGCATTGGAGTGAGCCTACGAAGCAGGTCGACAATCAGTAAAATAAACCAAAGCCTAGCCCAAGGGTTGGGCTTTTTGCGTGGAGGAATTATGATTATTTCTAGTGAACAAGTGTCAGTTGGACACCCAGATAAAATCTGTGATCAGATTTCAGATGCCATTTTGATGGAGTGTCTCAAATATGACAAATCAAGTCGAGTGGCAGTTGAAACCTTAATCAAGGATAACCAAGTTGTGGTAGCTGGTGAAATTTCAACTAGACATTACTTTAATCTCGAGAACATTGTACGTCAGGTTGTCGAGCCACTTGGTATGAAGAATGTTCGGGTAACTAACCTACTTGGACTCCAAAGTTGTGATATTTCCCAAGGTGTTGATAATGGTGGTGCTGGTGACCAAGGAATGATGTTCGGTTATGCGACAGATGAAACACCTGAGTACCTACCACTTCCTTATGTTCTGGCCTCTCGAGTCCTTGAGAAACTGATGTCCCTTGGTCACCCCTTACTTGGCAAGGACGCTAAAGCTCAGGTTTCCTACGACTATGATAAGAAAAGAATTGATACATTTTTAGTTTCCATCCAACATACCGAAACGGCTGACCTTGCCAAAGTGAAACGAATTGTGACTGAAGCCATGATAGCAGTAGCACTTCGTTACCGTCAGAATCTAGATTTCAACGTTTTAGTCAATCCAACTGGACGTTTTGTTCTTGGTGGCTCATTTGCGGATGCAGGAGTAACTGGACGTAAAATCGTAGCGGATACATATGGTGGTTTCGCACATCATGGTGGAGGTGCTTTCTCTGGAAAAGACCCAAGCAAGGTTGACCGATCCGCAGCATACATGGCACGAAAGATTGCTAAGGATATTGTACGAGAAGGGTATGCGAAACGATGTGAAGTACAATTAGCCTACGCCATTGGAGTTGCAGAACCTGTGTCGGTGTATGTAGAAACCTTTGGAACGAGTCGCTACACCACAAAACAACTGGAAGGAATGATTCGTGAGCGGTATGATTTAACACCACAAGGTATCATTAAAGAGCTTCATCTCTTGAATGTAGACTACACCAAAACATCTTGCTTTGGGCATTTCACGAAAGACTATCTACCTTGGGAGAAGTAAAATGCCAAGAAGACCAAGCATACCTTGTAAACAAAATGGTTGTCCTAACTTAGTATCTTATGGTCAGAAATATTGTGAGAACCATAAAGCAAACCACCAACTGGATTCCAAGTCAACCAAAGCCAAAGGATACAATGCCCAATGGAATAAAGCACGACTTCGTTACTTAAAAGTTCATCCCCTCTGTGTTCATTGCAAAGCCAAAGGTCAACTGACCAAGGCAACTGTTGTTGACCATATCACACCCCACCGAGGTGACCAAGAACTCTTTTGGAATCAAACTAACTGGCAAGCACTTTGTAAGTCTTGTCATGATAGAAAGACCAAGACGACTGACCGATATGTGGAGTATACGTATCGATTTTAGTCTTGGAGTTTCGTTACAAAAGTATCTCATTTTTCACCCATTGGGGGAGGGGGGATGAAATCTCTAAACCCTTGGGAGACTAAGACCGACGCCCCCTCAAACGTGCAGTTTCGCAAAATTCGTAAGCGGGTACATTAAAATCGCTTCATTTTGACGTTCCTTCCCACCATTATCACGTTTCTAATGTGGGGATGTAGCGTTCCCTAGTATGTAATTTTGGTAATAAAATAGTTAAAAAGGCTAGAAACAATGGTGAAAATAGTTGTTTTTAGTCCTTTTTTGCTGGAAAGGATAACAAATGGACGAAAGTCAACGAAAACAAATCTGGAAAATGCGAGCAGAAGGTCTTGGCTATGGATTCATCGGAAAGGCTACAGGTCTATCTAGAGATTCCGTTAAGAAATACTGTAAACGAAATCCAGCATTGCTTGAACATGGTGCTGCGACAAAGCAGATGGCAAAAGCCGACCAGAATGATGGGCTTCGTTGCCCTCAGTGTTATCAAGTACTTAAAACTCACAAAATAGGTAGACCAAAGAAGTTCTGTTCGGATAAATGTCGTAAGGTTTGGTGGACAACTCATTCTGACGAACACGACAAATCAAAAACCGCATATGAAGATTTGACTTGCCAACATTGTGGCAGGTCATTCTTATCTTATGCCAATTCGAATAGAAAATATTGTAGCCATTCGTGCTACATTCAATCACGCTTTAATAAAGGAGAAATCAATGACAAGTCAACCAACAATGGAAATTAGAGAGATTCGATTGTCTGAATTACACCCAGCCTCTTACAATCCTCGGAAAAAACTCAAAAAGGGTGACAAGGAGTATGAAAAGATTAAGCAAAGCCTACTCAAGTTTGGCTACGTTGACCCCATCATTGTCAATAAAGATTTGACGGTTATTGGTGGCCATCAACGATTAACTGTATTGAAGGACTTAGACTATGAAACTGCCAAATGTGTCATTGCCGATTTATCCAAGGAAGATGAAAAGGCATTAAACATTGCCCTTAATAAAATCACCGGTCAATGGGATGACCAACTTTTGGCAGACTTGCTTTTGGATTTACAGGAGTCGGATTTCAATCTCGACCTAACTGGTTTTGAACCGCCAGAAATTGACGATATCCTATCAAATGTCCATGATAAAGACCTATCAGATGATGATTTTGATGTTGAGGAGGAATTAAAGAAACTCACCTTTTCAAAACGAGGGGACATTTGGCAACTTGGTAAGCACCGAGTGATTTGTGGAGACTCTACGAAAGCTGAAACTTATGACCAACTTTTAGGTGATAAAATGGCAAACTTGGTTGTGACAGATCCTCCTTATAACGTTGATGTAGAAGAAACAGCTGGAAAGATTCTCAACGACAATATGCCGGATAGTGACTTTTACCAGTTTCTCTTTTCTATGTTCACTCAAGTAGAAAAGCATATGGAAGCTGATGCCTCAATCTACGTATTTCATGCGGATACGGAAGGATTGAACTTCCGTAAGGCATTTAAAGATGCAGGCTTCTATCTCAGTGGGTGTTGCATTTGGAAGAAGAATTCATTAGTTCTTGGACGTAGTCCCTACCAGTGGCAACACGAACCTTGCCTATTTGGCTGGAAACAAAAGGGAAAACACCAGTGGTTCAGTGACCGTAAACAAACAACCATTTGGGAATATAACCGCCCTAAATCCAGTAAAGACCACCCAACGATGAAACCCATTCCGCTCATGGCCTATCCGATTCAAAATTCATCCATGCGTGGGACGATTGTTCTTGATCCATTCCTTGGTTCTGGTTCAACCCTAATGGCCGCAGACCAAACAGGTCGGGTTTGTTACGGCATTGAGTTGGATGAGAAGTTTGTGGATGTCATTGTCAAACGTTATATAGAGTCAACAGGAAAT
>NZ_JARQPJ010000036.1:0-15574 GCF_046032515.1 Streptococcus suis | reverse complement strand
TTGCAAGACGTAGGTTGTTTTCAGCAACTTGAGTTTGAAGCGGTGTTGCAGTAGCATCAGCAAGAGTTTTCTCTGCTGCGGTTTTTGCTTCAAGTGCGGTAGCGTAATCTGAGCTTGCTTTAGTCAATTCAGCTTTAGCACTGTCTGACGCAGTTTGGGCGGCTGTGAGAGCTGCTTGAGCTTGAGTGAGAGTTGTGCCATTTGGCATTAGATTCTCGAGATGAGTGATATAGGCATCATTTGTGACCAACGCATTCTCAATGTCATAAGGTTTATAATATTCACCACCTGTAAAATTAGATAAGGTGTGCATATGCATTGCCGTCTTAGGTGTAACTGCAAATGATACCGCTGTGTATTCATACTGACCAACATTATGACGAGCATGACCCCAACCGGAATGAGCGTCATTTGTTACTGAATCAATAATTTCTCGAATAACTTTTTGCTTTAACTCAGCCATTGTGTAATGGTATCTGGTTTGACGCTTCTTGAAATTAGTAAGATTTGATCCATCTAGAGCATCAGTATCTGTGCTAAATGACAGTTCTGAGCTCCAAATATTTTCATTGTCGAAACCGTATTTAGTCAAAATTGTACGATCGTGACCACCATGAAGGTCTGGATTGTCATCTCCTTTCTCCATATATTCCTTGGCAACTTTTAAAGCATTCTCAATAATTTTTGTGTTTAATTTTGTTGGAGTAAACGTTGCACCAGTATGAGTCGCATATTGACGACGGAGATCGTTCAAAAAACGAACTGCTACTTCGTTGATTTCAATAGCATCTTCCAATGAGATATTTCGAATGTCAATCCACTCTTCTTTTTCAGAATCAGCATAAATTTGAATAGTGTTGTTTTCTAAATTAATGCGTTGTTCACCAAAAACTGTTTTAGCTCGCTTGATTAATTGATCCGCATACGCAATTTCTTTGTCAAGATTAGCTAACTCTGTTTCTGAAGCAGATTGGTTCCAATCTACTCTTTTATATAAGCCTGACCGAATGGTATTCATTTCTTGAGGTTGAAGTGTGAATGAGATAATTGCTGATTGATCGTGACCAACAGGCTTATCTTGGTTATTTGTTAGTGTAGTGACACGATCTTGAGCTGATTTGAGTGTTTCATCAGTACGTGTTACTGCATCTTGTGCCACAGTCAATTTCGCTTTTGCTGTATCAACAGCGTCAGTTTTTACTGCAACGTCAGTTTGAGCATCTTTGATTTTAGCATCACGTTCTGCGTCTGCTTTCTTTGCAGTGTCGACAGCCTTAGTTGCAGTATCAACAGTAGTAGTTGCTGTAGCGACATCTTTAGTTGCTTGGTCAAGGGTTGCTTGAGCTTCAGCAAGACCAGTACCAGAAAGGGCGTCTTCAGCAGCTTTTACGTCAGCTTCTTTAGCAATTACGTTAGCATCTGCTTGGTCTTTTTCTGCTTGGGCAGTATCAACAGCAGTTTGTGCGTCAGCGACTTTACTAGTTTGATCAGCGATTTCAGCGTTAACTTCATCTGTTTCAGTAGCGTTAGCAGCTTGGTCTGCAAGGTTAGCTGTTTGATCAGCTTGGTTTGCCGCGATGTTTTCTGGTGTTGCGTTTACTGCGTTAGCTTCAGCGTCTTTGACAGCTTGTGTTGCAGTATCAACAGCAGATTGAGCAGTGGTAACAGCTTGGTTAGCTGCGTCTGCATCAGATTGAGCGTTAGTTGCATCTTGAGCAGTAGCATCAACAACAGCTTGTTGAGCATCAAGAGCTGGTTTAACATCAGCAGCCGTTTTAGGTGCTTCGACAGCAGTAGTTTCAGTTGCAACTGGTGTTTCAACAGTTGATGCTTGAGTTTCTAACCATGAGGATAAACCTGCGTTTGCTTCGTCATATGTAGAGTATGTACCATTTGGTTCAGATTTTACAATTTCGCCTGTAGCGTGGTTAACAGTTTGCCACTCACCAGTCACACGGTTTAAAACAATACCATATTGTGTGTCTGCTGATACGGTAGACGCACCAACGGTTGCAAGAGTGATAGCAGCACCTGTTGCTAAAGTTTTAAATGTTTTTTTGTTCATAGTTTTTTCTCCTGAGTTGCTGTTAGGATTGGTTTGACTGTAAAGTCAAACCTTGATATATGTAGTATATCAAGGTTTGACTGTAAAGTCAAACCTTGATATATGTAGTATATCAAGCTATTCTAAATTATTTTACCATTTAACAGTGCCAAACACAACACTTATTTCTGTATATAAGTGTAATTTAGCATACTTATTTTTTACCACATTAATCTTTACAATAGTAAGAAAAGGTGTAAAAGATGGAACAAGACAAACTACAAACATTTATTGCTAAAAGAATACGGTACTTAAGACTTCAAAAAAAGTTAAGTCAGGAAAAGCTTTCTGAACTCGCAGAACTTGGTTCGAAACATGTTCACAATATTGAAAATGGTAAATATAATTTTCAGATTCAAACCCTAAGTAAAATCATTAATGCTCTAGAGATAGATGAAAAAACATTTTTTAACTTTGAATTCCCAACACAAGATAAAGAAGTTGATAATGTCCTTAAACAAATAGAACAATTGCCCTCTGAGAAACGACATGATATTATTTCAGCTTTAAATACATTATTATCCAATATAAATAACCGCTAAGATCAAAATCCTAGCGGTTTTCTTCTATTCAATTTTAATCCAACAACTTCGCCAATTCCTGAGCCAAGAGTTGTTGTGCAACTTGTGGATTAGCTTGTCCTTTAGTTGCTTTCATCAAGAAGCCTGTGAAGGCCTTGTCTGCATTGCGTTTGCCAGACTTGAAGTCAGCTACGGCTGCTTCATTATCCGCAAAGACTTGGTGGATAATCGGAATCAAGACCGCAGGGTCTGAAATCTGTACCAAGCCAGCTTTCTCCACATAAGCCTTAGCAGAGCCGCCTTCTTTGGCCAAGTGTACAAAGACCTTCTTGGCAATCTTAGATGAAATAGTTCCATCCGCAATCAAGGCAATCATCTCCACCAAGTTTTCTGGTGTCAAAGCGATTTGCTCAATAGTCTTACCTTCAGCATTGAGGAACTGAGCCACCTCGCCCTGCAACCAGTTAGACACCTGCTTAGCATCGCCACCTGCTGCCACTGCTGCTTCGAAGAAGTCAGACAGAGCCTTTGTAGACGTCAACTGACCAGCATCATAGGCGGTCAAGCCCAAGTTTTCCACATAGTGAGCACGGCGAGCCTTTGGAAAGACTGGCAATTCTGTACGCACTTCCTCAATCCAGCTATCATCAATCTCGTAGAGCGGTAGGTCTGGCTCTGGGAAGTAACGATAGTCAGCTGAACCTTCTTTGACACGCATGAGAATGGTTTCACCAGTAGATTCATCGTAACGACGAGTTTCCTGCTGGATTTGACCACCTGAACGCAAGATTTTCGCCTGACGTTCAACTTCGTGCTGCAAGCCCTTGCGAACATAGTTGAAGGAGTTAAGGTTTTTCAACTCAGTCTTGGTACCAAATTTTTCTTGACCATAAGGACGAAGAGAGATGTTGGCATCCACGCGCATAGAACCCTCTTCCATCTTCACATCTGAAATACCAGTGTATTGGATGATTTCCTTGAGGGCTGTCAAGTAGGCATAGGCCTCTTCAGGCGAACGCATATCCGCTTCTGACACAATCTCAATCAAAGGAACACCCTGACGGTTGAGGTCCACATAAGAATAACCATCTGTCCCGTGGGTATTCTTACCGGCATCCTCTTCCAAGTGCGCACGCTCGATACGGATTTTCTTAGTCGTACCGTCTTCTAGCTCAATCTCAATCCAACCATTGTAGCCAATCGGCTCGTCAAACTGGGAAATCTGATAGGCCTTAGGGTTATCAGGATAGAAATAGTTCTTACGGTCAAAGTGCATGTCCTTGTGAATGTCCATGTTCAAGGCCAAGGCAGCCTTGATACCCGCATCCACAACGCCCTTGTTAAGAACAGGAAGGACACCAGGGAAAGACCAGTCAATCACGTTGGTATTAGCATTTGGATCCTCACCAAAATGAGCAGATGAAGGTGAGAAAATTTTCGAGTTGGTATTCAACTCCACATGGACTTCTAGACCAATAATCGTTTCAAAGTTCATTAGTTAGCACCTCCAAAAATCACTGGTTGTTGCTTGTGGTAGTCTGTCGTCGCTTCAAAGGCAGCAGCCACTTGGTAAATGGTCTCTTCTGAATATTTTGGACCAATCAACTGCAAACCAACTGGCAAGCCTTCCACAAAACCAGCAGGAATAGAAAGACCAGGCAGACCTGCCAAGTTTACAGGAATTGTTAACAAGTCCGCCAAGTACATAGCGACAGGATCATGGTTGAGCGTATCCAAACCAAAAGCAACCGTTGGAGCTGTCGGCCCCAAAATCAAGTCATAGTCAGCAAAGACTTTTTCAAAATCTTGGATAATCAAAGTCCGCACCTGACCAGCCTTCTTGAAGTAGGCATCGTAGTAACCTGATGACAGGCTGAAGGTTCCAAGCATGATACGACGTTTGACTTCCTCACCAAAACCTTGACTACGGGTTTTCACATAAATCTCTTCCAAGTTGGTCGCATCTTCTGCACGGAAACCATAACGGATACCGTCAAAACGTTGCAAGTTAGAAGAAGCCTCCGATGAAGCAATGATGTAGTAAACGGCAACCCCATACTTAGAATGTGGTAGGCTAACTTCCTCGATAATCGCTCCCAGGCTTTCCAAATGCTTAGCAGCCTTGAGAATGGTTTCCTTGACCTGCGGATTGATCCCTTCTCCCATGTATTCTTTTGGCAGAGCAATCTTCATACCCTTGATGTCCTGACCAATCTTGCTAGTGAAGTCTGCGATTTCATTGATCGTTGATGTTGCATCCTTGACATCATGACCAGAGATGACATTGAGCAACTGGGCATTTTCCTTAACTGTCTGTGAAAATGGACCAATCTGGTCAAGAGATGAACCAAAGGCAATCAAACCAAAACGTGACACCGTTCCATAGGTTGGCTTCATACCGACGATACCATTAAAAGCTGCTGGTTGACGAATGGAACCACCTGTGTCAGAACCGAGTGACAAGCGGACCTGACCAGCAGCAACCGCAGCTGCCGAACCACCTGAAGAACCACCAGGAACTTTTGTCTGATCCCAAGCATTTTTAGTCGGTTTGAAGGCAGAGTTCTCATTCGAACCACCCATGGCAAACTCATCCATGTTGGTCTTACCAACAACAATCATGTCCTTGGCATAGGCTTGGGCAATAGAAGTCGCATCGAAAATCGGCTCGTAGTTATAGAGCATTTTTGAAGCAGCAGTTGTCAAAATACCCTTGGTTGAGATATTGTCCTTGACTGCCAAAGGAATCCCCGCCATGACATTGTCCGCATCAATCCCCTTTTCATCAAGGGCAGCTGCCTGAGCCAAGGCTGCATCTTCTGTGATAGTCAAGAAAGCATCCACTGCTCCCTCACGGCTCTTAATGTCTTCCAAAGTTGCCTTGGTCAACTCAACCGCAGAAATCTCCTTTTTGACAAGGAGGTCGTGCAACTCATCAATGGTCTTATTATTAAAAGTCATTAGGCATCTCCTCCCCCGTCTAGAATAGCTGGTACCTTGATAAAGTTATCTTGTGATTCAGGCACATTTTTAAAGAGCTCCTCGCGGCTCTCACCTTTTTGGGCAATATCTGCTCGCAAGACATTCTTACGGTCAGCCATAGTGGTCGTTACCGCAACACCTGTCGTATCTACTTCATTGAGCAATTCAACCATATCGACAATCTTGCTCAAACTTGTCGCAAATTCCGCTGTTTCTTGATCCGAAAATTCCAGCTTAGACAGCTTGGCAACGTGACGGACTTCAGCTTCAGAAATCTTCATTCTTACTTTCCTCCTAATGGAAATCTATCTTCTCATTATACCATATTTCCAGCCCCAGACAAAGGTAGAAATGACCTAATATGTTACCTATTCCCTCCTAAAAATCCGTTCTTTAAATTGCGAAGTATTCCTAATCTCACACCGTCAAACGATAAAAAACAGCAAGTTTCATCTAGCAATAAAACTTACTGTTTGCTTAGCCTATCTTTTTTTATGAGCTAATCCTTTGCATGTTTGCGGTATTTTTCCATTTTCCCTTTAAAAAGCTCCCCATTACTTGGTGCTGTATAGGAGACAGCATTGGCTCCAGCTTCGATAACCCGACGAATAGAGTCCTCAGTCGGACCACCAGTCGCAATAATTGGAAAGTCAGGGAAAGCTTCTCGAATCTTCTTCACAACCCTTGGCGTTTCCATACCGCAAGAAACATTTAAAATATCTACTCCAGCTTTAATCCGTGAGGTTAAATCAGACTTTTCAGAAACAACGGTATAAATGATAGGAATATCTACTACCTTATTGATTGCCTCAATTGTTTTTACATCCGTTGGTCCATTTACCACAACAGCGTATGCTCCCTCCGACTCAGACAATAGACTCATATTAGCTGAACGCATACCTGTCGTCAAGCCTCCACCAACACCAGCCAAGACTGGAACTGACGCAACCAACATAATACTTTTGATAATAGCTGGACTGGGCGTAAATGGATAAACAGCCAAAATAGCATCTGCATTGTGATTGGCAATAATAGACACATCCGTTGTAAATAAGACTGAACGAATGCGACGACCATAAATACGAATTCCACTACATTCCTTGATAACCTCTGGCATCTGAACAATATCCTGCCGTAAATCTGATAAAACAGATGGAATAAACTGTTCGCTCATCCTCAACCTCCTCTATACTAGCTTCAATAATATATAGTATAACATATTATTTCATGGAAGATACACAAAAACAATCCATTTTACCACTGCTTTCACAATTTGGTACTTTTTCAACAGATTTTAAAAAAAAAGAGACAGCTTTCGCTGCCTCCCATTCTCCGACCAAAATAGTCTGTAGGACTATCTTAACGACGGATTTCTTTGATACGTGCTGCTTTACCTTGCAATGCACGTAGGTAGTACAATTTAGCACGACGTACTTTACCGTAACGTACAACTTCAATCTTATCAACACGTGGAGTGTGGATTGGGAATGTACGTTCAACACCTACACCACCAGAGATTTTACGTACAGTGTACATTTCTGAGATGCCTTGACCTTTACGAGAGATAACAACACCCTCGAAGATCTGAATACGCTCACGAGTTCCTTCGACAACCTTAGCGTGAACACGAACAGAGTCACCAGGACGGAAAGAAGGGATATCAGTACGAAGTTGACCTTCTGTCAAACTTTGGATCAATGGATTCATTTTATTCTCCTATCTTTGTCAATCTTAGGTGCTTTTAAACCCAGCGGATAAACTGTATTTTTGTGCGTCCATTACACACAAACTATATTATACACCAAGTAATCACCTATGTAAAGCATTTTGATAAATTTATCATGGTCAATCACACCGCTTCTTTTACAAGTTAAGTCAACAAGGTCTGAGTTTGATTTTCGAAGAGTGTTAATAATACATTCCTGTTGGAGAAAAACGAAAAACCAGTCCACAGACTGGTCACTATACCTATTAATCAATGATTGTCGCACCGAGTACATAACACAAATGGTTGAGAGCAAACTGATGATTCTCCTCCGTCAATGCAGCAATGGCTGATGAGACCACCTCAATACGATACCCCTTATTATAAGCATCAATAGCTGTATGAAGAACACAAATATCAGACAAAACACCCGTCAAGACAACCGTATCTACACCACGTTCTCTTAGTCGAACATCCAAATCCGTCCCAGAAAAAGCAGAATAATGACGTTTATCCATCCAACGAACACGCGCATGCCCTTTATGTTTTTGATAAAAATCTGCTATAGGACCATACAAGTCACGCCCTTGCGTCCCAATGATATTATGACTTGGGAAAAGCTGAGCTTCAGGATGAAATTCATCCCCCTCCTCATGACCATCAATCGCAAAGAAAATGTAGTCTCCATTTTCAAAAGCTTCTTGCGTAACCTGAGCAATTCGTTCAGAAATAGCCTGAGCTGATTTTCCAGCAGTCAACTTTCCTTCATCTGCCACAAAATCTATTGTATAATCAATCGAAATCAATGCTTTTGTCATTTTAGTAGTCACGTTTCTTAATTTCATCAAAAATAGCTGGGATGAGAACTTTCAAATAAGTCCCCTTCATTCCCAAAGAACGACTTTCAATAATCCCTGCACTCTCCAACTTACGCAGTGCATTCACAATCACCGAGCGTGTAATACCGATACGATCTGCAATCACAGAAGCAGTCAATTGCCCTTCATTGCCATCTAATTCACCCAAAATAGCTGCAACTGCCTTCATTTCTGAGTAAGATAGCGTATTTACTGCCATATTAACTGCCGCACGACGACGGATATTCTTCTCGTCTTCTTCCCGTTGGAAATTAAGTAACTGAATACCAACTACTGTTGCCGCAATCTCAACCAAAATCAAATCATCATCGTGAAACTGCTCATTATTCCGCCAAATAATAAGCGAACCAAAACGAATCCCCGTTACGTGGATAGGCGCTATCGTTGTCAGCCCGTTTGGATAAGTCGATCGTGATTCGACAGGGATGGCAGTCAACTCACTCTCGACAGGCAAATTAACCTGCGTATCGTAAACCTGCGCAACTGCTTTTACATATCCTTCTGGGAATTGTTTGTTTTGGAAAAATTCTTCCACACGATCATTGTTCGTCTCATAGTTCATGTGGTATCCCAAAACTTCACCTTCACTATTAATGATGCACGAATTGCAGTCAATAATAGCTGATAAATGCTCAGCAATGGCATTGTAAGGCAATTCTTCTGCCAATTGCTCTTCGGAACGCTTCAAAATAGAAGTAATATTCCGTGTCTTCTCTAATAATGTTGTCATATTTTCCTCTTTACTCTGTAATTGCTTTCAGTATAGCAAAAAATACATAAAATTTCAACAATTATCAGAATATTTGCCGTTATCAGAAAAATTCAAACAATTTCATTCAAGTAAAAAGAAAAGGCTGATTAACATTCAGCCCAAAATTCCATTATCTACGATATTGCCGCAAAAATCGTGACATTTTTTCTTGAATTTCTGCCAACTCATCCACACGTGGTAAATACACAATACGGAAATGATCTGGATCCTTCCAGTTAAAACCTCGACCATGGACCAAAAGTACTTTTTCTTGCTTGAGGAAATCCAATACAAATTGTTCATCATCATCAACTCTGTACATCTCACGATCAATTTTTGGGAAGACATACAGACCAGCCTTAGGTTTTACAGCAGAAAGTCCTGGAATATCATTAATCGCCTTAGTAATAAACTCCCTTTGTTCATATAAGCGTCCGCCAGGCATCAAGAGTTCATCAACCGATTGGTAACCTCCCAAAGAAGTTTGAACAACCTGTTGAGCCAAAACGTTTGAACACAAACGCATATTGGACAACATATTCAAGCCTTCAATGTAACCTTTTACATGCTTTTTCGGACCAGATAAGACCATCCAACCTACTCGGAAACCACAAATACGATGCGATTTAGACAGTCCATTCATCGTCACAACAAATAAATCTGGAGCCAGTGTCGCAATAGGGATATGAACAGCTCCGTCAAAGACCATACGATCATAAATCTCATCAGAGAAAATAATCAATTCATGTCTACGAGCAATATCAATGATTCCTTCTAAAATTTCTTTCGGATAGAGAGCACCAGTTGGATTATTTGGATTGATAAGGACAATTGCCTTGGTTCGAGAAGTCACCTTAGACTCCATGTCTGCCAAATCGGGATACCATTCAGCTGCTTCATCACAAACATAGTGAACAGCTTTACCACCAGCCAAACTAACTGCGGCAGTCCAGAGAGGATAGTCTGGCATTGGCACCAACACCTCATCACCATTATCTAGCAAACCTTGCATAGACATAACAATCAGCTCACTCACGCCGTTTCCAAGATAAATATCTTCAATATCAACATTTGGAAATTTCTTTAGCTGACAATACTGCATGATAGCCTTACGTGCAGAAAAAATTCCCTTACTGTTCGAGTATCCCTCTGATTTACGGGCGTTATGAATCAAGTCACGAATAACTTCATCTGGAGCAGTAAAACCAAATTCTGCAGGATTCCCCGTATTCAAACGTAAAATCTGCTCTCCATTGGCACGCATGCGCATGGCCTCTTCCAAGACAGGCCCACGAATATCATATGCTACATCATCCAATTTTGTTGACTTGTTAAATTGCTTCATGTCGTCACCTCGACTTTCTATCTTTTCTATTGTACTGTAAAAGCAAAAAAAGTACAAGAATCCTTTACATTTTCTCTCAAAAGGCTTATAATAAAAATGTAAGGAACTACTCTACCTATTTCGGGACAAAGCTCTTCTGAAAGGAGTGATTATTATGACACAATCTTACAAAACAATACTCGTCGCTGTAGACGGATCTAAAGGAGCAGAATTAGCTCTTCATAAAGCTATTCATGTCGCACTACGCAACCAAGCACGTCTGATTATCGCCCATGTGATTGATACCCGTGCTCTCCACAATGTTGTTGCATTTGACGCCTCTGTCTATGAATCTTTAGAAAGAGAGGCGGAGCTCCTCCTCGAAGAATACAAACAAGAAGCCCTCAACGCCGGTCTGACCGATGTACAGATTCGCATTGAATTCGGTAACCCAAAAAACCTACTGGCTATCGATATTCCAAAGGAAACCGGTGCGGATCTTATGTTACTTGGAGCAACTGGTCTAAACGCCTTTGAACGTCTCCTAATCGGATCCTCATCCGAATATATCATGCGCCACGCAACTATTGATTTACTCATTGTTCGCGATGGAGAAAAAAGTTTATAAACCAAAAGACTTGATTTACGAATCAAGTCTTTTCATCTGTCTTTTCAGCTCTTCCTGAATCTTTTCCTCCGGCGCAAACCGTTCTTCCCAATCATCAGGTTTTAAAATTTTATGGGTAATTGGATCAAAATGGGCCTTCCCATCTGGAAATATTTTCCCCATATTTGCAGTATGGACTATCTGAAAAATTGGTTCTGGATCAACCCCCATCAAAACAAACGAACCATATGTAAAATAAAGAATATCCAGCAAAGCATCTACCTGATCCTGCATCGAAACCCCGAAACTTCTCTTGCCAGATACCTTAGCAGCAGCAGTATCTAAATCCTGATGAAGTTGTTGAATAAAATCATGAAACTCAACTTCAGATTCTGAAGCTGCATGTAGAAATTCTACCAACTCCTCCAATTTAAAACCAGCGCGATGCAAAGCCGTCTGTCCATCATACACACTGGGAAGTTCTTGGGTTTCACCATCCATTAAAAAATGAAAATCCTTTACCCTATTAAAATTATCGTCCTTGCTCTGAAACATCTTATCCCTCAATCACACCAAAATGAATTAATGCCTTATAAATCCCATCACGATTATTTGTATCTGTAACAAAGGAAGCTGCTTGTTTAACCTTTTTCGTCCCATTTCCCATCGCTACCGAGTGCTGAATTTCATTCAACATTTCAAAATCATTATTAGAATCTCCGAATACCATAACTTCATCTAACTCAAAACCATATCGTTCTGCAACCTTTACAATACCCGATAATTTTGAATTTCCCTTACTGATAATATCAGTCGCATAGGGACTCGAACGCGTAAAAGACAAGTTCGGAAAGAGCACCTCCAATGATTGCGTCTCCCTTTCCGTCGTCAGCAACATCAGCTGATAGATTGGTTGAAAGAGAAAACCTTTCAAATTCGTTTCCTGTTGAGGACTGATCCAACGTACCAAGCGATTGAAAATAAAGTTTATGATTCCAGCCCAGGACTCCGGAATCATACGCGTCACACGATATGCAAAATTTCCTGTTCCAGCACTCATAATCTTACTACCAAATATGCCTTTAGCAGTTCCAAAAGACAAATCCTTATGGTGAGTTTGCGCATACTCCATAATTTGTTCAATTTGCTTTGGCTCTAAACTCTGACTATAAATAACTTCTTCTCTTGAAAAAATATATTGACCGTTATAAGCAATGGCCAAATCTAGCCCTAAACTAGCCATATACTGCAAAACAAAACGAGGGTCACGTCCTGTAGCTAGACCAACTAAAATCCCCTTCTCTTTCAAAGCATTAATAGCGAGAATAGTTGAACTACTAACCATACGATTGTCGGTCAATAAGGTACCATCAATATCGAAAAATACAGCCTTTATCGTCAACCAACTCACCTACTTTCTAAGAATTATGTTACAATTAGTATATCACACTTTGAAAGAAACTGAAAATTTATGAAAAAAATTCTAGTATTGCATACAGGTGGAACCATTTCTATGCAAGCCAATCATCAGGGTGAAGTTGCATCGAGTAAAATCAATCCAATGACCCAAATTGATAGCCCACTAGAAGAAATTCAAGTAACATCCTTGGATTTTCTCAATGTTCCAAGTCCACACATTCGCTTAGAACACATGATGGCTCTATACCAAAAAATCAAAGAAGAACAAATGAACTTCGATGGTTTTGTCATTACACATGGCACAGATACTTTAGAAGAAACTGCCTATTTCCTTGATACAATGGCTATTCCAGAAAAACCAATTGTATTGACCGGAGCCATGCGTTCCTCAAATGAACTAGGTAGCGACGGGATTTATAACTACCGAACAGCTCTACGTGTGGCTGCTGATGATAAATCCGCAGATAAAGGTGTTCTAGTGGTCATGAACGATGAAATTCATGCTGCTAAATATGTTACAAAAACGCATACCACCAATGTCTCAACCTTCCAAACACCAACCCATGGACCACTGGGGTTAGTCACCAAACGAGAGATTCTCTATTTTAAAACTGCTGAACCACGTGTTCGATTTGACTTGTCAAGAGTCACAGGAACGGTCCCAATCATAAAAGCTTATGCAGATATGGACTCCATCCTCCTTGATTCTCTCACTGCAAGCTCAATTTCCGGCTTAGTCATTGAAGCACTCGGCGCCGGAAATCTTCCGCCTACCATCCTTCCAGCCATTAAGAAACTCCTTGATCAAAAGATCCCCATTATTCTGGTATCTCGCTGTTTTAACGGAATTGCTGAGCCTGTCTATGCCTACCAAGGAGGTGGCATCCAACTGGAGCAAGACGGCATTCTATTTGTTAAAGAATTGAATGCTCAAAAGGCCCGACTCAAACTCCTTATCGCTCTCAATGCAGGCTTGGAAGAGCAAAGCTTGGCAGATTACATCCAAGGTTAATCGCTGACGCACTATACAATATGTCAAAAGACCAGCACATGTGTGTTGGCCTTTTTATATGACTAATCCAATTCCTCTCCATCTTTCAAATTAGCAAGTAAAATCGACCAATTAGGGTCCTCCTGCCAATTTTCCACACTAACAATCTGACTAGCAACTCGTCTTGCTTCCTCTAAAATTGGATAGTCCTCGATAATATTTGCAACCTGAAATTCTGGCAAACCTGATTGACGAGTTCCAAATATTTCTCCAGACCCACGCATTTTCAAGTCAGCTTCAGCCAAAATAAAACCATCTGTCGTCTCTGTCATAATTTTCATGCGTTCCTTACCAGACTCTGTTTTAGGATTAGCAACTAACACTGCATAAGACTGCTTATGACCACGTCCTACACGCCCTCTCAACTGATGTAATTGGCTTAAACCAAAACGATCTGCATCCATAATAACCATCACCGTTGCATTGGGCACATTGACTCCGACTTCAATAACAGTGGTAGAAACCAAAATATTCGTTTTTCGCTCCTTAAAAGCCTGCATGATGGCATCTTTCTCGTCATTTTTCATCTTACCGTGTAACAAATCCACTGTAACTTGCTCTCCAAAATGCGCCTGTAAATCAGATTGCAGATCTACAGCATTCTTTAAATCTAGAGCCTCAGATTCTTCAATCAGCGGAGAGATAAAATAAACCTGGGCACCCACTTCTAACTCCCGCTCCAGCCAATCTAAGACCGTGGGCAGCTGTTGATGTTTGACCCAGCGAGTGATAATTGGCTTCCGACCAGCAGGTAACTGATTAATAATCGATACATCCATATCTCCAAAAGCTGTAATGGCTAACGTCCGAGGAATAGGTGTAGCAGTCATCATAAGCACATCCGGATTATCACCCTTCTCACGAAACAGACGGCGCTGTTTAACACCAAAACGATGTTGCTCATCCGTTACAACCAAACCAAGCTTATGGTACGTCACACTTTCCTGGATAAGAGCATGAGTTCCTACAATGATGTCTACCTGACCACTGGAAATCGCCTCTAAAGCAGTACGACGCTCCGCAGCTTTCATTCCACCTGTCAAAAGAGCAATAGAAAGTTCTGGAAAAAGCTGGCGCAAACTCTCAAAGTGTTGCTCAGCCAAAATTTCTGTCGGCACCATAATTGCAGCCTGCATCCCCGCAGTCACAGCAGCAAACATAGCCAATCCAGCAACTACTGTCTTCCCTGAACCAACATCCCCTTGTAACAAACGATTCATGTGCCCATAGGACTTCATATCTGATAGTATTTCAGCCAAAGCCCCAGACTGAGCATCCGTTAAGACAAACGGCAATTGTCTTATTTGCATAGCCAATCTATCAGCATCATAGGCAATCTTCAAACCATTCGAAATATCACGATTGTTGGCTTTCAGCATTTGCAACTGTAATTGAAAATAAAATAATTCCTCAAACTTCATACGTCGCAAAGCTTGTCTATACTCTTCTAAATTTGTCGGAAAATGCATCGCAAAAACCGCCTCTCGGCGATTCATTAACCGATAGCGCTCTCGTAAAACTGATGGCAAGTTCTCCTCTAATAAATGCAAATATCCCTGATCAATAGCTGTTTTAATAGCCTTAACCAAATTTACTTGTGAAATCCCTTGCGCCACATGATAGACAGGTTGGAGCTCATCTGATACTTGAGCCAAAATTTTCATTCCTGTCAAACTTGCCTTAGCCTTATCCCACTTTCCCCAAACTGCAATATCCTGCCCCAAAACAATCTTATCTGCTAAATAAGGCTGATTAAAAAACGAAACTGCTAAGACAACCTCACCCTGTTTCATTGAAAAACGGAGTCTATTTCTTTTGTAACCATAATACTGTACATTAGCTGGAGATACCACCTCCCCAACTACCACTGCCTTCTCCCCATCCTGCAAATCATAAATAGACTTACTCTCAAAATCTTCATATCTAAATGGATAGTAAGTCAGCAAATCATTAATATTTTGAATGTTAATTTTTAAGAATTTTTCAGCCGATTTAGGACCAATCCCTGGCAAAACCGATAATTCATCACATAATCTTTTCATGTCTCTATTATATCAACAAACAATGAATAGACAAAGTAACAAGAAAAGAAAAAGGAGCCAAATTAAAGCCCATTCACCTCTAAAAACAAAAAAAGAGACCTAAGTAGCCTCAAAATATAGTCCGTACGGGATTCGAACCCGTGTTACCGCCGTGAAAAGGCGGTGTCTTAACCCCTTGACCAACGGACCA
>NZ_JARQPJ010000035.1:7349-18122 GCF_046032515.1 Streptococcus suis | reverse complement strand
TTGATTGTTTTTTTATTCTAGTGTACAGGTAAATCCACGAATTCTCAACTGGGGGTCTTTACATATTGTCTATATTTTTCCATTTCATCGCTTCTCTGTCTTCTCTTAGTGCCATTTTTACTCCTTGTGACTGTATTTTAAATGGCTGTTCGTTATTGTAAGCAAGATGTCACATACCTAGACATCTGCTGGTTTAATGTCATGATGGGGTGAAAAATTTATCATGTAGTCTTTGGGAGTCACAGGGCATAGAATACCCCCTGAGCTTGGGCTCAGGGGGAGTTTTCTAACTATAATGTTTGAATAGCGAATGAGTTGCCTGATGGATGGTGCGTGCTGTTTCAGCGTTGTTCATAGTGTAGAGATGGATACCAGCCACATCATTGGTCACTAAGTCAACAATTTGATCTACAGCATAGGCTAGGCCAGCTGCACGTAGGGATTCAGGATTATGCTCGTATTTTTCCAAGATGGCCTTGAATTTACGAGGGAGACGGATGTTTTCACAGGTTTTCAAGAGTCGAAGTGCCTGATTCCTGTTGATGATAGGCATAATGCCTGCAATAATCGGCACTTCGATGTCTGCTAAGTGACATTTCTCTTGAAAGTCATAGAAGGCTTCGTTATCGAAGAAGAGTTGAGTTACCAAGGTTGAGCAACCGGCATCAACTTTCTTTTTCAAATTTTTGATGTCTGAGACAGAATTTGGTGATTCTGGATGTACTTCTGGATAACAGGCTCCAATAATGTCAAAATGTGGGGCTTCTTCCTTGATAAAGGAAATCAAGTCAGTTGCATACTGGAAGTCCTCTTTAGGGGGAAGACCTTCAATAATATCGCCACGAAGTGCTAAAATCTGATGTACACCAATTTCATCGAGAGAATGGAGAACGGATCGGACCTTTTCTTTTGTCAAGTAAGCAGCTGGCAAATGTGCGATAGTTGGAATATGCAATTCATTGCGAACATGGTTAGCCAACTTGACAGTAGTCTCTTCTACGTTCAAATTGTTATTGCTGCATGTAACACTGATAAAATGAGGGGCCAAACCTTGCATCTCATCGAGAGTTTGGATAATCTTTTCATTGCCTACTGCTGGTTTTGGAGGAAAAATTTCAAATGAGAGACTTGGGGTTTGACCGATCATAAATTAGAGTTCCTTTCTGGCTGCCTTAGCTGCTTGGGTCAAGTGGATAAGGCTAGCTTTTGTTTCTGATTCGCCACGAGTCTTGAGTCCGCAGTCTGGGTTAATCCAAACTTTTTCTTTCGGTACTTTTGCAAGGATGGCTTGGATCGTGTGTGCAATTTCATCAACGGCAGGGACACGTGGAGAGTGGATGTCATAGACACCAGGACCTACCTGAGTTTGGAAATTTTTAGCCTTGAGTTCATCTAGAATAACAAGATTTGAACGGCTGGCTTCAAAGGAGATAACATCCGCATCCATATTGTCGATGGCAGGAATGATGTCAGTAAATTCGCTATAGCACATGTGAGTGTGAATTTGTGTATCTGGTGCAACAGTTGAGTGTACCAAACGGAAGGCAGGAATTGCCCAGTCAAGATACTCGCTGTACCAGTCGCTACGACGGAGTGGTAGTTTTTCACGAAGGGCTGCTTCGTCGATTTGGATAATCTTGATTCCAGCTGCTTCAAGGTCGAGAACTTCTTCCTTGATAGCAAGGGCAATTTGAAGAGTTGATTCTTTGATAGAAATATCTTCACGTGGGAATGACCAGTTGAGGATGGTTACAGGACCTGTCAACATACCCTTAACTGGTTTGTTGGTACGGCTTTGAGCATAGCTAGACCATTTGACAGTAATTGGGTTCAAGCGTGTTACATCACCCCAGATGATTGGTGGTTTGACCCCACGCATACCGTATGATTGTACCCAACCGTTTTTACTGAAGAGGTAGCCAGACAGGTTTTCGCCGAAGTACTCTACCATGTCGTTTCGTTCAAACTCACCGTGAACTAAGACATCGAAGTCAACTTCTTCCTGCCATGCAATCCACTCATCCGTCCGAGCTTCAACAAAGGAATTGTACTCTGCTTCGGTAATTTCGCCACGGCGGAAGGCCAAGCGTGTGCTACGAACTTCCTTGGTTTGAGGGAAAGATCCGATCGTAGTGGTTGGAAGTAGTGGTAAGTTCAATTTCTCACGTTGGATAGCTTCACGTTCCGCAAAGACTGGGAGACGAGTGTAGTCTGCATCAGTCAAACCTGCCAAGCGGTCTGCAAGGGCTGCATCACGACCAACACGCTCAAGAGCAAAGAGTTCCTTGTTAGCTGTGAGAGCAGCTTCGCCTTGACCATTACGAATAGCATCCAAATCGCGCAACTCGCTCAATTTTTCAACCGCAAAGGCGAAGTGGTTGAGGATAGCCGGCTCAAATACTTCATTAGCAGTTGTAAATGGTACATGAAGAAGGGAACAAGAAGTTGTTAGAACGACATGTTCAGCTGGGATAGCTTCCAAGACAGCCAGGCTCTTTTCATAGTTGTTGCGCCAGATATTTTTACCGTTGACGATACCAGCGTAGAGGGTCTTGTCAGCTGGGAAACCTGTCGCAACAAGTGCAGCTGTTTCCTTACCTTCTACAAAGTCAAGACCGATGGCATCAACAGGTAGGTTTGTCAATTCAGTGTAAATATCACGCACATCGCCAAAGTAGGTTTGGATAAGGACTTGCAAGCCTTTCTTATCAGCCAAGAGAGTTTGGTAGATGTTTAGGAAAAGGGCTTTTTCTTCAGCAGTCAAATCCTTGACCAAGCTAGGCTCGTCTAACTGGATTTTTTCAGCGCCAAGTTTTGCCAATTTTGCAAAGACTTGTCCGTAGGCAGCAACCAAGCTGTTAGCCACATCTTCAGCTTTCACACCTTCTTCAAAATCAGTTAATTGTAAGAGAGTGAATGGACCAATAAGGACTGGACGAGTAGTAATTCCCAGATCCTTTGCTTCTTGGAATTCGTCGAAAATCTTGTGACCAGCTAGTTTGATTTCTGTGTCTTTTTCAATAGCTGGAACGATATAGTGGTAGTTGGTGTTGAACCATTTTTTCATTGGTCTAGCACGAACATCACCCTTGTCTCCTTGATAGCCACGTGCCAAAGCGAAGTATTTTTCAAGGTCTGTCAAGTCTAAGTCCTGAACAGCTTTTGGTACGATGTTGAATAGTACTGCTGCATCCAAAACATTGTCATAGTGGGAGAAGTCGTTGCTTGGGATTTCAGTAATACCTGCTTCTTTAACAATATCCCAGTGCTTAGCACGCAAGTCTTTAGCTGCCGCTAAAAGCTCTTCTTGTGGAATTTCATTTCTAAAGTATTTTTCAGTGATAAATTTTAGTTCACGGTGTTCTCCGATACGTGGGAAGCCGATAATAGTAGTAGTCATGGTTTTTCCTCCAAAAATATTTCTATGCTCTTATCCTAACAGAAATCCAAATACTTGTATAATTGTAAAAAATTAGAGTATGTTATAGTTTTTAACTATATCAGATTTTCGGAATTTCTTTTTTAAAAATCACTTCCATATATAGCCTTCAAAAATTCTTTTTATATCCTAGCTAATCAGCTTCATTTGACTGGCTATAGTTTTTCTTAATGGCTTCATAAATTTTATATATTGGGCAAAGTTGCAAATCCTTGATAGACTAGTACTACTTTTTGAAATTGGAGGAAGTTCTATGAAAAAGAAGTGGCTAACAGGCTTACTTTCTACGGTAGCAGTATTAACCTTGGCAGCTTGCGCAAGTGGTGGCTCATCAAGCACAGCATCAAGCTCTAATGCATCAGCAGACACGGAAACATTTACCTATGCAATCAATGGTGATCCAAGTTCAACCAATCCTATCAATACAAGCGATCGTTGGGGATTGACCTTGACAAACTTTATCTATTCACCGCTCATTCGAGTAGAGGCTGATGGTACCTATGTCAATGAATTGGCAGATTCTTATGAAATTGCCGAAGACGGTCTGAGCATTACTGTAAAACTGCGTCAGGATGTTAAATGGTCTGATGGAGAAAAATTTACTGCTGACGATGTTATCTTTACCTACGAGCAAAAAATCAAAGAAGAAAATGGTGGATCTGATGGTCTATACATCAACGGTCAGCCAGTAAAAGTTGAGAAAGTAGATGATTACACTGTGAAGTTTGTTCTTCCGGCTGTATCAGCACCAGCCTTGGACAATATTGTGACGGAAACCTATATCATTCCTCAGCACGTGTTCAAGGATGAAGCAGATTTTTCTGCTAGTCAGTTGACAGCAACACCTGTTGGAACAGGACCTTACAAATTTGTAGAATACAAGCATGGTGAATATATCAAGCTGGCTGCCAATGAATATTACTACAAAGGGAAGGCAGAAATTGACAACCTTGTTCTTCGTATCATTGAAAGTGCAGACACCACAAAAGTAGCACTCCAAACTGGTGAGGTAGATGCTGCCTTTGTGCTCCCTTCTGATATTCAAGATTTGAGCACGGATACCATTACCACCTATGCTTATAGTGAGAACCGTGTTGGTTACCTTGGTCTCAATACCTCAACGGAAGAATTGAAGGATGTAAAAGTTCGTCAAGCCTTGCTTTATGCCTTGAACAAAGAAGAGTTCAACCAAGCAGCTTACTTGGATAAGAAATACTATGAAACTCCATATTCATTCTTACCTGTTGCCAATCCATATGTGACGGAAGATGTTGAGAAATATGAGCAGAATGTCGAAAAAGCTAAACAACTCTTATCTGAAGCAGGTGTTAGCAATTTGACTTTAAATCTTGGTTATACAGGTTCTGATGCGGCTCAAACCTTACAAGCTACCTTAATTCAACAACAATTGTCAGCTATAGGTGTGACAGTTGAATTGGCAGGTGGGGACTCTACAGCACTCTTTACAGAGTTGAAAAAAGAAGGTTCAACTGCTTATGACCTCTTCTTGGGTGGCTATATCATGGGAAATGACCCTGATCAATATGCCCGCCTATTCAAAACTGGCGGTGCTTCAAACTACTTCAAATTGTCTTCAAACGAAGTGGATAGCCTCTTTGAACAAGGAGCTGTTGAATTGGACCAAACGAAACGCGAACAAATCTATGATGATTTGCAAGCGACACTGGCTGACCAAGCTGCCATTTATCCAATCGTAGATAACAAGAAAGTGTTGGCGGTGAACAACCGTGTGAAAAATGTAGAAGAAGCGGGTTTGATTCCAATTTATACTTTTGAAGATCCGTCGAAGTTAACAATTGAATAGTCTTTGTATGCTGGTATGACCAGCAAAGAGGAGAAGGAGTGGTAAAAAGTGGAAACTCCTCCCCTCTTTTTCGTGTTTTTGGAGGATATATGTTTCGTTATATTATAAAAAGAATCTTGCAGGCCATTCCCCTCTTGCTGCTGATTTCTTTTATTGTCTTTTCTTTGATTCAATTGGCACCGTTTGATGTCATAGATTCGATGACAACGCCAAATATGAGTCAAGAACAAATTGATTTATTAAAGGTAAAATATGGTTTGGATCAACCGTTCCTTGTTCAATACGCTGTCTGGCTGAAGGGATTACTGACTGGAGATTTAGGTTTTTCACTAATGACTCAACACTCGATTGGAGTTGATTTAGTTGAAAAAATTCCAAATACCATTTCATTGGTCCTGCCCGCATATGTGACGGCCCTAATCCTAGCGATTATTCTGGGTTTGCTTGCGGCGTCCCAAAGGGGTAAATGGGTGGACAAGTTCATTGATGCCTTTGCTTCTGTAGGAATTGCAGTCCCGACCTTCTGGTTTGCCATGATTTTAATTTACTTTTTTGGATATAAATGGCAGGTCTTCCCATTTATTGGGATGTATACCTTGGGAAAAGAAGGAAACTTTCTTGATTTTCTGGCACATTTTACCTTACCCTATGTGACCTTGACAATGGCATTCTTACCAGAGTTGATTCGGTTTATCCGAGCCTCAGCGATTGTAGAAGTTGAAAAAGATTATGTGACCGTTCAAGAGGCTTTCAAAGCCAGCCGATTTGAGATATTTGGGAAACATGTGGCTCGCAATGTTTTAATTCCTATTGTGACTCAAATAGGGATGGCCTTGCCGATGCTGGTAACAGGTGCTATTATTACAGAAACCATTTTTGCATGGCCGGGAGTTGGTCCTTATTTGACAGCAGCTACTAAGAGTTTGGACTATCCAGTGATTATGGCTGTCATGCTCTTGTCAGCTACCTTAGTTATTCTAGGGAATCTCTTATCAGATATTCTCTATGCTGTGGTGGATCCGCGTATTTGGAAAGGAGGAGAAGGTCAATGATTTTGAAGCAATTTAAGGAGACTGTAAAGAGTTCGCCACTCTATTTATTCTCGATTTTGTTTATTCTTTTTCTACTATTTTTATCTTTGATCGCACCACTGATACCGATAGACCCAAATGTAACCAATGTAAGTCAGATGAACCAGGGTCCTAGTGCAGAGCATTGGTTTGGTACAGATCAGGTGGGCCGTGATTACTTCATTCGAGTGATTTATGGTGGTCGCATTTCACTCCTGGTTGGTTTATTGGCAATGACTGCTTCTGTTACGATTGGAAGTCTTGTTGGTATTACAGCAGGCTATCTTGGAGGAAAATGGGATAATGCTATTATGCGGTTTGTCGATGTCCTATCATCCATACCTTGGTTGGTTTTAGTTATCGTCCTCAGCGTCTTTCTGAAACCAGGATTGACTACGATTATCATTGTAATAGGTGGATTTTCTTGGATGAGTATTGCTCGGATGTTGCGTGCTGAAACATTGAAAGCAAAAGTGGCGGATTATGTTGGGTATGCTGCCTTTATTGGTTTAAAGAAACCAGTGATTGTCTGGAGGCATATCTTTCCAGCAATCCTTCCGACTTTGATTGTGACCGCTTCAACTAGTATTTCATCAGCTATTATGACGGAATCAGCCCTCAGCTTCTTAGGAATGGGGATTCAACAACCCCTAGCATCCTGGGGAAGTCTCTTGCAAAATGCCCAGTCTACCTTGCAGAGTGCTCCTCATATGGCAATATTGCCTGGACTTTTTATCCTATTGACCATTTATTCATTTAACAATATCGGTGATCTGATACGGGATTGCCTTGAAAGAGAGGTTTACTAATGTCAAAACAGCTAGTCGAAATAAGTAACCTCACCATTGTCAATCAAAAAAGGAAAGCACAAACCATTCTCGTCAAAGGGATTGATCTCTCCATTCCGCAAGGAAAAATTGTTGGAATTGTTGGAGAATCTGGTTCAGGTAAGAGCTTGTCGATGAAGTCTCTGATGGGCATTTTACCAAAAGGTTTGGAAGCAAGCTATGATCGTTTTGAGATGAATGGTCAGCAAGTCGTAAATCCAAAGCTACTTTCCTTATCGATGATTTTTCAAGATCCAATGACCTCCCTTAATCCCTTGCGGACAGTAGGTTATCATTTGCAGGAAGTTCTAAGACGTTTTCAACCAAAGTTGACTAAGGAAGAACGGGACAGAACTATCCATGAAATGTTGGAAAAGGTGGGAATTCCTAATCCAGAATTACGTCTCAAGCAGTTTCCTTTTGAATTTTCAGGAGGAATGCGTCAAAGGATCATGATTGCCATGGCTTTGTTGACCAAGCCAGATATGCTCATTGCAGACGAGCCGACAACAGCTTTAGATGTAACCATTCAGGCTCAAATCTTGGCCTTGCTCAAAGAACTACAGGAACAGTTAGGTTTGACAGTTGTGATTGTGAGTCATGATTTCAGTGTTATTGCTGGAATCTGCGACTTGGTTTATGTCATGAGGAATGGATTGGTTGTGGAACACGGAACGGTTGATTCTATCTTTTCACAACCCTTACACGCATATACCCAGTCACTATTAAGAGCAGCTCGTTTGGAAGCCAGTCTTGGAGCGGTTTTAGCCGACTCCGAAGATAGTCAGTTGATTCAAGTTAGTCCAGGACATTGGGTTAGAAAGGAGGAGAAGAATGGATAAGGAAGTTCTAGTACAGGTTTCGGATGTGAGCAAAACTTACTCTAAGAAGAATTGGTTTGGGCAAGAGCAACGTGTCGATGCTTTGACCGGTGTAAATGTGTCTATTTATAAAGGTGAGACACTTGGTCTGGTTGGTGAATCAGGCAGTGGCAAATCGACACTTTCTAAAATTGTCTTAGGTTTGGAAAAGGCTAGTCAAGGCCGAGTTGATTTTCCAGGTTTGACATCAGAAGAGATAAATAATCAAGCCCTGCAGGTTATTTATCAAGACCCCTATTCTTCTCTCAATCCCTACCTGTCGGCCTTAGAACTGGTCAAAGAACCTCTCTACTCACTTCCTAAGAAGGAGGCGGAAGAGAAGGCTCTAGCTATGCTGGAAAGGGTGGGAATTCTGGGGGATGCTGTACACAAACGCCCTAAATCTTTTAGTGGTGGGCAACGCCAGCGAATTGGCATCGCTCGTGCAGTCGTTTCTCATCCCCAATTTATCGTCTGTGATGAACCGACCTCGGCCCTTGATGTGTCGATTCAGGCGACCATACTGGATTTGTTGAACCAGTTGCAAGAGGATTTAGGACTGACCTATCTCTTCATTTCTCATGATTTAAACTTGGTGCACCAATTCGCAGATCGTATTGCGGTCATGTACAAGGGAAGCTTGGTTGAAATTGGTCCAGCTCAGGATATTTTTCAAAATCCACAACATCCCTATACCTGCTACCTCTTGCAATCCAATCTGAGCCTTGATCCGCTGGAGGCACGTGCTCAGTTGCAAGAGCTATCTCAAACTGGGCTTATAAAGGATTTTGTAACAGATGGTGTGTGGACTCAGGTGGATAAGGAGCATTTTGTACTAAAGGTAACTGATAAATAATTTTTATCAGCCCATAAAAGTTCTATATTAGACAGGGCTAGGTAGCCATGCTACAATTGAAAAAACGAAAGAAAGGGGCTTTTTATGGGAAAAGTTATCATTGGAATTTCAGGCAACGAGCAAGAATTTCCAACAAAATCTGGTCGCGTATATGTAACGGTAGCGCGTGAATTGGCAGACAGCGTTCGTCAGGCAGGTGGTGTGCCAATGGTTATTCCTATGGGAACTCCTGACTTAGCCAAGGATTATATCGATATGATTGACAAGTTGATCTTGTCAGGTGGTCAGCATGTGGATCCAAGTCTCTACGGTCAAAAACGCTTGATTGATAGTGATGACTACCTCTTGGAACGGGATGAATTTGAACTGGCTTTGATTGAGGAAGCCCTTCGTCAGGGAAAACCAATTTTTGCAGTCTGCCGAGGGATGCAGTTGCTGAATGTTGCTCTAGGCGGAAGCTTGGAACAAGAGGTGGCTGATCATTGGCAAGAGGGTATCGAGGGAACTTCTCATCGTTTACAGGTTAAACCAAAGAGTCGTGTCAGTAGGTTGTTCTCTCAAGGTAGCTCCATTAATTCTTTCCATCATCAGCGAATTAAAGATTTGGCACCAGGTTTGGTGGCAACTGGACTAGATCCACGAGATGGAACCATTGAGGCCTACGAAGGCAAAGGGAAACAAGCTTTGTTTGGTATCCAATGGCATCCAGAATTTTTATACAATGATTGTAAGCAACATCGAGACTTGTTTCAGTATTTGGTGGATGTGTTTTAGTCACATCATGGACACTCAGAAATTGGGTGTTTTTTTTGTTAGAAATTAAAAACGGATACTTTATTATTTAGATGAAATAATATACAATATATATTAATAGCAAATAATGGAGGGGTATATGATTAAGAAATGTCAAGAATCCAAAGGTTTTGGAAGTATTAGAAAAGGAATCCATGGGGCAGTAGGAGTGCTGGCTCTAGGTTTGCTGTTTTCTACTACGGATGTTGTCTTTGCTGATGAAGTGAGTGAGAATACTCCCACAACAGCAAGTTCTGAACAAGTCATAAATACTTCAGAAACTCTTATATTAACTGCAGAAAATGATGTCGAAATACCAACCGAAATTGTAGGAAACGAGGGGACTTCAGAGGTTGAAACCACGACAGGTACAAATTCTCCGACAGTAGGAGCTGTTCCTTCAACTGATGTAGAAGTAAGAAATGTAAGCGGAGAGTCAATTTCGACCAAACCAGAATCAAATACGAATTTAGAGGCCAATATTTCATCGACCAGCTCTCCAGCAACAGATAGAGCAGCAGAGGTATTGGAAGACCGTACAGCACCAAAACTGGTTTCTTATACATTAGATAAAACAGAGTACCAGGCGGGAGAGATCGTAACTCTAACAATTGATTCAGAGGATGAGAGTAATCTCACTTACGTATCATCAAAATTAATATCTTCAGATGGAACCCAGAGTCTCTACTTTTCTTCTAGCAATTTCGAAAAGTTAGCAAATGGCTTATATCGTTCGGTATTAACAGGCTCCATTCCAGAAAATCGTCCAAGTGATGTTTATTATATAGAATATATAAATCTTGGAGATGAGATTGGCAATAATGTTATTTACTACGATTCTTCGAAAAATACATGGGCAGAACATACATTTGCACCACTTTCAATGACGGTTACTGGTACAGTGACCGACCGTACAGCACCAAAACTGGTTTCTTATACATTAGATAAAACAGAGTATCAGGCTGGAGAGACCGTAACTCTAACAATTGATTCAGAGGATGAGAGTAATCTCACTTACGTATCATCGAAATTAATATCTTCAGATGGAACCCAGAGTCTCTACTTTTCTTCTAGCAATTTCGAAAAGTTAGCAAATGGCTTATA
>NZ_JARQPJ010000035.1:0-7249 GCF_046032515.1 Streptococcus suis | reverse complement strand
GATGAGATTGGCAATAATGTTATTTACTACGATTCTTCGAAAAATACATGGGCAGAACATACATTTGCACCACTTTCGATGACGGTTAATAGTATTACTTCAGGTTCAGTCTTGATTCATTATCAACTTGAAAATGGGACTGCCATAGCTGAAGACAAGAGAATTTCAGGCGTGGTGTCGACGTTAGCATTTGGTTCGGAGGCACCAGTTGCGACAGGGATTACATACGATACTAGTAGTGAAGCTCCATTGTTTCTGAATGGTATGGATGGTAGGCAGTATTATAAGGTTAAAGTAGACGGTGTAGAGCAAGGGCTTTTGAAAGTTGGTTTGACGGAAGTAACCTATACTTACACTCCTTATTTGGTATCTACAGAGCAGGTCGAAAAGAAAACGGGCCGTGTGATTGTTCAGTATCAAACAAGGTCAGGGCAAATTCTTAAAGAATCAGTTGAAGCCGTTCCAGAAACATTAATTAGTTATCGTGAAAAGACGGTCTTTGCAGATGGAACAGAGAGCTTATCTGAACCAATTCAAAGCTATCCAAATTTCAATGTCTATGATTATCAAGTACGGACAATTGAGCAAGATGGAAAAATTTATAGATTATCATATGAGAACCAACCTTCTCTTTACGGTGAACTTGTAGAAGGTGATACGGTATTGACTCTACAGTATATTCCTGTTCCTAAATTGGAATCCCTGACATTTGATAAAGAGTCTTACCAGCCGGGAGAAAAACTGACTGCTAGTTTTGTGGTTTCGTCTGAAGAGGAAATGGAGCGTATTTACTTTGGTCTATCTGATAAAAAACTGTCTAGTCAATATGTGCTTAGAGGAGAGAGTAATAACCCAATCAAGATTGCAGACGGACTGTATCGCTTTGATGTTACGGTACCAATAGCAAGTGATTATCCTAAGTCAGACTTATCTTTGGACTTTATATATTTGAATGCTAAAAACGAAAGTTCATCAAATAGCCTTTCAGAACCTGAAATTATTCAAAATATTGCTACCCAGGCTATCATCAACTCACCTAATATCGTTACTGATTTTTCAGCACCTAAGTTTATTGAGTTAGAAATTAGTCGAAATGAAGCTAAACAAGGTGAGACAGTTGAAGTGGTACTTTTAGTGGAAGATAATTCGAATATCACATCTGTTAATCTCGTATTTGAAAGTGAGTCAGGAACACTCCGATTTGGCGAAAATATTACGAATATTGAGCAATTGGAGGGAAATCGAAAAAGACTGACTTTATCTGAAACAATTCACTATTCTTATTTACCAGGACAATATGATCTGAGATATTTATATCTGACAGATATTTATGGCAATACGAGTTACTTATCCACTGTTGATAGTTTGCCTGCGAAAACCATTGTTGTCAATCAGGCTAATGATGTAGAAAATTTAAATCCGGTTGTTGAAACGACAATAGTAACCAATATTGAGGTTGTTGAAAAATCAAGTGGGCGAGTACTGATTCGCACAAATTTCCATGGTGAAGACCTTGAAGCAATGAAACAAGTGATTCGTGAGGCAATTTCAGCATATGAAAATGAACATGGTGTAACATTTGATTTACTTGGTGCTGGTGGGACTCAAATCTCTTCAAGGTCAGTTACTGTTGGAAATCGGACTCAAACAGAGGTAATACGTTCATACCAGCAACTAGTTGTAAATACATCGGATAACCCTCTGCCTGAAATTGAGAAAAAACTTCTACCAGAAGGTGTGATCTACGATAATTCAACTATCAGGCAAGCCTTATATACTATTCAATTTAAAGATGGTGAATCAGTAGTTAAAGAGAGTCGTCGAGTTGCAAACTCCACAATTGATAATGTCATTCGTGATGAAAGTAATGGTATTGATGAAAGGGAATATTATTTTGAATCTGTTGAGGTAAGTCAAGGTTTCACTACAATTTTTAGTAGCGATTTGAATTATAATGGTCCCTTTTATGAAATTGTTGTCAATTTGAAATCAAGCTCGAAAGTAGAAAATATAGAAGTAGACTCACCAGTCGAAGAAACGCCGCCAACTTCACCAGAAGTCGAACCGCCAGTCGAAGAAACGCCGCCAACTTCACCAGAAGTCGAACCGCCAGTCGAAGAAACGCCGTCATCTCCAACAGAAGTCGAACCGCCAGTCGAAGAAACGCCGTCATCTCCAACAGAAGTCGAACCGCCAGTCGAAGAAACGCCGTCATCTCCAACAGAAGTCGAACCGCCAGTCGAAGAAACGTCGCCATCTTCACCAGAAGTCGAACCGCCAGTCGAAGAAACACCGCCAACTTCACCAGAAGTCGAACCGCCAGTCGAAGAAACGCCGCCATCTCCAACAGAAGTCGAACCGCCAGTCGAAGAGACGCCGCCAACTTCACCAGAAGTCGAACCGCCAGTCATAGAAACACCTGTTGCACTAATCAAAGGAGTATCAGCAGTTACTGAATCTTCAAGTAACCTAACTAATCTAGTGTATCCAGTTATCGAAGTATCGACCCAATTGACATTGGGAAATACTAATAACGAGGCTTTATATTCAGCAACTACCGTTTCGAGACAGAAAGTAGAATCTGAAAAATCATCGGCCTCTATCTTACCTAGAACAAATGGACATCAGTCCAAGCTACCAATTTTGGCGGGACTCGCACTTCTTAGCTTAACTGTAGCTAAAAGGAAAAAAGATTTCTTAGGCTAGCAAGCTGGGAAAATATTACGAAAGAGGGAAATAGCTTCCCTCTTTTTATTATCAATACTTATAGTTGCAAGGGTATTTGTTATAACGAAAAGTTATAACTTTCTATAAAAAAAGTCAATTAGTCAGAAAGAACATTCTGTGTTAAGATAGATACAGTTCTAATTTAAGGAGATTATTTTATGAAATTAAAAAAATTGTTTAGTTTGGCAACAGCTGCTTTATCAGTAGGTGTACTTGCTGCATGTGGTAGCTCGTCTACTAGCTCTTCATCCGATTCTTCAGCAACAACTGTTCGTGTAGGTGTGATGAGCTTGAGCGATTCTGAGCAAGCACGTTGGGATAAAGTTCAGGAAATTCTTGGTGATGAAGTGAAATTGGAGTTCACTCAATTTACAGACTACTCACAGCCAAACAAGGCGGTAGCTGAAAACGAAGTAGACATCAATGCTTTCCAACACTACAACTTCTTGAACAACTGGAATGAAGAAAATGGTGAAGACTTGGTTGCTATTGCAGATACTTATATCGCACCAATTCGTCTTTACTCAGGTACAGCTGATGGAAAAAACAAGTACACTAAAGTAGAAGAAATTCCAGATGGTGCAGAAATTGCGGTTCCAAACGACCCAACAAACGAAAGCCGTGCCCTTTACCTTCTTCAAGCAGCTGGTTTGATCAAGGTTGGTGTATCTGGTACAGAATTGGCAACAATTGCTGACATTACTGAAAACAAGAAAAACTTGAAGATCACTGAGTTGGATGCAAGCCAAACAGCAAGCTCACTTAGCTCAGTTGATGCAGCAGTTGTAAACAACACATTTGTGTTGGAAGCTGGTTTGGATTACAAGAACGCTCTTTATAAAGAACAAAAAGATGAAAATTCAAAACAGTGGTACAACTTGATTGCAGCTCGTAGCGATTGGGAAAAATCAGAGCAAGCAGCAGCGATTAAGAAAATTATCGAAGCCTACCACACGGATGAAGTGAAAAAAGTTATTGAAGAGACTTCAGACGGTATGGATGAGCCAGTTTGGTAAAATGTAAATAGGTCGAGGACTGGACAGAATTGTTCAGCCCTCTATCTGTTTTTATAGAGATAAGAAAAATCTCTTAACCAGAGTCAGAAATACGAGAAAATTTTTGATTTTGGTTAGCAGATTTGATTCATTTTCATTAAGTATGAGGAGGAAGTATGGCAGATAGTAAAATTCAAGCCTTTGAACAAGATTTGATTATTCAGCACTATTTTGAAAAGTTGAAGGTATTGATTTCAAAGAAATCTATTTTTGCTCAGCAGATTGGTTTGTTGGATGTGGCGACTTATTTGAAAGAAATGTTTGAAGAAGCTGGGGCAGCTGTTGTTTTAGACGACAGCTATGCAGCGCCATTTGTCATGGCTAGGTTTGAGGCAAGTGTTCCAAATGCCAAAACCTTGATTTTTTACAATCACTATGACACGGTTCCTGCTGATGCCGATCAGGTCTGGAAGAAGGGCAATCCCTTTGAATTGACTGTTTCTGATGGTTATATCTATGGTCGCGGGGTGGACGATGATAAGGGCCATATCACAGCTCGTCTGTCGGCCTTGAAAAAATACCAGGCTAGACAGAATGGCCATTTACCAGTCAATGTGATTTTTATTATGGAAGGGGCAGAAGAGTCAGCCTCTGTCGACTTGGATAAGTATCTTTCAAAATACAAAGAACACTTGATTGGTGCTGATTTGCTTGTCTGGGAGCAGGGGCATCGCAATAGCCTACATCAGCTAGAAATTGCTGGGGGAAATAAGGGAATTGTGACCTTCGATCTTCAGGTCAAATCAGCTGACTTGGATATTCATTCTTCCTATGGTGGTGTCATTGATTCGGCAAGCTGGTATTTGTTGTCAGCTCTTCAATCCATGAGAGCGGCTGATGGACGAATTTTGGTTGATGGTATTTACGAACAAGTTCAAGAACCAAATGAACGTGAATTAGCCTTAGTTGAGGAATTCGCACTTGCGACCAGTCAGTCTGTGACGGATATTTATGGATTAACCTTTCCAACCTTGGTAGAAGATCGTCGTGAGTTTCTCAAGCGTTTGTATTTTGAGCCATCGATTACCATTGAAGGCTTGTCAACTGGCTATCTTGGTCAAGGTGTCAAGACCATCATACCAGCCCAGGCTTCTGCGAAAATGGAGGTTCGTTTGGTGCCTGGTTTGGACCCCCATGATGTTTTGGAAAAAATTCGACAGCACTTAGATAAGCATGGTTTTGGTCAGGTAGAAGTTATCTTTACCTTGGGTGAAAAGAGTTACCGAAGTGATATGTCGCACCCTGCCATTGTCAATGTGATTGAATTGGCTAAAAAATTGACACCAGAAGGGGTTGCTGTCTTGCCGACGTCACCGGGGACAGGACCCATGCACACAGTCTTTCATGCTCTAGGTGTACCGATTGCGGGCTTTGGTCTAGGAAATGCCAACAGTCGTGACCATGCTGGTGATGAAAATGTCAGCATCGCTGACTACTATAGCCATGTTGAATTAGTAGAGGAGTTAATAGCAAGTTATGAGTAAGGAAATGATTAAGCTAGATAATATTGATGTAACTTTCCAGCAGAAAAAACGTACGATCGAAGCGGTAAAGGATGTGACCATCCATATCAATCAAGGGGATATTTACGGTATCGTAGGGTATTCTGGAGCAGGGAAATCTACCCTTGTTCGAGTGATTAATTTATTGCAGGTGCCGACAGCGGGTAAAATTACTATCGATGAGGATGTAATTTACGAGGGAGAAAAGGTCACACTTACCCCAGCTCAATTGCGAAGCAAACGCCGTGAAATCGGCATGATTTTCCAGCATTTCAATCTGATGGCTCAAATGACGGCAGAAGAAAACGTAGCCTTTGCCCTTAAGCATTCGGGTTTGAGCAAGGAAGAGAAAAAGGAAAAGGTTGCTAAGTTGTTGGACTTGGTTGGGCTTTCTGACCGTGCTGAAAACTATCCAGCTCAGTTGTCTGGTGGTCAAAAACAACGTGTCGCCATTGCCCGTGCCTTGGCCAATGATCCAAAAATCTTGATTTCAGATGAGTCAACTTCTGCCTTGGATCCGAAAACAACTAAGCAGATTTTGGCACTCTTGCAGGAATTGAATGAAAAATTGGGCTTGACCATTGTTATGATTACCCATGAGATGCAGATTGTAAAAGACATTTGTAACCGTGTGGCTGTTATGCAGGATGGTCGCTTGATCGAAGAAGGTTCAGTGTTAGAAATCTTCTCTCATCCAAAAGAAGAATTGACTCAGGATTTCATCAAAACAGCAACAGGAATTGATGAGGCCTTGGTGAAAATTTACCAGCAGGATATTGTTAAGAATTTGCCTGAGAATAGTATTTTGGTGCAACTCAAGTATGCTGGTTCCAATACGGATACGGCGATTGTGAATGACTTGTATAAATTCTATCAAGTATCTGCCAATATTCTTTATGGTAATATTGAGATATTGGACCATACACCAGTCGGTGAGATGGTGGTTATTCTCTCTGGAGAACCAGGTCAATTGCACCGTGCTTTAGAGGCAGTGACGGAGGCGCGTGTGGAAGTGACGATTTTGAAAGGAGCAAATTAGATGTTAGAATGGATTCAAACGAATTTTCCAGATATTTATAAATTAGGCTGGGATGGTCAGACAGGTTGGTTAACACATTTTAATTTGACCCTCTATATGACCTTTGTTTCCTTTGCTTTTGGTGGATTTATGGGCTTGGTGTCTGGCTTGTTCTTGGTTTTGACAGGTCCACGTGGGGTTATTGCCAATAAGACGGTTTATTGGATTTTGGATAAGGTAGCTTCTATCTTCCGTGCCATTCCTTTCATTATTTTGTTGGCGGCCATTGCTCCTTTGACGAAAATTATTGTTGGAAAAACGATTGGTACAGAGGCGGCTTTGGTGCCGCTCGCCCTTTCAGTCTTTCCATTCTTTGCCCGTCAGGTTGAGGTGGTCTTGTCAGAATTGGACCGTGGTGTCATTGAGGCGGCTCAGGCATCAGGTGCGACTTTCTGGGATATAGTCCTTGTCTATCTGCGTGAGGGTCTGCCTGACTTGATTCGTGTGACGACATTTGCCCTGGTTTCCTTGGTCGGCTATACAGCCATGGCAGGAGCTATCGGAGCAGGTGGTTTGGGACAGGTTGCGCTATCATACGGCTACCTACGGTATAATAATGATGTGACCTTTTTAGCAACTCTTTTGATTTTGGTCATCATCTTCGTAATCCAGTTTATTGGAGATTTCTTGACGAGAAAGATTAGTCATAGATAAGTTATGTTTTTGAGAGGACAGTTGGTCCTCTTTTTTTTGATCTTTGTCAACTGTAGTAGGTAGATGTTAGCTCTACCTTGAGAGGTTCCTAGCAATCTTCTATCTTTAGACTGTTCCAATTTCTGGGTGGTACGTGAAAAAGTACTTCCCCAATTCTTTTATAGACAATATGTAAAGACCCCCAGTTGAGAATTCGTGGATTTACCTGTACACTAGAATAAAAAAACAATCAA
>NZ_JARQPJ010000034.1:0-19161 GCF_046032515.1 Streptococcus suis | reverse complement strand
ACTTTTTGTATATACTTAAAAAGGCTCCATAATCTCCACGGTGGTTTTACCCACTACAGAAATTATAGAGCCGAAAAGTTACTCTTCTTTTGTTATACTAGTAATATGAGTGAGGAGGCAATACAAATGTGGGAAAAGTTAAAAGTAGAGCAGAAGGAAAAATATCGAACTTTAATTACTAATTTTGCCAGTTTGAGCGAGGCTTTTTCACAAAAGTCTGAAACAGATGAGGAAAATGAAACCTTTAATTATGTGGCTCCGATTATTAATTCCAAATTTCAAGAAACAGTCTTTCAGAGATCCTTTCATGCAGTTGGTGAGGATATTGCCAACACTTCTTTTGATGCCTCGGTTATGGTGGACGATCAGCATAAATATCTAGTCGGAATCAAGTCTTTCGGCATTCAGTCAGGTGACCAAAAAGTTGCTCAGTTTAAGAAAGATTCACAGAGTTGGACAGAGATTTTACAAGAAATTAAGTTCAATGCCATGATTGCTCCAGATAAAGCAACGGCCGATAAAAATAATCATTCACTTTACTTGAAATTGGCCAAGGAAATTTCCTTGCTGCGTAATCAACGGATAGAATCATCCAAGGCACAAATTCGTGGTTTTACTTCTGATTCAACGGTGGAATCTGTTTACCATGTTTTAATGCCAACGGCAAAGGGAGCTAAACCACAAATCTTTGTAGGGGAAACCGGTTACCTTCTGATTGATGTGGAAAATTTACAAATCAAGGGGGCGACCAGTCTAAAAACTCCGACAAATTTCGCTTTTACAGACGGTCAGCACGACTATAAATACACTGCAGCAGATAGCCAACTCCACATGACTTTTCATAACAAAGAGATAGTTGTTGATACATGGGACGTAGACTATGTGGAAGATCCATTTTATATTTTTGAAAATCTCCATACCTTATCAACAGACGAGAAAGAAAAACAAGTTCTTGATTCGGTTTCATGGGTCATTACAGACAAGCATGGTCATGTTGAAGAAAATTCAGGTTTCAATGCTTTCAATGGTGGAGCAAAATTAGCTAAAAAGGATAGACTGGCTCGAATTCAAAAAATCCAAGAGGAGTTTGCTAGTCAACTCACTTCTGAAGAGTTGGCATTTGTGACCTATTCCTTGGAAGAAATTTTATTGAAAAAGTGGTCCACTAAAGAAGAAAAAGCTGAGATGAAGAAAATTCGCTCGGACTTGATGAGTTTTGCTCAAGAGTCAGGGATTGAGAGATTATCTGAAAAACTGGAGAAATTGGTTTATCGTCCTGTCAGTGAGGTTTATATTCCCCTGCCAGATTCTAAGAAGTTTCATGATGCTCGACCAGACTTTTTCGGTCACAATGTTGGGACATTTGATGAAACAGGCAAAAAATTGACACTGTCGAAAGAAGAACGAACTTTTACGCTTCGTTTTCTATCATCAGGAGATGCTATTGAAGCCTACATCAATCAAGAAACAGGCAAGGCTATTCAGTCGGTGGATAGGCAAGATATTCTTGGTGAATGGTTGCTGAGAGGTGTTTTTCAACTGGCTGAGCGTGAAGTGCTGACAGGGAAGAAATTAGAATCTCTGGAAATAAATGGTATTCGATTAACCAAATTCAAAAATGGCGAAATCGGTATCGAATTTATTTGGATTGATACGGAAAATCCACCAGCAGATGCGATTGGCTGGGTTAGTAGAAAAGGTAAAAAATGACAAATGTAAATAGCAAACTACAAATCCACCTCCCCTCTCTCATCCCTTTCGGTTTTATCTTTTCCGACAATCGTTACACCTACCGTGAAGTGTTCATGGAGGGGCAGTTTGAGGCGGTAGTGGAAGTCGATGAGGCTGGTCAGCTGTCGTCCTATATCTGGGATTGCGAGATGGAGGAGATTTACACTGCTCATCTGGTGACCGCACCCGCAGGAGCCTTTGTCAGCCAGGTCAAAGAGGCTTATGAGGCCATTCTTCTGCGTGTGACCGAAGCCTGCTTTATCGCTCTGCCATTTTCCAAAGACCAAAGCAACCGCATAGCCCAGCTCATCAAGGAGCAGTGGGGCGACCTTCCTGACTATCCCTTTGCCAAGTTGCCGACCTATGGGGCTTTTCGCCATCCCAACAATAACAAGTGGTACGCCCTGGTCAGTCAGATTCCGAGGGACAAGCTGGATGGGAGCGGGTCTAAAGAAGAGGTGGAGATTGTCAATCTCAAGGTCGATGGTCGGGAAATAGCAGAGCTGCTGAGTCAGTCGGGCATTTTCCCAGCCTATCACATGTCTAAGAAGTCTTGGGTGTCGGTCTTGCTGGATGATACGGTGGAGGATCAGACGGTTTTTGCCCTCCTTGAGAAAAGCCGTTATTTGGTGGGACCAAAATCCTACAAGGCGGCGCAAGGGCCTGATTACTGGGTTATTCCAGCCAATCCAAAGGTCTATGATATTGATACCGAGTTTGCGGAAAATAAGGTAGTCTATTGGCCACAAAAATCAACTATTCAAGCCGGGGACATCGTAGCCATTTATGTCACGGCACCTGTACAGGCCATTCGCTATGTTTGTCGTGTCTTAGGAGCGAATTTAGAAAATCACGGGGAGTCAGATATTCCGACAGAAAAGAAACTCATGCAGGTGGAATTGCTTGCTCAACTAACTGATGATGTGTTGCCGAGAGCGCGCATGATGGACTTGGGAGTCAGGGCGGTGCGTGGTCCTAGACGCTTGACAGAGGGCGTGATAGAAGTACTGACATCCGAAGTGAAAAACCTCTATTAAATTATCAGAATATTTAATAAAAAGACTTTACAAGTGGGTAAAAAAGAGTATAATAAGGTGTATAAATTTACAAGGAGGTAAGGTATGAAGAAAAGCTTCATTCATCAGCAAGAGGAGATTTCTTTCGTCAAAAATACATTCACTCAGTATTTGAAAGACAAGTTAGAAATCGTAGAAGTGCAAGGACCGATTTTGAGTCGTGTCGGGGATGGTATGCAGGATAATTTGTCCGGTGTGGAGAATGCGGTTACTGTTAATGTGAAGCTGATTCCAGATGCGACCTATGAAGTGGTTCATTCGCTTGCAAAATGGAAGCGTCATACCTTGGCTCGCTTTGGATTTCACGAAGGAGAAGGTCTTTTTGTACACATGAAGGCTCTTCGTCCTGACGAGGATTCCTTGGATCCCATTCACTCAGTATACGTGGATCAGTGGGATTGGGAAAAGGTCATCCCTGCTGGTCGTCGCAACTTGGCTTATTTGAAAGAAACTGTGGAGCAGATTTACAAGGCTATCCGTCTGACAGAGTTGGCAGTGGAGGCTCGTTATGACATTGAGTCTGTTTTGCCTAAGAAAATCACCTTTATCCACACGGAGGATTTGGTCAAGAACTTCCCAGACTTGACACCAAAAGAGCGTGAGAACGTGGTTGCCAAAGAATACGGTGCGGTTTTCCTAATCGGTATTGGTGGAGAACTGGCAGATGGGAAACCACATGATGGACGTGCCCCAGACTATGATGACTGGACAAGCCCATCAGAAGCAGGCTATAAAGGACTCAATGGGGACATCTTGGTTTGGAACGAAGCACTTGGTTCAGCCTTTGAGTTGTCCTCAATGGGGATTCGTGTGGATGAAGAAGCGCTGAAGCGCCAGGTTGCTATTACAGGTGACGAGGACCGTTTGGAATTTGATTGGCATCGTGCCCTTTTGAATGGTCTCTTCCCGCTGTCTATCGGTGGCGGTATCGGTCAATCTCGTTTGGCCATGTTCTTGCTTCGTAAGAAACATATTGGTGAAGTGCAGTCCAGCGTTTGGCCACAAGAAGTGCGCGATAATTTTGAGAACATTTTATAAGAGATTGGCTTCAATCTCTTTTCTTCTGCTTTCAATCTGCTATCTGAAAACATTTACAACAAGATTATCTGTGATTTTTGCGCCAATCTATGATATACTTTTTTAGTTAAATTAAAATATATAGAGGATATTATGACAAAACTTAGAGAAGACATCCGTAACGTAGCCATTATTGCCCACGTTGACCACGGAAAAACAACCCTCGTTGATGAATTATTGAAACAATCTCAAACCCTTGATGAGCGTACGCAGTTGGATGAGCGTGCCATGGACTCAAACGACATCGAAAAAGAGCGTGGAATCACTATCCTTGCTAAAAACACTGCCGTAGCTTATAACGGTACTCGTATCAACATCATGGATACACCAGGACACGCGGACTTCGGTGGTGAGGTTGAGCGCATCATGAAAATGGTTGACGGTGTTGTCCTTGTTGTGGATGCTTACGAAGGAACTATGCCACAGACCCGTTTCGTATTGAAAAAGGCTCTTGAGCAAAACTTGACCCCAATCGTCGTTGTCAACAAAATCGACAAGCCATCTGCTCGTCCAGAAGAAGTTGTGGATGAAGTGCTTGAGCTCTTCATCGAATTGGGTGCAGATGATGACCAATTGGAATTCCCTGTGGTTTATGCGTCAGCTATCAACGGAACTTCATCTTTGTCTGACAATCCAGCAGACCAAGAAGAAACAATGGCACCAATTTTCGATACCATCATCGAGCATATTCCAGCGCCAGTGGATAACTCAGATGAGCCTTTGCAGTTCCAAGTATCCCTTTTGGACTACAATGACTTCGTAGGTCGAATCGGTATCGGTCGTGTCTTCCGTGGAACTGTTAAAGTTGGTGACCAAGTTACCCTTTCTAAACTAGACGGCACAACGAAAAACTTCCGTGTTACAAAACTCTTCGGTTTCTTTGGACTTGAGCGTAAAGAAATCCAAGAAGCAAAAGCAGGTGACTTGATTGCTGTTTCTGGTATGGAAGACATCTTCGTTGGTGAAACTGTAACACCAACTGATGCAGTTGAGCCACTTCCAGTTCTTCGTATTGATGAGCCAACTCTTCAAATGACTTTCTTGGTGAACAACTCACCGTTTGCAGGTCGTGAAGGTAAATGGGTAACATCACGTAAAATCGAAGAGCGTCTTTTGGCAGAATTGCAGACAGACGTTTCTCTCCGTGTAGAAGCGACAGACTCGCCAGACAAATGGACTGTTTCTGGTCGTGGTGAATTGCACTTGTCTATCTTGATTGAAACCATGCGTCGTGAGGGCTATGAGCTTCAAGTATCACGTCCAGAAGTTATCATCAAGGAAATCGACGGCGTGAAAATGGAGCCATTCGAGCGCGTGCAAATCGATACTCCAGAAGAATACCAAGGTTCTGTTATCCAATCCCTATCTGAGCGTAAGGGTGATATGTTGGATATGATTTCAACTGGTAACGGTCAAACTCGTCTTGTTTTCCTTGTGCCTGCGCGTGGGTTGATTGGTTATTCAACAGAATTCCTTTCTATGACTCGTGGTTATGGTATCATGAACCATACTTTCGACCAATACTTGCCAGTTGTTCAAGGTGAGATCGGTGGTCGTCACCGTGGTGCCCTAGTTTCTATCGATCAAGGTAAGGCAACAACATACTCAATCATGCGTATCGAAGAGCGTGGTACAATCTTCGTTAACCCAGGTACTGAGGTTTATGAAGGAATGATTATCGGTGAAAACTCACGTGAAAATGACTTGACCGTTAACATTACGACTGCTAAACAAATGACCAACGTTCGTTCAGCAACCAAAGACCAAACGTCTGTAATTAAGACACCACGTATCTTGACTCTTGAAGAATCACTAGAATTCTTGAACGATGATGAATACATGGAAGTAACGCCAGAATCAATCCGTCTTCGTAAGCAAATCTTGAACAAGGCAGAGCGTGATAAGGCTGCGAAGAAGAAAAAATTAGCGACTGAGGAATAATTTCTAGGAGAAGAAGCATGTTTTATTTAATCCTCGCCATCATGTTAGTACTTTTTTATATATTTGTGGCACCTCGCAATATTAAGGGGACTATGAATTTGATTGCGGCAGTATTTTTACTGGTAGCATTAGCGATTGCCTTGGTACTTGGATTTTTAAGAATCATGCAATTTTCAAAGGAAATTTGGGTTGGTCTACTAATGATTCTGATTGGTTTTTGGGCGATGCGGGATATTTATTATCTCGATAAAGAACCGAAAGACAGGCAGAGGAGAACAGAGCGACCTGGTCCTTATAGATATAGATGAAATTAACCGACGCTTTGCGTCGGTTTTTCTGTCCTCTGGCTTGAAAAAGGTCTTCGTAAAGGGTAAAATAAGGTGTTAGAAAGTAAAGGTATTTGAGATGAAGATGGTTGATATTGTAAAAAATAAGAAAGTGTTAGTGCTAGGCTTAGCTAAATCAGGGGAATCTGCAGCCCGTCTCCTAGATAAATTGGGTGCTATCGTCACTGTTAACGATGGAAAGGCTTTTGAAGAAAATCCGACTGCTCAATCTTTGTTGGAAGATGGTATCCGTGTTATTTGCGGGAGCCATCCCTTGGAATTATTGGATGAAGATTTCGCTTTGATGGTAAAAAATCCAGGAATTCGCTATGATAATCCTATGGTTGAAAAAGCAATTGGAAAAGGAATTCCAGTATGGACAGAGGTTGAATTGGCCTACTTAGTATCAGATGCTCCAATCGTGGGGATTACAGGTTCGAACGGCAAGACAACGACAACGACCATGATTGCAGAAGTCTTGAATGCTGGAAATAAACCTGCAAAATTATGTGGAAATATTGGTTACCCAGCATCTTCGGTCGCTCAAACTGCGACTGCAGAGGATACCTTGGTCATGGAATTATCGTCTTTCCAGTTAATGGGGACAGAATCTTTCCGTCCGCATATCGCCGTTGTGACCAACCTCATTGCCAGTCATATTGATTATCATGGGACTTTTGAAGACTATGTAGCAGCTAAATGGATGATTCAGCGTCAGATGACGGCTGAGGATTTTGTGGTGCTCAACTTCAACCAGAAAGAAGCTAAGGAATTGGCCGAACAGCCCAAAGCAACTGTAGTTCCTTTTTCTACGCTGGAAGTGGTTGATGGAGCTTACTTGGCAGATGGAAAACTCTATTTCAAGGGTGAATACATCATGGATGCTGACCAAATTGGTGTTCCAGGTTCACACAATGTTGAAAATGCCTTGGCAACAATTGTGGTTGCAAAATTGTTGGGAGTAGATCACCAAGCGATTCAGGAAAGTTTGTCTGTCTTTGGAGGTGTCAAACACCGCTTGCAATTTGTAGGTGAGGTCAACGGAGTTTCCTTCTACAATGATAGTAAGTCTACCAATATCTTGGCGACTCAAAAAGCTCTTTCAGGGTTTGACAATAGCAAGGTCATTTTGATTGCAGGTGGATTAGACCGTGGCAATGAATTTGATGAATTAGTCCCTGATTTGGTCGGACTAAAGAAAATGGTGATCCTTGGTCAATCAGCTCCCCGTGTTCAACGTGCTGCAGATAAGGCAGAAGTGGGAACGATAGAAGCTCTCGATATTGCGGATGCAACTAGAAAAGCCTTTGCCATTGCGGAAAAAGGAGATATTGTACTTTTAAGTCCAGCCAATGCAAGCTGGGATATGTATGCCAATTTTGAAGTGCGTGGCGACGTCTTCTTACAGACCTTTGAGGAGTTGAAATAATCATGAAAAAAATTGTTTTTACAGGCGGAGGGACTGTTGGGCACGTGACGCTCAATCTCCTCTTGATTCCGCGATTTTTGGAAGAAGGCTGGGAAGTCCACTATATTGGTGATGGGAACGGTATTGAGCATGAGCAGGTTGTGAAATCAGGTTTAGATGTCCATTTTCATTCTATTTCGACTGGGAAATTGCGCCGTTATTTCTCTTTCCAAAATATGTTGGATGTGTTTAAAGTTGGTTTTGGTGTTCTTCAATCCTTAGCCATTATTGCAAAAATCCGTCCGCAAGCTCTTTTTTCAAAAGGTGGGTTTGTATCGGTTCCGCCAGTTATTGCAGCTAAATTCTTGCGAGTTCCGGTCTTTATCCATGAATCAGACTTAACAATGGGACTGGCCAATAAAATAGCCTATAAATTTGCGACAACCATGTATAGTACTTTTGAGCAACCTGCCAGCTTGACTAAAGTAAAACATGTTGGTGCGGTTACAAAAGTGGGGCAAACGAATGACAAAGTTACACCAATCCAGTTGCCAGAAATTCTCAGTCACTTCGATAAAAGTCTGCCGACCCTACTGTTTGTAGGTGGTTCGGGCGGTGCTAAAGTCTTTAATGATTTAATCAGTCAGAATAGTGCAGCTCTGACCGAACGATTCAATATTATCAACTTGACAGGGGACAGTAGTCTCAACCAATTAGATAAAAACCTATATAGAGTTGACTATGTGACAGAACTTTATCAACCGTTGATGGATTTAGCGGATGTCGTTATTACCCGTGGTGGTTCCAATACTCTGTTTGAGTTGATTGCCATGCAACAACTCCATTTGATTGTGCCACTAGGACGGCAGGCCAGTCGAGGGGACCAAATTGAAAATGCGCAATATGCAGAGAAAAAGGGATATTCTAAGCAGATTGATGAAAGTCAATTGACATTTGCCAGCCTGTTAGTAGAAGTCGATGAGTTATTGAAACATAAGGAATTTTATATCCAAAACATGGCAAATTCTAATGAAATTCAGTCAGTAGATAGTTTTTACAATTTGCTTAGAGAAGATATGGGAAGGTAGGTTCTATGACGGAAAAAGATTCAAATGTAGAAGAATCAGTGCTAGAAGTGGAACAGGCATCCCAAGTAGAATTGGATTCGGAACAAATTTCACCAGCAGAGAAAGAATCTGTATTAGCCGAAGAAAAAGGGCTTTCTACGGATGTAGACATACCTGAGATGACTGCTTCGGATGATGAAAAAAGTGCCTTTTTCGAACAATGGAAAGCACGCCACCAAGCCTACCTTGCTCATAAAGATGACGCAGATATTCAGGCAGTTGACGAGGGGCAGACAGAACAGAAGAGCCCAGAAGCTAAAAAGAGTAAAAGGGTTCTTTTTCAGGGAATAAACAGAAGACAAGAGAGTCTGGAATCCAAGACAGAAACAGATAAACAGGTCCAGCCTTTAAAAGTTGATATTCCTTCCAAAGTAGTCTGGAAAGCTATTCCGGTTCTTGTGACGAGTTTGTTACTGGCAGCTCTAGCCTTGTATTTTATTTCTCCAACCAGCAAGAAAAAACAAATAGAGGTTGTCGGAAATGAGCGACTAACTGCTGAGCAAGTAGAAAATTATAGCCTTATCTCTCCGGATGATTACATTGTAACCATAGCTTTGCATGCAGATGCTTACGCAAAGAATATTAAGAAGAATAGTTCGTCTGTAGAGACAGCAACAATCAAGTTCCAGTTTCCAGCTACCTTTACCATTCACATCAAAGAATACGCTATCATAGGCTACATTCAGCAACAAAGTCAGTGGTATCCAGTACTGTCTAGTGGAGTGGTTGGCGGAGAGCCGATTTCACAGGATTCTTTGCCAGAAGGCTACACAACGATTAATTTATCCGACAAGGAATTAATCAAGGAACTGGCCATTGAATTGGGTAAAATAGATGCAGGAATTCGTTCTGCTATTCAGACAATAAATTTAACGCCAAGTAAAGTGACTGCGGATTTGCTGACACTCAATATGGCAGATGGAAACACGGTTTTAGTTCCATTGAGTGAGATTAGCCAGAAGTTGCCTTACTATACAAAAATAGCGGCAGAAGTGACAGTTCCAACGACAATTGATATGGAAGTTGGTATTTATAGATATGCAAGCTGAAATAGATAATTTTGTAAAGAAAAAGTAATAAAAAAATCCTTTAAAAACACCATAATTCGATATAATATGGTATAATGAATGATGACTAATTATACTATTTTTCAAAATGGAAGATGATTTGTTAAAGTTGGAAGTAAGAGAGGACTGATAGAATGGCTAGGAACGGCTTTTTTACGGGATTAGATATTGGTACAAGCTCCGTTAAAGTCTTGGTTGCAGAATATATTGATAACGAAATGAATGTGATTGGGGTCAGCAATGTAAAAAGTGCTGGTGTCAAAGATGGAATTATTGTAAATATTGAGGTGGCTGCTGGAGCGATTAAAAAAGCAATCGAGCAGGCAGAAGAAAAGTCAGGTATCCGCATTGAAAAGGTAAATGTTGGATTACCTGCCAACCTTCTTCAGATTGAACCGACTCAAGGGATGATTCCTGTTACAACAGATTCACAAGAAATTACAGACTTGGATGTTGAAAATGTTGTAAAATCAGCATTGACAAAGAGTATGACTCCGGAACGCGAAGTGATTTCATTTATTCCAGAAGAGTTCACTGTCGATGGATTCCAAGGCATTAAGGACCCTCGTGGAATGATGGGAATTCGCTTGGAAATGCGTGGTATGCTGTATACAGGCCCACGTACCATTCTTCACAATCTTCGTAAAACGGTGGAGCGTGCAGGTGTCCAAGTTGAAAATATTGTAATTTCTCCGTTGGCACTAACTCGCTCTGTATTGAATGAAGGTGAACGTGAGTTTGGTGCGACTGTCATTGATCTTGGTGGCGGTCAAACGACTGTGGCTGTTATGCGTGGCCAAGAGTTGCAATATACAAACATCTACCAAGAAGGTGGAGATTATATCACAAACGATATTTCAAAAGTATTGACAACTTCAAAGAGTATTGCTGAAAACTTGAAATACAACTACGGCATTGCCTATCCGCAAGATGCTAGTGACAAGGAAAAATTCACTGTTGACGTGATTGGAGAAAACGCTCCAGTTGAAGTGACCGAGCGCTACCTTTCAGAAGTGATAGCAGCACGTCTGCGTCAGATTTTTGACCGTGTGAAACAAGATTTGGAGCGTACACGTGCTCTAGATTTACCAGGAGGCATTGTTATTGTAGGTGGTGGTGCTATCTTACCAGGAATTACAGAATTGGCCCAAGAAGTGTTTGGTGTTAACACTAAACTTTATGTTCCAAATCAGATTGGTATCCGCAATCCTGCATTTGCAAGTGTGATTAGCTTTGTTGAGTATGTTGGTGAGTTAGAAGATGTAGAAAATATTGCCCAACATGCAGTAAATGGTGAAACTACCTTGAGACATAAGCCAGTTGAAATTCCTGTTGCTCGTCCTCGGATTAGTCAGCCAATTCAAAGAGAAATCGTGAACGAATTGAACACAGTTGATCAGGTAGAGGAACAAGTTGCTCCTACTTACCATGATGAGGAAGAAGAAGTTCGTCCAGCTGCTAAGGGAAACATCACAGATCGCATTCGTGGTTTGTTTGGCAGCATGTTTGAATAAGAGAAAAGAAAAGGTGATTTAAACTATGGCATTTTCATTTGAAGCAGCAGCTAGTCATGGTGCTGTCATTAAAGTAATTGGTGTCGGCGGTGGTGGCGGGAACGCGATCAACCGTATGATTGAAGAAGGTGTTGCTGGGGTTGAGTTCATTGCAGCAAACACAGATGTACAAGCGCTAAGTAGCTCTAAAGCTGAAACAGTTATCCAACTAGGTCCTAAATTGACTCGTGGCTTGGGTGCTGGAGGTCAACCTGAGGTTGGTCGTAAAGCTGCTGAGGAAAGCGAAGAAGCATTGACTAATGTATTAACTGGTGCAGATATGGTCTTCATCACTGCTGGTATGGGCGGTGGCTCAGGAACTGGTGCGGCTCCTGTTATTGCACGTATTGCTAAAAACTTGGGTGCGTTGACTGTCGCAGTTGTGACTCGTCCGTTTGGTTTTGAAGGTAATAAACGTGGAAACTTTGCGATTGAGGGAATTGAAGGTCTTCGCGAACAAGTAGATACACTCTTAATTATTTCAAACAACAACCTTCTTGAAATTGTTGATAAGAAAACACCGCTTTTAGAAGCACTAAGCGAAGCTGATAATGTTCTTCGTCAAGGTGTTCAAGGAATTACAGACTTGATTACAAATCCTGGTTTGATTAACTTGGACTTTGCAGATGTGAAGACAGTTATGGAAAACAAAGGAAACGCCTTGATGGGTATCGGTATCGGTACTGGTGAGGACCGAGTGATTGAGGCGGCTCGTAAAGCGATTTATTCTCCTCTTCTTGAAACAACAATTGATGGTGCAGAGGATGTCATTGTCAATGTTACAGGTGGTTATGACATGACTCTGACAGAAGCAGAAGATGCTTCAGAAATCGTTAATCAGGCTGCGGGTCAAGGTGTTAACATTTGGTTGGGTACATCTATTGATGAAACAATGAAAGATGAGATTCGTGTGACTGTTGTGGCTACAGGTGTTCGTCAAGATACTGCTGATAAACCAGCCCGCCATCGCACGGAAGCTGTTTCACCACGCCCTTCTCAACGCTTTGATCATTCAGTAGCATCAGCACCAACACGTGGAGCCGTACAACAAACTGAAGCGCCGAAAGCTTCTGCCTTCGGAGAGTGGGATTTGCGTCGTGAAAACTTGATTCGTCCAACTGACACAGAACCAACCTCCACTGTTTCAGTCGAAAAATTTACAATGGATCAAGATGAGGATGAATTGGATACACCACCATTCTTCCGTAATCGCTAAACTAAAATGAATTTTCAAAAGAATAAGGATGCTATCTTTTCAGCAGTGGCAAAAGCTGCTGAAAAGGCAGGTCGTCCGAGTGAATCAGTAAAGGTAATAGCTGTCACCAAATATGTTGACAGCTCTATTGCTAATCAGCTAGTGAATACTGGAATTACTCATATTGGAGAAAATCGAGTCGATCAGTTCTTGGAAAAGTATAATGCCCTAGCAGATAAACAATTGACATGGCATTTGATAGGGACTTTACAGAGAAGAAAGGTCAAGGACATTATTCCATTTGTTGATTATTTCCACGCCCTAGACTCTGTCAAACTAGCTCAGGAAATAGATAAACGTGCGACTAAAATAGTCAAGTGTTTCCTCCAAGTCAACGTTTCCGGTGAGGAGAGTAAGCATGGCTTTGCAGTATCTGAGATTGATGCGGCACTTGCTGAAATTAGTTTATTGGAGAACATTGAACTTGTTGGATTGATGACGATGGCACCGATTGATGCTACAGATGATGAATTAGACGAGATTTTTTCTAAAATGCAGGAAATCCAAGAAGAACTAGCTAGAAGGAACTTACCACGTATGCCCTTTACAGAGTTAAGTATGGGAATGAGTGGGGACTTTGAACGCGCCATTGCTCACGGAGCTACATATGTGAGAATTGGCTCAGCATTCTTTGAATAATGGAGAGGAGGAAAATATGGCATTAAAAGATACATTTAAGAACTTATTTAATTACTTTGAAGTTGACGAAGTCAATGAAGTTGAAGAACAGGCAGATGCCTATTCAATGCCTAATGATCGTCCTAAAATGCGTGTTGCCAATACTACTGCAGCTGCACCTGTGCGCGAACAGCAGCCAAAAGTAGAGACGCGTCGGGAAGCACGTTCAGAAAGTCAACTTCAACGCCTACATGAAAGGCAGCAAGAATTGATGACTAATAATAACGAAAAAGAGATTGTCAAAACTACAATTGATATTAAGTTTCCAAAACGTTATGAAGATGCACCAGAGATGGTAAATCTTTTATTAGACAATGCGAGTATTCTCATTGATTTTCAATATATGTCGGAGCAACAAGCAAGACGTTGCCTAGACTACTTGGATGGTGCTCGTTCAGTATTATCTGGAAATTTGAAAAAGGTCTCAAATACCATGTGGCTGTTAACTCCAGTAAATGTCACTGTTAATATTGAAGAATTGCGCAATGCTGGTACAACTACTGGTGCGGCTGATTTAAATTTTGACTTTGATATAAAACGGTAACGCTATGCAAATTTTGATTTTTTTACTATTAAAAATTGTAGAAATTTATTCCTATCTCTTATTGGCATACGCTTTGCTAAGTTGGTTTCCTAGCCTATATACAAGCTCGATTGGACGTTTGATTCAATGGCTGGTAGCACCCATTTTAAAACCCTTTAGGCGATTTAATCTGCAATTTATGGGGTTGGATTGGACCGTAATGGCAGCCATGATTGCGCTTAATATGGGAACTCGCTTCTTGGTTCAATTATTGCTACTGTTAGCATAGTTATGAAAAATGACAAAAACTTATTGCAACATTTTTCTAGGGAAGAAAGAGAGTTTGTAGAGAAAATAATGGATATGTGTCAGCAAGTTGAAGATACGTATTCATATAGATTAACTCACTTTTTACATCCTAGACAAGATGAAATTGTATGCAAAATTGCTAACTACTACCAGTTACAAACGTTTTCTAGTCGGGACTTTGTTTCGACTGAACATTCGCGGGTTATTATTGCCCCGGCTTATTATGAGTTGGACATCAAGGACTTTGAGTTAACCGCTCTTCATTTGTCCTATGCTAGAAAATTTCACACCTTATCCCATTCACAAGTTCTTGGAACTTTTCTCAATCAACTAGGGATTAAAAGGGAGTATTTGGGTGATATTTTGATTGATGATGAACGATTGATTGTCTTTATCGATCAGAAATTTGGGCAGATTGCCTTACAATCTATCACTAAAATTGCTCGTGTCCCTGTTAAGGGAAAGGAAGAAGAATGGATGACTGTTCGACTACCGATTGGACAGGAATGGCGTTCAAAGGATGTGTTGGTTTCCAGTATGAGATTGGATAAAGTGATTTCGGTCGCATTTAATCTTTCAAGGGCAACTGCAAATAAGTTGATTGAGGCTGGACATGTGAAGTTGGATTATGTTCTGACAGAACAAACCAGTAAATTAGTTGAAATAGGGCAATTAATTAGTGTTAGGAGATATGGTAGAGTTCGCCTAAATGAATTTTTAGGTTTTTCTAAGCAAGGGAAGATAAAATTAAAGTTAGACATTGTTAAAACTTAGGAGGAAAGATGGCACTTACAGCATTAGAATTAAAAGATAAAACCTTTGCTACAAAATTTAGAGGATACGACGCAGATGAAGTTGATGACTTTTTGGACATTGTAACGCGTGATTATGAGGATTTAATTCGTAAAAATCATGACCAAGAGTTAGAATTGAAAAATTTGCGGGAACGTTTGGCTTATTTTGATGAGATGAAAGAATCATTGAGTAAATCAGTTCTTTTAGCTCAAGATACAGCTGAGAAAGTAAAGGTTGCGGCCGAAGATCAAGCGGCAAATATTATTAAACAAGCTGACTATGATGCGGCAACATTGTTACATGAAGCTAAAGATAAGGCAAATGAAATTCTTCGTAATGCGACTGACAACGCGAAAAAAGTTGTCATTGAGACTGAAGAATTAAAAAACAAGACACGTATTTTCCATCAGCGTCTGAAATCAACAGTTGAAAGCCAATTATCATTGGTTAATTCATCTGAATGGGAGGAAATTCTTCGCCCAACAGCAAGTTACATTCAAACAAGTGACGAGGCTTTCCGTGATGTTCTTCATAAGGCTTTGGATGAAGAATTACCTGTTGAAGAAGAAAGTTTGGATTATACACGTCAATTGACACCAGAAGAAATTGCAGAATTAACTCGTCAGGCAGCAGCTTTTGAGAGTGGAGAGTCTGTAGAAATTTCAACAGAAGAATAATAAAGATCATAAGCAGAGACACGGTCGGTAGAAATATTTATAGCGAGTAGGAGATGGTGGAAGCCCTACAATCTCTTTCTATGGATCATCACTTTGTTTGATTTTTCCTGAAAATAGTAAGGAAAGACGCCCGTTCACGTTACGAACATAGAGGGATAGGGGAAACTCTATCTAAACTAAGGTGGTACCACGAACTTTCGTCCTTATTTGGCGGGAGTTTTTTTATTTTTATGATACGATTAGAATTAGTAAACAAGGACAACTTTGAAGCAGTGTTACAAGTTCAACTTGCACCTGAGGACCAGCGCCGAGTGGCATCGGTTGAATATTCTTTAGCCCAGGCTTGGCTATATAAAGATTCGGGAATGATTCTACCATATGCTGTGCTATCTGGCGGAAAAGTTGTCGGTTTTGCAATGTTATCTATTGATCCCAAAGATAATAGTTATTATTTATGGCGCTTGTTGATTGATAAGGATTTTCAAAATCGTGGATACGGAAAGGAAGCCATCCAGCAAATGATTGGAAAGGCGAAGGCGGATCCGCTTTGTCATAAAATTTCTATAAATTATGTCATTGGCAATCATAAAATGAGGTACATTTTAGAAAAACTTGGTTTTCAATCCGTTGGTTTAGAAGGCCAAGAAATGAAAATGGAATTAATTATAAGATAAAGGAGTTATGATGAAACTAAAAGAAACACTCAATTTAGGTAAGACAGCATTTCCTATGCGTGCAGGCTTACCAACTCGCGAACCAGAATGGCAAAAGGCTTGGGATGAAGCAAACTTGTATGCTCGTCGCCAAGAACTCAATGAAGGCAAACCTGCCTTCCACCTCCACGATGGCCCTCCATACGCAAACGGAAATATCCACGTTGGACACGCTTTGAACAAGATTTCTAAAGATATTATCGTTCGCTCTAAGTCAATGTCTGGCTTCCGTGCGCCATTTGTACCGGGTTGGGATACGCATGGTCTTCCTATTGAGCAAGTCTTGGCAAAACAAGGTGTTAAGCGCAAGGAAATGGACTTGGTAGAATACCTTGAAATGTGCCGTGACTACGCTCTTAGTCAAGTTGACAAGCAACGTGATGATTTCAAACGCTTGGGTGTTTCTGCAGACTGGGAAAATCCATACATCACCTTGACGAAAGACTATGAAGCTGCTCAAATCCGTGTCTTCGGTGCTATGGCAGACAAGGGCTATATTTACCGTGGTGCTAAGCCTGTTTACTGGTCATGGTCATCTGAATCTGCCCTTGCAGAAGCTGAAATCGAATACCATGACATTGACTCAACATCCCTTTACTATGCTAACAAGGTCAAAGATGGCAAGGGGCTCTTGGATACAGACAGCTACATCGTTGTCTGGACCACAACTCCATTTACAGTAACGGCTTCTCGCGGTTTGACAATGGGAGCAGACATTGACTATGTCTTGGTTCAACCAGCTGGTTCTGACCGTAAGTATGTCTTGGCAGAAGCTTTGGTTGATAGCTTGGCAGCCAAATTCGGTTGGGAATCTTTCGAAGTGATTTCAAAACACAAGGGTGCTGAGTTTGAATATATCGTGACCGAACACCCATGGGATAGAGAAGTTGATGAATTGGTCATCTTGGGCGATCACGTCACAACGGACTCGGGTACTGGTATCGTCCATACGGCTCCAGGTTTTGGTGAGGATGACTATAATGTCGGTGTCAAATATGACTTGGAGGTTGCGGTAACTGTCAATGAACGTGGCTTGATGAATGAAGCTGCGGGTCCTGATTTTGAAGGGCAATTCTATGATAAGGTTGTACCAACGGTTAAGGAAAAATTGGGCGACTTGCTCCTTGCTAGTGAAGTGATTAATCACTCATACCCATTTGACTGGAGAACCAAGAAGCCAATCATCTGGCGTGCAGTACCACAGTGGTTTGCCTCTGTCTCTAAATTCCGTCAGGAAATCTTGGACCAAATCGAAGCAACGACCTTTATTCCTGCTTGGGGTAAAACACGTCTTTACAACATGATCCGTGACCGCGGTGACTGGGTCATCTCTCGTCAGCGTGCTTGGGGTGTGCCTCTTCCAATTTTCTATGCAGAAGATGGTACAGCGATTATGACCAAGGAAGTGACAGACCACGTTGCTGCCCTTTTTGAAGAGCATGGTTCTATCATCTGGTGGAAATCAGAAGCAAAAGATCTTTTGCCAGCTGGTTTCACTCATCCAGGTTCACCAAATGGCGAATTTACCAAAGAAACAGACATCATGGACGTATGGTTTGACTCTGGTTCATCTTGGAATGGTGTCATGAACGCCCGTGAAAATCTTGCCTACCCAGCAGACCTCTACCTAGAAGGTTCTGACCAATACCGTGGTTGGTTTAACTCATCCTTGATTACCTCTGTAGCCGTAAATGGTCATGCACCATACAAGGCTGTCTTGTCACAAGGTTTTGTCTTAGATGGCAAAGGTATGAAGATGTCTAAATCTCTAGGCAATACCATTCTTCCAAGTGATGTTGAGAAACAATTTGGTGCAGAAATCTTGCGTCTGTGGGTGACATCCGTTGATACTTCAAACGATGTGCGTGTGTCTATGGATATTCTTGGACAGGTTTCTGAAACCTACCGTAAAATCCGTAATACCCTTCGCTTCTTGATTGCCAACACTTCTGATTTCAATCCTGCAAGTGATGCGGTGGCTTACGAAGAGCTTCGTTCTGTTGACCAATATCTCTTGGTGAAATTTAACAAATTGGTAGCTCAAATCCGTGAAGCCTACGACAATTATGATTTCATGGGCATCTACAAATCTGTAGTAAACTTTGTAACACTTGACTTGTCAGCCTTCTACCTCGATTTTGCCAAAGATGTTGTCTACATTGATGGTGCTAAATCACTTTCTCGCCGTCAGATGCAGACAGTTTTCTATGACATCTTGGTGAAAATTACCAAGCTCTTGACCCCAATCTTGCCACACACAGCAGAAGAAATTTGGTCATACTTGGAACACGAAGCAGAAGAGTTTGTACAATTGGCGGAAATGCCAGAGGTGGAAACCTTTGCCAATGAAGCGCAACTTTTGGCTGATTGGGAAAACTTTATGGTCTTCCGTACTCAGGCACAAAAAGCCTTGGAAGAAGCACGTAATGCCAAAGTCATCGGTAAATCACTTGAAGCTCATTTGACTGCCTATGTTTCAGCTGAAACCAAGTCCTTCTTGGAGAGCTTGAATGCAGACCTTGCTCAGTTGCTCATCGTTTCTAACCTTACAGTAACCACGGAAGCAGCTCCTGAAAGTGCTGTTCTGGTAGAAGAAGTTGCCTTTACTGTAGAGCGTGCAAGCGGTGAAGTATGTGACCGTTGCCGCCGTATTGATACTAGTGTTGTAGAACGCAGTTATGGAGCAACAATCTGTGACCACTGTGCAAGCGTAGTGGAAGAAAACTTTGCTGAAGCAGTAGCTCAAGGTTTTGAAGCTTAAGCAATCACAATACATTTGTTAAAGTCTATCTAGCGATAGGCTTTTTTTGTAATACTCTTCGAAAATCAAAAGGCTCTTTGTCAACTGTAGTGGGTAGATGAAAAGCTAACACCTAGAGAGGACGAACTTCGTTCTCTCTTTCTT
>NZ_JARQPJ010000033.1:0-20434 GCF_046032515.1 Streptococcus suis | reverse complement strand
CGAAAATCAAAATTATCCGTTGTCAACTTGCCTTGATGAGTGAAAAGCTCCAGTGGAGGTTTTCAGCCTGTTACCTTTAACAGAGTTCTATCTTCGACTTCGTTTCCTTGGCTACTTTTGATTTTCATTGAGTATTACTCTGTGAATCACGCTTTCACTTCATAGCCCATCAAAAGTCCACCTTCTTCAGCATAAAAACTGCATAGACCTGATGTTGCAACTTCGTCAATAACAGCCATTGGAAAACTTGCTTTTACCAACTCTGAGAATTGTTGGAAGAACTTAGCATTGTTGCGGTGGGCCATGACAATTCGACCACCATCATAACCTGCTTTTTTCATTTCTTCAAAGGCTGCTGTCACAGATTTCTTATGACCACGCGCCTTTTGAAGCAACTCTAATTTTCCTTCAGCGCTTGCCTCACCAACCATACGGATATTGAGAAGACCAACGACAGTGCCTACCAATTTGCTCAGTCTTCCATTCTTAACAAGATTATCGACCTTCGCTAAAACAAAGAGGAGCTTACTGTGTTCCCGATAGTGAGTTATCGCTTCTACTACTTGTGGAAAATCTAGTCCTGCACCAATTAAGCGATTGATTTCGTCAACAAGTAAATCCATTTCCCCACTGGCTGACAAACTATCTATCAAATGGATATTGACATTCGGATGCTCTTCGATATACATATCCCTAGCTACACGTGCCGCATTAAAACTACCTGATAGCCCTCCTGTAATCGTCACAACGATAATGTTCTCAGCTCCCTCAAAAGCTGCCTGATAAGCCTGCGGACTTGGGCACGCAGACCCCGCTGCAGACTTAGATGCTTCCATCACCTCCATCATGTGATCAATATCCAAGCTTGCATCATCAACAAATGCTTGTTCTCCAACTTGGATGGTGAGTGGCACACTAATAAATTCAGTGTCCGGAGCTAGATTAGCTAATTGACGATAGTCGCAGCCCGAATCTGCAACAATTTTCCATTTTGTCATAATATTCTCATTTCCAATTTTACTTTTTTATTTGACAATAAATCTCTATTTACTTACAATTATATCATTAAACTACCCCATCTGAAAGCATTTTCTTTCAGATGTGACACTCGGAAAAGGAAAACTATGGCAGGTCGTAAAATTTCACCCCAATCTTTGAAAAACCTCTATCAATCAAATAAAGAAGCAAATCAACTGACTAAGGAATCAATAGAAACTGCTCTGCTATTTCTCCTAGAGAAAAAGGAGCTCAAGCAAATTTCGGTATCTGAATTGGTCCGAAAAGCTGGTGTGTCACGCAATGCCTTCTACCGCAATTACAAGTCCAAGGAAGAAATCCTTGAAGACTATTACGAACGGACTTCTAACAACCTTAAAAAGAAATGGCATGATTTGCAGGACAAGGTTCAAAAGGACGGTGTCAAGCAAAGCTTTGCAGATTTTGTCCACGAACAAAAACGCAAGGCAGAGCAAAGCAAGGCCCTGTCCAACGTCAGTCAATGGATCAAGGAAAAAACAAAACGGGATTAAAAGTCCCGTTTTTTGCTGTCTTCTATTTTTTGCCTAATTTTCTAGTCTTTTTGAGGGCGGCGGCGACTGCCTTGATAATGGCGTAACGGAAGCCTTCTTTTTCAAGAGCTACCACACCTGCGATAGTCGAGCCGCCTGGCGAGGTCACTTCCTGTCTCAGCTGGGCTGGGTGTTTATCGCTGGTTAAGACCATCTGAGCAGTTCCTGCTAGGGTTTGGGCCGCCAAAACCTTGGCATCTTGAGCCGTGAGCCCGTTTTGCACACCTGCATCGGTCAAAGCCTCAATCATCTGATAGACAAAGGCTGGTCCGCAGCCTGCGATAGCCGTTGCTGCGTCGATCAGGCTCTCTGGTACCTGCTGGACCTTGCCTGATTTTTCTAGGATTTGTTCCAATAGCGGAGCGAGCTCTTGATTGACCACGCTATAGGTTGTCATACCTTGGCCGATAGCGACAGGTGTATTGGGCATGATGCGGATGAGCTTATCTGCCGCTACATATTCTACCAGGCTGTCAAGGGGCACTCCCGCTGCCATGGAAATCCAGATAGCTGACGGATTCTGGCTAATCTGGTCCTGTAAACCAGACAAGACTGACTGAATCAGGTGAGGCTTGACCCCAAGGAAAATAATCTCGGCCTGCTCTGCTATTTGTCCATTAGACAAGAGCTGACCGCCCAGCTGATCTTGTAGAGCCTGAGCTTTTGCTGGGTTGTGGTTGCTGAGGAGGAGCTGGGTATCTGGCTGCTGGCTGACTGCATGAGCCAAGGCCGCTCCCATGTTGCCTAGTCCGATAAATCCAATCTTCATCTTGTCCTCCTAACGAATGTGGCCGTCGCCTGTGATGATGTACTTGTAGGTGGTCATCTCACGCAGGCCCATTGGACCACGGGCGTGCATCTTCTGGGTGGAAATGCCCAACTCGCAGCCCAGACCGAATTCACCCCCGTCTGTGAAGCGGGTCGAGGCATTGACATAGACTGCCGCCGAGTCTACGTAGAGCGTAAAGAGGTCTGCCGTCTGGCTGTTTTCCGTCACAATGGCCTCGCTGTGCCCTGTCGAGTGTTGAGCGATGTGGCTGATGGCTTCTTCGACACTTGAAACGACTTTGACAGCCAAGATAAAGTCCAGAAATTCTGTATCAAAATCCTGCTCACCTGCCGGTGTAGATTGGTTGAGAAGAGCCTGAGCCTTCTGGTCAGCCCGCAATTCTACCTGACCAGAAAGAGCTTCCTCAAGACGAGGTAGGAATTGGCTGGCAATTTCTTCATGAACCAATAAGACTTCCGCCGCATTGCAGACTGAGGGACGACTGGTTTTGGCGTTGACCACAATCCGCAAGGCCTGGTCCAAGTCCGCATCCTTATCTACATAGACATGGCAGATGCCTGTGCCTGTTTCGATAACTGGCACAGTCGCATTTTCAACGACGGCTTGAATGAGTCCTGCACCGCCACGTGGCACCAAGAGGTCAATCTTGCCTTTGGCAGTCATCAACTCGGTCGCAGAGGCACGGCTGGTATCTTGGACTAGCTCGATGACCTTTGGCGAAAGACCAGCTTGCTCCAAACCAGCTTTGAGGGCCGTGACAATGGCCTGGGCTGAATGAAAAGCTTCCTTGCCACCACGCAAGATGACTGCATTTCCGCTCTTGATAGCCAAGGCAGCGGCGTCTGAGGTCACATTTGGACGACTTTCGTAAATCATTCCCACCAAACCAAAGGGAATGGATTTCTTGCGAATGCGTAAGCCGTCTGCCCGAGTAGATTCTTCCAAGATCAAACCAACTGGATCTGGCAAGCCAATCAAGGCCCGAATGCCATCTGCCATGGCTTCAATCCGATCAGCTGTCAGGAGCAAACGGTCCTGCATGACTTGGCTAATCTTGCCTTGGGCATTTTCCTTGTCGATAGCATTACCTGCTAGGATTGCCTCAGCTTGGGCAACCAACTGGTCTGCCATGGCTGATAGAGCCTGGTTTTTTTGTTCGGTTGTTGCCAGATTGATAGAGGCCTTATGGGCCAATAAACTGTCTAATAATGCTTGTGTTGTTGTCATATCTTTCTCCTATTTAGTCTTTCAATTTGCTCATCGTCTAAGCAATAAAAAATATACTGAATGACTATAAACTAACCCAATCGTTGCGGTGAATCAATACGCCTTCCGCTCTGCCATTGACCAACTGGTCCTGCAAGTCCTTGGAGGACAGCTTGACCCGTCCTTTACCAATCAAGCGGTGGTCTGCTTGACTGTAAACTTCCACGACCTGTCCTACTTCAAAGTCGCCTTCTAGGGCTCTGACTCCTGCTGCTAACAAACTGCGGCCTTGGTGCAACATGGCATCAACCGCTCCTGCATCCACTTCAACCGCCGCATCTGTCCGAGCATAGAAGGCCATCCACTGCTTGCGTTGGTTCATGGCGTGGTCGTCCGCTAAAAAGAGGGTGCCACGGTTGGTTTGAGTAACCGCTTGTAGAAGGGCCGTATCCTCTTTTGAAGAGCAGATAAAGACAGGTACGCCTGACTTGGTCGCAATCTGTGCCGCCTGCAATTTGGTGGTCATGCCACCTGTTCCGTTGGACGATCCTGCTCCTGCTGCCATGGCAAACAAATCTTCCGTAATTTCCTTAATCTCTGGCAAATGTTTGGCATTGGGGTCGCTGTTAGGATTGGCCGTGTAAAGTCCATCTACATCTGTCAAAAGCACCAAGAGGTCTGCTTTCAGTAGTGAAGCCACCTGGGCAGATAAAGTATCGTTATCCCCCACCTTAATCTCCTCAATGGCAATGGTATCATTTTCGTTAATAATAGGAATAGCACGTTGTTTCAGCAAGACCTGCAAGGCTTGAGAGGCATTCTGATAACGTCTGGCATCCGCAAAATCATCCTGGGTCAGCAAAATCTGAGCCGACACAATGCCATCCTTCATTAGATTTTGCGTGTATTCCTCAATCAGCAAGCCCTGACCAACCGCAGCAGAAGCCTGCTTCTCCGCAATCTTGGTCGGTCGCTTGTCAAATCCCAATCTCCGAAAACCAGCAGCAATCGAGCCCGACGTCACCAGCACAATCTGGTAGCCCTTCTGATGCAACTGAGCCAGCTGATTGGTAATCCGAGCAATCTTGATACGGTCCAGACTGCCATTTTCTTGCGTCAGAGAACTCGTCCCAACCTTAAATACAATCGTTTTTTCTGTCATAATCTCTTCTCACAAAAACTAATATTTGGAAAATTATACCATATTTTAATCATAAAGAAAATCACTGTTATTCGGCAAGGAGAGAGGGAATAGATTCCTAATCATGAGTAGCATTAAAAAACGCTGGAAACAAAAGGAAGCCTTGTGGCTCCCTTTCAACTTATTCAAAAAAATCTTGAATAGCTCCTTCTATTTCTTTCACATCCACACTTAACATTGAATAATCTTTCTCAAAGAAGGACAGAATTTGCTGTCCATAGCGTTTGGTGTGAACACGCGGGTCCAAAACCAAGACTATAGAATCTTGTTTGTCATGCCGATTGGTACGGCCGATGGCTTGTTTGAGCTTAATCATCATCATAGGCAGGCTATAATCATAAAATGGATTTTTCCTTTCTTCACGCAGATGGTGATTGATTTTTTGCACAAACCGGTCCTTGGGATTGTCAAATGGGAGCCTTGTAATAACCTGAATCAATTGATTCTGACTGGCAAAGTCAACGCCCTCCCAGAAGACACCTGTGCCCAGTAAGATCTGACATTCACCTCGTTCAAATTTTCGTTTAAGGGTCATTTCCTGTCCATGCTTGTGCTGGGCTAGGTGGGGAATATTACTGCCTTCTAACAAATCCGACACCTGCATAAGCAGTGAGATAGAGGTAAACAAAACTAAAATCGGTCGTCCCAGCTCTGCTATTTCTCCTAAAGTAGTAGCCAAATAGGCAGCGTGCTCTTCCTTGGTCCAAGCGAGGATGTCGGGGAGATGGGTCGGAAAAAGCAACTGCTGGTTGGTCACTGCCTGGGTCGGAAGCAAGTCCATGGTGACCTGCTCAAAGCCCAGCAAATCCGCCAGACTGACCTTTTTGCTGATGGTCAAGGTGGCGCTGATGCAGAAAATCTTGGTATCTGGCAGGTAGTTGGTCGCATTTAGGAGGCTGTCCTTGGAGCCCCGCAAATAAGCAATTCGTTTGTCCTCAAGATACTTTTCCTCCAGCCAAAAATGGTCGTAGACATCAAGGAGTTGGTCCAGGTCTTGTAGGTCAACATCTTGTAACTCAGCCAGATTCTGCTTGACTTGACCCAGTTCAGCCTTTTGAACCTCTCGTTGACCATGCTGACGAAAACGACTCAAAAAGTGGTTGAGTTCAAACTGGCAGGATTCGTAGAGCCGTTGGTCTAATAGACTATCTGACTTATCTTTTTTGCTCTGCAATACTTGCAAAAGAGCTGTTATATCCTGAGAATCCGTCGCTAGATTTTCAGCAGCCAAGAGAAACTTTTGTGCTTCATCAATCACCACCAGACGCTTATCCATGAGAGGATCTTGATCCTTAAGATGGTTGAGAAAATAAGCGTGGTTGGTAATGAGCAGTCTACTAGAGAGAGCTTGTTGGTTCAATCGTTGCCAAAAATCCCAGCCCCAGAAAAGACTTTCAGGCTCCAATTTCCCATCGTGGGCAATCTCATCAAAGTAAGCTTGATAGCGTTGTTTTTGCTTAAGCTCATCCAAATCACCTGTCGTGGTTTCGCATAACCAGACAAGCACCTGCATTTTGAATTGATTGACCAGGCGATTATCATCCTGTCGCTGCAGGGTTTTCCAGTAGTTGTCTAACTTGATAAAATGCTTGGGCGACTTGAGGGAAGCCATGGAAATATGGAAACTCTCTCTCAGCTTACTCCCCTCTTTTTCCATAATCTGTTCTTGAAGGAGCTTGGTCGGTACGGTGACCAAAAGAGGCTTTTCTGACCTGGCAAGTAAAGGCAAGAGATAACCGTAAGTCTTCCCCAAACCTGCCTGCGCTTGGATAAAATGCACTTTTTCTTCGTCAACCAAGCGTTTTTCTACTACTTGAGCAAAAGCAGTTTGTTTTTTTCGTTCATGCAAGCCGAGAAGGGCAATATTGGTCGAAAAATCTTCAGATAATCGGTAGGTTGACTTGATTTCTTCTGGCTTTTTCAAGACCAAGTCATGAATAGATTCTAAATCGTATAATAGATTTTCTGACAGAACAGGCACCATCTCATCAATGACCATCCTGGATTCAAAGAGCAGATTGTCCGCCAAATCAAGAATTTTATCAACAACAGTTCGAGGCAAACTCTTGATTTTCTCTTGAATTTTGATAAGAAGTCGAGCCGTTGCCAGAGCATCTGAAATAGCCGTGTGTGCCTGGTCCAGACCCAAGTCCAAATGCTCTGCTAGATTGCCCAGACTGTATTTATCAAATGTCGGGAAAAATAATTGTGCCAATTCCACCGTATCCACGCGCGGTGTCAGCAGTTCATAACCTTCAAAGAAAAGAGCTTCTGCCAAGAGATTAGCATCAAACTTGACATTATGGGCTACGAAAATAGCATCACCAATCATGTCGTAAATCCTACTTGCAACCTGACCAAAATCAGGTGCCTGCTCCAATTGCTGGTCTGTGATACCTGTCAGATTCTTGATATGGTCATCCAGTAGCTCATAGGGATTGATGTCCGTTGCGTAACTGTCAATAATTTCTCCATTTTCAACAAGAACAATCCCGATTTGAATGATTTTTGCATCGGCACCTGTACCAGTTGCTTCCAAATCCACAACGGCATACCGATTGCTTGTTCGCGTATCTTTCATACTGTTCATTATAGCACAATAGAGCGTAAGGAAAAAGCCTCAAACAAAATCCATGAAGTCGTTGGAATTTTTTGTTAGACTACTTGTATAAAAACCGTTTCTGTGAGGAGAAATATGATGATTATTCACAAATCTGTCAATCCTGTCGCTTTTCAAAATACCTACTACCTTGAAAATGATACCCATCTGATTATCATTGACCCTGGGAGTGACTGGACAAAAATTCAAGCAACTATCGAAAAAATCGGAAAACCAATTTCGGCTATTCTCCTGACCCACACCCACTATGACCATATTATGAGTTTGGACATCCTGCGTGAGACCTACAATTTCCCGCCTGTCTATGTGGCTGAAAGTGAAGCCAGCTGGCTCTACACACCAGAGATGAATCTATCAGGTCTACCTCGTCATGATGATATGGAAAATGTAGTCTGCCGACCTGCTGAAAAAATCTTCCAATACCAAGAAGACTACCAGTTTGACGGTTTTCATTTCAAGGTAGTTCCAACACCTGGGCACTCTATTGGTGGTGTTTCCTTTATCTTCCCAGAGGATGAATGTGTCATCACTGGAGACGCACTTTTCCGGGAAACCATTGGACGTACAGACCTACCAACCAGCAACTTTGATGACCTGATTGCAGGTATCAGAGAATACATTTTTACCCTGCCAAACCACTACACTGTCCATCCAGGTCATGGTCAAAATACCAGCGTTGGACATGAGAAAAATTTTAATCCATTTTTTAGAATGTAAAATAAGTACTGCCCAGTTCTGATTGAACCAGGCAGTTTTTAATTTACCAAATAATCATTCTCTCTTCGGGTGACCTATACATTGGGTCACCTTCTTGAATATGGTAGACTTTATAAAAATCATCTATTTGCTGTAATTGGAGATTGACCCGAAATTCCTCAGGAGAATGTGTGTCTACCTGAAGTTGATAACGGCCATAATCAACCGCAACTATTTCTCGACGGCTACGGGCATAGTGCTCAAAAAATTCTTTTAGATTAGCTGACGGTTCTTCTTTTTTGAGCGTAGACAAGGCAATCTGTATTCCTCCCAAATCCGCAAGATTTTCAGATAGAGTCTGTTGCCCATTTATTCTACCACCATAAACTTCCAGACCATCAAACAAGTCTACTAGGGCTTGATTTTTTTCTTCAAACGCTAGTCTATCTCGCTCTGTCCACCAGTCTTTTAGACTACCAGTCTCATCAAAATTTGCTCCTGTGGCATCAAAGGCATGCACAAACTCATGAGCGATAATTTTACCAATCCCGCCATAATTCTCAGCTACAGATTGATTTTTGTCATAATAAGGAGCTTGTAAAATAGCCGCTGGAATATAAATCGCATTCTGACTAGGAGCGTAGGCTGCTGTTACTTCACTTGCCGATACATTGCTAGTCCAAGTTTGTCTATCGATTGGCTGACTATAACGCTCGAAAACTCCTGTTCTAGCTTGAATCGTAATTGCCAAAATATTTTCAATATAAGACAAGTCTTCCTGAACCTTTAATGACTTGGTCCAGTCGCTCATCTCCCTTGGATAGCCGATATGATAGGTGATATTTTCTAATTTTTTAATTGCAGCTTGCTTGGTGGCTTGACTAAGCCAATCATTGGCTAGAATCCTTTCCTGATAGGTCCTAGAGATTGCCTTAGCCATCTCCTGAATGGCAAGTAAGTCCGTTTCATCGGCATAGTTACGACCATAATAAACACCCAAACTTTCCTTGAACATTCCAGTCACATCCAGATAAGTCATGTAATTATTCGGATAGGAGGCTGAAAGTCCTTGGACTTCTGCATGAAATCTCCCTGCTGTCTGCATGATTTCCCCAGTCAAATAGGGGGCTAACTTCATTGCTTGACTAACCAAAGCCCATGATCGATATTCTGAGAAATTTTCTTCCTTGATAAATTGGGACAATTGTTCAAAATAACTTGGATTAGAGACATAAACTTCCTCCGGTTCCAAGCCCACCAGTCCTACTAATTGTTCTCCAATTGATAAAGCTGGAGAGTAGTTTTTAACCTCTGAAAATGTTCTAAGTTCTTCTGCGTTCACAGGTCCCCAATCACTATGCACATTCTCGCTAGCTGGTAGAGTGTCAACGAGTCGATTGTCAAAAGCAATGGCACCTTCAACCAAAGCAGTGGCCTCCTCGTCTGAGTAGCCACATTTTTCCAAAATATGTCTCGCAGATATACGGTAAGAATCCATGAGTTTCTCACGAACAGTCCTGTCTTCATAGTAAGACTTATCAGGTAGAATCGTCTGAGGTGGTAGCAAAATTAGCATTCTTTCAGATGTGTTTCGTGGATTGGCAATCACATCAAGACCATAGGGCAATGGATAGTCCTTACGAATCCAATCTTGACTAAGCGATTTCAGCTCGGAAAACGAAGTAATTCCCATCATTTCATCCAGTATCATTCTAGCTACTCTGACACCATCTTCTTCCCTTTTGGTAAAATCAAGACCTTGCTGATACAACTTGATAAATTCTACTAAATCCTCAGACTGAGGCTCTAGCTGACCAGCTACCATTTTGTCAAAATCCGATTTTAATTGCTCATCTACTTCCATTTGCAATCTTGTAAACTCATTGTAGAATGGTGTACCACTTGATAACCAGCCACCATTTAACCAGTCCTTGTTTATGGCTTGATAAAAATTAGTTTGGATAGTCGGTTCTGCTTTTTCAACTTGTGTTTGGTCATCTCTTATTTTCTGACCACCACAGGCAGCTAAGAGACAGCTAAAACCAAGCAAAACCAATCTCAGTAGACCTTGTTTTATCACGCGTCACTCCCTCATTTGTTTTCCACAAACTATTTCGACAGACAAAGATGCAGAAAATAATTACTCCTCCGCATCTTGCTCTTTCTTCAGCTCCCCAATCGTCTCAAAACTTGCTCGACCATCCGCAGCCAGAGCCTCCTGCTCGTAAGCGTTAATAATCTGGGCAACGACTGGATGGCGAACCACATCCTTGGCTGAAAAATGCACGAAATCAATCTGTGGAATCTTACTCAACTTCTCCGTCGCATCAATCAAGCCTGACTTAACCTTGCGCGGCAGGTCAATCTGACTAATATCCCCATTGACAATCATCTTGGAATTAAAGCCCAGACGGGTCAGGAACATCTTCATCTGCATAATGGTGGTATTTTGCGCCTCATCCAAGATGACAAAGGCATCTTCCAGCGTCCGACCCCGCATATAGGCCAGCGGTGCAATCTCAATAATCTCTCGCTCCATTAGGCGCGTGGTCTGCTCCTTGCCCAAAATCTGGTAGAGGGCGTCATAGACCGGGCGCAAATAAGGATCTACTTTTTCTTTCAAATCCCCTGGCAAAAAACCTAAACTTTCGCCCGCCTCGACCGCAGGACGGGTTAGGACAATCCGCTTGACCTGTCCCCGCTTGAGGGCTGTTACAGCTAGAGTAACCGCCAAGAAGGTCTTACCAGTACCAGCTGGTCCAATTCCAAACACGATGTCATGACGCTTTACGCTGTCTACATAGAGTTTTTGACCAAGAGTCTTTACGCGAATAGGTTTACCGTAGTTATCCTTGATAATCTCTTCTTCATAGAGGGCAACGAATTTCTCTATCTCATCATTTTTTGCCATGGAAATAGCTGTGACCACATCTGGCGTATTGATGACAAGACCCCGATTGACCAAAACCAATAGGGACTGGATAACCAAACGAGCCTGTTCGACATGCTCTTCTTGCCCAATCACTTGAACTTTTTCCGTCCGTGCATGAATAACCACACCTAGTTCCTGTTCCATCAATCTCAGATGGCGTTCATTGGACCCAAAAAGGCTAAATAGATCATCTGGATGTTTTAAGTGAATATCAATTGAATGTTCTAGCAAGAGTTGCTCCTTTTCCTGTGCTTTTCTCTATTATAACAAAAATAGCCCAAACAGGGCTATTTTGTACTATTTTATCCATCAATGTCCCAAATAATCTTCCCAAATCGCATCAAAATCAGACATGGAAAAGGCAAAGCTGGCCGATTCCTCTAAAAAACGACTGACTTCATCGAAATTATCTGATTGCTTAGGAAAATCAGATTCATCAAAGGCATAATCTGCTAAGATAGCTACTGGTTCATTACTTTTCGGATTGCGTTGGGTCATCAACCAAGAATAAAAACTTCTTCTCACTACATTTACTTTCTATGATTTTTTTCGTAGAGCTCTATATAGCGCTCCATAGACATCTTTGTCACCAATTCCCCTATCAATTCATAAGGAATATTCTTGGGATTTTTCATACGAAAACAGGACTTGCCCATATCCAGTTTGGTAGGCACCTGTGCTTGATAAGCAGCAACGAACCAATCATTCAACTCTTGGTCCATATAGATTCCCGTGTGGTAGAGGGCGATGTGTGCCTTTTGTGATGCCAAGGCAAGGAAAGGCAGGGGCTCTCCCGGTGTGCAATGATAACCATCAGGATAGGCAGCAAGCGGCACATAATAGTTAATCATACCTCCCAAGATTCCTACTTCAAAACCAGCTGGTAACTGTTCCACAATCACTTGATGGAGCCGTTCAACCGCTTCCTTCCGATTTTCAGGCAAGACAGCTATATATTCTTCAATCGTTTCCACTTCAATCAGCATGACTTTCTCCTATCTCAACCCCAGCATACTCTCTTTGGCATGAATCATGTCCGTTATCATTTGGCAATAGGGTGTTGGAATACCTGCACGTTTGCCCTTAAAAACAACCGCTCCATTCAGATAATCAATTTCTGTCTTTCGACCATGTTGGACCAAATCCTGGTGCATAGATGGATAGTGATTGGAAGCCTTCTTCGAAGCATCAATAACATATTTCCAAATAGCTTCTTCGTCAATTCCATCTGCCTCAGACTTGGCAACGGCGATAAATTCCTTGAAAATCCCCTGTACTAGATTCAGCCCAGCCTCCGTACCAAATAATTCACCAATTGTACAGTCTAAAATGGTACAAGTTGGATTCATCACACCATTTACACAGGCTTTCTGCCAAATAGCACTAACAACATGATTGTCATAGGTCACATTTAGCCCAGCTTCATTCAGCATTTCAATAATATCCGCAACTGATTGCTCATCACCAAGAATATGCTGAACGGAGATAGAACCCGGACCTTCTAAGTGAGCATGTCCAGGACCCTTTAGTCCCGCCAACCACATGGTCACCCCAACCATAATACTTTCATCTGGCACATACCTACGCATGGTCGTCGCATGCCCCAAACCATTCAAGAGACTCAAAACCTTGGTAGTTGGACCGATAATCGGTTTAATATCCCGCAACATCTTTGGCAACTGATCAGCCTTTGTCAGTAGAATGATAAAATCTGCTTCTCTCGTTGCTTCGGTCGGTTTCATGATGGGTAAGTGTACAGTTTCCTCTACATCTCCAGTCACTTTCAAGCCGTTTTCTCGAATCGCTTCGATATGCTCTTCCCAATTATCCAGCAAAATCACTTCATGATTTGTCTTAGACAATTGATAACCAAAACGACAACCCATTGCCCCACTTCCAGCAATATATACTAGCATAGACGCCCCCTAGACCAACTCTGTTCCAAAAGAATCCTGTTTAATTTTTCCAGCCTTCATCAAACCACCAAGAGCTTTTTTGAATTGCCCTTTGGAAATACCAAAGGTGGCCTTGATGTCTTCCGGAGCAGACTTATCGTTCAAGGTCATGAAACCTCCATTGCTTTCCAGATAAGTCAATATCATCTGGGCATCATTTTCCAGCATCTCAAATGAACGTGGCTTGAGAGACAAGTTCAAGGTCCGATCAACTGCACGGTAGCCGATAACACGCGCCTCCAAAACCTGACCCAGACGTGGTTCCGCAAAGCGTTCGCTCGGGTGGATAAAACCAAGCATGTTGTTGTCTGGCAAATAAACAAAAGTACCATTCATTTTCAAACGATAGACAATCGCTCGCAGATTTTGGTTTTGCATATTGTCATAAGCAGGTCCAGCCATTTTCTGAAAATCTTCTTGAAAAGCTGGCAGAGCCCAAATGCGGTCCTTCTTATCGACGTCTAATTTGACGTACAACTGATCCCCTTTTTTCGGCCAGAGTTCCTTGATTTCAGGCAAAATATCCAAGGAAACAACCACTTGCTTGTCTGGCAGACCTGTATCCACAAAGACACCCAAATCCTTACGTACCTCTGTGACAGTTCCCCAACCAAAGCTGGTACGACTCGCCCCAACTTCCTTAGTTGTCAAACGGAGTTTTTGTTTCATATCGGTATAGGCAAATCCCTTAACAGATTGTCCTAGACTATGTTCTCCTTCATCCTTAGAAAGAGCAAAGGTTCTACCCTCTTTTTGGACAAAGTAAAACTGATCGTTTTCGTCAGTCACTAAACCAACGATATATTGTGCTAATAAATCATTCATGATTTTCTTCTTTCTGATTAAAAAGCGGGGGAAGTCTTGTCTAACTCCCCCCATTAGATTTCTTATTGGTTCACCACTGGAAGTTAGACAGCCCAGTGATGATCTGTTTTTGTAGCTTAAAAACTTGTTGATTAAACTTCCAACAATTCTTTTTCTTTGTCGGCAGTCATTTTATCAATTGTCTTGATAGCATCATCTGTTACTTTTTGAATATCTTTTTCAAGCGTCTTCAACTCGTCTTCTGTGATTTCTTTTGCTTTTTCAGCTTTTTTAGCTTCATCCATGGCATCACGACGGATATTACGGATGGCAACTTTCGAATTTTCACCGACTTTTTTCACATCCTTCGCCAAGTTCTTACGAGTTTCCTCTGTAAGGGCAGGAATAACCAAACGGATAACAGTACCGTCAGATTGCGGTGTCAAACCAAGATCTGAAGCGTTCAAAGCACGCTCAATATCCTTCAAGATTGACTTATCAAACGGAGTAATCAATAGAACACGCGCTTCTGGCACTGTAATACCAGCCAACTGATTCAATGGCGTTGGAGAACCGTAGTACTCAACTGAAATACGGTCCAACAAACTAGCATTGGCACGGCCAGCACGAATGTGGCTGAATTCACGTGCCAAACTCTGATGAGATTGGTTCATGCGCTCTTGCGCTTTAGCAATAATTTCTTTAGACATAAGACTTCCTTCTTTATTTTTTATCTTTTATTTTTCTTCTGAAGAATTTGAAACGGTAGTACCGATTGGCTCACCGAAGACAACACGTTTAATATTTCCTGGTTCATTCATATTGAACACGACCAAATCAATATCATTGTCCATTGAGAGAGTTGATGCTGTCGCATCCATGATTTTCAAACCACGACTAATCACTTCACGGTGGGTCAATTCATTGAATTTAACTGCATTAGCATCTTTCTTCGGATCAGCATTGTAGACGCCATCCACACCATTTTTAGCCATCAAAATCGCATCTGCTTCAATTTCTGCAGCACGAAGAGCCGCTGTCGTATCCGTTGAGAAGTACGGAGAACCAATACCAGCTCCAAAAATAACAATGCGACCTTTTTCAAGATGACGAAGAGCACGACCACGAATATAAGGCTCTGCAACTGACTGCATCGCAATCGCTGTCTGCACACGTGTATCCACACCAAGCTGTTTAAGGGAATCAGCCATTACAAGAGCATTCATAACAGTCCCCAACATGCCTGTATAGTCTGCTTGAACTCGATCCATACCCGCTTCAGCAGCAGGTTCTCCACGCCAAAGGTTACCACCACCAATAACAAGGGCAATCTGAATACCTGATTCTGCGACTTCCTGAATTTCCTTTGCCATTTCCTGAACAGTTTTGAGGTCAATACCGACACCACGTTCACCAGCCAAGGCTTCACCAGATAGTTTGATTAGAATACGTTCGTATTTAGGTTTCATCATCTCTCTCCTCTTTTTTATCCCTACTATTCTACCACAAAAACCGTTTTTTTTATACTGAAATCTCCAAGAAAAAAGGAAAATCCTCAACGAACTTTCCTTCTCACATTCTAAAACGCCTCTTTTTCCCAGCTTTTCAATAGTAGAAAATAGAGATTTTTAAAACAAACTAGCCTAGGCGCAATTTCCTCCGTAAACTCTGAGCCCGACTTCCAATTAAACGATCTAGCTGACGAGTCTTCAATGTCAAGATGACAAAGACAAGCATACCTGCTCCACCTGCAACGGCCAAGTGGATAAAGCTAGATACATAGCCATTTGCTGGAAGGATAAGATTCAAGACAAATTCAATCCCCCATACAATGAGTCCCATTACGATAGAAATCCAACTAATGGTCGCAATATCTTTTATCACTAGTCTTTCATCAATATGCAGAACCTTGTCAATTCGTCTATAGAAGAGGTACAGCATAATTCCCAACCCAAATATCGTTGAGATAAAGCTACCATATACCTTAAAGACATAGATCATTGGTACTTGTAAAACGATTTTCACTAGCATCCCAATCAAGAAATAATAAATGGCTCTTCTATTTTCAAATATCGCTTGAATGACCACACTAATGACAGAATATAGTCCCAGAGGTAAAATTAAAAATAAGTTCCAAATAAATAGAGTAATGGCGATAGGCTCTGACGGTCCGTAAAAAATCGTATAGAGTGGCCCAGCTAACAGGACTGTTCCAACAATTGCCGGTATAGTGAATATAAAGAGTAATTGTAGATTATCCGCCACTAAATGAGACGCCGCCTTCAAATCTTTCTTGACAAATTTCTCTGTAATCAATGGAATAGCAACACTTCCCAAACTCAGTGAAATCCCGATAATCATCATCGTAATCTTACTTGGATTGGCAGCCATATATGAATAAAGTTCCAAAAGTTCCGAATTACTGTAATCCGTAATTCTTTCCATAACACGAATAAAGGTGACTTGGTCAATAAACTGCAATAATTGAATCGTTAGACCTAAAATGATAATTGGAATCGCATCTCGAACAGTTTCCTTAATAAGTTGACCTGTATCCAAAGAAATCTTTTGTTTCTTAGCATGAAGCAACTTACCAAGGTAACCTTGCTTCCATAAAGTATAAACTAAAATCCCAACACTAGCAATCATCCCGACAAAAGCTGCAAAGGTAGATTGGACAACTGCTTCAAGATAGTCACCGCTACCCAACTTCATAATCATAAATGTTGCTGCCAGTATCCAGATAACCCGTACCAGTTGCTCTGCAAGCTGGCTGATAGCATAGGGCTTCATATCGTGCCGACCTTGGAAAAAACCACGCAAGATACTCATGGCTGGGAAGATAAAGAGAGGTGGGACTAGACTATACATGACTGGAAGTAACTTTTCCTTCGACCCCGATGCGTCTGCCAACCACGGAGCACTTAGATACATGACCCCTGCAAAGACAGCTCCAAAGACCAACATGAGCTTGAAGAATTCTCTGACCAAGTAAAGCGATACCTCTTCTTTACCCAAGACATTGTATTTAGCTACTTGTTTGGCAATAGCTGTCGGAAGACCAGCTGTTGAAATCAATAAGAAGTTGGCATAGATTTGATACCCCATACTAAAGAGGGCATTGGCTTCAGCTCGATATTCCCCTAACCAAATATACCAGGGAATAACATAGGCAACACCAAGCAGGCGACTAAGAATATTTCCAGCAGTCAACCAAGCCAAACCTTTGGCCATTGTCGCCTGTTCTTTGGACTGCTGCATTTCAACTTTTTCGGACATTTTTCTATTACTTTCTATGTAAATATAAGACAGGAAAACTCAATTATTATACTCTTCGAAAATCAAAATCAGACGTTGTTGACTTGATTTGATGAGTGAAAGGCTCCAGTGGAGCCTTTCAGCCTGTTACCTTGAAACAAAATAGTAACAGGGTTCTATCTGCGTAAGTAGTAACGAACTACGTTCGCCCTATCTCCAACCTCCAAAGGTTCCCCAAACCTTTGGAGCTAGTCTGATTTTGATTTTCATTGAGTATTAATTTCTATTTTTGGATTTTCACAAAGTCTAACTCTTTCATTATAAACTTTTATCATACCAAAGTAAAAGAAAAACCCACCCATAAGGTGGGCAAGTCAATTAATTATCAATTGAATGATATTTCACTGTCAACCCTCGTTGTACAGCTGGGCGCTGAGCTATTTTCTCTACCCAGGTCTTTAGATACTTGTAAGAATCAACATCTAAAAATTCTGCCGAACCTGGATATAGTTGACCCTGAACCAAGCGACCATACCAAGACCAAATAGCGATATCAGCAATAGTATAAGTGTTACCTGCTACATATTCTCTAGTCGCTAATAACTGATCCAAGAGATCCAGCTGACGCTTAGTTTCCATTGTATAGCGATTAATCGGATATTCTTGCGCTGTCGGAGCGTAATGGAAGAAATGTCCAAATCCTCCACCAACAAATGGAGCGGCGCCAGTTTGCCAGAAGATCCAGTTAAGAACCTCTGTCCGCTCTGCCCAAGCTTTTGGTAGGAAGGCCTCAAACTTTTCTGCCAAGTAGTAGAGAATGTTGGCAGATTCAAAGACCCGAACTGGCTCCTTCTCCGAGTAATCCACCATAGCTGGTATTTTGGAGTTGGGGTTGATGGCAACAAAATCGGAGCCAAATTGGTCTCCTTGACCGATATTGATGAGAAAGAGGTCATATTCAGCTTCGGTAATCCCGAGTTCCTTCAACTCTTCTAGCATAATAGCAACTTTAATACCGTTAGGTGTTCCCAAGGAATAAACTTGGAGGGGCTTGTCACCTTTTGGTAATTTATGTTCAAAGCGACTGCCTGCTGTTGGACGATTGCCTGAACGATTGTCATTTTCATCTTCCCACTTCCAAACGAGTGGTTTCGTGTATTCTGTCATCTTTTTTATTCTACCTTTCCTGGGATAAAACTAGCTATCCGATAGTGATTTTGAAGTTGTTGAATGTAAAGAGAAAGCTGAACCAACTCTTTTGGTGCATGGCAAGTCAAGGCTGTCAGCTCTGCAGTAACATAGCGTCCCAATCGATCAGCAAGCAAGTAGAGATTGTCAGCTTGTTCAAGCTCTTTGGCAGTTTCAAAAACCTTTTCACGCAAAACGGATGTGATAGCATCTTCTGGTAGCTGATAAACCGCCGAAAGATGACTATAAAATTCTTTACAGGTCGCCTTCATAGTTGCCTCCTCAATCACTTTATACATATATTATAGAGTTTGTTTTATTGAATGTCAACTAAAAAAGATTGCCCATAGACAATCTTTCTATTGATTAAAGTGAGTTAGGATCAACTTTGATACCAACACCTTGTGTTGTTGTAATAGATACTGAAGTCATGTAAGTACCTTTAGCTGTAGCTGGTTTAGCTTTAGCCATTACATCGTGGAAAGCTTTGAAGTTTTCAACGAGTTTGTCAGCGTCAAATGATACTTTACCGATAAGAGCTTGTACGATACCTGCTTTGTCAGCACGGTAAGTGATTTTACCACCTTTAGACTCTTCAACTGCTTTAGCAACATCCATTGTTACTGTACCAGTTTTAGGGTTTGGCATCAAGTTACGTGGACCAAGTACACGACCAAGACGTCCAACAACAGCCATCATATCTGGAGTTGCGATAACAACGTCGAAGTCCAACCAACCACCGTTGATTTTAGCAACAAGGTCATCTTCACCAACAAAGTCTGCACCAGCAGCTTTTGCTTCTTCTGCTTTAGCACCACGTGCGAAAACAAGAACGCGTGAAGTTTTACCAGTACCGTTTGGCAATACCATTGCACCACGGATTTGTTGGTCTGCTTTACGTACGTCGATGTTCAAGTTGTAAGCAACTTCAACTGACGCATCAAATTTAGCGAAATTAGTTTCTTTTGCAAGAGCAACAGCTTCTTCTACGCTGTAAAGTTTTGTGCTGTCGATTTTTTCAAGAGCAGCACGCAAGTTTTTGCTTTTTTTAGCCATGTTATATGTCTCCTTGTAATCAGATAATCTTGGGTGCTACTTAGTCAGTAACAGTGAATCCCATAGAACGAGCAGTACCTTCGATCATACGCATTGCAGCTTCAAGAGATGCAGCGTTCAAGTCAGGCATTTTAGTTTCAGCAATTTCTTGTACTTGTGCACGAGTAACTGTTGCAACTTTAGTTTTGTTTGGTGTACCTGAACCTTTTTCAACACCTGCAGCTTTTTTCAAAAGAACAGCAGCTGGTGGTGTTTTAGTGATGAAAGTGAATGATTTATCTTCATACACAGAGATAACTACTGGGATGATCATACCAGCTTGGTCAGCTGTACGAGCGTTAAACTCTTTTGTGAATCCCATGATGTTGATACCTGCTTGACCAAGTGCTGGACCGACTGGTGGAGCTGGAGTAGCTTTACCTGCAGGAATTTGAAGTTTTACGAGTTTTTCGACTTTTTTAGCCATGATATAAAATCCTCCTATTGTGGTTTTGGCGGTAATTAAAGATTTTTACCTCCCACAAATATGTGTTTTACACATACCTTTTCATTATACACGAATTTCAAAGAAATGCAAGCTTTAGGTTTACTTTTTTTCACATTTTTTATAGAATGAATGTATGTTTGAATCGATTATATTTTTAAAAATAGTAGCCTTCCTATTTATCTTTCTAACCTTGGCCATTTCGATAATTGCTGTCAAGTTTTTTAGGTTGCAAAACCGAGGATGGAACTTTGCAGACATTGCCTTTCCTCTCTATGCAATTGAATTTTATCTGATTTCGGACAAGGCCTACTATAACAGTCTACTGCCTCAGCTTGTCCTAGCCCTCTCACTACTAGCGATTGGTCTTTGTGGTTTCTTCCTTTTAAAGAAAAAGAATTTTTTATATCGCCGTTTCTTCAAGGTTTTCTGGCGAGCTAGTTTTATCTTGACTTTTTTGATGTATCTAGCTTTGGTTATTGCGGTCTTCACTTTAAAATCCTAAAATCATCTATCCTTTCATAGATGGCATAATAAATCCCCATTGCAGGCGCAGTGGGGATTCTTTTTATACTAAATCAGACAAGGAGACGTAGATGTATAGTCGAATGAATTAGCTTTCAGACAAGGAACTGAGGTGCAGGTTGCTAGCACAGCCTAATGGCTGTGCTAGGTT
>NZ_JARQPJ010000032.1:0-20647 GCF_046032515.1 Streptococcus suis | reverse complement strand
TGGGACTTTTTGTATATACTTAAAAAGGCTCCATAATCTCCACGGTGGTTTTACCCACTACAGAAATTATAGAGCCTGAAAAGCCTTGGAGACAAGGCTTTTTGCTTTTGGGTGGGGTAGTATCAGAGTGAGAAAATTTCGGCTCTTTGTCAACGGTAGTGGGTAGACGAAAAGCTAACACCTAGAGAGGACGAAATTCGTTCTCTCTTTTTCAATATTCAAAGTGATGTAAATCTTAGTTTTAAAGTTCTTAAAGTTCCTAAAGCCGAACGCTTGTCTCTTGATGTCTTTTATGAGTTTATTGGTCGCTTCTAGCTTAGCGTTGAAATATGGAAGCTCCATGGCGTTCGTGATGTACGTTTTATACTTTAGAAAAGTTTTAAAAACAGTTTTAAAGGCAGGATTGACTATGTTCAGGTTGCCCTTTAGAATCTCGAAGAAATAGTTCGAGTTCTTCTCTTGGAAATGGAAGAGGAGGATCTGGTGGAGTTCGTAATAGAATTTCAGTTCATCTGAGAAATTCAATGCGAACAGGTTACACTAAACTAGACAGAAGAATAAAGTGTTCTACACTAAAGAAAAGAGGAGAACAGATATGTCTAGAAAAATTCGCCGTCATTTCACAGATGAGTTTAAACAACTCTTGTTGATCTTCACAATGCAGGTATGAAGCGAAGCGAGATTATCAAAGAGTATGACCTGACCCCGTCTAGCTTTGACAAGTGGGTTAAACAAGCAAGAACAACTGGTTCCTTCAAAACTGTTGATAATCTGACAGATGAACAGCGTGAGTTGATGGAACTCAGAAAACGAAATAAAGAGCTTGAAATGCAGGTTGATATCCTAAAGCAAGCTGCAGTGATTATGGCACGAAAAGGGAACTAATCACTGCTAACAAGGACAAATACAGCATTTCAGCCATGTGTCAATGCTTGAACATTCCTCGTTTCAGCTATTACTACAAAGCTGTAGTGCCAGTATCTGAGGCACAACTTGAAGAAATGGTGAAGCGTATTTTTCTTGACAATAAGTCCAGATACGGCGCTAGGAAGATAAAAAAATGTCTGGAAGGAGGCTGGGCAAAAAGACCAACCTCGCTTCTCAGGGGTCGTGTCAACATCTCAGCGCAGTGGTTGATTGGCAGATTTGTTCGTGTTTTACACCCCAAATCTGACCTAATCAACTGTGCGGGGGCGGGAAGACGAACTCTTTTTTTGATCAGTCGAGTTCTTTCCCGCTCCCTCGCCGGCGGATTTGTCGCATCATGAAGAGATTGAATTTACCATAAGGCTACCTTCAAACCGCATGCTAAAGGGAAGAATGAAGCACCCATTCCAAACCTCCTAGCCAGACAATTTAAGCAAGAAAAGCCACTTGAAGCTCTTGTGACAGACTTGACTTATGTCCGTATTGGTAAGCGTTGGGCTTACGTTTGCTTGAACATTGACCTCTTCAACCGTGAAATCATTGGCCTATCCCTTGGTTGGCACAAGACTGCTGACTTGGTCAAAGAAGCCATTCAAAACATTCCCTACGCTCTGACCAAAGCCAATCTCTTCCATTCTGATCGTGGTAAGGAGTTTGATAATGCCCTGATTGATGAGATGTTAGAAGCCTTTGGCATCACACGTTCGCTGAGTCAAGCGAGTTTTCCTTATGACAATGCGGTAGCTGAGAGTACCTATCGCTCCTTCAAACTGGAGTTTATCAACCAAGAAACCTTCCGCTCTCTGGAAGAATTAACCCTTAAAACTAAGGATTATGTCCACTGGTGGAATCACCATCGCATCCACAGCACTCTTAATTACCAAACACCCATGACTAAAAGAGCAATCGTTTAACAAAAATACTTTATAAATTTTGTACAGAAAAACGTTTTTTTTCAAGGAGTCCTATTGAATTCGGGGGGGGGGGTGATATAATAAAAAGTGGTATCATACTATTCATGATAGCCAGCTTCAGTTATATTAAAACATTAAGGAGTAAGTAATGAAAAGATTAACGAAAGTTTTTTCAGCTTTAGCCAGCTTAATCTTGGTTTTAGCTCCTGTTGTTGCCAATGCTGATGTTGATACAACTCCAGCACAAACAACGGTTGCAATCCATAAGTTGATTTCTAAAGATGAACGAACAATTAAAAACCCAGACGGTTCTGCTCTAACCGATGAACAGTTGAAAAACCAACTTGGTGATGTTGAACCAATGAAGGGGGTTAAGTTCCAATGGTTCAAGGTTAATGATACTGATACTGTCGAGGCTCTCAGTAAATTGAGTTTGGCTAAGTTGAAAGAAACATACACTACTACAGGTATCACACCTGCGACAGATGATTTGGGTACAACAACGTTTACTGTAAATAAAGCTGATTATGGACTATACTGGGTAGTTGAATTGGCAAATGATGGTAGCGAAGCATCAAAAAAAATGCAAGTAGCTTCTACAGTTCCAATGCTTATCACATTGCCATTTGGTACTGAAAGTGGATATTTGGATACTGTAAATGTTTATCCAAAGAACAAAGTAGAAACACCAACACCAGGTAAAGACGTTACTACACTTGGTAACAATGACTCAGGTACAAAGGTTGGTGATACTGTAAAATGGTTCCTTAAAGGTACTATTCCAGTAGATATCAAAAACTACACTACCTACACTTTCAATGATACATTGTCACAAGAACTCGATTACAGTGAAGTTAAAGGTGTGAGAATCAATGGTTCAACTGAATCATTTGTAGCTGATACAGACTATACTGTTAACTACGAACAAAATAGCCGTAAATTAACTGTTGCTTTGACTGAATCCGGTATCGCAAAAGTAGCTAAATACCGTGAAGATAATGCAGATGCGAATTTTGTCGGTTCAAATGCAATTGCTGATGCTACAGATGGTGCTTTTGTAGTTGTTGAACTTGATACTGTTTTGAATGAAAAAGCGGTACCAGGTAAAGCTATCGAAAATGAAACAACAATTACATATGATAATCCATATAACCAGGATGGTCAACCAAAAGAAACACCACCATCAGATCGACCTGAAGCTCATGAAGGTGGAAAACGTTTCGTCAAAGTTGATGCTAAAGATAAAACTAAAAAGCTTGCAGGTGCAGAGTTTGAGCTTTATTCAGATTCTAGTGCAACACAGGCTGTTGTTTGGACACAAAAAATGATTGATGCCAACAAAGCTGAAACCGACAATGCTGCAAAATTCAAAAATGTTGCTGTCGGTCAAGCTGTAGTACTTGTATCAGGTGCTGATGGTACATTTGATATTCAAGGTTTGGCTTATGGAGCTGAGGGAGATAAAAATGATGCAGCTTCAAGCACTTACTACTTGAAAGAAACAAAAGCACCTTCAGGATACACACTTCCAGTGAATAACGTATTTTCATTTGAAGTAAACAAAACAAGCTACCTCAAAGATCCTACAGCAACGGACTTGGTACCTTCTGAAGCAAAAGAAGTAGAAAACAAGAAAACGCCTGAGCTTCCAATGACAGGTGGTATCGGTGCTGCATTGTTCATCATAGCAGGTCTTGCATTGATGGCATTTGCTGGATACAAGATGAAGCAACGCAACGCTTAAGAAAAAAATAAGAAGTATAACTTGAAGCTAGGAGAAAGAATTTATTCTTTCTTCATTAGGAGGGGGAACCTTACTGTTCCCCCTCCTAATGAAGTAAGAATAATAGTGTGAAAAGGCAACACTTTTCATTCAGTGTTGTAGCCTTGAGTGAAACGAAAGGAATGAATTAAATATATATGAATCTATCTAAATATGTTCAACGATTTTGTCTACTCATAGTTGTAGTCTTGTCCTTGGTAGGTTTCAGTTCGACAGTTATTCAAGCTGATGAGGCTAGACAGTTGGTAATTCGAGGATCGGAAGCAACTGCTGGGGTAGTCTATAAACTATGGTATGTATCTGATGAGCTATATCCTATTAGCCGTGATAGAATGGCGGAACTAAATGAATCTCTTATGGATTTATCCGTTCAAGACTTAGACAAGCGTTATATCAGGGCTGTACAGTCAACTCCTAGTGACGATAATGGAGAGGTTGTCGTGCAAAACCTAAAAGAGGGAGTCTACTATATTCGTGATGATTCTGAACGAGATTGGAAGTACACACCATTTGTTATTAACTTTCCATTTGATAATAAGTCTACAGAAAATGTAGTCATAGCTAAAAAATGGCCAGATAATGGAAGTATATTACTAACGAAGTGGGGATTTGATGATAAAAATGAAAACAATCCTCGGCTTTTAGATAAAGTTGACTTTCAGCTTTATCGTGTTGGAGATTTAAGACCTCTGAGATTTAATCAGCATGGCCAGTTATCGACAGATACAAATGATCGTGATACTTTGACGACAGATCAAAATGGTCAAATTTATGTTCAGAATTTACCATTGGGTGAGTATTACTTCAAAGAAACAAAGGCACATTTGGGTTATTTATTGCTGAATAATAACATTTCGGTATCAGTTACCGGAAAAAGTGTCGTTAAAGTTGTTGTTAAAAATTATAGAGAAACACCACCGCCAAGTAATCCGAGACGGCCTTGGCTCCCAAAAACGGGTGAAGTGAGGTTGATCATTGGGGGAGTTGGCTTCATTTTAATATTAGTGGCAGTTTGCTTTGCACATCGTTCAAAAAAAGCTGAATCAGCTAGAATAAGTGAAAATGATATTTTATAATAAACTACAATAGGAAGGGTTTTACTTAGTAAAGGATGGATAAGAAATTTAAAAGAGTAGGACACAAAAAATCAAATCGAGGTTTCATTATAATTTTTATCGTTGGGCTACTCTTATTTGGATATCCTTTGTCTGGTCAAATAATATCCTTTTATCAAGCATATCAAAGTATTGGTACTTATGAGAAGGAGCTTGCTAAAATTGAACCTGAGGAAATTAAAAAGCGCATGGAGCTTGCTAGAGCCTATAACTCCTCTTTGATTAGTACCTCATCGACCATTAGCTACCAAGATCCTTTCACAAAAGAACAAAAGGATGAAGGGGTGGCAGCCTATGCAAAAATGCTTGAAATACATGAACAGATTGGCTACATAACCATTCCACGTATTTCTCAGGAGCTTCCCATCTATGCTGGGACGCAAGAAGTTGTTCTGCAAAAAGGAGTTGGACATTTAGAAGGGAGTTCTTTGCCTGTTGGGGGAAAAAACACTCACGCTGTTCTAACTGGACATAGAGGGCTACCAAATTCCAGACTATTTACCGATTTAGATAAGGTAAAAGAAGGGAATAAGTTTTATATACATGTGCTCGATAAAGTATTGGCATACCAAGTCGATCAGATAAAAGTTGTTGAGCCTAGTGATGTGTCTCAAATTGAAATTGTAGAAGGCAGAGATTATGTCACACTTATTACCTGTACACCTTATATGATAAACAGTCATCGTATGTTGGTCCGAGGTCATAGGATCCCTTATGTTGCTAAAGAAGAAAAAACAGAATTAAATAAAGGTCGTAAAGTAGTCATTATCATTATCTTGGGAATAGTTCTACTATTCATACTAATTTTAGTTTACTTATACCGAAAAGTAAAAGGTAAAAAGTCATTAGAGAAAAATGAAGCAGCAAAAAAAGAAACTATCAAAAAGATCTAAGAGGAAAAATTCCTTTCTAATCATTGGTCTGTTTTTTCTAGGTTTTGTTATCGCACTATATCCTATTAGTGCTCAAATATATAATATATATCTACAGCATCAAAAAATTACTACCTTTGAAAAAAAAATAAAAGAACTTACCCCAGAAGTTATCTCTAGACGTATGAAGCTAGCCAACATTTACAACGAGTCTCTGGTAGGGGGCACCCAGCTTGATGTATCTGACCCATTTATCGCTTTACAAAAAGAAGCGCGTGATGAGTATGCAAGGATGCTAGAAGTTGAGGAAATGATAGGTAGCATTTCAATACCAAAGATAGATGTTGAATTACCCATCTATGCTGGAACTAGCGAGGATATCTTACAACGGGGTGCGGGTCATCTAGAAGGTTCTTCCTTGCCTGTCGGTGGGAAAAGTACACGGGCTGTTATTACAGCACATAGAGGTCTACCGCAGGCACGGCTATTTACAGAATTAAATAAGCTCAAGAAAAATGATGTTTTTTATATTACTAACATCAAGGAAACTTTAGCGTATAAGGTAGAGAGTATCCAAGTCATTGAACCGGATGAAGTATCTGCTTTATCTATTCAAGAAGGTAGAGATTTAGTAACTTTGCTAAGTTGTACACCCTATATGATAAACAGTCATCGATTGTTAGTAACAGGACATCGCATTGCTTATAATGATAAAAATGCTAAAAAAGAAAGAAAAAATGCTGAGACTAACTTATTACTAAAGATTATTATCATTATTTCAATTATTTTCATCTTACTTTTCCTAGTATATCGTTATTTTAGAAAAAAATTAGATTTTAAAAAATGGAAAAATTAAAGGTGTTTAAATCATGGAAGGAGACAAGAGTGTTAAAGAGATTGAATTTATTTAGTAGATATTTTATGCTACTAATATTGCTGGCAGCTAATACTTTAATCCCCTTGGCTAGTATGAAGGTTGTAAAAGCTGACGACATAGCTACTACCAGGGAATTAAAAATTATAAAAGACAATGTGGAATTGACTGCAGAGGGGGCACAGCCAGCATCACTCAAGGTTAATCAAGAAGCAACTTTTACGATTGAGCGACCAGAGTCAGTTGTTCAAGATGTTGATATCGAACTTCCAGATGGGATAAACTATCAAGTCGAGCAAAGTGTATCAGCAAATCAAGCTTTACTCGCTGAAGAAAGGTTTGAGGGTAGTGAGACTGTCAATGTAAGAACTCTTATTGAAGAAAAGACAAAAGATGCTACTACACAAAGTTCTTTTTTGAGATTACATTTTCAAAATAATCAAAAGAAAATAAGAGTTGTTTTAGTTTCAGATAGAAAATTTGAAGCACAACTGATTGCTACAACATCAAATACTCAGCCTGTAAATCTTGACGAGATCAGTGATTCTGAAAAGATTCAGAGCTTTCCAGCTCATTTGGTAGTCACTGGGGATAATCCAGAGACTTTTAGCTCAGATAGTGAAACAGGCCAAACTACCGCTAGTGAGGAAACACAAGGAGAGCCAAACCAGTCAGATTCAAGTACAGAAGGAACTTCAAGTTCAGAGAATATAAATGAGCAGACAACACCTACGGAGAATTCCATTAGTGAAGGTACTACAGAAAGCCCAAGTCAGCCAGATTCAAATAAAGAAGAGATATTTAGTACAGATAATGAAACAGCTCAGACTACTACAGGTGAGGAACCACAAGTAGAATCAAACCAATCAGAGGCAACTGAAGATACTCAAGAAAATTCGACTGAGGAAACTAGTAGTACAATTTTTCCAAGTCTATTTGCTATTAACGGCATCTTTCCTAATTTAGCAACTAGTCTATTTGCTGTACCAAGTACGCTTTCGGCCTCTATTGGGGATGAACGTGTGATTTCTGACCCTAATGCCGAGGGAGTAACAGGGTATATTGAGGCAGAGCGTCCAACGATTAAGTCTGGAGAGACCGGGATTTTTAAGTTATACGTCAAGGCCTCTGGAGCAATAGAAGGAACTGTAAATAATGTTAAGGTAACAATTAAGTTACCGGAAAATACAACTTACTATCAACTATCTTCAGATTTAGGTCGCATGACAATTGCTGGGGTACAGCCTGTCTTAAGTAGTGATAAAAAGACCTTAATATGGACGATTCCACGACTAACTACAGGTCAAATCTATTCCACCGAGCTACAAATCAACTCGACTAATGGTGTCATTCCAAATGGAGATTTGATGGCTGTACAAGCTGTTGTGGAGGCTGATGGAAAAGTGGTCTATAATAGTGGAACAGACGTATATACTGTTGTGGAATCTAGTAAGCCTGATTTGACCGTTACAAAGCAGTACCTAGGTAAAAATGGCGATGCATCTCAGTCGGTCTCACCAGGGGACGTGGTTCAGTGGAAAGTCAAAGCAACGGTTTCGATTGCTAATACCGGGGGACAGTATCTCAAGCCAGGTGAAACTATCACGATAAAAGATGACAATCCAAGTGGCCTTACCTTCGTTGGAGATTCAAGTAAGAAGTTTACAGCACCAAGTATAGATCAGCAAAAAAATAACTTAGCTACAAAAGGTTATTTGTGGTCAGATGAAGTCATATTTTCTACAAAAGCACCAAATACAAGTGGCGCAATATTTAAAAATACGGCGACTGGGACAGCAACGACCAATTTCAATGAAACCATTTCAACTAAATCTAATGAAGTGAATGGAATAGTAGCTTCTCCATCAAGTCCGTTACCGCCAAGTAATGGAACATATGTTTATGGTTTTAATAGAGGACCATCAAACGGTAATGGTGGGTTAGGAGATCTTTCTAATGCCAATCCTAATCCCACAGTTGAAAATAGCCCATCCACAAAACTTAGCTTTACCATGATGTATATGCCAACAATATTGGCAAATAGAACCTATTATAATAATTTAACATACGGTGGTTATCAGGGCATTGCAACTAATTCTCGAAATAATCGTACTACACCAGTAAATATATCAATCGTATGGAACCAAGGGACGCATCCTAGACGAGTGGCAGAGATTACTGTGAACGGTACAAAATATACATTCTATGACAATGCTGGAAATAATCGAGTTAATAGTGATCAAACAAATGATGCCTATATCTACTATGACCAGTCATCTGCTAAATTTTATTTTAAACTTAACGGGAACCAGGTTTGGATTCCTATCACAGAGACAACTACGATTGGTACCCCACCAACATTAGTATCTAGTGGACAACGAGAGGTTATGGGGACACCGTCAAGACCAAGTTGGTGGACAGAAAATCCAGGTTACGGGGATTATAATCCATTTAAGAATGATTACCGCTATGTAGGGATTCATAGGGACGTGGATGATAATTTGGAACTTAGTGAGATTAAACCGACACTTGGGACTTTCTTTGCTTATTCTAATGTTAATGGGCAAGTTCAGGGTGGGAAGATTTCAGGTGGAACTTCTACCAACTACCCTACTTTGACAGTCAAAATGACTCTCAAAGATGGAACAACTAAAACAAAAGTTTTCAAACCAGGTGAGTATCCTATTACTTACACAGAACCATGGGGGACTATTACCAGTGGTGGACAAGGACTAAGGTTCAACCATACGACACTTACACGGTCTGATCTTGGCCTAGCTGCCACAGACCATGTTAAGTCATATGAGGTTATATGGGGGAAAGAAGATAACTCAGAAATCCTTAATGCCGGGTTTGCAGCTCAAGTCATCGATACCTATACGATCAATCCAAACTTGAACAATAGCAAGCCACAATATGTGAAAAATCAATCCTATACTTTTGGTCGCATAGCGATGGTTAATTTTGATGAGTCAGGTGCTAGAAATATTGATTTTGTCCGTTACCCATCCATTGGTCAAACCTACAAACAGGGGACATGGCAAGAAGATAAATACATTAAAACAGAATACGGTCCTCGTACAGCATTTATAGCAGCCAAAAATAACACTCCAGCGATGGCTACGATAACGCCAGAACTTCTGACTAGAGATGGGAATATCGTAACCAAACCAGGTGCCAATCGCCTTAAAGTAACTTTCCGGAATGTAGATAGTTCAAATCGAGCAATGGATCAATCACTAGTTGCTTCAACGCTTCTTCCAAAAGGAGTAACAGTAGACAAGTCAAAACCGAACTGGACCTACAGTCAGTCTAAAGGTACTGTAAAAAAAATCATTGATAACTTCAATGGAACAGGACGTCAGTTGATTGTTTATGAGTGGGAAGGTGATGGTGATAAACAACTCAAGCCAGGGAAGTACATGACCTATGAAGTTAACGTTACTGTATCTGAAAGTGCGTCATCATTATTGGAAATAGACGCTTATGGTTCTACAAGTACTCCTCTAAAAGCAGGTAGTAATAGTGATTTGCAGATAGACAATAATGACTATAACCAAAATGGATCAACAACTGACCAGGTTGTTCACGGATTAGCACGTTATAATTTTGTTAGTAATGATACACTCATCTTGAATAAGGCAGTTAAAGGTAACCTTGATTCGGATTATAGTAAAATGGGACATGCAGACTTGTCGGGTCGCGTGTTATACCGTCTAAATATTTCTAATACCTCAGGTAATGCTATTAGTAGAATGGCTTTTATAGACATTCTGCCAACAGTAGGTGACTTAACTGTTGTTAGTAACAAAGCTCGTGACAGTAAATTTGGTTTGACAATGACAGGGCCAATTGATTTACCAGCAGCTTGGGATGGGAAAGTCGATGTATACTATAGCACGTCCACTAATCCAAAACGTGATGACATCTATAATGTTGCCTATTATTCTGATCAGTCACAAAAACCAAGTAATCCAGGTGATGCAACAGATCCAAACTGGATGTTAGCTGATAGAGTGACTGATTGGTCAACTATACATAGTTTTAAGATGGTCTTGAAAGATGGTGTTGCATCCATACCTTCGGGGCAAGATGTCTTTATAACGATGCAGGCGCCAGCTGAAGTAGATGCTAACATACTTAATCCTGAAACTAGTGAAGAATCAGCAAAAGCAGCATGGAACTCTTTTGCAGGAACAATCAATAACCTCAAAGTTGTTGAACCAGAGCGTGTCGGTCTTGTCCTTCGTAAGGAAATTTCAAATACAAGCTTTAGAATTCGCAAATATAACAATGAGTGGGGGCGCGCTGAGGGAGCCACGTTCCAGTTGTTGAAGGATAATACTCCAGTATCCTTTACCGATAAAAATGGTAATACTGTTACGGAAGTCACTACCGACGCTTCAGGAGATGCCTATATTGGTAATTTACCGCTACCACTGACTGGTACAGAAACTTACAAACTTAAAGAAACAAAAGCTCCAAACGGCTATAGACTACCAACTGAAGATTGGACATTGACGATAGATAGCAATGGTGCTATTAGCATGGCAGAGTCTAAGGATGATTATCAGGGTGTGGTTAGTCGCAGTGATGCTCCAAATATTCCAGCTATAAATCTCGTTCCAGGACAAGAACTGTCTGAAGTATGGATCCGTAACACAGACAATACTGTACCTCTTCGGATTCGTAAGAGAGAGTTAGCAACTGGATCAGGAACGAAGTGGCTATCTGGTGCAGAGTTTTCACTATATGACAGTGCAGATAACCTTGTAACCATTAAGAATGAGAAAGGTGAGAATGTTACATCTGTAACAACAGGTGTCATCACTGACCAAGCTAATCATAGAAGTCAAGGGATAGCCTATATTGGAAATATTCCAATTCCAACTTCAGGAACAGTTACCTATAAACTACGTGAGGTTACTGCTCCACCAGGCTATCAAAAACTTGATGGCGACATTGTTTTGCAATTAGATAGTAATGGTAAATTCACGACTGTATCGAAACCTTCGGCCGTAAATACCGGTTGGGCCAACCCAGGTCAAGATTTTGAGTCCATCGGAGTAAAAAACGATAATCGAATTTACACTGTTGATGTTTCAGATGCAAAAAAAGTAACGGTTAGGTTTGATAAAACTGTACTTGGAAGTGGTCAAAGTCTACCAGGCGCTACCTTAGCACTTTATAAAGGATATGATACGTCTAATGAGGCTAATCGTATTGCCACTTGGACTTCAACAGGGGAAATTCATGCTGAAGAATTGGATTATGGCACTTACACCTTAGTGGAGTTATCTGCACCAGATGGATATATGATTGCTGCACCAATAAAATTCGAAGTTAAGGCCTCTGAAAATGCGTCTGATGGTGACTCAGTAATAGAAGTTACTTCTGACATTAAGGTTCGAAGCCGTGATAACCTAGTCCAAAATACGACACCTAATCACAAACGTAAAGTCTTGAGACAATATATTGAAGGGTATTCAAATCAATATAAAAATGTTTATTGTTTTATGACTCCAAATGTTATGTGGCCTAATGACGGCTTGACTGGTAATCCTTATAAACATCTTTACGGAACAATTGAGAATCTTAATAAATTCTTGCCAGCTACTGCTCTTTTTCGAGGAGAGGAACTTCGTAAACGATTATTAGGTGTAGTTTACCTTGGTTTTCCAAGTGATGCTACAGGGATTCAAGAAAAATATAACCTATCAGATGAATCGTTTAACTTTGTTACACAGATGGCGATATGGCATTTTACATCTGGGTTGGAAAACTTCTTGGGTTGGGGAGTGACTCCTGATGAAAACAAGGCTTATTTAGAATTGGTAAAAGAAGCTCCGAATCATACGTTCCCCGAAGGAACAACTTTAGACCTCTATGTACCAACATCTACTAACCCTGGAAGCATACCAACTCAAACGGTTATTGCTGCTCACTTTACTAAAGAAGATGACCATCTTATTGAGATGGTAAATAAGAAAGTCTTTAATATCCGTGTTAAGAAAACTGATCTGTATAACACTAAGACCCTAGCAGGTGCTAGATTTACCCTTTTCAGAAAATCTGGTGCTAGCTTGATTCAAGTAGCAGAAGGGGTAACAGATGGAAATGGCTACATAACATTTGAGAATATAGCGCTACCAGTACTCTTGAAAACTGACTTTGAGTTACACTATGTTTTACGAGAAACACAATCTCCTGCTGGTTACACATCTTTCGGACGGGATATTGAGTTCATCATAGACGACATCGGTGGTGTCAAATTAGCTGCAGATTACAACACAGTTGATGCTAATGGTCAGACAGTTAGCACAGTAGAGCTTATTCACAGTGAAGCTACACCTACAGCTGAGATTCGAGTAGCAGACAAAAACACAGTTCCACTTTATATTACAAAACAAGGCGATGGCTGGCTATCGGGTGCAGTGTTCTCTCTCTATGATAGTTCGGATAATCCTGTGACGATAAAAAACAAGGACGGAGAAGATGTTACGTCTGTAACAACAGATGTCCTAGTTGACTCAAATGGTAAAACAGCTAGAGGTATAGCCTATATTGGTAATATTCCGATACCAACTTCAGGAGTTGTCGAGTATAAACTACGGGAAATGAAAGCACCTGATGGCTATCAAAAACTTGATAGAGACATTATCTTACAACTAGATTCATCAGGTAGATTTACAGTGAAGTCAGTTCCGCAAGGTTCTGGGGGAGCCTATTACAATCCTGGACAGACTTGGGGTGCGATTGGTGTCGAAGCGAATGTGCCAATACTAAGGATAAATGTTATAAATAAGCGTTTGTTGAATTTGAAACTTCATAAAGTTGATGCTAGCGATACTCAAAAAGCACTTTCAGGAGCTAAGTTTAAGATTGCTGATAGTGAAGAAAACGCTAGAGCAGGCAAGTTTATCCGTCGTTATGTTAGTGATACCTGGGAGGGGATGGTTGTGCCATCTGATGCAAGATGGTCTGATTCAGAAAACGCCCATGATATCGAAGTGACAACAGATGAACAAGGGAATGCACAGTTTGATAATTTATTATCAGGTATGGATTATTGGCTTGTAGAGACACAGGCTCCAAAAGGATATATGAAGTTATTGGCTCCTGTGAAAGCGGAGAAAGAGTCGGCTACTAACGATGTCATTAGTAAAGAAATTACAAATAGTAAAACGCCTACTCTTCCAGCCACTGGAGGAATTGGTATTGCAGTTTTCCTTGTAATAGGTATCACTATTATGGGAATTGCTCTTTATCTTGCTAGACATTTGTCACAAAAGCGTTGAACTGACAGCTCCTGTCAATACAGACAATAACAGATAACGGCTCTATAATTTGTGGCTCTTTGTCAACTGTAGTGGGTTGTAACCGCCCAATAAAATTAAGAGAGCATGTAAATAGAAAAAGGTTCCAGAGTCGACAGGACTTTGGAGCCTTTTTCAATATACTTTGTTATTGGGCGGTTACGAATAAACAGTAAAACAGGAGTTTTAAACGAACCCCTGTTTTTTCATTTCCTCTAAAGAGTACTAAGTCAAGCTTAATAAGGAAACATATTATTTTACCCATTGTGCTAGTTAATCAAGCGTAAGCAAGGGAATATTTTAAACTGATACCGAATTCAGCATGACTGCTTTTAAGCAAAAGGGAATAGATAAGTAATATTGCCTCTGTCTTAAATTTGAGCGCCTGAATGTTTCGGCAACGTAAAGCCTCCATTCCAAACTGCTCTAAACTAGAAAATACAGTCTCCACTGGTTTCCTCAATCGACTTATTTTGTAATTTTCTAGCCATGAATAACCCATCATGTTTTTTCTGAGTTGAGAAATTAACTGGATACCACAGTCTGCCAACGCTGCCTTTGTCTGTCTATCCACATATCCTTTATCTCCATAAACGATTGGAAATGGGCTATTTTCAAGTAGCTCCAAAGCAACATCGCCATCATAAATAGATGCGGGTGTGACAACATAATCAATAGGAAACCCACTATCGCTGACAAGAACTGAAAATTTCAAGCCATAATAATGGATTTTCTTAGTCGCATTATAGCCAATATCAGCTACCTCTGATAACAATGTAGCTCTCATGTTGCGAATGGGGTGACATAGGGCACAAGGAAAGCTGTCAATCAAGCCGAACGAGCAGGTTTGACAAAGATCTAAGACCATAAAATAGCGCATACGCTGAATACTTTGAGCAAGATTTTGACAGATACGGCAAAATCGAGAGCGTTCTGGGAAGTTGTCAGAGAAGAGATTATGACGAATGGCACGGTAAATAGCACTTGCCGTCCTGCAACCCTCTTGAATTGCCCGAAGATAACTAGCGATAACAAGGACATCAGACTGTTTTTGTAGGTGGATGTTTCGCCGATTTCGAAACAATTTTGTTAATCAATCAGTGAGATATTCTGTGACGTTTGCAATTATTGTCGAATATAAAATAGAATGGTACTTTATCTGCCATGGCTACTAATAATTATCATGTTCTAGAGGTAAATTAATAATAACTTTAAAGAATTGATTCTCTTTACTTTCCACTTTAAAAGTTCCCTCATGAACTTCAATAATTTGTTTTGAGATTTTTAATCCCATACCGTGTCGTCTAATTCCTGAGATGTCAAATTCTTCAATGATTTTATTACTATCATAAATTGATAATAGTTTATCATTTGCTATGCCGATGCCATCATCCTCAATTGTAATTATTAAAAAATCTTTATCTCTGTGTAGACTAATATTCACATTACAGCCCTCAGGATTATGGAGAATAGAGTTATAGATAATATTATGAACTACACGTGAAATTAAGTTTTTTTCAATTGAGATTTTACTATTTTGAAGTTCATCATCAAATTCAAATGAAAAATTTATATTTTCCCAAACTTCTTGATTTATTATTTGTATAATGATCTCCTTGAAGAATGGAATTATTTTGACTGATTCTAATTTCAGAGTGAACTGGCTATTAGTTAATCTGGCAAAAATATTTAAGTCATTTACAGTATTTTGAATATAATAACTCTCATTAAGTATGGAACGTAAACGTCTTAATTGATTTTTATCCACTGTATCAGATCTAATAAGAGAAGCATTTGAAGTAATGACGGAAAGAGGGGTTTTTATATCATGTGCGATACCAGAAATCCAATTTTCTTTAAAAAGTTCAGCTTCTTTTAGTTTTTTGTCAGCAATATTTATAGCTTCCGTTAATTGTTTTAGCTCATCTTGAGTTGAAACAGAACCACTAAGCCCTTCTGGTAATTTTTTAATCGCTAAAACTAAAGGAGTAATCTTACGTTGGACTAATCTAGTACTGTAGGTATAAATAATTAATAGATACAGACAATTTATTCCAAGTAGAAAAAAAGCTAAAATAAATAAGCTATGAAGGTCGGATTTTTCATAATAATCGAAAGGAAATCTAAAAACTCTATCTTTTGAAAATCCAAAAACAAGGATCTTATTATTAACAATTTGTACGAATACGGGGTAATCATTTAAATAATAACGTGTAAACTTAGCGACGTCAGCTAGGTTATATTGTGTCGGGACTTCACTTGGCTTTTTATATTCATAGATTTCCTCGCCACTATCAGAGTCTAAAATCATAATCCATACCTCTTTAGAATTAGCTAATTTTTTCCCAAAGTTAGATAATTTGGCAGAATTAGAACTGATATCAAGTTGTTTGACTAGATTATTCACTGTGTCCATCACATTAGTTTGATTTGCTTGACTAAAAACAAAAAATCCTAGAATAAAAACGTTTATTATGGACATGACTATGATTGAAACAATAAAACGTCTAATAAATTGTGTTATTACACGTAGTTTAAACATGTACAAGCTCCTATACCATTAGTTTATAGCCGAGTCCTTTAACAGTAATTAAGTATTGTGGCTTTGAAGGGTTAAGTTCGATTTTTTCTCTGATATTTCTGATATGGACCATTAAAGACTTTTCATATCCAAAACTATCAATGCCCCATACGGTATCACAAATCGCCTCTGTAGATACAATATAGTTTTTATTATCATATAATTTCCGAACGATTTGAATTTCTATTGGGGTTAAAGAAAGTTTTTCATTATTTTTTTCAACAATAGCATTTCCTAAATTAATAATGCAATTATCTAATTTAATAATGTTACTATCTTCTTTGTACGACCGACGGAGAAGCGAAATTATGCGATAAATGAGAATTTTAGGAAGGAAAGGCTTAGTCACGAAATCATCTCCTCCAGATTGTAACCCTTGAATTTCATCTTCAGGTTCATTTTTTGCTGTTAGAAAAAGAATTGGAATATCAGAATTTTTTCTTACGTATTTTGATAGTAAATATCCTTTCCCATCTGGAAGCATGACATCTAATATAATCAAATCAATAGAATTATTAATAAAAGACTCTATTCCTTCACTGATGCTGTATGCACTATATATTTTTTTGAAACCAGAAACTGATAGTATCTCCCTTATTGAATTGTTTAACGCAATATCATCATCAACAATCAATATTTTTCTAGTTAAAAAAGGCGTTTCTATATCCATAAGCTCTCCTAGTAAAATATTTTGAATTTTCCATATCTATATTTATAGTATATCAAAAATTTCAAGTAAAAAGTAAGTCCACTAAAATCTTTAGGATTTCTTAAAGTGAATTTTAATATTTCTTTATCTTGTACTTATAAAATGTAACTGTAACAAGATAAAGATGCTTGATATTGATTTACTTTAAACGAGGAGAATAGCTATGAAATCAACAAATAATCAAAGTATCGCAGAAATCGCAGCAGTAAATGCACTACAAGAAGTAAGTATGGAGGAACTCGACCAAATTATTGGTGCTGGAAACGGAGTAGTACTTACTCTTACTCACGAATGTAACCTAGCAACTTGGACTAAAAAACTAAAATGTTGTTAATCATTTAAATAGAAAAATTTTACTTAAGCACTCAAGTATTTTTATCTGTTACATATTAAGTTGTGTTAATTAACTTAATTGTAAGTCACCACTTGGATATTGTGAACTATGTTGGTAGTGTTATCTTTATAAATGATGAAACAGGTGAGGTCATTAAATCCACTCACGAGGATTTAAAAAAGAATAACTTGGACTACAAGAAATTTATTTGTAATAAAAGTGTCTAGTACTTTAGTGTTGGCATTAACAAAAATTTAAAACGAAAGGAATGGATTATACAATGACAGAAGTAATAAAACTAAAAAAATTGAAGAAAAATTTTAAAGGAGTAGCATCAGTTGATTTAGAAAGACTTACAGTTAGAAAAGGGGAAATTTATGGTTTCCTTGGTCCTAATGGTGCAGGAAAAACTACGACAATGAAGATGATTCTATCATTAATTGAACCTACTTCTGGTTCAATTGAAGTAATGAACGCTCCAATTAACAAATCAAACGATTACCTAAAATATATAGGGTCAATGATTGAAGAACCTTCATACTATCCAAATTTAACAGGTTATGAAAATCTATTAGTTTTTCAAAAAATGTTAGGTTTTAAAGAAGAGAATATTTTAAAAACACTTGAACTTGTGGGATTATCAGAAGAAAAAAATAGAAAAAAATTAGTAAAAGCCTACTCTTTGGGTATGAAACAGCGTTTAGCCCTAGCATTTGCTTTAGTAAAAGAACCTCAGATATTATTATTGGATGAACCAACAAATGGATTAGATCCCTCTGGTATTCATGAGATACGTGAATTGATTATTCGTTTGGCTAAAGAGGCAGGACTAACAATTTTCATTTCTAGTCATATTCTATCTGAAATTGAGCAGATTGCTGATAGAGTTGGAATTATAAATCATGGGAGATTAGTATACGAGGGAGAAATTGAAAAAATAAATGCTAATAATTGGGTAGAGATTGAAGGAAAATTTGACATTGAAAAATTAAAAAATCTTTTTGGTGATAGTTTTAGTAATAGAAAAGTAGAATATACTGCAAAACTTATTAAAATCTGGAATGCTAATAACGAGCAAATCGCTAATATAGTCCGTTCCTTGGTTGAACTAGACTTTCCAATTTTTCGTGTAGAACATAGAAAAGAAAATCTCGAAGATATATTTTTAGAATTAACTAAGGAGTTATAAAATGGTTAATGCTTTACAAATAGAATTATTGAAAAGTCGTAGGACAAAATCGTTTATTATTACAATATTCCTCATGTTAATTGGATTCTTGTGGAATACAGTTAGTACTGGTAGTGAAATCAATTCAGTAAGTTATGACGGAGTTAGTGTACTATTTAATAATCAAACAATGAATAGCTTTTTTCTTCCTATAGCTATTAGTATTTTCACTAGTCGTATAGTTTCTAATGAACTTGAAGGACAGACTTTTAAGCTACAGGAAGCAAACGGAACTACATTAACTAAAATTTTTTACAGTAAATTAATTTTATCAACTGTTTTCTTTTTTATATTAGCTATTTTAGAAACAGTAGCAACGAATGTATTTGCAATGGTTAACGGAGTAAGTGTCCCTTTAACAATTACTATTCTTCAAATTTTAGGACAACTCTTGTCAAGTTTCAGTCTCATTTGCTTTTATTTAACTTTCGCAATGTTTACTGATAAACAAGGCTTATTGTTATCATCAGGTTTTATAGGTGGATTTATAGGTTTAATATTAGCATCCAAATCTACAATATTGTGGACATTCGCTATACCATGGGTTGGCTGTGCTTATTTATCTCCTTACAAATTTACCCTAATAAATAATTCAAGCTATCTTTATAAATTTGACCAATCAATATACTTTAGACTCTTAATATATTTAATTTATTGTTTACTGTTATATCTTATTGTAAGAAGTATATTCTTGAAGAAAGAGAGACAAAGAAAATGAGGCATTATATTTCAGCTGAATGGAAAAAGCTGAATAAAATTCAGCTTTTAATAATTGGTGTTGTTTTTGTAGCATTATCAAGTTTTATTGGCTTAGGTACCTATTTTGCTAATCAATCAGTTTTAATTGATGGTACACAGGATAAAGTGATGTGGGGACAATTAACTTTCTATTATACTCAAATTCTTTATCCTCCAACGCTCGCAATTTTTATAGCAATATCTTTAATTCAAGAGTTTGAAAGAAAAAATTTGGAAATGTTATGTTCAAATGCAGTATCTATCAAAAAGTTACTGATAAGCAAGCTATTTACCGTTACTGCATTAGTCATTCCAATTCAATTCCTCGTACTAATTGTTTATATTGTAGCTTTAAAAGTAGCTAATGTTGAACTCTCTTCTTTTGTCCTATTAACTTTAAAATGGACACTTTTATCTATTTTGAGCTCTTTATCAATTTTATGCATACAAGCGTTTGCCTATGCTAAAACTAGAAGTTTTGGTCAATCAATTGGCATTTCAGCTTTAGGCGCTATGGGCGGGTTCGTCTTATTGTTTTTGAATGAAAACTTAAATAAATTTTACCCATATTCTCAACCTATGATAGCATTGAGAAGTAGAGCTTTAGAAGATTTTTCACTATTAGAACTTACTATTTTTATCTTTGTTAATTTTTTGTTTAGTGTAATTTTTTACAGATTAACATGTTATAAATTAGAAAAAAGAGGATAATGTAATTATGTAACTGTCTTAAATTAGACCAATTAATTGATAAATAAAATTTAGTATCTAATTGTTGTTATCTAACAATATACATGTCGCTCGCATGATAGTTAATGCTAGTCGAAAGAGCATTCCTTGTGCGATAACGTTCTAAACGATATAAGCTTTACTAATTCTCAGTCTTACTATCAGTATAAATAAGAATTGTTTCAGTTTTCTCGCTGTATCAATTACAATAAGGCGTTTTCTACTTCGTGAGTTTATTATTTTCTATTACTTTGCTAAATCGGTTTACGTTTTTTCAATTGCGGTCTAGATATTATTGTTTTGTCATTTAGATTGCCTCTAGTTTTTTGTAGTGTAATCAAGTAGTTATAGGATGTTATGAATATATGTTCTAAAATGAATCAATATTTTATAGACAATATGTAAAGACCCCCAGTTGAGAATTCGTGGATTTACCTGTACACTAGAATAAAAAAAACAATCAACTTCTAACAGGAATTACCACACTCAATTGGAGGTCTTATATGTTTCATTTTACCACACTTTTC
>NZ_JARQPJ010000031.1:0-21084 GCF_046032515.1 Streptococcus suis | reverse complement strand
TCTTTCTAGATACTTTTCATTTTTTAATCAGTTCGATTGTTTTTACTTGACAAAGGGCTTTACATATCAGTCATTTAAGTGCTTGTTTAGTATCCATGTAATATGGAAAAATTTTTCTTATAGGATAACTGATTAGTGGCTATAGTTGTTAACTATACATATCTCTAATATTTAAGTATTAGTCAAGATGGTAAAAATGAGGTAGAATACAGAAAAAGATCAAAGGAGTACCTTTATGACTAGAGAATTTTCATTTGAAACCCTTCAACTCCATGCTGGACAAGAAGTTGATTCTGCTTCAAAATCACGTGCTGTACCCATCTATCAAACCACTTCCTATGTATTTGAAGATGCTCAAGAAGCAGAAGATTTATTCGCTTTACGTAAACCGGGGAATATCTATACTCGAATTACGAATCCGACGGTCTCTACTTTTGAAAATCGTGTGGCAGCTTTAGAAGGTGGTATTGGTGCCTTGGCCACTTCTTCAGGAATGGCAGCCATCACATACACTATTCTAGCGTTGGCACATGCTGGCGATCACATTGTGGCGGCAACGACACTCTATGGTGGGACTTTTAACCTATTCAAAGAAACCCTTCCTCGCTATGGTATTACAACAAGCTTTGTAGATATTGATGATTTTGAAGCGGTAGAAGCTGCGATTAAAGATAATACAAAACTGGTATTTATTGAAACCTTGGGAAATCCTGTTATCAATATTCCTGATCTTGAAAAATTAGCAGAAATTGCACACAACCATCACATTCCGCTAGTATCTGATAATACCTTTGCAACCCCATATTTGATTAATGTATTTTCTCATGGTGTTGATATTGTAGTCCATTCAGCAACCAAGTTTATCGGTGGGCATGGTACGACCATTGGCGGTGTGATTGTCGATAGCGGCAAGTTTGACTGGGCGACATCTGGTAAGTTTCCGCAATTTGTTGAAGAAGATCCAAGCTATCATAACATTAGTTATACTCGTGATATTGGTGCTGCAGCATTTATTGTAGCAGTTCGTGTACAATTGCTTCGCGATACAGGTGCTGCCCTTGCTCCATTCAACGCTTTCTTACTTTTACAAGGGTTAGAAACCTTGTCTCTCCGTGTAGAGCGTCATGTGTCTAATGCTGAAAAGATTGTAGATTTTTTGCTCAATCACCCTAATGTTGAGTCGGTCAATTATCCATCACTTCCAGATAGTCCTTATAAGGCTTTGGCGGATAAGTACCTGCCTAAAGGTGTTGGATCTATTTTCTCTTTCCAAGTAAAAGGCGGAGCAGAAGAAGCGCGTAAGGTTATTGATAGTTTGGAAATCTTTTCTAATCTAGCAAACGTTGCCGATGCTAAATCACTAGTAGTTCATCCAGCTACAACCACGCATGCTCAGTTAGCTCCGGAAGATTTACTTGCTGCTGGTGTCACACCAAATCAAATCCGCCTATCTGTTGGTCTTGAAAATATCAATGATTTGCTAGAAGATTTGCAACTTGCTCTTGATAAATTATAGGTTGTGAACCGAATAGCATAGCTTCATTCTTTATGAAAAAATAAAAGGAAATTTGGCGTGTGTGCCATTTTTCTTTTTTATATCTGTTCTAGTTCTTCCAGTCCATTTTCAGTTAGTCGATAGATTCTTTGACAAACTTCTTTCAAAAAGCGTCTGTCGTGTGATACGCATACCAAACCACCTGGATAATCGGAAAATAGTTGACGAATATATGGCTGAGAAGTGGGAGAGAAGTTTCGACTGGGTTCATCTAATAAGAGAAAATTGGCTTGTTCAAGAACCATTTTTAACAAGAGTAACTTGGCTTTTTGTCCCCCCGAAAGTTCACAGATCTTGTGATGAACTTCTTGTCGTGTAAACTGCAGACTGGCTAGATGTGATAAGATAAGTTGTTCCTGCTCACGATTGCCATTTTCTAATAAAAAATCAAGTGGAGTGTTAGACTCATCAAGGACTTCTGCATAGTGCTGGGGCATGTAGCCCAAGTTTATATCTGCTCGTTGCCTGAGTTTTTGATAGATGATCTTTAGAAAGCTGGATTTACCAATTCCATTTTGTCCAATGATGCCAATTTTCTCTTGTCCATTTAAGTTGAAATGGGTATTTTGAACCAATTGTCGCCCTCCAATGTTCAATTGGAAGTTTTCTAAGTGAAGCACTTGTTTTTTAGCTGGTAGTGGTGAAATGTCTGAGAAGAAGAGGGAAATAGCATCTTCATGAAAAGGAACTTGTGTGAGATTTTCCTTCATTCTTTCATATCGTTTTTCACGTGATAAGACATTCTTCATTTTCTTGGCAATGAGCCGTCCTAGTGTGGCATCATGGGTGTTGAGCAAGGTATGACGAACCTGTGATTTTTGACGTAGGTGCTTGTTCATGGCTTTGTCAAATTCTTTTTGGTCGTTCCGAGCTTGTTGGACTTGTTTCTGATAGGCTTGTTGGCGTCCCAATGCGTAATCCTGGTAGTCCAATTCTTCAATTTTAGTTTGAGCAAGTGTTTTCTTCTTAACCGATTCTAGGTGAATGATTTTTGTAGCTGTTTTACTGAGGAAGTCTTCATCGTGGGAAACAAATAGGATGGTCTGTGGGCTATTGAGGATATAGTTTTCAAGCCAAAGTAAGGTATCTAAATCCAAGTCATTGGACGGCTCATCCAGAAAAATAATATCAGATGGAGTTGCTAGAGATTTGATTAACTGAATTTTTAATTTTTCGCCACCTGACAGGCTTCCAATCAATTGTTGACTGGCAAATCGCTCGCTGTCAAACTGGAGCTGGTCAGCATAGAGGTAGAGTAGGCCGTAATCAATGTCACTGTCCATATCTCCGAAGAAGTAGTCGTTCAAGGTTAGCTCTGCCATTTCCAGTGAAAGACTTTGGGGAATGTAGACTGGTGAGTGAAAATATCGGTGAATATTGCCTGATAGGAGTAGGTAATCTGTGACAAGAGCTGAATCCATTAAGGTTAGTAATAGGCTGGATTTGCCATTTCCTTCTTCGCCGATGATGGCTATTTTATCGCCAGGATTGACAATGAGGTTTAGGTCATGGACCAGATTTCGCAAATCTTTTTGATGGTCGAGGGTTAGGTGTTGAGTGGTTAGTAGCATAAGGCCTCCTTTACAAGAAAAAACACACTACCTATTTAGTAGTGTGTCGAAATCTGCTCAAAAAGACCCTATTCTGTGAATAGAGGGAACAGAAAAATGGACGCTAGAAAACTACTAAATAAGTATAGAACTTAGATGGAGTTTACTTGTTATTGTCCATTTCTCCTTACCTCGCAATGCTTTATTTGTTTTAGTATAGCATATCGATAAAATCTTGTCAATCAGCATGTTATAATATTTATTGATATTGATAGAGATGTATGTTAAAATGAACTTAATGTAAATGAGAGAGGATCCGAAATGGCAATCACGGGAATTGAGCAAGCAGATATTTTAAAAATAGACAAACAGGTTCGTCTACGTCGGTATGATGGCCAGCATGATTTTGCTTTTGAATGGCACCAAGATCTAGAATTAGTATGGCTGGTTGATGGAAATAAGGAACCTTATACTTTGGATCGGCTCAATCGTATGTATGATTATTTGTCTAAAAATGGCGAATGTTACTTTATTGAAATTTTTGAATACGATCAGTTTGTTCCAATTGGAGATGTGACGCTGTTTGCAGATGATTTTGCTATTGCCATTGGAGATAAGCGGTATTGGAACAAAGGAATTGGAACCAAGGTATTGCAGCGAATGGTAGAACGTGCAAGGGAGATTGGCATTGTGGAAATACTTGTCGAAGAAATTTACGATTGGAATCTTGGTTCACGAAAGCTGTTTGAGAAATGTGGTTTTGAAGCAGTTGAAAAGACAGAGAAAGGTTGGTCATATAGGTTAACAGTATGAAGAAAGTAATGATTATTGGTTGCCCTGGTGCTGGAAAATCGACCTTTTCACTAAAATTGAAAGAAATTACAGGACTCCCACTCTATCATTTGGACCAGTTAAATTGGTTAGCAGATAAGACAACAGTTGCTAGGGAAGTTTTTCAAGCTCGTCAAGAAGAAGTATTAAGGCAAGAAGAGTGGATTGTCGATGGTAATTATAGGGGAACTTATGAACTTCGAATGGCAGCTTGTGATACGATACTATTTTTAGATTATCAAGAAGCAGTGTGCGTGGAAGGTCTATACAGTCGTGTTGGCAAACCGAGAGTGGATATGCCATGGGTTTCGATGACTGTCGATGAAGAATTATTAGAGTTTGTGAAGAATTTTCGAACGCAGGTTCGCCCAAATATTTTCAATCTGCTATCCATATATAAGGACAAGAATATTTTTATATTTACCTCCAGAAAAGAGGCAAATGATTATTTGAAGCAACTCAAAAAGCCTTGACTGCTAGTCAAAGGCTTTTCGATTAGCTTAGACGTTCAAGACCTTATCAAGGAAGTCTTGTAAACGTGGATGTTGTGGGTTGTCAAAGATTTGCTCTGGTGTACCATCTTCAAGGAACTCACCGCCATCAGTGAAGATAACGCGATTAGCAACCTTGCGGGCAAAGCCCATCTCGTGTGTGACGATTAACATGGTCATACCTTGCTCAGCCAAGTCTTTCATAACGTTGAGTACATCGCCAACCATTTCAGGGTCAAGGGCAGAAGTTGGTTCGTCAAAGAGCATGATGTCTGGGTTCATAGCGAGCGCACGAGCGATAGCAACACGTTGCTTTTGACCACCAGATAGGCTATCAGGCATGGCATCACGCTTGTCTGCCAAACCAACTTTTTCCAACAATTCCATACCAACTTTTTCAGCTTCAGACTTGTCCATCAATTTGTGTTCGATTGGCGCAAATGTGATATTGTCAAGTACAGACATATGAGGGAAGAGGTTGAAGTGTTGGAATACCATTCCGACATTTGAACGGAAGGCGTCAACATCTGTCTTAGGATCGGTTAAGTCATATCCATCGACTGTTACTTGACCACTTGTAATGGTTTCAAGTAAGTTCATTGTACGAAGGAAGGTCGATTTACCTGAACCAGAAGGACCGATGATACAAACAACATCGCCTTCATAGAACTTAGCAGTAATACCTTTGAGGACCTCGTTTTTACCATAAGACTTGTGTAAGTCATGGACGTTAATTTTTAATTGAGCCATTATTTGCCTCCTTTTTCGAGTTTGCGTGCTAAGCGAGTCAAGAGTGTGATAACTACCAAATAAATGATGGCAAGAATTGCATACATACGGAAGGATTGGTAGTTACGTGCAATAATGATTTTACCTGCTTGGAAGAGTTCGACCAAACCAATCGCAGAAATGATAGTAGTATCTTTCAGAGTAATAACAAACTGGTTGATGAAGTTAGGCAACATAATTTTACCAGCTTGAGGTAGGATAATCTTACGCATGGTTGTTCCGTAGGAAATACCCAAACTGCGAGATGTTTCCATCTGACCAGCTGGAACTGCCTGAATACCACCACGAACAATCTCAGCAATATAGGCACCAGAGTTGAGGGATAGGGCAATGGTACCAGCAACAAAGTCGTTAATTGGTGATTGTTGACCTGTGATGGATTCAATCAAGTTTGGGATACCCCAGAAGATGAATGCAGCGACAATCATGAGCGGAATACCACGAACAACATCTACAAAAACAGATGAAGTAACACGGAGTGCTTTAACAGGGCTGACAGCAAACATACCGAAGATAATACCGATGACAATTGCAATAGCAAATGATAGAAGGGCAAGTCCAATTGTGATACCAAGACCTGAGAGCAATTGACCGTAGTTGTTTTTCAAAAGACCAACAATCGTTGTCTCATCAACAGTTGAAGTCGTTGTGCTTGCTTCTTCAGTTGAGTTGAAATACTTATTAAGGATTTCATCATACTTGCCTGATTCAACTAGGGTAGCTAAGCCATTGTTAAACATTTCAATTAATTCTGGGTTGGCACCTTTTTTAACGGCAAATCCGTACTCACCTGATTTTTCGCCAGGAATTGGTGTTGCAAAGTTGCGACCTTGTTGGATGGCATATAGAAGAACGGCTTCGTCATCCATAAGAGCATCAATAGAACCAGAGTTTAAACTGTCATACATACTTGAAGCTTCGTCGAAGGCTTTTAGGGTGTAACCATATTTTGCCTTGTTTTCTTCTAAGAAGCTATATGAAGCAGTACCATTTTTAGCTCCAACAGTTTTCCCTTTTAAGTCCTCGTAAGAAGCGATGTCGCTACCATTTTTAACAGCTAATAGGATGTTTGAAGTATAGTAGGCGTTTGAGAAGTCAAAGATTTCCTTACGAGCATCTGTGATAGACATACCGGCAATAACTGCATCAGCTTGTCCAGCTTGAACAGCATTTAGTGCAGCGTCGAACCCAGGGTTTTGAATGGTAATGGTAAATCCTTGTTGTTCAGCGATTGCCTTGATTAATTCCATATCGATTCCGACATAGTTACCTGATTCATCTTGGTATTCAAATGGAGCAAAAGAAGAATCTGCCACAATTGTGTAGCTTGATTTGACAGGTGTTGCTTTAGCTGATGCGTTTCCTGTTAAGCTTAAACGAGATGAGTAATCTGTGCTTTCGGCAGAAGTGGTAGAAGCTCCTAACCATTTGTTCATGATTGTTTCGTAGGTGCCATCTTTCTTCATCTCAGCTAAAGCCTTGTTGAAGTCTTCAACAAGGTATTCATATTGGCTACCTTTTTTTACAGAGAATCCGAATGAACCGATAGCTTCGCCATCCATATCAATGCTTAAGTCTTGACCTTGTTGGATAGCGTATTGAATAACCGCTTCGTCGTCCATTACGGCATTCACTGCACCAGCAGAAAGACTATTGTACATTAAATCCCCAGTATCAAAAGTTTTTACGTTGTATCCGTACTTGTCTTTGTTTTCTTCTAGGAAGTTTTGGGCTGCAGTACCATTTTTGACACCAACAGTCTTACCTTTAAGGTCCTTATATGAAGAGATGGTATTTGCCTTTGTGGTAGCGATAACGATTTTGGTGTCGAAATAAGGGTCTGAGAAAGTAAATACTTTCTTACGCGCTTCGGTGATAGTTGTACCTGCCATTAGGGCGTCCGCAGATCCAGCCTGTACAGCATTGACAGCTGCATCAAATCCTGGGAAGCTTTGATTCATGGTCCAACCTGAGCGCTTGGCTACTTCGTTGATGATGTCAACATCTAATCCTTTATAAATTTGATCTGAGTCTTTAAACTCGAATGGGGCGTAAGCATTGTCAAATACGATATCAATAGTATCGTCAGCTTTAATGCCAGTAAAAATAAAGAATACTGGCAGAATGCTTGCCAATAATATGAGTAATTTTTTCTTCATTTCCATACTCCTTCTATTATAAGATAACTGTCCTAGTATATCATATTCTGAAAATTAATGCAAAATCGAGGTTTTTATAATGTTAGAATTTCTGACATGTAAAGTCATTAAAATGTGAGAAAATTTAATATTTTGAACATAGTTGTGAATGGTTTAGAATATTTCTCCATTAGTCGAACTTATGATAAAATAGAAGTATGATTAATCGAAATACTGAAAACCAATTTAAACTTGTATCAAAATATGCACCATCTGGCGACCAGCCCCAAGCCATTGAAACCTTGGTCGATAACATCGAGGGGGGCGAAAAAGCCCAGATTCTCATGGGGGCAACAGGAACTGGTAAGACCTACACCATGAGCCAGGTCATTGCCCGTGTCAATAAGCCGACCCTAGTCATCGCCCACAACAAGACCCTAGCTGGTCAGCTTTATAGTGAGTTCAAGGAATTCTTCCCAGAAAATGCAGTCGAATACTTCGTGTCTTACTACGATTACTACCAGCCCGAAGCCTATGTCCCGTCCAGCGATACCTATATTGAGAAGGATAGCTCGGTCAATGATGAGATTGACAAACTCCGTCACTCAGCAACCTCAGCCCTGCTGGAGCGAAACGATGTTATTGTTGTAGCTTCGGTTTCTTGTATCTATGGTTTGGGTTCGCCCAAGGAATATTCTGACAGCGTGGTCAGTCTGCGACCAGGTCAGGAGATTTCCCGTGATCAGTTGCTCAATTCTCTGGTAGATATCCAGTTTGAGCGCAACGACATTGACTTCCAACGGGGACGGTTCCGTGTGCGTGGGGATGTAGTAGAAGTCTTTCCAGCCTCCCGTGACGAACATGCCTTCCGTGTGGAATTTTTCGGTGATGAAATCGACCGCATTCGTGAGATTGAAAGCCTGACTGGTAAGGTTTTGGGCGATGTGGATCACTTGGCCATTTTCCCTGCCACCCACTTCGTGACCAACGATGACCACATGGAAACGGCTATTGCCAAGATTCAGGCGGAACTGGAAGAGCAGCTCAAGGTCTTTGAGGCAGAAGGAAAACTCTTAGAAGCTCAGCGATTGAAACAACGAACCGACTACGACATCGAGATGCTTCGAGAAATGGGCTATACCAATGGAGTTGAGAACTATTCACGACACATGGACGGGCGAAGCGAGGGCGAGCCTCCTTATACCCTGCTGGACTTTTTCCCTGAGGACTATCTGATTATGATTGACGAGAGCCACATGACCATGGGGCAGATTAAGGGGATGTACAATGGTGACCGCTCACGCAAGGAGATGTTGGTCAACTATGGTTTCCGCCTCCCGAGCGCATTGGATAACCGTCCGCTGCGCAGGGAAGAATTTGAGAGCCATGTCCACCAGATTGTCTATGTATCTGCAACGCCGGGTGACTATGAAATGGAGCAGACCGATACCGTTGTCGAGCAGATTATCCGGCCAACAGGGCTTCTGGATCCTGAGGTGGAAGTCCGTCCAACTATGGGCCAAATGGACGACCTCCTGGGTGAAATCAATGCCCGTGTTGAAAAAGACGAGCGAACCTTTATCACTACCCTGACCAAGAAAATGGCAGAGGACTTGACCGACTACTTGAAAGAAATGGGCGTCAAGGTCAAGTATATGCACTCGGACATCAAGACCTTGGAGCGTACGGAGATTATCCGTGATCTCCGCTTGGGTGTCTTCGATGTTCTGATAGGGATTAACCTCTTGCGTGAAGGGATTGACGTGCCAGAAGTTAGTCTGGTTGCTATCTTGGACGCGGATAAGGAAGGTTTCCTCCGTAATGAGCGTGGACTCATCCAGACAATCGGTCGTGCGGCTCGTAACTCTGAGGGTCATGTGATTATGTATGCGGACAAGGTCACCGAGTCCATGCGGAAAGCCATGGAAGAAACAGCTCGCCGCCGTCAGATCCAGATGGCTTATAATGAAGAGCATGGTATCATTCCACAGACTATTAAAAAGGAAATCCGTGACCTGATTAGCGTGACCAAGGCTGTCGCTCAGGACAAGGAAGAGGTTGTGGACTTTAATGCTCTTAATAAAGATGAACGTAAGGCTATGATCAAGAAACTGGAAGGTCAAATGCAGGAAGCAGCAGAAGTGCTTGACTTTGAACTGGCAGCCCAGATTCGTGATATGGTCATTGAGTTGAAGAATATGTAGTAAGAGTTACTAGGTTCAGTGATTTAAGTAGAATGAAATTACAAGAGGCGGCAGGTAGAAATTGACCTGCCACCTTTTATAATACTTAAAATTTTTACTTGTGGACTTGGGAGTGGGAAAGAACTCAACTAGTCAAAAAGAGTTCGCCAACAATTTTTCGTTTTAAGTTGTTGAGCTAAAACAGTCTATCCCCAGACTGTTTCACTCCCACCCCTGCACAGCTCAAACTGTCTGGGAGACAGTTTGAGGTTGGAGATGAAGCGAACTCTGTTCGCATCAGTCGTATAGGCCAGATTTGGAGTGTGAAACACGAACTGCTGAGATTTGCTTTGCAAATCCTATCTCCAACCTTAAACAGTCCCCCAGACTGTTTAAGCCAATCAACCACTGCGCTGAGATGTTGATACGAACTCTGAGAAGTGGCTTTGGACTTTTTGCCCAGCCTCGTCCCTATAAAAGGTTATAATGGTTTCTATACTATTTAGGGAATAGGGGGAGTTTTTATGAAAAATATTTTTGGTGAAAAACGATAGCGGTTCGGTTTTCGGAAACTGTCAATTGGACTTGTCTCGGCAGCTGTAGCAAGTTTGTTTTTTGCATCGTCGGTCGCAGCAGCACCGTCAGCTAGTGCTCAGTCTATCAATTATTCCTATGTGACAGAGCAAGAATTGACAGATGCAGAAAAGGAGTTGATTATTCGTGACTTGCCTGGCTTAGCTCAGGAAACGGATGCAAATTATTACCTGATCTATCGTCCAGCTACTGGCACAGCATCTACTCCATCGACAAGCACGTCTCAAGTTTTGCCAAATACTGGCTCTGTAGAAACCGGACTATTGGTGGTGGGTGGAGTGTCTCTCCTGTTATTAGCTGTTAGATTTGATAAAAAAGGTAAGAAAGAGTTGACGGCAATGTCATTAAGTTAACTAACCCACCACAAAACGTGATAGGTTAGTTAACTTAATGACATTGGGTCTTGTGCCAACTTGTTTTTTAATGTATACTAGAGGAAAAAATTCGGAGGTCCTTTAGATGATGATTAAACCACTGGAAACGAAAAGTGAAATACTAGGCAAGGCCTATGTTCATTGGAAATCGTGGCAGGAGGCCTATGCTGACTTGTTACCTCAGGAATTTTTAAAGAATACTTACACCTTAGAACGCTGTCAAGACTGGGCAGTTCGGTATCCTCAGAATATCTTGATAGCTGTGATGGATGATAAGGTGGTTGGCTTTGCCTGTTACGGCTCGTCTAGTCAGGAGGATTTGCAAGGGGAAGGGGAGCTCTACGCCCTCTATGTCTTGGCGGACTATTATGATCAGAAGATAGGCTACCAGCTCATGCAGGCAGCTTTGGAAAAATTGCAGAGCTACGAAACTGTTACTCTCTGGGTATTGGAGGGGAATGCGCGTGCCATTGCCTTCTATGAAAAAGTGGGCTTCCGATTTGATGGTGTCAAAAAAACAGTCAATTTAGGCGCAGAACGCACAGAATATAGAATGATTTTAAAACAGAAAGAGGGAGAAAATGGCTAGAAAAGAAATGGTCACTTTGACCAACATGTGTCTAATCGAAGATAAGAAAGGGAAGGTCGTTGTACAGATTCGAGATCCCAAGCGTTATCGTTGGTCTGGTGTTGCTTTTCCAGGTGGGGATTGTGTCATAATAATGACAGGTGCTTAAAACGCTGTCAAATCAAGGATTTGAGTGTTCTACAATCTGTTATTAAGGAGGAAAAATTTATTTTTTATTTATAATATCATATCGCACAAGCGAGAACATTTTAATAAGTGTTCTCGTTTTTTTATTTTAAGGAGGAATTCATGAAAAAGTAGGAACAATCATCACGCCAAATCGTGATACGTCATCTCGTGACTATTTTAGGAGTTGATATTGTGAAAGCAACTCAGCTAATTGATGAAATGGAACAACTAGGTTTAATCCGATTTGATGAATTTGGAAATGTTGGAATTTTAGTCTTGGAGGGACAATCATGAAACGAATTACCGCTAATCAATATCAGACATCAGAGCGTTATTATAAACTCCCAAAAGTCTTGTTTGAGAGTGAACGGTATAAGGATATGAAGCTGGAGGTTAAGGTAGCCTACGCGGTTTTAAAAGATCGGTTGGAGTTGTCTTTGAGTAAAGGCTGGATTGATGAGGATGGGGCAATTTATTTGATTTATTCCAATTCAAATCTGATGGCACTTTTAGGCTGTTCAAAGTCAAAAATACTCTCTATCAAGAAAACCTTACGAGAATATGGCTTAATTGATGAAGTCCAACAGTCCTCTAGCGAAAAAGGTCGTATGGCCAATAAAATTTACTTGGGGGAATTAGAACATGAACCTACCCCAGTCTTAGATTCAAACGGGGCTAGTGTTAAAAAAACACTAGGGGGGTCTCAGAGTAAGACGGGGCCGGTCTTAAATTCAGCCCCTAGTGAGACTGATGGAAGTGAGACTGAAGGAAGTGAGACTAAATATAGTGAAACTGAAGGGAATGATTTTCTTATTGAGGACGAGGAGGAGATTCAGCTTGTAGATGACAAACAAGAAGAAAACTTTTCTTCAAAAGTCGATGCCGTGACCAAGTACGATCGAGACTATATTTGGGGTTTGGTTCATGACCAGTTAAGACAGACAGGTCTATCTCAGTCGGCTAGTGACTATGCCATGATCTATTTTAGTGAGCGTTATCAGTACGCATTGGAACATATGAGATTTGCTCGGTCAGCAGAAGTGATAGCTGAATACGTGTTTAATGGTGTGCTGTCAGAGTGGACCAAGCAATTGAGACGACAAGAAGTAAAGGGAGGTGATTAAGATGATTTGGTGGATACTAGGTGGAATCTATTTGATTTCTATCATCATTTTGATTGTTGAAATCATTCGTGCACCAGAAATGGATGATCATATATAGGCAAGAGTTTTACAAATTGTAAGGCTCTTTTTATTTGGAAAGAGAGGAAAAATGAAATTTTTAGATTTATTTGCTGGGATAGGTGGTTTTAGACTAGGAATGGAATCACAGGGCCATGAGTGTTTGGGTTTTTGTGAAATTGATAAATTCGCTAGAACATCCTATAAAGCCATGTTTAACACAGAAGGAGAAATAGAATACCATGATATTAAAGAGGTCACAGACCATGACTTTAGACAATTTAGAGGGCAAGTGGAGGTTATCTGCGGGGGATTTCCTTGCCAAGCTTTTTCACTCGCAGGAAGACGATTGGGATTTGAAGATACTCGAGGGACTCTCTTTTTTGAGATTGCTCGAGCGGCCAAACAAATCCAACCACGTTTTCTATTTTTGGAAAACGTCAAAGGCCTACTCAATCACGACAAGGGACGGACGTTCGCCACAATCCTCTCCACGCTGGATGAATTGGGGTATGATGTCGAATGGCAGGTGCTTAACAGTAAGGACTTCCAAGTCCCGCAAAACAGAGAGCGGGTTTTTATTATCGGACATTCTAGAAGATACCGTACCAGATTCTTATTTCCTCTCAGAAGAGAAAACAGCCCAGCTCATCTTGAAAGGCTAGGAAATATCAATCCCTCTAAACGTGGTTTGAATGGTGAAGTCTATCTGACGAGTGGACTTGCTCCTACACTAACAAGAGGTAAAGGAGAGGGGGCTAAAATCGCCATTCCAGTCTTAACACCAGATAGACTTGAAAAACGGCAACATGGGCGTCGCTTTAAGGATAACCAAGACCCTATGTTCACTTTGACAAGTCAAGACAGACACGGGGTTGTTGTCGCAGGAAATCTGCCGACTAGCTTTGACCAGACTGGAAGAGTATTTGACATATCTGGCTTGTCACCGACTTTGACCACCATGCAAGGTGGAGACAAGGTGCCAAAGATTTTGCTGAGGGAGGAGCTGCCATTTCTGAAAATCAAGGAAGCCACAAAAACAGGGTACGCAAAGGCAACTCTTGGAGATTCTGTCAATCTGGCTTATCCAGACTCAACCAAACGTAGGGGACGAGTGGGAAAGGGAATATCCAATACCTTGACAACTTCAGACAATATGGGAGTGGTGGTTGCTGCTCTGGAATATCGACAGGATAAGTGGTATGAAGTCACAGGCATTGTCTTAGAAGGAAAACTCTATCGCCTGAAAATAAGACGACTGACACCAAGAGAGTGTTTCAGACTTCAAGGCTTTCCTGACTGGGCTTATGAAAGAGCAGAGAGTGTTTCTAGTAAGAGCCAACTATACAAACAGGCCGGCAATAGCGTGACTGTCACAGTTATTGAAGCCATTGCCAGAGAATTTAGAAGAACGGAAGAGGAAGAAAAACATGAACCTACTACATAAGAAAAGTATCCTAGATTGTACTGAATTAGAAGAACGTATTCACCAAGTTGAAACCAATCAGTTATTACAAAAGATACTGTCGCTCCCCAATTTTGATTGTGACTTTGAGGTGACTTTTGAAGATGATTACCACAAGGAGATGAATGATCCCCTATTCTACGAATCCAATCTTCATCGGATTTCGGATTTTATGGAAACTAGGGATATTAAAAATGGTGTAGATACTCTCTTGACGAAAGACAATCACCTGGCCTTTCGTGCCTTTGGTGAAAATTATTCTGCTAGGGGAAAGGAGGGCATTTTAACGACTCTAGTGACGGTCAAGTGCTTTGGTGAAGGACGGATGCCCATTGATATGAGTCGCTATTTCTCAACTCCTGAACCAACAGTTGAAAATAGCCTAACCCTATAAGGAGGTGCCTATGCTTGAGGTATATCTAGGAAATAATGTCAATACAAATCAAGACTTACTAACCATTTTGACCAACTATGGGGTGACTTATCGTTGTACAAAAGCGTGTGATGTAAACCGTGAAATCTTACTGTCACTCTTTGCCAAAACCACGGATTGTTTTGAGTTGCTGTCGCCACGATTTCTTCGCTTTAAACGTCAATATTCGATAAGTTTGAATGAGATGATTCAGCTCATTCTCCAAAAGCCAGACCAAAACCTTCGTCTGCCTCTCATTGTCTGTCAGAATCACGTCTATCCAGCTATTGGATTAGACGAAGTGCGTACTTTTCTTCCCAGACAAGTAAAAGAAGAGCTGTTTCAGGCCAGTCTGATGAAACAGGTGACAGGGTAGGTGTGAAGATGAATGAACGATTTTGGGACAATTTAGAGATTATTCTGGCAGAAAAAGACCTCACTTGGGCAGAACTAGCTCGCAAAGTATTCAACGGTCAATATGTTTATCCAAGTGAGTTTAATCGTCTCTATCAAAAACTGCGACATTACAAATCCAATCGTCTGATGCCCCAGACAAGATGGGTTGAGCGAATCGTTCTAGTCTTAGATATTGATTATGAAGATTTATTCAAGAGGTGATAATGATAAGGATAGTGTTGTTTTATCTAGCCATACAGCTTAACGGTCTTCTGGTGAGTTTATACCTACAAGACTATGTGACGATTAAGGTCTTAGTCTTGCTACAATTGGTCCTATTAAGTGTAACTTGCTTAGAGATTGCCCGTCATAAAACTGTTCAAGCAAAAAATATAACCTTAAGAAATCGCCTAAGATGGTTTCTTCTTGGCTTTGTGGCTATGGTTGCTTTTGCAGTCTTCATCAGTTTTCTTTTTCCAGTTCATACTAGGAATCAAGCGGTCTTGTTACAAGTAGGAAAACAAGTTCCACATGTTATTTTTTTATTGTTTCTGGTCAATGCAAGTCTCCTTGAAGAGATTGTTTATAGGCAATTGCTGTGGGAAAAATTGACATTCCCTTTTGTACAAATAGGCGTGACCAGTTTTCTCTTTGTTCTATCCCATGGCCCCAATCAGTTAGGGAGTTGGCTCATGTATAGCTGTCTTGGCTTGACCTTGGCTGCTGTTCGATTGAAAACTGATTGTATGACGGCAATCATCTTACATTTACTTTGGAATAGTTTGGCTTATGTCGTAACTTTCTTGTGATACCAAAATCAAGAGTGTTTCCGTATTATGGAAACAGCTTATGTTTGAGAGGGAATCGAAAAAAAGAGGAGGTCACCATGTCATCTGAACAACAAGAACGTCAAGCGATGCAATACGTGGAAAGAAGTAGTTTATTGACAGTTAGAACCCTCTTAAAGCTCTTAGAATGGTCGGCTAGGCAAGCCTTAGCTCAAGATTCAGCTTATAAGATTGGGGTTCAAAAACTGGAAGAACTCCTTCAAAGTCCTTATGCCATTGAAGCGATTGATGTTAGTAAAGACATTCTAGATAAGCCAATCGATGTGGAGAAATTTAAGGAGTTGATGGAGTCAGAAAAACTGCCAATCGCAATTAGTTGGCAAAAAGACTATCTCTACTTTTATGCCAAGGATAAGACCTTGCTCGATCATCACTTGGATGAATTGTTGAAGAAACTGATGTCTAATCCAGAGAAGCTAGAAGGTTTAACCTTTGATAAAACCTTGGACCAAGAGATAGAACTGGCCAAAGAGAAAATTAGAGTGACAGAACCTTCGGCAGTCAAAACCAAGGAGGTGACCTTGTAATGTATTCCAGGCAAAAAGCATTTGTCTTTGGACTCTTGGGGCTCGCCTTTGGCTATTTCTGCCATCGTCTAACTCTACTCTATGATAGTTTAACCAATGCCCCACCTATGGAACGATTTGCCTACCTCTTAGGAGAGGGGTTAAATCAGGTTTTCAATCCTTTATGGCTATTTTCCTTTACTCAAAAATCTCTTCTTGCCTTTATCCTTGGGGTTCTAACGATGACACTAGTCTATCTTTATGTATCGACAGGACAGAAAGTCTATCGAGAAGGGGAAGAATACGGTTCTGCACGATTTGGAACCAGTAAGGAAAAGCGGAACTTTTACAGTAAGAATCCTTTCAATGACACGATTTTGGCTCGTGATGTTCGTCTAACCTTGTTGGAAAAGAAGAAACCCCAGTTTGATCGAAATAAAAATTTGATTGTCATTGGGGGTTCTGGGGCAGGTAAGACCTTTCGCTTTGTGAAACCCAACCTTATCCAACTTAATTGTTCCAATATTGTCGTAGATCCGAAAGACCATTTGGCTGAGAAGACAGGTAAACTCTTTTTAGAAAACGGTTATCAGGTCAAGGTTTTAGACTTGGTTAATATGACCAATTCAGACGGTTTTAATCCCTTTCGTTATGTAGAAACAGAGAATGATTTGAACCGCATGTTAACGGTCTATTTTAACAATACCCGTGGGTCTGGCTCTCGCAGTGATCCATTTTGGGACGAGGCTTCCATGACATTGGTGAGAGCTATTGCCTCTTATTTGGTGGATTTTTACAATCCTCCAGGAAGTTCCAAGCAAGAGCAGGAAGCAAGACGTAAGCGTGGCCGTTATCCAGCCTTTTCTGAGATTGGTAAACTCATTAAACTCTTATCAAAGGGGGACAATCAGGACAAAAGTGTTCTTGAAGTCCTGTTTGAAGATTACGCTAAAAAATACGGTCACGAGAACTTTACCATGAGAAACTGGGCAGATTTTCAAAACTACAAGGACAAGACCTTGGATTCGGTCATTGCTGTGACGACCGCTAAGTTTGCCCTCTTTAATATCCAATCGGTGATTGATTTGACGCAAAGAGACACTATGGATTTGAAAACGTGGGGCACTCAAAAGACCATGGTCTATCTTGTTATTCCAGACAATGATACGACCTTTCGTTTCCTATCTGCTTTATTTTTCTCTACGGTTTTCTCTACTTTGACCAGACAGGCTGATGTGGACTTTAAAGGGCAACTGCCGATTCATGTTAGAAGCTATCTGGATGAGTTTGCGAATATTGGGGAAATCCCAGACTTCGCCGAACAAACCTCAACAGTTCGCTCTAGGAACATGAGTCTAGTACCAATCTTGCAAAATATCGCCCAACTCCAAGGACTTTATAAGGAAAAAGAGGCTTGGAAAACTATTCTGGGGAACTGTGACAGTCTCCTCTATTTGGGTGGGAATGACGAGGAAACTTTCAAATTCATGAGTGGTCTTTTAGGCAAACAAACCGTTGATGTCAGAAGCACCAGTCGTTCTTTTGGGCAGACTGGTTCAAGTTCGACCTCTCACCAGAAAATTGCCCGTGACTTGATGACGGCTGATGAAGTAGGGAATATGAAACGAGATGAGTGCCTCGTACGCATTGCAGGGATTCCTGTTTTTCGAACCAAGAAATATTTTCCTCTCAAACATAAGAATTGGAAATGGCTTGCGGATAAGGAAACCGATGTACGCTGGTGGCACTATCACATCACTCCCCTAACCGCTGAGGAAGAAGTAGATTTGTCAGGTCATAGAATTAGGGATTTAAGCACAGAAACGACACTACATTAATAGAAATGAGGAATTATATGAATCAAAAACTATCAGGCTTTGTTTACGGAGTGGACGCCAGCTCCATGTTCTCCCAAGCCATGTCTCTATTACAAAAAGGCTTAATTGCAGTAGGAGCCTTTCTTGTTGTCATGGGCATTATCAACCTTTCAACCAATATTAAAGATGGTGGACCAGGTGTCCGAAATGCCATTCTAGAAATTGTTGGTGGGGTCATGGTGGGAGCCGCTGGTGCTTTTGTGACTCAGATTACCATTTAGGGGAGGACAGCACATGACATGATAATGAATTTTACGTCACCTTTTGTATATCTAGCCTCTGAAAAAGTATCTAGCGACAGCCTTTTTGAAGGGTTTCAAGTGGATTTAGAATCAACCGCCAACTTGGTTAAGTCACTAGCGGACTTTAATCCGACGGTGTGGTCTTACATGACAGCCATTACCAAGGGGATTATGCAACCCTTGGGAGTAGCTATTCTTGCGGTTGTTCTCGTACTCGAATTTTCAAAAATGGCCAAGAAAATCGCAAACTCAGGTGGTGCAATGACCTTTGAAGCCATAGCACCTATGATTGTCAGCTACATCATGGTCGCGGTCGTGATTACCAATACGACGGTTATTGTGGAAGCTATTATTGCCATTGCCTCTTATGTTATTGAACAAGTGGCAAGTCTTGTCACGAATGGTGGTGCTAATTATGATACCATCTCAGGCATTAAGGGATCTGGAATTGTAGGAAAAATGATTATTGGCTTTTTTGCGATTCTCATTTGGTTGGTACGAATGGCCAGCATCATGGTTGTCAATATCTTGATTACCATTCGCTTTATCCAACTCTATCTGATGATTCCTTTTGCCCCTGTTACCATTCCAACCTTCCTTAGTGATGACTGGAGAAGTGTTGGGATTGGCTACCTTAAGAATATAATGGTCTATGCCGTTCAAGGTATTTTGATTTTTCTAATTGTATCTCTTGTTCCCTTGTTTGAATCGGCTGGAAAGATTGCCGTATCAAATGGAGCTGGAGTTATGGAATCACTTGCCATTATGTTTGGTGGTTTGGTACAAGCCATATTGTTAATCATTGCCTTAGTTGGCAGTCAACGAACCGCCCGAAGTATTTTGGGGATGTGAGAGTAGGACAGGAATCGGAACTGCTTTGCAGTCGATTACGTCGTCTTACCTCCGTAAGGACGACTAGAACTGTCATAGCTAGGAACTAGCGTAGAGAGTTCAGACGTCTACTGCGTCAAAATCATGAAGCAATTCAAACTGGACTGAGATTTTCATCTTAGTCCTTTTATCAAAGAAGGAGTTATTATTTATGAACACTCGTGTCTTTAAGGACATTTCAAAGGTTCAACACCGTGCATGGTTAGGGTTTACGACTAGACAGGTTATTTTTGTATTTCCAGCCGTCGCCCTAACCATTTTGGTATTGGGCTTGAACCTATTTTACTGGCAATTTGGGGATTGGTTTGTCTATTGTTTTGTTTTTAGCTTTACCATTCCACTCATGTTATTTGGGGTCTATCGCCCCAACGATTTACCATTTGAAACCTATCTCAAGTACCGTTTTCATTATGAACTAACAGTACCAGAACGAACATTTACTGGAAGAAAAGGAGACCAACGTGAAAAAATTAAAACACTCAATGAAACCAAAGACCTCTTCTAATGACAAAAAGCAAAAGACGAAAATACAGAAGCAGGAGAACAGACCTTCTACTGTAAATACGTTAGCCTATCAAGGGCTTTTTCAGAATGGCCTTATGCAGGTCAGTCCAAGCTATTTTTCACAAACCTATCTCTTAGGAGATGTCAATTACCAAACAGTTGGCTTAGACGATAAAGGAGCTATTGTTGAGAAATATTCCGATTTAATCAATTCACTGGATGATCAGACCAATTTCCAACTGACTATTTTCAATCAAAAAGTTAATTTGGAAAAATTCCGTAAGAGTATTCTCTATTCCTTACAGGAAGATGGATTTGATGCTTATCGTGATGAATTGAATCGCATGATGGATGCTAACTTAGAGGCGGGTGAGAACAACTTTTCAGCCGTCAAGTTTCTTTCATTTGGCAAGAGCGACCAAACACCAAAACTAGCTTTTCGTTCTCTGTCACAAATTGGAGAATATTTCAAGAGTGGCTTTTCAGAGATTGATGTATCTCTTGGTTTGCTCGGTGGAGAGGAGCGAATAAATGTCCTTGCGGATATGTTACGAGGCGAAAATCATTTACCGTTCTCTTACAAGGATTTGACGCTCTCAGGTCAATCCACCAAACACTTTATTGCCCCAACCTACCTTTCCTTTAAACACAAGAATCATATTGAATTGGACGAACGATTATTACAGATTGTTTATGTTCGTGACTATGGCATGGAGTTAGGGGATAAATTTATTCGAGACCTCATGCAGTCAGATTTGGAAGTGATGATTAGCCTACATGCCAAAGGCTCTACCAAGTCTGAAACCATGACCAAGCTACGAACCAAGAAGACCTTGATGGAATCACAAAAGATTGGTGAACAACAAAAGATGGCTCGGACTGGAATCTATTTGGAGAAGGTCGGCCATGTTCTTGAGAACAACATCGATGAAGCTGAAGCTCTTCTTCAAACCATGACCCAAACAGGAGATAAACTGTTTGACACCGTATTTCTAATTGGCGTGCTGGCGGATACTGAAGATCAACTCAAACAATCTCTTGATATTATCAAGCAAGTGGCGGGGTCAAATGACATGATTATTGACAACTTGACCTATATGCAAGAAGCAGCCTTTAACAGTCTCTTGCCATTTGGGAAGAACTATCTTGAAGGTGTTTCTCGGTCTCTATTGACTTCAAATATTGCCGTGAATGCACCTTGGACTTCCGTAGATATTCAAGACAAGGGTGGGAAATTTTATGGCATCAATCAAATCTCAAGTAATATCATCAGTATTGACCGTGGTAAGTTAAATACTCCGTCAGGTTTGATTTTAGGGACTTCTGGAGCGGGCAAAGGGATGGCGATAAAACATGAAATCATCTCTACTAAGCTCAAGGAAGCAGATAGTGATACTGAAATTATTATTGTAGATCCAGAAAATGAGGTGCGACAAGAAGTCGTGTTGTAAATTGCTAGTTTAGCTACTCTATCCATTTGGGGTAATCCTACCACAGCCT
>NZ_JARQPJ010000030.1:0-22147 GCF_046032515.1 Streptococcus suis | reverse complement strand
ATAGTTTAAAAATCCTATATACCTATCTACAAAAGAAGATTATCTCAGCCAAAACTATTTATCAAAAACAGAAAGCTAAAAGAAATTTGTTAATTGTCTCCTTATTACTTTCTACTGGCATTCGGATTTCTGAGCTGTGTCATATTCAAATCAAGGATATCAATCTCACTGAACAAACACTCCAAATTCTAGGAAAAGGTAAAAAAGAGCGTATGATTTTTATTGGGGATGAACGAACTTTTCAGTTATTAAAAGCTTATATTACTTGTTATTGCAATCATACAGACGATTATTTATTTCCTGGAAAAACCCTACAAAAACCACTGACAGAACAAAGTGTTCGTTTGCTTCTAAAAACAGCCAAAATACAAACCAGACTCACTACAACTATTACACCTCATATGTTTCGCCACAGCTTTGCTACGATGTTATTAGATAATGATGTCGATATTCGGTACATCCAGCAGATACTTGGACACAGTTCTATTTCGATTACCCAGATATACACTCACGTATCACAATCAAGACAAAAAGAGATACTAAGTTCCTATAATCCAATTTCATCTATCTACACTTAATCAAAAACATACAAAAATAAAGACTACCTAGAATCAAGTAGCCCTATTTGTATTCCGTAATTCTACTTTTCACGAGGTTGGTCATCAGTCCAAGAACAAGCAGAATATTAAAAATAATAAAGAATCCTGTAAAACTCCAAATACCATTGGTGGCTAAATCTTCTGTATAGAGATACCTTTCCGTAAAGAAGAGGTAGATTCCATAGATTTCAATAAAGACTAAGCCACCGATGAGTCCGATAAGAATCAAAGCACCTGAAACTTTCACAATCCGATAAAGGACAAGCAACATCAGTCCTATTGCTACGATAATCAAAAGGCTTTGTAGAATTTGTTCCAACATCTTACACCTCTTTCTAGGCTAATTGCTTGCGATAGTAGTCAGCCTGTCCCTTGTCTAAATCATCAAGTTGGGCAACCAAATCAAGGTATTCTGCCTTCGTTACCTCATCTAAGCTTGGAAAATCATTCTCACGAGTTTTGATGATGAGTTCCAGCTGTCCAGTAATTTCACGCTTTGAAAAGCTATAATCAAGAGTTTCATCTTCATACTGTTCCTTTAAAGTTTGGTAGTTTGCCCTATCTTCTGAACTCGTAAAGCCTTGTGACAACCATTCTTCTAGTTGATAACGCATTTCTTCTACTGTTTTGGTCATGGTCTGTGCTCCTTATGTGATTTCTTGACTTCATTTTACCGCGTTCAAAAATATTTGTCAGCCTTTTTTCTTATATCTCGAGTGCTACTTGTTGCTTCATTTGGGGTGTTGTATCTTCACTAAACTTGGCCAAAGCTGCATCTATCTCTTCAATCTCTGCTTCTTTTTCAACCAAGGGAGCCAAGACATCATACTTAGCCTTTACAAGCTGATAATCTTCTTCCTTGGGGAAGACTTTTTCAACTTCTACTTTGGCTACTTGTAGCTTATCTTTTAAATCCTTTACCATCCCTTCTGTCTTTTCTTGGTCGTCTATAATATGGTCAATGGCATTACTAATCCGTTGAATGGTTCCCACATCTGATTTCAAATCAAGAGCGACTGTATATTGATTATCACCTACAATCATTAAAGAAATGGTTTCTGGTAAGGGCTCACTAGGACCTCGTGTTGTCATTTTTAAATCAAATCCTCTAAAGCTGGCAAGTGTTTTGACTTCCTTGGTCTCTGAGCGGTTATAGGTAATGAGTTTTCGCAGATAGTCCCCAGCTTCAGCACGATTATCCATTGCTTGATTGTCAAATCGCATGACAAAATCTTGCGACTTTGTTGCCAAGGATTGGGCAATATCCTTATCATATTGACTCAACCGTTTTTCCATGATAGGGAGGTGCTTCTCACTATAGGAAATGGTATGGCGATACTCGTCTTTGGAGCGATTAAAGGCTCGTTTTTGATTCTCTAAAACTGTCAGTTCATTTTCCAACTCCATTTTGAGTTTGAGATAAGGGTTTCCAGTTGCCAAGGCCTTAAAGTCTGAGGCGGTCATGGTTTGTTCATCAATGTCTTCAGCTGATCTCACAGGGTCTTTTGAGGTCATAATCTGAGTGATATATTTGAGCTTATTCTCCTGTGTCTGCCAGAGGTAATTGTCAAAGCTCCCTTTAGTGATATAGTGATAAATATCTACCTCCTGGTGCATGTTTCCTTGTCGAATTAGTCGTCCATTTCGCTGGACAATGTCTGAGGGACGCCAGGGAACATCTAAGTGGTGGACAGCTTTCATGCGTGATTGCACGTTTAGACCCGTTCCACCTTTTTCAGTCGAAGCCATGAGAATCCGTACTTCTCCGCTATTGACCTTTCTAGACAGTGAGTTTTTCTTTTCATCAGTATTGGCATCATGGACAAAGGCAATTTCTTCTTTTGGAATCCCTCGATCAACAAGCAAAGCTTTCAGTTCATTGTAGACATCAAAGCCTTCTTCCTTACTTTTAGGTGTTCCAATATCAGAGAAAATCATCTGAGTGGCTTTGTATTCAGCTCCTTCACGGTAAATCCGCTCGACATTATCGACCACTTGAAGGATTTTCTGATTATCCGATAAGGAGTAAGCAGGGGCAATCAATCGCATATCAATAGCTAGTTTTCTGGCTTCACCTGTTATCTTAAGCATGTTATCTCTACTTGGATCAACACTACCTGACTTGATAGCGTCCGAACGCTCTACCAGCTCTTCCAAATAGTATTTCTGAGCTTGCGTTAACTCGCTTTCCACCGCAATAATCTTAGCTTCAGGTACAGGTAAGTCGAGCATATCTGAGGTCTGAATATCGGCAGTTTCCTTGTAGATTCGCATGAGTTCAGGCAGGTTGACAAATTTCTTGAACCGTTTCTTGGGTTGGTACTTATCTCCTGTCGGGGCTAGTTCCATAGAGTTTTCAATATTCCCAAAAGCCCCAACCCATGAATCAAAATTGGATACCTGGTATCGCTCTAAAACATCAGGTTGAATGTAATTCATCATGGTGAAAAGTTCACTAATGGAGTTTGAGACTGGTGTTCCTGTCGCAAAAACGACATTTCTATCTCCATGCTCTGCCTGAACCTGTCTCACCTTCATCTCCATGTCTACGTTCTTTTTTGAAGTAGTATTGGTGATTCCCGCGACATTCCCAAGTCCAGTGATTGGACGGATATTCTTGAAGTGATGAGCCTCATCCACAAAAAGGAAATCAATGCCAAGGTTTTCAAATTCGATAAAGGTATCCCGCTCTAGTTTTTGGAGTTCTTCTAGTTGGTGTTCTAATCCCTTAATTGAACGCTCTGCTTCTTTGACCGTATAATCAGAATCACTTCCTAGTTTGATTTCTCTGAGTTGCTCCAGCTTGTCATTGATATAGGTAACCTGCTTCTCTCGACTCATCGGTATTTTTTCAAACTGGGAATCTCCAATGACAATGGCATCATAGTCGCCTGTGATAATACGTGATACGAACTGCTTACGTTTGGCCTTGGCAAAGTCTTTCTTAGTGGTCACATAAACTTTCTTAGTTGGGAAAAATTTCATGATTTCTTGACCAAACTGAGCAGTTAAACTAGACGGCACCACATAAAGTGGTTTATGTACCATTCCTAGTTCTTTCAACTTGAAACCAGCTCCAAGCATGGTCAAGGTTTTTCCAGACCCTACCTCATGGGCGAGTAGAGCTCGTTTTTCTTCCACAATCCGTTGAATGGCATTCTTTTGGTGGGGACGTAAGGAGATATTCTGGGCAAGTCCATCAATGGTTAAATGGCTACCATCATAGGTCTTTGATACTGTACGATTATAGAGACTGTTATAGGTGTCTTCAATCATCTGTTGGACTTCTGGATATTTTGCTACAAAATCTTGAAAGAGTTCTTGTAGGTGTGTTTCCTTGGCACGCAGGACTGTTGTTTTCTCCACATCCGTCACATTCTTTTTCTTATCCCCTTCGACAATTTGTTTGGTGATGGTTGGTTGATTGGAATTCAGGAGATTTTCAAATATTTTACGACCACTATTATAACGAGAACCTGGTACACCTAAACTCCTATCCGTTGCGTTGGAATAGGTATAGGCAAACTTAGATTGGTAAGTGATAACTCCGTCAATGGGACTGACTTCAAGGACTGTTGTTACTTCTTGGTCTGACAGTTCATAGGCTTTCCCCATAAAGGTTTCTTGGGCAAATTTTCCGTAAACAGACAAAGGAATCCAGCGTGAACCGATTCGATAATCAATGTCTGCTAAAGTAATGCGTGCTGGTTTGACTGTTTCTAGAAGTCCTGCATAATGCGGCCAGTTAAAGTCCTGATTGTCTTGTTTCACGAATAGGTCCACCACTTCTAACTTAGTGACGACATCACCTGACAGAAAGTCTTGGCGAGAAACATAGGACAGTTCCCCATTCAAATACTTCTCAGGATCAGGCATAATGAGGTCACCTAACTCCTCAATCAAGGTCATCTTCGATTCAACCTGATAGATAGACATCATATAAGCGAAATCAACACCACGTCCGTCAGCCAAACTGGAATTTAAGGCATCAAGGGCAGTATGTACCTTTTTAACCTCTTTTTCAGGACGCACTAGAGCCTTTTCAAAGGCAAGGGATTTAGTATAGATAACAGACTTTCCACTTGGATCTAGACTTTCATCTTCCAAACTAGCCAGAAGCGAATACTTATCATCACTATCAAAAAGATTGCGGTTCACTGTACTGTTTAAATACCCGTAGCGTTTGACAAAGCTATCATAGGTACGATTGAGTTTGCCTAACAAGTGGTTAAAAGTCTTCTTATCATAGTCATAATGGCGTTGAATGGCAATGACCTCTTGGTAAGCATTGCGAATATCGACCATTCCTTTGATTCGTGCCACTTCTTTATCAGACAAAGGAGCTTCATAGAAAACTGTCTTTTTATAATACCCCTTAAATTGTCCGCGTTTAGCTGCATCATCGGTCACATAGACATCCAGAGCAGTGCCATCTGTAACTTCTAAGCTATTAAATCTATCAATCTGTTTTTGGGAATGTTTGGTGTCCCATGCTTTGAAGTCGCCCTCTTCATCGACATAGTAACTGATTTCTTCCGTCTTAGTTCCGACTCGAATGCCTTTGTTATCTCGATAGTAAACTGTAGAACCCTGGTAACCAAAACTGTACTGACCCAGATTCTCCCTCATTTCAGCTGGAATGGAAGTATCCATGACTTGTTCGGTCAATACATTTGAGTTAATGAAGACCTCATTTCTATTAATCTCTCTTGGGCCTTTTACTTGATGTAGAGCAGTTTGTACACTTGTAATCAAGTTATCACTAGTCCCCTTAACAAAAAGTGTTCCACCGTTAAAGTTTCTAACTTCATAGATTCCTAGCACTTGGCTATTGTATTCTCCATCAAAGTAAGGATTGAGCCAAATACGACTATCCTTTCCATAACGAATGGAACCTGAGAAGGCTAGTTCATCTGAAACATATCCCTTGTCCAAGTGTTTCTGGAAGAACAACATATCAGTTGTGACAGTGGTTCCTGCAATGGCCTTAAAGGCAGAATCAGGCAGTCGAACCCCACCAAGAAATTCAGTTGTCTCACGAATATCTTGTAATATATTTTCTGTTCGCTTATCCATGGTTCCTGTTGAAGAGATAATGGCTACTTGCCCACCATCATGCACCAAATCAAGGGATTTTTTAACAAAATAGTCATGAATCATGTAAGGCTTATCGTACCTGTTATCCGCAATTCGTATATTGGCAAATGGCACATTTGAAATCACCAAATCAAAGCTATTGTCGTTAAAAGATACCGTCTCAAAGCCCTTAATTTCAATACGACTATTGGGATGAAGATGTTTGGCAATAGCTCCTGTGATGGTGTCTAACTCTACACCATATAGCTCACTCTTTTCTCTTAAGTGTTTGGGCATTGCCGCAAAGAAATTTCCTGTTCCCATGGAAGGGTCTAGAATTTTGCCACCTGTAAAACCATCTCTTTCCAACTTATCCCACATCTGACGGATCAGGGCAGGGTCTGTATAATAGGCTGTCAGAGAGGACTGTTTCATATCCGAATACTCTTTATCAGTGACTAGGCTTTTCAGTTCTTCTCGTTCCATAGAAAATTTTGGATTATAGTCATCAAAGAAATCATTGGCAAGTCCACCCCAGCCCACATACTTGGCAAGGAGTTCTTGTTCACTTAATGAAGCATTGCGGTGCTCTACTTCTAGATTTTTTACCAAACGAATGGCCGCAATGTTTGTCTCAACCTTATCTCTAGCAGTCTTTGGATAAAAGTCCGTCATATCTTCTGGAAAATAAAAGTCCGTTACTGGAATCTCTGGAATTGTTTCGACGACTTCCTCTTCAGGAATTTGATTATCTGATTCTTCAAGTTCAGTATCGTTATGACCTTTTTCTGAACCATCTGGTTCCAATAGTCCAATACTCTGAACTGGCTCCTCTTCCAGAAATGAGAATAGGTTTAATTCTTGGTCCGCTTCTTCTAACTCTGTTTGTTTTTCTGCCTTTAGCTGATGAAGTGCCTGACTGACTTCTTCCCAGGTCCTCATATAAAGAACTGGATTTTGTTCAATGATATCCGAAAAATCATTGACTAACTCAATCCGAATCAAACCGTTCAATCGAGCATCGCTGACCGACACGACCTCAAAGTCCTGTCCCTTATAGGAAACCAATGACCCCAGAGGATAAGTGTCCAATACTCTCTGGACTAGTGGATTTTCCGCGAATTCTTCATCAACTACTTCTTTTCTCTCAGCTTTCTCTAGCTTGCTCATCCAATCTCTGAGGGTTAAATCTGGCTGATTGCGTTTATCTTTTTCAAAATGTTCCGCATCTTCTCTACTGAGTTCTTGGTGTAAAAAGGCGTAGGCAACTTGTCGCAACTCTTCAATGAAAAGCTGACTACCAAAGAAAAATTCAACCATTTCATGACTTAGTCCCATTTGGAGTAGTTCTGTCGCAAGGGCTAGTTGAGTTACCGAGGCTTTGGGATAACCACCTAATAAAGCAAGGTCCGCATTTTTTAAACGAAAACGACCTACCGCATCCAATAAAATACCAACTTGGTCTGATTCAAACTGAGATAGCTCAATCCCTAGCTGAGTCAATTTTTCTTGATTTTCTATCCTAATAGCTCGTCCAATTTTTTCTAATTCCTTTTCTTCGACTGTAGTCAGCGTTCGTTTCAACTCATAGGGACTACCATCAGCCTCTAGATAGGTAAGTAACTCCTCGCCATCAAAGACTGGTGTCATTTCCATCTCTTTGTCAAAATCACCTCGTCTAAAACTCGGAACTCTGGAACGTTCATTTCGGATATGGTCAAAATATGTTAGAATCTCAAATTTACGTCGTAAAGATAACTCTTCATAGGCTGGTAGATGATTTGTTTTTCCAGTTCGGATATCCAGTTGGGACAAATCTACATCCAAACTAGCAATAACCAGAGAGCCCTCTTCTCGAAAAGATATTGCTTGATGAACACTTGTTTTGTGCTCATCAACAGTTTCTTCATTTTCTAGAACAGTTTCATCAGCTCTCGTTTCAAGCTCAGGCTCGTAAGTCAAGAGAAACTGCTCAATATCTCGGCTAATCCGATCAGCTAAATTATTAGCCACTCGATACACATTGACCAAATTAGCTCCCCTACTCTTTTGTAATAGAGAATCTGGTGAAATAGTTTGGTAGTGTCCATTTGAGTCTAATAATTGAAAACGAGTGGCCAGATTGAACAATGCCACTTCAATCACCAAGTCTTTTTCAGACGGCGATAGTTTGTCGAGTTTTTGGAGACCAGTTTGGCCGAAAACTTGTGTATAGGTCAATAGATCATGAGCAGTATCATAAGGACTAGCCTGGACAAAAGCTGAAACATCTGTCTCAAAGTGAAGTACCTGAACAGATTTATTAATTTCTTGCCCATTGGTTATAAACTGATGAACGAGACTATCCCACTCCTCATCAAAATGCTCAGCTTGGTAATATAAAAACGCCTCAAGCAAGGCTCTATCACGAGGAATGGTGGCTCTCATCATTTGTAGTAAGACTTCTTGATTCATTTTCCCTCCCATTTAAAAAAGGCTGAGAGTTTTTCTCAGCCCTTTGCGTTAATCTAGGACCAAGGCTCGTTGGTCTCTTTCTTGTGGAATACCTTCCATTACAGTTGCCACATAGTGTTGTAAGAAATGACTTTTCTGGTCTAGTAAATCTTTTTGCAAGGCAAGGTGAACCAAATCTCCAAAATAATCCTGACTGGAAATAGCCAATTCCTGTTGAATCATGGCCTGTAAGGTTTCAAGGCTAAGTGGTGAATAATCGTCACTATCCAAAACCTCATACTGTTCCAAGGTGTCTGAAAGACTATTTGAGGACATTAAATCCATAATAAAACTAGAGCCTTCACCTGTTCGGTACAACTTTTCCAGAATGTCAGTCATATCTGCCTGTACTTCATCCTGATAACTATCAACTTTAACTCGTAGCTCATCACTAATCAAGGATAGGTCATCCTCATCCATATAATCTTGATAAACCTGATCGAGGATTGTTCTATCAGAAATACTTAATTCCAAAGAGAGAAAGGCTTTGATAAACTCTTGGTAATCGACCTTCTCCATTTCAGACAAAGCCTCTTTCATGGTGTCAAAGTTCCAAGTCATCGTACAACTCCTTTTGTGGGACTAGTGGTGAATGTCCAGATTGTAGCTCCTCTAAATCAGCTTGACCATCACCATCTGTGTCAACAGACTGCGGATCGGTTCCCAAAGCTAGTTCCTGAGCATCTGTCAAACCATCTTGGTCTGAATCCTTTTCATAAATGGTTTTTGGATTCATCTACTTCTCCTCCTTTTTCTTCAGTCCATAAGCCGTACCAAGTAGAATACCAGCTCCAATCAAGCCCAAAAGGGATTCCTGTTCCCCTGTATTTGGCAAAATGCTTGCTGGAACAGGTGGTTCATGTACCTCAATCGGTGGTTGAGGTGGTGTGGGTTGATTTGGACTTGGTTCTTCAGGTTCAGGTGTATGTGTTACAACTGTATTTGAGCTGATGACATAGCCATTCACTGTATGGAGATAGGTATTCTCCACCTGACCAGTCGCAATCCGTTTCATCTGAAGGTAAACATCTGCCTGAAAGGCTGAATCATTAGAGATAGTCTCTAAGAAGGATTTATCAAATGAAATTGACACGAGGCCATTTTCTGTATCCACCTGTTGCAAGGTATATTTCGTAACTTCTGTCCCCTCTTTTAAGACAGAACCGTCTTTGAGGGTAACATCCGTCATCAGATAGCTTCGGTAAACACCATTATATTCATCATGCTTTTCATCATAGTTATCTTCAAAACCATATTCAAATAATTCTGTCGCACGATTACTTGGAATCATCGCTCCAACTAAGCGATAGTTAAAGATTTGATGCAAGGCCACTTCTTTCCCATCAAGGCTCTCATCTTTATGAGATAAGTCAATCATCACATCTTTTTGTGGGTCTAATTTTGGAACATTATTGACCACTGTTTCCGTGACATAAGCCAAGCCAAAATCAATCTGATAGGCTGTATTTTCATACTGACCACCTGTTTTGGTCAGCTCATTTTTAACCGTCATCGGAAGGGTGACAACCAAGGTTTGACCAGTCTTGACATAGGTCTCATAAAAGTTTTTTGGATCATCACTACTAAGAACTTGAATGGCTCCTTTAGGTGTAAACTGACGTTTAGCCATGGCATCTTGAACGACTTTCGGAGCTTCTGACAAACTTGCGTAGGTGCTGACAGAGAAACCAGATACACGATTGCCATCCTTATCCAAAACTTGAATGCCATCAGAATTTAGGGTAAGGGCTTCCTCTGGGTAATCGTCTACCATGTAAAATCCCTTGGCAAGAACATCATTCGTCACGACCATGTCCTTGTATTGACTGTAATCCAAGACAATTTTGTAATAATTGACTGTATTCGGAAGGACAGTCTTTCCATCAATTGAAATGCCTTCTTGATTGGTATTAGACTTGTGTGGAGTTACTTTAGGGACAAAATTGGTCACCGTATTAGTTTCATATGCTTGTCCAAAATCCACCTGATAGGCCACGTTTTCATAAGACTTCCCTGAATTAATCATGGTTTCCAAAACAGTCATCGGAGTGACAATGGTAATATTCTCCCCCTTGGTCACATAAGATTCATAAAAGGCTTGTGGGTCTTCAGGCATGAAAACTTGGAAAGCTCCTTTAGGCTGAATTTTTTGTTTAGATAGAGCTGCTTGTAAGGTGTTAGGAGCTTCTGATAATTGAGCATAGGACTTCACCATAATTCCTGAAACTGTTTTGCCATCAGTTGTGATAAACTGAATAGTTGCTTCATCCGGCAATAAAGCTTCTTCTGGATAATCATCCACAAAGTAAAAACCTTGTGCAATCTGAGACTTGTCTGCTTTAATCCCTCGGTATTGGTCCAAATCCCATGAGAGTGTATAGTGATTTTGAGTTCCCACAAGCATGGGCTTCCCATTGATGTCCACTTTGTCTTTATTGAGGTTTTGTTTCTTAGGTTCTGGAGAAACAAGGGTGTTGGTCACTTCCTTGGTTTCATAGCCATTGCCGAAATCCACTTGGTAAGCCTTGTTTGTATAGGTCTTTGTCTGACCATAGAGACTATCTTTAACCGTCATTTTGGTCAGTAAAGCTAAAGATGTACCTGTTTTGACATATTGGTCATAAAAGGCTTGGTTGTCATCTGGCATAAAGACTTGAAAGGCACCAGTCGGTGTAATCTTAGCACGAGCTAATTTATCTTGAAGGTCTTTAGGGGCATTATTTAACGAAGCATAGGTTTTAACCGTTATGCCTGATACTTCCTGACCATCAAGCGTTGTTATAGCCGTGCCATTTTCCACCACGTCAAGCACTTCCTCTGGGTAATCATCCACAAAGAAGAAGCCTCGTGCAATTGTCTCTTTAGCAGAACGAACTCCCTTATACTGGTCCAAATCCCAAGTCAATCGGTAGTGGTTGGTTGTACCAAGAGCTACGACCGTATCGTTAATGAGAACACCATCCGCATTTTCATTGTTTTTATCTGGCATAATAAGTGTGGTTGTTTCCCCATCACCTGGTGTACGAACCGTCACAATATTTGAAGTGACTGTATAGGCATTGGCTGTGCCCTTGTTCAAAAGCAACTTGTAGCTATTAGAATAGGTTGCCCCATCATTTTGAACAGTTCCATAAAGTTTGGGAGCGGTCAATTGATAAACCTTGGTTAAATCTTTATTCACCTCCTGCAACAAGTTTTCCTTTGCGGTCAAGGTCACAAAATTCTTAGTCTCATCAAAGCTAAGGACATAGTTTCCATTCTCTTTTTGTGTTGTTTCCTTATCAAACAGGTAACCAGCAGGCAAGTAGTCCTCAAAAATGAGACTAGTCGTTTGAGAACGATTGGACGATAAGGCATCAACTGTTAAGGGATAAATCACCGTTGAATCTTTTGCGACAGTTTTCTCATGAAGATTAGCTTGGTCACTATTGACTACTTCTTTCATAATCTCTGGAGTTGTCGTCAAACGGTACGCATGATAATGAACAGTCGGAACTTGTGGTGGCGTTGGAAGTTCTTTTGGAATAGGTTTAACAGGTAAGGTTACCTTGGTCAAAGTTAGACTAGGCTGTACCACTTCTTCCAAAGGCTTTGGCGTGAAGGTTACTGGCTTTTCTGGTGTAAATGTTTTAGGAGTAAAAACATCTGGTGTTACCGTAATAGGTTCAGGAACAGGCTCAAGTTCCACCGTTACATGAGGTTTGGGACTATAAGGTGTTACTGTACGTGCCACTGGTAGGGTATTTAAGGCAAACCAGTAAGACAAGCCAACATTCTGTGGCATATCGCCTTGCCCAAACAAAGGTGACTGTATAGGTATTTCCTGATGTAACTGTTGAGACAATAGCTCCTTTATAAGCATAACGACTTGATGTGGTATCCCATTCCTCAGGTAAATTCAAATCACTTGCACGGTTGGAACCCAAAGAACGAGCCAGACCCTCATCGGTCACTTGGATGGTTGAACCATTAATCGGCACAAATTTCCCAGATGAATCTTTAACATATTCTAGACCAATGTCATTATGATTGAGGGAAGAATGCGTGAAAACACCTGGCTTTTCATTGGAGAAGGTAACTTGCGACCCATCTTCCAAGAAATACTTGGCAGTCACACGAAACTCCATCTTGTCTGTTCGCCAGTCCCCATTTCCATCATTTCGATAGGCAATAAAGCCCTCGGTAGGATCGTTTGGTACAACCAATTTTACGGAATTGGTTCCAGCTGGTGACACAAGATTGGTAATATCGTAACTCACACGACTAATCTTTTTGCCATCAAATCGTGCATTTTGAAGATTTTGATAGTTAAAACTGAGGGTCTCACCTGTTTTGAAGCTATCATAGACAAAGAAGCCCGTGGAATCTAAAATTCTTGAGTACCCACCCAGCATGGCATCGCCAGTTGAAATGATCTGATCAGGATTTCGGGTAATGGCTCCATGTTGTGCTTGTGGCTCACCGTTATTGAGATTGAGGGCTTGAGCAAGGGCTTCAGAAATATAACCTTCTTCACCTTTTGAAATCTCGGCTAAGTCACGTTGATAGCGTTCCATTTCTTTGGCATTGTAGGCATCAATCGCTTCATTTTCTTTTCTGGCAGCTTTTTCTTTTTCTTGATTGCGTATTGTAATGGCTTCAATCTCAGCTACTCGATCTGAAACTAATTGTTGTTTCTCCTGATTAGCCTGATCCACCGCAGCTTGACCTGCACGATTTTCAGCATCTACAGCTGCTTGACCTGCCTGATTACGCCTTTCAATGGCTTCGTTATCTGCCTTTGCCTTAGCAAGACCAGTTTCATTTTCTTTTTGAATGACCTGATTTTTCGCAACAATTTCATCTGCCTTGGTTTTCTTTGTTAGATAATCCGCTACAGCTTGTTCGTTAGTTGATTGAATGGTTTCAACAGCCTTGCCATAGTTTGTATAGTCTAGTACAGATGTCCCGTTTCCTGATGAAACTACTTGTTCTTTTACTGTCACATCAGCATCTGCATACTGAGATTTTAGGTCATTGACTTTGGTATCAACCCAAGCATTTATCCCCTTCCCAGTTTGGTTGGCACCTTCATAGGCCTGTGTCAGCTCCTTATTTTCTTGTTCGACGCGAGCTTTATCCGATTCGTATGTCGCTTTATCAGCTTTGTAGGATTCAGTAACTTCATTAATAGCCTCAACCTGTTTTTGGGCATCTGCTTCTGCTTTTGAAATTTGTTGGTTGGTCTCTGACGCAGAAGTTGTATTCCCCAAGTCCATTGGACTATCTTCAACCGTAGAAACACCTTCAGCCATTGCTTCTTCAACTGCTTGTGTTACCGTATCATGTGGTACGGTGACAGCAATTGCACCGTTAGATTGTCCAGTTAACGCTAAACTTTCAGTTTGTTCAGATACAGGGTTTGGCTGTGCTTCTGGTAAATTCGTGGCTGGATTTTCCGTTCGTTGAATGGTGGTGTCAACTGATGGTGTAACTTCATCAGCATGTGCAACCGTTCCTCCCCAAGCAACAACAGCTGTCACCATGGTTCCAAGGGCAACCGAACATAGAGTGCGATATTTTTTACTCTTGCGAAAGACGTGTTTCTCGCCTTTTTCCTGATTGACAAGAAAGTGATGATTACATGTTTTGGTCATAAATAGTCCTTCTTTTCTTTTTTATGTAGCAACAAACTGTCACTCTTTATTAGATACGAGGGCGTTAAGCGAGCACGACAAAAATAGGAGTTTTGACGAAGAACTTTCCGTTCTAGGAGAAACTCTCTTTTTTGAACAGCTCGTAGCCCAAGTTCAATACCATCATAAAAAAGAAGGCTTGATTTTGTTATCACAATCAGTTCATGGAAAAGAAAATGTTGCTTTTACACCACAAATGTTGTAAAATTGTAGTGTAAAAGCAACATAGGAAGGAGTAAGCATGTCAAAAAAAGAGATTCTACTTGAATTTATAGAAAACCACAATGGCATTATCACCTATAAAGATTGTAAAGCTCTAAATATTCCAACAATATATTTGACAAGACTAGAAAAAGAAGGAATTATATACCGCGTCGAAAAAGGAATTTTCCTAACCCAGAATGGAGACTACGACGAATACTACTTCTTTCAGTACCGATATCCCAAGGCTGTTTTCTCTTATATCTCAGCGCTTTACCTTCAACAATTTACAGATGAAATTCCTCAATATTTTGACGTAACCATTCCTAGAGGCTACCGTTTTAATACTCCTCCAGCTAATCTGAACATTCATTCCGTTTCTAAGGAATATAGCGAATTAGGAATTACTCTTGTAAAAACCCCTATGGGAAACGAGGTAAGAGTCTATGATTTCGAACGTATTATCTGTGATTTTGTGATTCATCGAGAAAAAATAGATACTGAGCTTTTTGTCAAAACACTTCAACATTACGGAAACTATCCTAAAAAAAATCTTACAAAACTCTATGAATATGCGACAAAAATGAACACCTTGGACAAGGTCAAACAAACTCTGGAGGTCCTAGTATGAATAAAGCTAAGCTAACAGCACTCTGTCATAAAATATCAAAGAATACTGGATTAACCTTTAATTCCGTGATGACCTATTACTTTTTAGAAGTGATTTTGAAAAAATTAAGTCAGAGTACCTACTCAAATCACTATATCTTCAAAGGAGGATTCCTACTGTCAAATGTTATTGGAGTTGAATCTCGTAGCACGGTTGATATTGATTTTTTGTTCCATCAAATGACACTCTCAGAAGATACTGTGAAGCAGCAACTCAAGGAAATTTTAGCAGATTCAGAAGAAGGTATTTCTTTCACGATTCAATCTATCACAGCTATTAAAGAAAGTGATGACTATGGTGGCTATCGTGCAACCATTTTGTGCCAACTTGAGAATATTAAACAAGTTATCCATTTGGATATTGCGACAGGTGATGTTGTAACTCCTCAGCCGATTACATACAATTATAAAGCAATTTTTGATAACGAGAATTTTCCAATCATTGCTTATACCATTGAAACAATCCTAGCTGAAAAACTCCAGACCATCTACTCACGCAACTTCTTGAACAGCCGAAGCAAAGATTTTTACGATGTTTATATTCTTTCAAAACTGAAGAAAGAAGATATTGACTTCATTCAATTGAATAATGCCTGTCAGAGAACCTTTTCCTATCGCGAAACTGACCTCGATTTTGATAAAATGATTGAACTACTTGAGAGATTCAAAGCTGACCCTATTCAGAATAAACAATGGCAAAATTATTCGAAAAAATATAGCTATACAAAGGGGATTTCACTTGCAGACGTTCTTGATGAGATGATTCGTCTCATAACAATTCTCATTTCTAGAAATTCTGATTAAAACTTTTAAGTATCCCATTAAGTAATCATGACATAAAAACAAAAAGGATATGCTAACAAATCCAATCATTGTTAGCATATCCTTTTTTATTTCGTCGTATAAGCAAAACTTAAGCTACTATCCACTCCAGATAATTTTCGGAAGGTGTAGTTGGGGTTGCCATTGTAGTTGGTCTCGGAGATAAGGAATGAGCCATCTGGGTAGACTTTTTATAGCGATAGGTAAAACTTTGATACTATCTCCATCTTTTCCCCCGCTTCACACCGTGCGTGCGACTTTCACCGCACACGGCGTTCCATCAATAGTGTATTATCACGATTTTGCTTTATCGTGCTATATTAATATGATTAACATGGTTATTCTAAGTTCAAATTTTCTTTCAATAATGGTGGATTTCCTACAAGTTCTCGCAACTGATTTAATTTGGTCAGTCCTGTACTACTCAAATTCAAAAGCTGAAAGAGATTTTTGATAACCTTCTCATTTGTTGCGTGAATCAGGCGATGAATATCTCGTCCAACAATGATAAGGTTCCTATAAGAGTCATCCTTTGTTTCTGACCAAGGTCTCTTATGGTGACAATGAATATCATCCATATCCAATTCCTTACCGGTTACAGCACATTTCCCTTTTTGAGCTACAAATAAAGAAATTCGATTATCATTGTATTCAACTGTTGCACGCTTATTTATAATTGGGTGTTCTCTCAGCCATTTTAATTTCCATATTTCAACAGATTCCTGTTGTTTATGAATCAATTTTCTCCCCTCAGGAGTATACCTATTCAGATTCTTATTTCTTCCTTTTAACGTCCTCGTCTTGACATAGCTAATTGGAAGAATTGGATAACCCATTAAGTACCGAATATTTTGAGATTGGAGGTAGGGGAGGAGTCCTTTATCTTTTCCCTTGTATTCTCCTTTTTTTGTCAGACCTTTCGCCTGCAATCGATTTTTAAAAGAGAGATAAAGCTGATAATGAATTTCTTCTAAATCCTTACTCACATGTGTTGCCATACTATAGTAGTTATGAATACCGATAACCATACTATTATACTTCTGTATTTCACGAATAATTGTTTCTTTAACACCTTTAATTTGTATCAATTTCATCTGCTGTTTCAGTTGATGCTTAATACGTTTCTTGGCTTTCGGTGCAATATGAGAAAAACAGACAAAACGATTATTCTTAGAAACCAGCTTTAAAGTAATCCCAAGGAATTCACTGCTTTTCTTTCTAAGATTGGTAATTTGAGATTTTTCCTTCGAAACAGGAAGGTTAAGTCGCTCTTTTAACCACAATTTTGCAGCCTTAAACGTTCGCTCTGCCTCATTCCTATTTCGACAAAAGATTTTAAAATCATCCGCATATCGAACAATATACATCTCTTTTAGTGTCGTTGAAGCTCGCAGCTTTCTATAAACATGTGACTTGTGTCTTGTTCCCTTGGAATTATATTGAGGAACTAATTCCTTGCAATCTCTTTCTTCCCATTGTCGTCCTATCCACCAATCAAATTCATTAAGATTGATATTGGCAAGTAGCGGAGATAGGATACCTCCTTGTGGTGTGCCCTTAGTTGGATGGCTCACTTTTCCATTCGGAAGAACAATTGGTGCTTTTAACATTTTTCGAATAATCACTAGAAGTTGTTTGTCCCTGATGCCTAAGGTCCAGATTTGACGCATTAACTTAGTATGATTCACTTCATCAAAAAAGCCTTTAATATCAACGTCAACGACATAAGTCATATGACTTTTATTCATACGATACATACAGTCCATAATAGCGTTATCAGCTGACCGTAGAGGTCTAAATCCATAACTATGTTTGTAAAATTTAGCTTCACATATTGGCTCTAACACTTGTAAAATACACTGTTGAGCAATCCTATCCCACATTGAGGGAATGCCTAGTGGTCTTTTCTTTCCATTTGGTTTAGGAATCTCTACTCTTCTGACCTTTCTGGGTCTATAATATTGAAATCTTCTTTGAACTTTATAGATAAAGTCTTCTTGGGTCAGATTTTCTAAATCTTTAATGGTAACACCATCTACTCCTTCGGTTTGACTACCACCATTCCGCTTAATGGTACGATAAGCGAGCAGTATATTCTCGGGAGATGTGATAATGTTCATTAAGTTCTTAAAACTGAATCCATTTTGACTTTTGGAATATAAATCATCAAATATCTCGGTCATGCCATAGTATTCCGCATACCTTAGTTTTTGATGTTTTAATAGTTTGTCATCATTTTTTGGTTTCGTCATGGTCTATCACTCCTCTCTTTGGATTCGTGACCTTTTATGTCTTACAAGAATCCATGAAATGATAAAGTTCATAACAATACACTATTGACTGGTGGCTGTTCCTCCAGTATCATTACAACACTTTCAAAGGTCGTGCCACCACTCTCACTAGAGATTAAGGAAAGTTATGATTTCCTTTCCAATGTTTCTCTGGTTGTGCAACCTCCACATCTCTAGCTTTCGACGTTCCCTTATCTTTATCAATACTAAACTTAGGTGCCTAGCTATACCCCTTCAACTTTGATATGCCTGTAACATATCAAGGAATTTCATATCGTCGATTCTTACTCTTCCTCAAGTTGAAACAACTTACGTTGTTATACGCATTTCTACGTACTCGCCTTTGGAGCGTACATTCGCTGGTTCGTCAGTGCTCATGCACATTCTCACCCTATTTAGTTTTTAATGACTCCCGACCTATCAGATACATATTCCACCTCTGGAACACTTTCGATTCTTAAGTCCTTAAGAATGACGGTATCTTTCAGCCGACTTCACCGAGCTTCATACCTTTACCTTTGCACCAGATAAACGCATGTCGGAGTATTAGAGAAATCGTTTCAGGGCGTTACCCCTTCATTCCAATTTTCAAGATAAGAGTTCTCCATTCTATTCAAATTTAACCTGATTATCAGGTTGATTTTTCAAGAACGTGTCTAACCTTTTCAGTTAGAAACGTCTCGCACCAACGAAAGCCACATGTCCGTATTCTGTTGGTGTGCCATGTCCTCCTCCCGCAAAGGAAAGGATAGCTCCTGCTTGTGGACTTGTCCCTGTCTCTCCACCGAGACTTGCGGCTGTTCGTACCCAATCTTGGCCATTGCCCATGGTACTGATAATTGGAATCTTCTCACCATTTTTACCTTTGAGTTTTAGCCCCAATTGGTTGATACGGGCTGCAACTCCCCAAGTACATTGGCCGTAAGCATATCCCATACCGTCACCACCTCCTGGAATAGAGTTTTCAAAGAGGTCGCCTCGTACAGCTTCAAGAGCTTTGGGGTCACTTTGTGCTGTCCCACCGTTGGGTTGACTAAAGCCTTTTTCAACTTGGTAATACCACTCACTTGCTCGTGTCTGACGTTCAAGTAGCTTATCACCACTATTTCCTTCCCAGTAAATGAGAAATAGTTGGGCAAGACTAGCTGGACTTCCTGAATTTTTGAAGAAGTCCTTTAACCAGTTGGTGTAATAAGGACTATCCCCATGCAACATGAAATCCAGTTGTAACCCTAAGTCATACCATTTTTGATGTTTTCCTTTGGCATATTCCAACAATAAAGTATGTCTGCGTGACCCATCCGAGGTATCTGTCCATTGTCCTAAGCCTAAACCACGTTTGAGAATATTTGGGTAACGCCCATTATATATAGTTGGACCATTGAGTGAAAGCCAGCCCTCATCATCCCACGAACCGTCTGTCGCACCAACAGGTGGAGATAGATAGTCGCCCTCCGCACGCTTGGGATTAATAGAGGATTCTACCGACCAATTTCCTAAAATAGCTGCGATGGCTTGATTGGTCGCTCCTTTGCTTTTAAGATAGTCATAAATTACCTTGGCTCTCTCGAACTCATCGCCGCTAAACTGACCGATAGTTGGAAGAATGGTGGTCTGAACCTGGATCACTTTTGGAAAGTAGAATGCTGGATTGACATAGACCAACTTATCCGTATCATCATCAACTTTTTGATAGGTGACCTTTAGACCCGTTCCATCCTTGGTTTGACCAATAATGTCTCCTGCCAAGACTTGTTGATTTTCACTCACACGACCTGAATGAATGCCAAACAAGGTTAGTTTAGTCTTATTCACTCCCTTACCAGATGTCAAAACAACGTTCTCTCCATCAAGAGATACCTTGCCATCCATAGGAGCCACAATGACTTGACCTTCTTTTGCTTCTAAGATGATATGGTGATGAAGCGTTGGTTTCTCATCAATGACCTCATAACCATATCGGTAGGTCATGTTTAAGCTATCCTCATCGGTCTGTCCCTGAAAGGGATTGTCCAATTCTTGAAGGGCTAAATAGTTGCCTTCTTCGGCCAATTCCTTTAGTTCTTCTTGATCCTCATCAGACAGCTTGTAAGCAGGTTCTTTATATAAGTCAGACATGGATTTAATAGAATCTCCACCATTTAAGTCCGGCCACACTTGACTGAGAAACGATTTGTAGGTCACACCACCTGTTTCCATGAAATCGTCAAGCTGGTAGTCTTGGTATTGATGATTCATGTAAACCATAACCTCATCAATCTTGGTGAAATAGGTAATTCCCTTTTCGTTGGTTCTTGTATGCTCCGCATCTTCCCACGTCATGTGGGTGTAGCTCTTACTCAATTCTATCTCATCTTGTTGAATGACACTGCTTCCTGAAATACTCATGAAAAAGCTCATCATCAAAAGGAGTATCAAAAGAATGCCTGAGCCAATCCAAGTCAAAGGATTTCCCGCAAGGACAGAAAAGAAAGTCATACTTCCCTTAATGGCTTGTGCAATCCCCTTAATTCCTGCTAGACTGTGCTTTCTGCCATGCTTTAAAAAGGTTTGGTAGCGTCTTCTTGATTTAAGCGGTTTCTGGCGTGTGAACCCTTTTCCCTTTTTGAAGTTCTGGAATCGTTCCTTTCCATGAGAAAATTTTGTTTTGGTAAACCGCACACCAGTCTGTCCACTTTTTACTGCCACCTTACCTGCTTGATAGGTAAACCTGCCATAGCGTCTGACTTTCAGGCTAGTATCCTTTAGGGTTCTAAGTCCATCTAAATCATCATCCTGTGATACCAAGTCAAACGATTCAGATGCAGCTAAGCCTAATCCAACTTTGAATTTGGTAGAGTTTTTCTTAGTCTTTTGGACTTTCTTGAGTTGTTTAACCTCACGCTTGGCAGAACTTACTTCTTTTTCTGCACTTAGTCGATCAAATGTTTTTTCTTGGTGAAACTGAAAACGAGACTTCAGGGAAGGATTTTCTTTTTGGAAAGTAAACTTGGAATCAACTGCCTGTTGTTTCTCACTTAGTTTCACTTCTGACAAATGTTTTCTTGCCGTCCGCAAACGCTCTTGAGCTTGCGGAAGTCGATAGTTCTTGATTTCCTTTACCTTCAATAGTCTAGGAGATACATAGGTAATTTCTTTTAGGAACTTCTCTTCTGCTTCCTTTTGGCTACTGAGTAGATTTCCTTTTAACTCTGTTTTCTTATCTTGAAACAGAGAATTTTGGGCTGGTTTTCGAAATCGTCCTTTTTTAGGAACAGTCTGTTTTAAGGTCCTAACTTCTTTCCGATAATGCATACGGACCGATTTTAAGTTGCTTCGAAAGTTTTGCCTAGCCTGTTTGACTAGCTTTTTATCCTCTTTCATCTCATGTCCTCATTTTTTCAGGGTCCGTACTCATGATGTCAAAGAGCTTGGTGTGTTGTGGAATCTTATTTTTGAATGGAACAACGGTGGAACCGGCCTTAATTAAGCCTGCCCCTTTTTCAGGATTGACCAAGTATTTCTCCAATTCCTTGGAAAGTCCAAGCATATGTACCAATTCTTCGCGATCGCTCTTGGCCTGTTTTAAAAGAATCATAAACTCGCTATTGGCAATAATGCGTCTACCATTAGCATCCAAAAGAAGAGTTTCTACATTCTGAGTAATGCCTGTCGGTATCGCCCCATACTTACGGACACGACTCCAAAGTTTAAAGAAGAAATCAGAGGCATATTTGTCCAATAAGAGTAGCTGCATTTCATCAAAGTAAATCCAGGTTTTCTTCCCTAGCTTTTGGTTTTTGACCACACGATTCCAAATCTGGTCAAAGATAACCATGAGGGCAATTTGTTTTAATTCATCGCCTAACTTTTTGACATTGTAAATCAGGAAATGACTGTCTGTTTTAATATTGGTCCGATGTGAAAATATGTCCAGCGACCCTTCCACATAGAGTTCCATATCCAGTGCCAAGTCCTTAGCTTCCTGTTCAGGTTGTTGAGCTAAGACAAAGACCCATTCGACCAAGGACGGTGTGTCAAAATGCTTATAGGTGAGTCGTGTCACACGGTCAATCAAGGATTTTTCACGACCATCCATTTTACGGTCCAAGAGCTTTCCAATCCAAGACAAGAGAAATTCGGACTTGACCTTAACCGGATCCTCATCCATATTCTCATCTGATAGATCTAATACATTTAAGAAGGTAGTGGAATCTGGGGCAATATCAATACTCTCCCCGCCAAAGGCTTGACCGATAATACTATAGTCGAGTAGGTTAGTGGTATTACTACCACCTTCCTCTCTAAGAACCGTACGTGAGAGTTTCCCCTCATACGGCTC
>NZ_JARQPJ010000029.1:0-29655 GCF_046032515.1 Streptococcus suis | reverse complement strand
AAGTTGATTGTTTTTTTATTCTAGTGTACAGGTAAATCCACGAATTCTCAACTGGGGGTCTTTACATATTGTCTATATGACAACCAAAGTAATAACAGGACCAAACACTCGCTTCAGCTACTTAAATGCCAATGAGCCAAAATCTATCAATGGTAGCACTCCCAAGTACAGTGCCTCACTCATCATTCCAAAAGAGGATACTGCCACCATTAACAAGATCAAAGCAGCCATTGAGCAAGCCTATAAAGAAGGTGAGTCAAAACTCAAAGGCAATGGCAAATCGGTACCTGCATTGTCTACTCTGAAAACTCCACTTCGTGATGGCGACCTTGAACGCCCTGATGATGAAGCTTACAAAAATGCTTACTTCGTAAATGCCAACTCTCCACACAAACCTGGAGTCGTTGATGGCAATCGTCAAGAAATCATTGATACTTCAGAATTGTACTCTGGTATCTATGGTCGTGCTTCTATTACCTTCTATGCTTTCAATTCAAATGGTAATAAAGGTATTGCTTGCGGTTTGAATAACTTGCAAAAATTGCGTGATGGTGAGCCACTTGGAGGACGTACTCGTGCTGAGGATGATTTTGCGACTGAAGATGATGATGACTTTTTGAACTAGAAAGAGAGAGTTAGATTGATGATGTATACTATTTTAACTTGTACTATTATGGGACTCTGGGTGCTTATCGGACTATACTTCGGGTATATGACCATTAGAGATGACATTCGAAATGAAATGGAACGAAAGGCAAAGCAAAATAAAGAAAAACTTAGCCAAACACCTCTCAGTCGAAAAAACAAATAGAACTTTAGGTGGCAGTACTTCTGTCACCTTTTTCAGAAAGGACGTACTATGCCAATTAAAGAGATTAGTATAGACCTCGAAACTTATTGTGAAATTGACTTACGAAAATCTGGTGCCTATCGCTATTCGGAAGATGACAGTTTTGAACTCCTTCTGTTTGCGGTATCTGTCAATAATGGACCAGTGACTGTTTACGACTTAACTAAAGAGAAATTACCACAAGACATTCTTGAAGCTTTAGTAGACGATAGAGTCATCAAATGGGCATTCAACGCTTCATTTGAACGAATTTGTCTATCCAACTGGCTCAAGAAACATCATCCTGATTTATTATTAGATGGATTTCTCTCGCCTAATTCATGGAGATGTAGCATGATTTGGTCCGCATATTTAGGACTCCCGCTTTCCTTAGAAGGTGTTGGAACAGTTCTCAAACTCAAAGACAAAAAGATGAGAGAGGGGGCTGATCTCATTCGCTACTTCTGCGTGCCTTGTAAGCCAACCAAAGTCAATGGGGGACGAATTCGTAACTTTCCTCATCACGCACCTAACAAGTGGTCTACCTTTATCGATTACAACAGACGTGATGTTGAGGTCGAATTGGCCATCAAGGAGAGGTTAAAAAACTTCCCAGTACCAGATTTTGTTTGGGATGAGTACCACCAGGATCAGATTATCAATGACCGTGGTATTGGCATAGATATTGATTTTGTCAAAGCTGCTATAAAAATTGATTCAGAAAGCAAAGCTAAAATCCAAGAAGAACTAAAAGCATTAACACGTCTTGAAAATCCCAACTCTGTTCTGCAGATGATTGGCTGGTTACGTGAACATGGAGTAACTACAGATTCTCTAGACAAAAAAGTTGTGAAAGAATTACTCAAAACGGCTGATGAAACAACTGCACAAGTTCTCAAACTTCGTCAGCAAGCTGCCAAATCAAGTGTCTCTAAGTACCAGGCTATGATGAACTGTGTTTGTAAAGACGGTCGAGCAAGAGGGATGTTCCAATTTTTCGGAGCTAATAGAACTGGTCGATGGGCTGGTCGTTTGGTACAACTTCAGAATCTACCTCAGAACCATCTTCCTGACCTTGAGGAAGCTAGAGAACTTTTCGGAACAGGTGACCTAGAAGCTACTGAGTTTCTCTACGACACACAAGATACCTTATCTCAACTTATCCGAACTGCCTTTGTCCCTAGTAAAGGAAAGAAATTCATTGTTTGCGACTTTTCAGCTATCGAAGCTCGTGTACTCTCCCACTTAGCTGGAGAGAGATGGCGTAGTAAGGTATTTGAACAAGGGAAAGACATTTACTGTATATCAGCATCGCAGATGTTTGGAGTACCAGTTGAGAAATATGGTCAAAATTCAGAACTGCGTCAAAAAGGGAAAATTGCTGAACTGGCTTGTGGCTATGGTGGTTCTGTCGGTGCTTTAAAAGCTATGGGTGCACTTGATATGGGACTTAAAGATAAAGAACTCCGACCACTCGTCGATTCTTGGAGACAAGCCAACCCAAATATCGTACTCTTTTGGTGGGATGTGGATCGAGCTGTGAAGACTGCCATTAAACAGCATATACAAACCGAAACACATGGTATTCAATTCGAAGTCAACAAGGGAATGTTATCCATCACCCTTCCTTCTGGAAGAAAACTCGCCTATGTCAAACCTAAAATTGGTGAGAACCAATTTGGTGGAGAATCCATCACTTATGAGGGAACTGGTACTGCTAAACGATGGGAAAGACTTGAGAGTTATGGTCCAAAGTTTGTCGAAAACATTGTCCAAGCCATAAGCCGTGATATACTTGCTTTTGCTATGAAACAATTACAAGAATTCAATATTGTAGGTCATGTTCACGATGAAGTGATTATTGAATGTGGCATAGATCAAAGCCTTGATGAGATTGCCTACTTGATGGGAATTGCCCCAGAATGGATGACTGATATCAAACTTCGAGCAGATGGATACGAATGTTCCTTTTACCAAAAAGACTAAAAAATCGCCACCTCACAATCGAGATGGCGATTTAATTATTTGTTTAACACTTTGTAAAGCTCCAATCCATCTTTCTGAACTTTATTGACCTTTTTATATCCAGCTGATTTTTTGACACCTAACTTCTCAAAGATTTCTTTATACTCATAACCTTCCAGTAGCATTTCCAAAATTTCTGGCGCTTGATAATTGGATTCAGCAAGTATTGTTTTCAAATAATCGAACTGCTCCATTGCTAAGTAAAGTTCGATACCTTCATCAGCAATTGCTAAATCTTGCTTTTCGGTAAAAGCTTCCCAAGATGAAATCTCTAATGCATACTTACTCGGTTTGCGAAATTGCTTGAGATAATCATTAACCGAGTTATTATACCACCAGACCGTTTGTTCATACTCATCTTCTGAAACAGGCACAAATGCAGTTAAAATTGGAATGCCCATGATACGGCATTGACGTAATGTACCTCGAATTAGCCCCGACTGGCTTGAAGACATATAGTAAGCTTGAACAAACATAGGAGCTAGTACTTCACCTTCTGTTGGTTCTACACCAGTTGAAGAAGTTTGCGATTGACAGTAGTTGAAAAAGTTGACATTGATTGCCATGTTTTGACTCCATTTCTTTGGCAAGCAAAGAAAAAGAGAATGACAAACCAATATTCAATTTTGTATTTGACCATATCAGCATTTCCTCTGCTTAATCATGGTCAACTGGCTTTATTAGTTGATCTGCTTTCCTTAAAAACACAGTTAAAGCCAATAATGTAGGAACATTCCTCATTACAAAGTATTTTTAAGGAGACGACTTATTGTAGGATTAATCTTTACACTCTTAGTATATAGTTTTGACTCTACTAAAAACAGGTAGTCCATACTTCCGCCTTAAAAACCTATTCTAACGGGTTTCCTGATTATTTCCTTTATTGAATTATGCAAATTTGAGCCAAAAACCGGAATATGAATTTCTGGTTTTTGATAAAAAAAAATAAACTACCACAAATTTTGTGATAGTTTATAAGGTTTTCATATCTGCAGCTTGCAACATTGAGTTAATTTCAGCAATAGGCTTGTAGTAGTTTGTTGACAGTAGCAACTGATAGACTTGGTGCTTGGGGGTTTTTGTTAGTCGGTAACCTGCTTTCTCTAGCAAATCCTCACTTATTGGTGGAAACAATTTTAATGCAAAACAAAATGACAATGCTAATTCTAATTTTGGTAAATAATCATCCTCAGTCTCGTATTTCCTAAGTGTTCGCTCATCGATGCCAACAATTCTCGCCAATAATGGTTGTGAGCATTTTTTCCGCTTTCGATGACTTTTCAGTGTTCCCGAAAACTCTAACGGTAATTCTTTCAATAGGGCAGAGATTCTATTACCAAGTTCCAACAATACCGACGGTTCTAATTGAGACATTAGGCTAGGATTCTGAATAATTTCTTCAAAATCAGCCTTTATTTCACTTTCTTTTGTGACTCCTCTATTTAATACATAATCATAGTAATCCGCATCAGAAATTGAACTCAATTTTTTTGATTTCACTTTGAATAACAAACAACACTCATCCATATGCTCATATGCGTAGTCTGTCATTATTGGTCCATCTTTTGTAAAAGAAATATACTTTTTATCTATTAAACAAAGATGATTATCAATGTATAAGAACCTATTACTATTAATGATTCGCTTGAATTCCTCATTAAAACAGTATTCAAAAAATAAATCATTAGATGTAATTGTATAACTATTGCCGTTGTCGAAGGCATCCAACTCAAATGCGAAATTGTGCATATACCTATCATCTAGATAATTATACACACCAGTTGCTTCTTTAAATCCCAAATCAATCATCCTGATTTTAGCAGCTTGCCGTGAAACATTGAAGAAAGCCGCTAAATTGTCAACTACTTCTTGCACTAATTCAGATCGACTCAAATCAGGATTAACTAATGTCAAAGTTTGAAATAGCTCCCTAATTTTTATTCTAGTTTGGATCTTAGGCATAAGAATTCGAGGGGCAATCCCATTGGCTTGCCACTCCATCCAGTCAAGAGGAGTCCACATACTTGAATCAGCTAAATTTTCTTCTGTCCAGCTACTAACAGTTGAGTGACTCTTATCTAGAATCATCTTAACTTCATGAAATACCTTATGAAGTTCCCAGTGAACACATTCATGGATAACCGTATTGTTATAAGAACCCACGTTCCGTTTAAAGACTACATCTTTATCAACAAGGACACTACCTTTGTTAAAACGCTTAGAGACTAGTTCCCCATCCTCAATAACCTCAACATCAGTATCCTTAAAGACCATCTTCCCGAAAACTGAATCATCAATAGTTAACTTTTCTTGATAGATTGTCAAACCCATTCTAGAAACAATCGTCTCGACTGGAATAGGGGTAGGTTGGGTTATAGCTTGAGGATAGTACTTCCTTAAGAAGTTTTCAGCAATATCATCAAAATCTTTTTTCCTTATGTAAGGAACCCAGTCGTTACTCAGTATAAAGTTTTTGGATTTATTATACAGATCTTCTTTGAATTCTGTATTGTAAATTTGAAAGTTTTTTATCCCTGTATCAAGCTCTATCTTTGCCTGTACAGAGACATACTTAGATTTTGTATCAATCTCCATCTCACCTTTGATATATTGTCGAACCACTACTTCTGCGATTACAATAATTTCAATCTTTAACTCATAATTATTAAGAATTTCATAGTTTACTTTATATAAGTCAAAGTCATCAAACTCAATAAAACCGTTTGGCTCAGGAACCATGTGAGTAGATAAATCAGTATTATCCTTATTATTAAATACAAAACCTTTAACAGTTTTGATAATTTTCTCATGGTATGTATCAAAAATATATTTATCGAACATCTACATCTCCAAGATTATCTACACTTATCTTCTAAAAAAATTATACCACATTTTGTAGAGCCTACCGAAAAAGTAGCATACTTCAAAATCTGGCAAACTTTTTCATAATAATGATTTCTAAGATTTCTTGGTATTATCAAACTACCAGCTGGAACTATCTTAGATGAATCACTCTCGATGATATTTGTTATCTCAGAAACTGTTTTTGTTTTTTTCTGTTGCTTCCCTTGAATATTAGAGTTAGAATGAGCTTGAATTATATTAATAATTTTATCTAATAACTGATTTTCTACAGTGCCTACTTGAAAAGCAGCCACTGGTGGAGCTAGGCACTTCAACTTTTGGTTAGTGATATACTTACAATTTTCATTAATATCATAGACATTCTCAATTGCATCTACTAACCATGATTGTGGAACAATCTTTTCTAATTTATCCCATTGTGGATGTTTCGTAATAAAAAGAACATCAGTAGCTCCCTTATTACCAGCTTTTCCACGATATAGATTCGGAAATCCTTTTGAGTTCTTTATATCCTTACTAATTTCATAAGGAATATCAAAATCACTAAGGAAAGTTCTCCACCCATCACCTACTGACAAATTAAGCTTAGTTCTAGAAATATTTCTAATATCTAACACATCAGACTTCTCCAGTTCTGATAAATCATTAATATTAATATCTGAAACCTTATGAGTGGTTTGAATCAAAACTACATCATCTGTGGTATTACCTTTTTCACCGACCAATATTACAGTTTCCATAGTAACATCGTTGAATAGGTTATCTCTCGGATAAAGAAAAATTTTAGTCAATCCAAATTTTTCTATTAATAACTTCCTGATAGCTGTTGATTCTTTTCCTAATCCAAATAGATGAGATTTAGGTAAAATCACCCCAACTGTGGTTCCATTTTCAATTTTTTCTACTAGGTACTCAAGGAACGGCCCCTCTAGTGCTTTTCATCAAGCTGGCATATTCCACTTTTTAGCATTCTCAGATAAGGTATTGTGTCTTCAACAGTATATCTCTTAGGCTCTTTCTTAAATATTAAGTCGATTAGAGAAGCTTTTTTCTTCTGCTTAGTCAGCTTTTCTTTTTTCAGGTTTCTTTTGTTTTCCTTTAATACCTTTTGATTTTTTTCTAATTGAATTTGCTGTAATTTTCTTTTCTTGTTCAAGGTAAACCTCCTTTCTCAGTCGCTTCTGTGGTTGATAAAACTTGTGTAGATATATGTGCTTAAAATATTTCTCAAAGGTAAGTCCATCTTTTTCAAATAGTGTTACAAAGAAGATTGGAAGCGTTGATACAATTAAAAACAGTATCGCTATATCATTTGGCATAAACTTTCTCATAAATAAATAGACTGGTATACCAACCAGTCCAGCAAGTGTAAATCCAATTAATTGTCTTCTTGTAAGGTTAAAGGCTACCTTTGTTTTTACCTTTTTTAAATCTTTGGGAATTGGTACATAGCCCATAGCTTACCTCCCATCTTCTTTTTCCTTTGAAAATGCTTCAAAATGTTCATAGCATGAAGCATATCGTACTTATTAAATTGTCGTTTCTCCTTTTTTTCATATGTTTCCATCTTTGTTATTACCTCCTTCGCAAAATCGTCCATGTTGACTCCAAAAAGAAAGCAAATTTTTTCAACATATTTAAATCGGGTTCATTAACATCTCTCTCCCAATTCGATAGTGCCTGCCGGGTAACATTCAATTCCCCGGCTAGTTCTTCCTGTGTCATTCCCAATTGTGTTCGCAGATGACGTATTTGCTTTCCTGTTGTAATATTCGTCTGTTCCTGGTTCAAAATAGTTTCTCCTCTCTGATACTGATTTTATCAATGATATTTCGCAATAGCCAGCAATGAACGCTTGCATTGCGCAAGACGTTACATTATCTTCTGAAACATATAGCGCACCTTGTCCAGGCGGCTGTTTGGACGGCGGGGCTGGATGACTGGCTTGCCGACAGCGGCCTGATACCCTTTCAGTTCTGTAAGGCATACGCTCTGCCCGTTGGTGTAAAAGGCCAGATCAGTACGGTATGCCTGTATACAGCGGGCGGGAATCTCGCCAGTAAAGACAACTTCATCCTTTTTTACCTGGACCGTTTCGATGGTGGCACAGTATTTCGGTGCATCATGATAAGCCCTGGAAAGATATTCCCGGGGCGCATAGAGGGTGAAGGAGAGATAAGGTTCCAGCAGTTGCGTCCCTGATTCCTTCAATGCCTGTTCCAATACAATCGGGGCCAATGAGCGGAAGTCCGCCGGCGTGCTGACCGGACTGTAATAAAGCCCGTATTCAAAGCAAATCTTACAGTCCGTTACGTTCCAGCCGAACAAGCCCTGCTCCAGCCCGTAACGGATACCATCCCTGACAGCGTTTTGAAAACTCTGGTTCAAGTATCCCAGCGAAACCCGGCTCTCGTATTGTACACCGGAGCCAAGCGGGAGTGGTGTAACAGACAGTCCGATGGATGCCCAAAACGGGTTGGGTGGCACCTCGATATGGATGGTGTGGCTGGCTGCTTTGAGCGGCCGCTCCATATAAATGACGGTGGGTTCCTTTACCACTGTTTCAAGCTTGTATTTTTCCGACAGCAAAGCGGAAACAACCTCCAACTGCACCCGGCCCAAAAAAGAAAGAATGATCTCATGGGTGATGGAATCCACCTCGCAGCGCAAAAGCGGGTCAGTATCCGCAAGTTGCGTAAGAGCGTCCAGCAGCCGTTCTCTTTGCGCTGCCGTTTTCGGCGCAATCGACGTCCGCAGCATGGGGAGGGGGTCCTCACGCCACCTTTTACGAGGGAGCCGGGTTGGGTCCCCTAATACATCGTTTAACCTCACGCTGTCGCTGGGAAGGATAACAATTTCACCCGGATAAGCGGTGTCTGTCCGAACAATTTCCCCTTTGGATGGAATACGCATCTCTGTGATTTTCAGCTTTTCTCTCCCGGCCAGGGCCACCGTATCCCGCAGGCGCAGCGTTCCGCTGTATAGCCGTAGATAGACACGCCGCTGGCCGCAATCTGTATACTCCACCTTGAAAACGCTGCCGCATAGGGCGGCGCTCCCCTGTTCCCCAATCGGTTGGAACAGCCCTGTCACCGCATCCATCAACGGTTGAATGCCAAGGCCCTTTTTGGCGCTGCCATAATAGACCGGGAACAGGGAGGCGTCTTGAACCCGCCGCTGTTCCTCCCGCACAAGTTTTTCCCGGCTGATTGGTTCTCCTGCGATATACTTTTCCAATAATTTATCGTTATTTTCGATGACCGCATCCCATGCTTCTATGTCGGTATTTTCCTCCAGGACTATTTCCGGGGACAGCGACACCGTCTGCTTGATGATAATATCGGCGGAGAGCTTATCCCGAACAGACTGAACCACGCTCTGCAAATCAACGCCAGCCTGGTCGATCTTGTTGATAAAGATAACGGTGGGAATGTTCATTTTCCGCAGGGCATGGAACAGAATACGGGTCTGGGCCTGCACGCCATCTTTAGCGGAGATCACCAAGATGGCCCCATCTAAAACAGCCAAAGAGCGGTACACCTCCGCCAAAAAATCCATGTGGCCGGGCGTATCCACAATGTTGACTTTACATCTGTGCCACTGGAAGGAAGTGACTGCCGCTTGAATGGTAATCCCACGCTGCCGCTCCAAAAACATGGTGTCCGTCCTCGTTGTCCCTTTTTCGACGCTCCCCGGTTCTGAAATGGCTCCGCTGGCATATAGCAGGCTCTCCGTCAAGGTCGTCTTTCCAGCGTCTACATGGGCAAGAATTCCAATATTGATTATTTTCATGTGATTGTCCTCCCTTTACTGCCCCGAAGGGCATAAAAATCCCCAGCAGTAAAATACTTTTACCACTGGGGATGATAATTTGCGCACCTACACATATACAGCATACACCTGTTTGTGAGTGCTGTTTTTGGGGATATGTCAAAATTGATAAGGCAAAAGTATTCTTAAATTGGGTACAAAAAACTAAGCCCCTACAAAAGGGACTATCATAATCCTTTGTTCCCACTATTTGATTATAGTTTTATTTAAGAATACCTTGCCGCATATTTTTTACTCCTTTTCTGGAATTGAATTATTATATCACATCAGTTTTAGGAAAACAAGTATCTAAAAGAAATTTTTCTTCCCCTTATATGTAACAATCATACCGGCTTCCTAACGTTCAGAATGGTTTCTACTGTCTGCTGCGGTGTTTGGTTGGAATTGTCCAGCCAAAAGCCGATCCGTGGTGTTGTCTGCATTTTACTAAATACAAATTCAATGTATACAGAAAGAAATATATAAGGAGTGGGAGGGATTCCGCCGTAGTCGGCATTGTAGGAAAATCCAAAAGTTTAGATTTTCTCAAAATGCTTATCTTTTGGTCTTTGGTTCGGAATAGTGTAGTGCTGGCGGTCTATCTATTGTTTTCGGTTGCTTGCTTCTTTACCGTACATGAGCATTTGCTCCAGGGTTATCATTACCATATCCCTCCATAAGGTTAATAACACCCCATGCTCCAAGACCAGCACCTACTGCCATTACCAAAATCTTTAATACATTAAGATGTATCGAATCCCTTATCTATTAGAATATCAATTAAATCTTCATCAATTTCTACCGCACTTAATTTTGTCTCTCTATCGATTAAATCCATACAGGCTTCTAAAAGAGAGCCTGACCCTGCAGCAGGATCGAGAATCTCATCATACGTCCTTCCTTGAAAAAACAAGGCCATTAATCTTGAAATATTACTTGGCGTAAATACCTGTCCTAACTCTTTCTTTAAAGTATATGTCATATCGTTTTACTTTTTAACCTCCTCAAATAAACTTTCTATTAATTCTGATACATCACACTGTAAGTACAAAGAAATTTTCAGCAAAGTATCCGTTGTAACACTCTCATTCTTTATTAATTTGGAGTAAGTACTGGAAGCTAGTTTGACGGATTCTCTCAATTCAGTTCTTGTAATATTCTTTTCTTCTAGTTTTTTCCATAGCGGACCGTAACTTATACTCATAACAACTCCTTGAGATTTTATATATAATTTTACCATAAAGTACCGAAATCCGTACAACTAATAAAATCATTGCATTTTTTGTTATTTTTGGATGTAATTTAGTTGTTTTATAAAACAACATAGGAGTATTATACCATGTTTTCTGGATTACGTCTCAAAGAAAGAAGAGAAAAGCAAAACTTATCTCAGGTCGAAATCGCAAACATACTTGAAATTAATCGTTCATCTTACAATAGCTGGGAATCTGGAAGAGCAAAACCAAATCAAAAAAACCTTACTGCTCTAGCTGCTATTCTTGATGTTCCAGTGACGTACTTCGAATCTGAGTACAACATTGTCAACAACTTCCTGCAGCTTAATGACTTCAACAAAGTTTTAGCTGAGGAATATATGGAGGACTTACTTCAAACTCAACGTGAGGCTGAGCGTAAGGTCATTCAGCTTTTTCCTATCGAGGTTCTGGACGATATTTCGCTATCTGCTGGTCCTGGTCAAAGTTTTGCGGACGAATACGAAACTTGTACCGTTTACTCTGACGAAGAACAATATGGTTACGACTTTGCCACTTGGATCAAAGGAACTTCTATGTCTCCTAAATACTTGGATGGTGAGGTGGCTCTTATTCGTGAAACTGGTTTTGACTACGATGGAGCTATCTATGCCTTGGTCTGGAATGACCAAACCTACATCAAAAAACTATACAAAGTTGAAGATGGTTTCCGAATGGTGTCCATCAATGAGGTAGGTAACCCAGAACGCTTTATTTCCAAAGATGATGATTTCCGAATTGTTGGTCTAGTTGTGGGACACTTCATGCCTGTAGAGGGGGTATAGTCATGAAGCTAAAGGATATTTTAGAACTTGGGACGTATGGTTTCAATCCGAACTGTAAAGTTGAAATATTCTGTATGGACAACTTTGAAGAGCGGCTAGAGAATGAAGGATTCGATGAAATTCTTATTCCTCAAAATGATGATGCAAAAATCTATCCTTACGCTTTTTTGATAGAGGATTCTATTTTGATTGCTATGACCGAGGAGGATGACAATACCAATGAATGTTAAAGAAATGATTTACATCAAAGACGAACGTATTATCTTCACCCCTGACAAATTTGAATACGACATCACAGATTACATCGGTGAACTTATCGAAGAGCTAGAAAAACTTAAAAGGAGATAATCCTATGGGCTATATCGACTATTCTTTTGAACCTCAAAGTGACATAGCCTTCCTCGATATGAAGTCCTTCTACGCTTCGGTAGAATGTGTGGATAGAGGTTTGCATCCGCTCTACACATCACTGTGTGTCATGAGCCGTGCAGACAACTCGGCAGGATTGATTCTCGCTTCTTCTCCTATGTTTAAGAAAGTCTTCGGTAAAGCAAATGTAGGTCGTTCCTACGACTTGCCATTTGATATCAACACTCGAAAATTCAGCTATCAAAATGCATGGAAACAGGGAATTGAGGTAACACCAAAGTATAAATCGTTTATTGAACACTGGGCAAAACGTACACTCATCGTTCCTCCTCGAATGGACAGATATATTGAGAAGAATCTAGAGATTCAGCATATCTTTCAAGACTATGCTGCTCCAGATGACATTCTCCCCTATTCAATCGATGAAGGCTTTATTGACCTTACTAGCTCACTCTCTTACTTTATTTCTGATAAGTCAATGTCAAGGAAAGATATGTTGGATAATGTTTCGGCTATGATTCAGAGAGATATTTACAGTAAAACAGGTATTATCTCAACTGTTGGAATGAGTAATTCCAATCCTCTTCTAGCTAAACTAGCTCTAGATAATGAAGCAAAGAAAACTGCTACAATGAGAGCTAACTGGTCATATGAAGATGTAGAAACCAAGGTATGGTCTATACCAAAATTAACAGACTTTTGGGGGATTGGTAGTAAAACCGAGATTCATTTACAAAAACTTGGTATTCATTCAATCAAAGAACTGGCCAATTTCAATCCTGATATTCTAAAAAAAGAATTCGGTAAAGTTGGTGTTCAGCTTTGGTTTCACGCAAATGGAGTTGATGAGAGCAACGTCCATGAACCTTATAAACCAAAATCAAGAGGCTTAGGTAACTCACAAGTTCTTCCTAGAGATTACAGAACCCAAAGAGAAATTGAAATCGTATTAGCTGAAATGGCTGAGCAGGTTGCTAATCGACTGCGTTCAGCACATAAGAAAGCTACTGTCGTTTCTATTCATATTGGCTATTCTAGAACTGAGATGAAAAAATCTATAAATGCTCAGAAAAAAATTGACCCAGCAAATCTTCCAAAAACAATGGTTGGTCATGTACTAGAATTATTCCGAAAGAAATACAACTCTGGTGCAGTGAGACAAATCGGTGTCTCTTATAGTGGCTTCGTAGATGAAAGCTATACTCTACTATCACTTTTTGATGATGTAGAACAAATTGAAAAAGAGAATAGACTTCAGACAGCTATTGATGTTGTCAGAGAACAGTTTGGCTTTTTAGCCATACAAAAAGGAACCGTCCTAACTGAAGGTTCCAGAAATATTGAACGCAGTAAACTTATCGGCGGTCATTCCGCTGGTGGATTGGAGGGATTAAAATGATTGATCGCTCATACTTACCATTTCAGTCAGCAAGAGAGTACCAGGATACTAAGATGCAAAAATGGATGGGATTCTTCCTATCTGAGCATACATCTGCTCTTTCTGATGATGCAAACAAAGTAACGTACATGTCTGATTTATCACTAGAGAAGAAATTATTACTCCTCAGTCAGGTGTATGCTGGGCAACTGAACACCCGCATTCATGTCGTTGAAAAAAACAATCGAGTTTCCTACACTGGGACAATACGAAGTCTGACCAAAGATTGCTTTTTGATAAAAACCCCAACAGGTCACATCAATTTGAAATTGAAAGACATAATTAGTATTGAACTTGTAGAGGAGGTGCTCTATGAATCAGCTTGAGTTTCAGCGTAATCACCTACAAATGGACTATTACAGCGAGAGCTACCAAGATTTTGAACGTGACTTCTACCGTTACTCCAACATGAATATACCATTGACCTTTCTGACTGATGATATCCTCAAAACAATGGCAACTTCTCGTAAGAATTACTTTGTCCTAAATAAGGAAAAGGCTAGAGATAATCGTGATCACTTTTTCATTTTTGAGGTAAGTACCTTAGATGAGAATCCACTAATTTGCCAATATTCGTATAAGAAAACTACAACATATTTAGTACAAAAATAGGAGTTCATCAAAAGATGACTCCATTCTTATTCTCTTGTAATAAGATAAATTTTGTAAAAACTCATAGTCTACATATTCAGAAATTTAGTAAAATGCATATACAACAAAACCAATATTAAATCTAATTTCCTATATCATTTTTGAAAACCAATATGTCAGACATGAACGATCAACTTGACTAAAAAACAAACGAATCTCTATGGGTTTCAGTAATAAATAGTACCTAAAAATTATTAACAATATTAAAAATACAAACAATCAATAATCCAAACATTAGAAAGGCATATATACGATTGACTTGCTTTTCTGTACTCTTATGATTAATAATCGTTCCAATTTGACCACCTAGAATTGCTGCAGTAACAATTAAAGGTACTAAAATCCATCTAAAATTTTCCTGTGGAGGAAATGCTACAAGTTTTATGATTTTAGGAATCTGAGCAAAGAAAATCATGGCTATGGAATAAGGAGCGGATTCCTTTGCAGAGAAAGACATCATTCCAACAAGAACAATTATATTTAAAGGTCCACCACCAATTCCCAAGAAAACTGAAAGAGCACCAACGACACTCCCAACAAACAAAATGGTTAGTAAATGTCTAATTTGAAATTTAGGGACTCTTTCATTAAATTGAGTGAAGAATAATACTGATAGCAGGACAAAAAAGAGTAAAATGGACTGAATGAAAACTACTGAATTATTCGGAATAGATTGAGTCAATGACTTAAAGATAATTTCTCCAACAATACCTCCAATAATTGAGCCAATTGATAATCCGTAGAGAATTTTCTTATTGAATGTTACTCCATTTTTTGCATGTTTATAGATAGAAGATAAGCACATTGCAAATACTGCAATGGTTGAATATATCCCAATAACTGTTGCATTATCCATGCCAATTAAGTCAAAGAGTGGTTTAATGATTGCACCTCCCCCTGCACCTGAAGTAGCACCTATAGCTGTCGCAAAAAAGACAATAAGTGAATAAAGAATAATTTCCATATTAGTCCTCTAAATTCAAACTATGTAATATTTTCAGCATTTGTTGCTATCACATTTTTGTACCAATCAAAGGATAGTTTCTTATAGCGTTTGAAACTACCATTTCCTTTATCATCAACGTCAACATAGATAAAGCCATACCGTTTCTTCATTTCACCTGTTGACCATGCGATAAGATCTATACATCCCCATGGAGTATAACCCATAAGATCTACTCCATCTAGATCAACTGCATCTTTCATAGCCTTAATATGAGTGCGAAGATAATCAATCCGATAATCATCATCAACTTGACTATTAGATAATAAAGTATCGTTGGCACCTAATCCATTTTCCACAATAAATAAGGGAACATGATAACGATCATACATTTCACAAAGGGCGATACGTAAGCCTAAAGGATCTACAGTCCAGCCCCACTCAGAAACCTCTAAGTTTGGATTCTTGTAGCTGAGAATATTATTCCCAGGTGTCTTAGGCACACTAGTATCTATTGTTGACATGGTGGACATATAGTAGCTGAAACCAATAAAATCAACTGTACCATTAGACAGGAGCTCTAAATCACCTTCTTCCATCTCAATGCTAACACTCTTACGTTCAAACTCTTTCAGTTTGTAAGCAGGATAGTATCCTTTCACCTGTACATCTAAGTAAAATTCCACTTGACGTTTATAGTTAATATTTTCAATCACATCTTCCGGTCTAGCCGTCATAGCATAACTAGGAGCATACATAACCATATTGCCGATTTGAGCATTCGGAATAATCTCATGACAGAGCTGAACAGCATTAGCTGAGGCTAGAAAAATATGGTGAAGTGCCTGAAATTTTGTCTGATCATCATTCTTGTGAATACCAATTTGTAACCAAGAACGTAATACATTAATCTCGTTAAAAGTGATCCAATACTTCACCTTGTTTTTATAGCGTTTAAAAACTGTCTCACAATAGTGACTAAAAAAGTCAATAACTTTCCGACTAGACCAGCCATCATAATGGTCTGCTAAATAAAGTGGTGTATCAAAATGACATAAAGTGACAACTGGCTCAATCCCATACTTGATACACTCATCAAACACAGAATCATAAAAAGATAACCCTGCCTCATTAGCTTCAAGCTCATTACCCTTAGGGAAAATACGTGTCCAAGAGATAGACATTCGATAAGCCTTAAATCCCATTTCTGAAAAAAGTTTAATGTCATCTTTATAATGATCATAGAATTGTATACCAGAATGTGAGGGATAGAATTCATTAGGTATGATATGCCCTACTGCCCCTTCAGGAATAGCTGATAACCGTTCAGCGTATTTAATTTCACCTTCCAATGTTTTATAAGTAATTTGACGTGGAGTATTTTTGTCTCCAACTGTTAAAGTATCCATCGTGGTTAAACCACGACCATCACGATTAAACGCGCCCTCAATTTGGTTGGCAGCAGTTGCTCCTCCCCACAGAAAATCTTTTTTAAATCCCATTGATTACTCCTCTATCTTGATAACTTTTTAAGTAAAGGAGGGATTTCCCTCCTAAAATTTTATATCACAGTAAGTCTCCAGCATAAACATCACCGGAAGTCTTGAGAACAATATTTTTATCTTTGGCATCTGTTATGATGGTCATGATACTGGTATCATAGCCCTTAGATTTTAAAAGTCCTAAATCTACAGTTGCAATTTTTTGACCAGCTTTAACAATTTGGCCCTGTTGTACTAAGGATTTAAATCCTACACCAGATAAATCTACTGTATTAATGCCGATATGGACAAGAACTTCAACACCATCCGAACGTACAATGCCATAAGCATGACCTGTGGGGAAAACCGTAGATAAAATTCCATTAACAGGGGAGACAATATCACCAGAACTTGGTACGAGAGCTACGCCATCACCCATCGCTTTGCTTGCAAAAACCTCATCATTTACTTCTTCAAGAGGAACTAAAACACCATTAGCAACAGCAACAATGGCCTCATCTGAAACGGTTGTTGTAGGTGTTGAAGTTGATATTTTTTCCTTTGGCAAACCAAACATTAATGATGCTACGAAAGAAACAATAAAGGCAATTGCACAACCAATTACAGCATGAATAATAATATTCGGAAATTCTGCACTAAAATAACTTGGAAGTGATAATAATCCTGGAGGTACTTGTGCAAATCGACCAACACCCATAATTCCTAAATATAGTCCCGCAATACCACCACCAATCATCGCTGCATAAAGAGGACGTCTGTACTTGAGGCTAACTCCGTATAGAACTGGCTCTGTAATCCCTAATACTGCTGAGAATCCTGTTGAAAAAGTCAATCCTTTTAGTCCTTTATCATCGGTTTTTAATGCAATGGCAAGGGCTGCTCCACCTTGTGCAATGTTTGAAACCATCATCCCAGGTCCAGCTACTGTATCAATTCCTTTAGTTGCTAACATATTGATTCCTATTGGAATGATTCCGTAATGCATTCCAGTCATAACTAATACTGGTGTAGTTGCTCCTATCAACATCGGAACAAACCATGGAACGATAGTGTTTAAAAACGAAACAATAGAATTTAGACCGTCACCCATCCACGTTCCAATCGGACCAATGAAAAGAAACGTTGTAGGCAAAACTATTAGAAGTGTTACCATAGGTGCGAGAAAAATTCGCAATACAGCAGGGGTGTACTTGACTACTATTGGTTCAACATAGGATAAGAACCAAACTGCCAAAATGATTGGAATTACTGATGAGCTATAGTTCGCTAAAGTAATCGGTAAGCCTAAGAAATTCAATCCAGTTCCTGCTTCTCGTGCTGATGATATCATTGCAACAAATGTAGGACTGATTAAACAAGCACCTACTACCATAGCTAGATATTGGTTTGTATTAAATTTTTTTGCTGCTGAGGCACCCAAAATAACTGGTAAGAAGTAAAAAATCGAGTCTCCAAAAATACTTAAAAACTTGAATGTAGAATCTTCAGGTGTTAACCACCCAAACATTAAACTCAAGGAATTAATAACCTTTATCATCCCTGCCCCAGCCATGACAGGAACAATTGGTACAAACATTCCAGCAACAGTATCTAGAATTCTTGCAATTTTACCTTTTTTATTATCATCAAGAGATACTTCATCACTCGAACTAAAATTAGCCTGTTCATTTATCGCTTTATAGACAGAGGCCACTTCAGGACCAATCACAATTTGATACTGCCCTCCACTTTCAACAACATTGATAACTCCATCTGTGCTATTTAAGTAAGCAGTATCTGCCTTGTTATCATCCTTAAGGTTAAAACGTAATCGTGTTGCACAATGAACTAATGCATTTACATTATCCTCCCCGCCAACTTTTTCTATAATTGTTTTTGCCAACGCTGTATAATCTTTAGCCATGACTCCAACTCCTTTGCATTTGATGTTTAAATTGTAGCCTCATTTACAGAATAATACAACACAAATTAAACCGCTTTCATTGCTGTTGCAAAAGTTCCTGTAATTTATTAAAAAAATCCGCAACACTGTTGCGAATTAAATTACTCTATCCTCCCCTTTAATAGAGGATTATTTGATTTCCGTTTCTTTTCAAACAATCTAGAATAGTTTAATTTTCTCTCATAATGTTTATCAAAATTTCTTTGAAAATATGAAGCATATAAACTATCCAGAATAAAAGAAATTGAGATTAGAGAACTGAAATTACCTAAATTCTCTATTAAACTTTCTCGAGTTGAAATACGAATAACCAAATCAAAAAGTTGTGAAAGACTGTTATCACCAAAAGATGTTAAAACAATGGTCGGTAATTTTCTTTGTGTTAAGACTTCTGCAACTTTTAAGATAGACTCTGTCTCGCCAGAGTAGGAAATTAGAACGAAGCAAGTTTCATTCGAAGCCTGCAAAGCTGTGAAAAAAAGGTTGTCTAATCGACGTTCAATCGTAACCTGCTTTCCAATCTTAATCATTCGATTTTTGAATGTTTCCGCCATCTCATAGGCGTCACCTACGACACCGAACTGAATATTATTTGATTTTTCTAGTATTCGAGTTGCTTTCTGTAATATATCATGATTTAGAAGAGAAAGACTATCATGAACTGTTTCTTGATAGAGACCTGCAATTCTAGAAGCAATGGCTAGGTTTTGATCACGTTTATTAAATGGTTTGTTGGGATCAATATTTTGGAAATTTGTATTCAAATATGCAACTTCTGTTAAATAAGCTTCCTTAAAAGCATTATACCCTTCGAAACCTAACCATTGACAAAATCGAGTGATTGTAGATGGAGCAACAAAAAGTTCCTTAGCAATTGAACGGGAACTTAGGAACTTCAGTTTATATTCAGCTTCTAAGAAATAATTAGCAACATCAATTTCGATTTCAGTCATTTCAGACTGATCCAGTAAACGATCCCTAATTAGCATATCCATTCTCCTTATCAATACTTATACTAAGTATAACATAGGTATCAAAAATTAATATGAAATAGAGTAATTATTTCAAACAACATACACTAACTAATTTGTTTTTGAAAGATTTATAAAATAATACGAGCTGTAATTATCGATAGATAGTGGGTACGTTTCTATTCCCTCAAACTCCTTGTCAATGGAAATAAACACGTACCCATAGGGTAAATGGAAATAGAACTGGATAATTTCTAGCTATCACTTCTACTCACTCCAAAAATTTACTCACTTTAATACTTCCCCACCACATAACAAAAAGCCTTGCAATCAAGGCTTTCATTACCCCTTTCGTTCAAAGGTTTCTAGGCTTTTACGAGCAGAGCGACACACTCGACGTGATGCGTATTCGGAAATAAATCCGTCGGCTGTACCTTCGTCAATTCGTACCCCAATTCCTCATAAAGTTTAATATCACGCGCCATCGTTGCCACATTACAGGAGATATAGACGATTTTCTCTGGTTTTACAGAAGTACTTGCTTTGATAAAACTTTCTGTCAAACCTTTCCGTGGTGGGTCGACAAAAATCACAGTTGGTTTGACTCCATCTGCCACCCATTTTTGCATAGCGGATTCTGCACTATCACAGACATAGGTAACATTATCAATCCCATTTCGAGCAGCATTCTTCTGACTATCAAGGACAGCCTTTTCAACGACTTCTACGCCGTAAACATGCTTGACTTGTTTTGCAAAGGAGAGACCAATTGTCCCAATACCTGAATAGGCATCAATCACGACATCATCTGCCGACAATTCTGCAAAGTCAATGGCAGTCTGATAGAGTTTTTCAGCCATTTCTGTGTTGACTTGATAGAAAGACGGAGCTGAAATCTCAAATTCATTGCCCAACATAGTGTCGACAATGGTCTCACTGCCATGCAAAAGCCGGAATTCTTGTCCAAAAATCGCATTAGTATTCTGATCATTGATATTCTGGATGATAGAAACCAGATTCGGAAACTGGTTCGTCAAACGCTCAATAAGAGTTTCAACACGGAAAATCTTCGGACGAGTCGTAACTAAAACTAGCATCAACTGGCCAGAATAATGACCACGACGTACAACAATATTTCGGATCAGTCCTGTCTGTTCTTTTTCATCGTAAGGCTTCAAGTCTAATTTTCTCAGGAGGTCACGTGTCGCTAGAACCAAGGCATCAATTTCCTTATGTTGAATGTAAAAATCCTCAATCGGAACTAAATCATGTGAATTTTTTCGGAAAAATCCTGTTTCTAACTGCCCATTCACACGACGAACTGGAACAGCTGCCTTATTACGATAAGCAAGAGGATTGTCCATTCCCAACGTATCTGCTACTGCTATTTCTGAAATGCCTGCAATCTTACGTAGACTATTCTCAACTTGTTTTTTCTTAAAAGCTAGTTGGGCTGGATAAGTGAGATGCCCCAAGTCAGCAATACCTGTTCTTAGATAGGTCAAATCCAAGTCCTGATTACGGTCTGGTGAGAAGCTCTGCCATTGCTCCACCTTACCAAAACCAATATTTTTCTTAAGTTTTAAGATGCGCATGGAAATTTTCTCGCCTGGGAGAGCATTGTCTACAAAGAAGACAAAACCATCAATTTTTGCCACACCCTGCCCCTCATGTGTCAAATCTACAACTTCTACTTCGACAATATCGTTTTTCTTTAACATAATTCTACTTTCTATTTTTGGACCACTAAAAAAGTGACCGAAGTCACTTCTAGTATACCATATTTCTTAACGCAGGCCTAACTCAGCCAAGCGCTGCTGGTATTTTTCAAAATCAATACGAAGAGCCATGCCACCATACATATCATAGTCGTCAATCCAGTCTCCATATTCTGGGATTGTAACACGTTCGATACCATTTGCCGCATCCAATAGAAGGCCTGGTCCCTGTAGCCACATAAAGCTTTGTGGCACTGTTGTCGGAGTCATGGCCACAACCTTACCTATAGCTTCGGAGCCAGAGAATAGTTTCATTGGATTTTTAGCTTGTGTCATAACAGCAGATAACACTTCCTGTTGACGTCTCGTACGACCAAAATCACCTTCATCATCCGAACGATAGCGCGCGTAGTTAAGCAAGGTCTTACCATCCATCTGCTGTACACCGACCTGAATCGTTTGATAAGCAGGAGCATTTTCTTCCAGCTGTAAATCATTCGGCACTTCTACTGAGCTAACGACTTCACCATTAATAGTTGAAAACCGTGCATCAATCGTTACGCCCTCAGGGAAAAGTGTATCAATCGTTGTCGCAAAGGTTGCAAAATCCACCATCGCATAGTACTTGATATCAATGTCAAAATTATTCTTCAACACCTTCCGAACTTCTTCAGCCCCTTGCTGATTATCCTGTTCTCCCAAAGTATAGGCAGTATTGAGTTTATATTCATATCCCTCAATATCCACCAAGGTATCCCGCATAAAGCTAACAAGTTTGACTTTGTTATCCGTGTTATTCACATTTAGAACCATGATGGTATCCGTTCGAGTTTCACCTGAGCTTTCGCCAACACGACCATCTGTTCCCAAAATTAAAATATTTGTCCCATTCGATGTATCTACGCCGTTGAAGACCTCAGCTACTGGCTTCTCACTCACGCTATTCATACCTTTGAAGAAATTATAGCCCATCGCTACAATCACTAGCGCTATAGCAAGCAATACGAAACCAATAAAGCGCTTGAAACCACCCTTTTTACGTGCTTTTTTAGGTTTAGGTACTTTCGCTTTGGGCTCGATACGAGGAGACTGAAACCGTTGAGGTTTGGCTTGTCTTGTTTTTCTGGATTTACGTTCAGGATAGCGAGGCAACAATTCCTCTTGCTCATCATCCTCTTCAAAATAATCTTCCTCGAAGTCATCTTCATAAGCCGTTGGTGTGAAGCTACGTAGAGATTGCCTTGGACTTCCATGCCGTTCTCTCAACTCTTTTTTATATAATAGATAATCCAACTCGCGACTTTCTTTGTCATTTAAGTAGTGGATATTTTTTTGCAAATAATCTAACCTCAATTGTTCATGATGGGTTAGGATATTATTGTTTTTATTCATCTGTCTTCATCCTAGCTGGTCATATAGACCAGGTAATTCCCTAGTACTTTATAGGTTATATCTAAACTAGTCAATTCTTTTTGAGAATAGGCTAATAATTCCTCAGACTGATTGTCCAGATCCAGTATGAAAAAATACTCACCCAAAGCCGTTTTCAGGGGTCGGCTTTCTATTTTTGTTAAACTGATTCCTCTCCATGAGAAAACAGACATGGCCTTATACAAGGCTCCTGGCAGGTTATCTGGCAATGTCAGTGCAAGACTGACTTTTTTAGCTACTTGTTCCAGGGCAATAGACGGAGCTTTATCCCCCAAAATCCAAAAACGTGTAAAATTCTCGCTGATTTCCTGAATGTCTTGCGCAATTACTTCCAGTCCATATTCAACTGCTGCCGCTTGCGGAGCAATTGCCGCGAATGGTTGTTCAGGGTGTTCTGCCACAAAGCGAGCAGCATAGGCTGTACTAGCTGTTATTTCAATACGAGCCTGAGGAAAATGTTCCTGAATATATTTCTTCCCCTGAGCAATTGCCTGCGGATGAGAATAGATAACCTCTACAGCCTTATCGGCACTCGTGGCTAACAGTTGTTGGGCAATCGGTTGAACAATCTCTGCAACCGCATGAATCTCCGCCTGATGAAAGAGATAGTCAATCGTTTCATGAACACTACCTTCAATCGAGTTCTCTACTGGAATAACGGAATAGGTAACTTCCCCCGTTTCGTAGGCCTTGATAACCTCTGTAATCGTCTCAAAAGCCTGCAAATCCGCAGTCGGAAAGGCCTGCTGGGCCACTTGATGTGTAAAAGAACCACGAGGTCCTAGATAGGCTACTTGCATAAAATTTTCCTTGCTACTTGTTCTGGATTCAGTTTATCTGTATCGATTACAGTATCGGCTAAACCTTGATAAAGTGCCATTCGTTCACGATAGAGGGCTTCAAACTCTTCCTTACTGTACTGTAAAAAGAGAGGTCTTTGCGACTGTCTATCCTTACGAATTCTCTGATAGGAAACGTCAAAGGAGGCAGTAAGAAGTACATTGTCCTCCCTATTTGCCAACAGCAATTCCCTGTTTACTTCAGATTTAATCACACCACCACCAGTTGACACGATACAATTACTAGGTAAGTCCAGCAATTCTTTCAGTACCTCTGTCTCCAGTTGTCTAAACGAAGCCTCTCCTTCAAGACGGAAATAGTCAGCAATAGGCATACCAATCCGTTCTTCAATGATATGGTCCATATCGTAAACGGGGAGATTTAACAAATGTGCTGTTGTTGTTTTTCCAACTCCCATAAATCCAAGTAAAACGATTGGCATACGTTCTCCTAATCCATCAAACTATTTAAGTGTTCAAAGAAGGCAGGATAGCTAGTATTGATAGCTTCTGCTCTTTCCAATACAACTTCTCCATCTTTGGCCAACAAGGCAGCAATGGCAGTCATCATACCGATACGGTGGTCACCAAATGTATTGATTTCAGCACCATGTAAAGCAGTTGGTCCGTGAATAATCATACCATCTTCTGTTGGTTCAATAGTTGCTCCCATACTATTTAGAGCATCTGCAACAACCTGAATACGATCCGTTTCTTTGACTTTCAACTCCTCAGCATCACGAATAATCGTTGTTCCATGTGCTTGAGTCGCTAGTAAGGTAATAATTGGCAACTCATCAATCAAACGAGGTATCAATTCGCCTGCAATCTCCGTAGCCTTCAATTCCGACGTTTCAACTGTAATGGTAGCTGATTTTGCAAGTTCATCTATGTTTGAAAGAGTCATTTTTCCGCCCATAGCTTTAATAACATCTAGAATACCAGTCCGAGTTTCATTGATTCCCACATTTTCAAGGACAATTTTTGAACCTGGTACGATTAAGCCAGCAACCAACCAAAAAGCAGCACTTGAAATATCTCCTGGAACTGTAATCTCTTGGGCAATAAACTGCTGACCACCTTGGATGCGGATTTCCTTGCCATTGACTTCTAACTGTCCACCAAACTGGACAATCATATCTTCTGTATGGTTTCGAGTCAATTCTTTTTCTACGATGACCGACTCTCCCTCAGCCTGCAAGGCAGCAAAAATCAGAGCTGATTTTACTTGGGCAGAGGCTACAGGGAGTTGGTAGCGAATTGGTTTTAAATTCTTATTCCCTTTGATGGTCAACGGAGGTAGATCACGTTCAGTTTGTCCAGAAATCTCTACTCCCATTTGACTGAGTGGAATAGTCACTCGGTCCATGGGACGTTTGGACAAGGAATCATCACCAAACATAGTCGCCTCAAAGTCTTGACCAGCCAAAACGCCTGAAATCAAACGAATCGAGGTTCCAGAATTTCCCATATCCAAATCATTTTTTGGTGCTTGAAGACCATCAAAATCAACACCGTGGACTTCAACAATATCACCATTGTCTTCAATTTTTACACCCAAATCACGAAAGACCTGCATGGTTGACAAGACATCTTCTCCACGCAAAATATCGTGGACACGGGTAACACCTTTTGCAAGGGAACCAAAAATAATAGAACGATGACTGATTGATTTATCACCTGGGACACGAATCACACCCTGTAGTTTTTCTACGTTTTTTCTTAATTTCATATCCTTACCTCAAACTAGTATTACTTCCATTCTATCATATTTATTAAATATTTTCTGATTTTTATGACAATGACTTGCAAAAAATCAATTTCCATTACATTTTTATCCAAAGTGTATGAATCAAAAATCGCTAACCTATTGTAAGTAAAATTTCTTAAATTTTCTTTATATAAAATATTCAGAATTTACTGTAAATTTTACACAAAATCATGAATATTGGTTTTAAATTCTTAAAAATAATGGTATAATTGAGAAATCTATAAATGAAAGAGGGAGACCTATTGTTTACACCAATCAGCGAAAAAATTGATATTAATCAAGTACGAGAACATTCAAAACTTTCTCCAGAAACACTTACTAAAAAACAAGCTCGTGACCGTGAACTTGAAGCCATCTTAAAAGGAGAAGATGATCGTCTTCTCCTAGTAATTGGACCATGTTCTTCTGACAATGAAGAGGCTGTCTTAGATTATGCTCACCGCTTGGCCAAGCTCCAAGAAGAGGTCAAAGATAAAATTTTCATGGTCATGCGGGTCTACACTGCCAAGCCACGTACCAATGGTGATGGTTATAAAGGACTCATGCACCAACCAGATACAGATGCTGCACCAAGCCTCATCAACGGAATCAAAGCAGTTCGTAACCTCCACTATCGTGTCATTACGGAAACAGGTTTAACTACTGCTGACGAGATGCTCTACCCTGAAAATCTGCCTTTGGTTGATGACTTGGTTTCCTACATCGCTATCGGAGCTCGTTCGGTTGAAAATCAGCAGCACCGTTTTGTAGCGTCAGGCATCGATGTTCCAACAGGCTTGAAAAATCCAACATCTGGCAACCTCAAAGTCATGTTCAACGGTCTTTTTGCTGCTCAGAAGAAGCAATCCTTCCTCTTCAACAATACTGAAGTTGAAACATCTGGCAACCCACTTGCTCACGTTATTCTTCGTGGCGCAGTCAATGAAAATGGTAAATACCTACCAAACTATTACTATGACAATCTTCTAGAAACCATTGACCTCTATGACCAATTTGGTTTGAAAAATCCATTCATCATCATCGATACCAACCATGACAATTCTGGGAAAAATTATTTGGAACAAATCCGTATCGTCCGTCAAACCTTAATCAACCGTGAGTGGAACGAAGCCATTCGTAACTACGTTCGCGGATTTATGATTGAATCCTACATTGAAGACGGTCGCCAAGACAATCCAGATGTCTATGGAAAATCCATCACAGACCCTTGCTTAGGCTGGGAAAAAACACAAGAACTCATCCGAGAAATTTACAACAGATAGGAAGATATTATGGGAATTCACAAACGTAGCACCAGTTTAGACATCGATAAAGTAAAGGAACTTTCCAAGTTAGAAGGAGAATTTCTAGCTGCAAAAAATCAGCGCGATGAAGAACTGAAAAGAATTATCCGAGGCGAAGATGACCGTCTGCTCTTGGTTATAGGCCCTTGCTCATCAGATAATGAAGAGGCCGTTCTAGAATATGCACGTCGTCTCTCTAAGCTTCAAGAGGAAGTCAAAGATAAAATCTTCATGGTCATGCGGGTTTACACAGCTAAGCCACGTACCAATGGGGAAGGCTATAAAGGACTGGTTCATCAGCCAGATACCTCTAAATTACCAGACCTCATTAACGGTATCGCTGCCGTTCGTAATTTGCATTACCGTGTCATTACTGAGACCGGACTCACAACTGCTGATGAAATGCTCTACTCTGCCAACTACCCTCTTGTGGAAGACTTGGTGTCCTACCATGCTATCGGAGCACGTTCGGTTGAAGACCAAGAACATAGATTTGTTGCATCAGGTGTCGATATGCCAACTGGTATGAAAAACCCAACTTCTGGTAATTTGACCGTTATGTTCAATGGTATCTACGCCGCACAAAACAAACAGAACTTTATTTACCGTGATGCAGAAGTTGATACAGATGGCAACCCTCTAGCTCATGCTATCCTTCGTGGTGCCAATACTGAAAAGGGCGGTTATGAGCCAAACTACTACTATGATATTCTCTTGAAAACCATCAAACAGTATGAACAATTTGGGCTAAAAAATCCATTTATCGTAATTGATACCAACCACGACAATTCTGGTAAAAACTACCTGGAGCAAATCCGTATCGTCCGTCAAACCCTCATCAACCGAGCTTGGAACGAATCCATTCGCAAATATGTCCGTGGTTTCATGATTGAATCCTACTTAGAAGACGGCCGTCAAGATAGCCCTGAGGTATTCGGCAAATCCATTACCGACCCTTGCTTAGGCTGGGAAAAAACGGAAGCTCTGATTCGTGAAATTCATCAAACCGTCTAATTCTTTCCTTAATTTTTTATACGATAAATAATTTGGAGGTAAGCTATGAACATTGATGGTTACACTCGTCTTGCTGCCGTAGTTGCAAAGCCAATCAAACACTCCATCTCCCCCTTCATTCATAATCTGGCTTTTAAGGAAACAGGTGTAAATGGTGTCTATGTCGCTTGGGAAATTCCTGAGGAAGATTTGGCTGTAACGCTTGAAAATATCAAACGATATGATATGTTTGGTATCAACCTGTCCATGCCCTATAAGCAGGCTGTCATCCCTTATCTCGATAGCCTGACTGACTCTGCTCGCTTGATTGGCGCTGTCAATACCGTCATTCATCAGGATGGCTTACTAATCGGTCACAACACCGATGGAATTGGATTTTTCAAGAGTTTGGAAAGACTAAAAGACTTTCAAGTTAAGAACAAGCGACTAACCATCCTAGGTGGTGGTGGTGCTTCTACTGCTATCATAGCTCAGGCTACATTGGATGGTGCAAAGGAAATTACCATTTTCTGCCGTCAACAAAGCTTGGAAAGAACACAGGCGAGTCTTACACCTATTGCTCAAGCAACTGGAGTTCCCATGCAGGTCCTAGCGCTTGAAGATAGCCAATTACTACAGGAACATATCACCAACTCCGACTTACTAGTCAACGGAACCAGTGTAGGCATGGATGGGTATTCTCAACCTGTTCCGTCTACCATTCGCTTTCCCGAAAATCTTTTGGTTGCGGATGTGATTTATCAACCATTCGAAACACCTTTAATGAAGCATGCCCAGTCACAAGGCAACCCTACTATTAACGGTTTGGGCATGCTCCTTTTCCAAGCGGCTGAAGCCTTCCAAACCTGGACTGGAAAAGAAATGCCGACTGACTTGATTTGGGACCAATTAGTCCAGAAATACGACATCAAATAGAGAGGAAATCTGATGAAACTGACCGTCAATCTTCCCAACACTCCCTACGACATCCTTATCCAAAGAGGAAGTTTAGCACAGACAGGTACATGGGTCAAAGAACTTTGGAAACCTCAGAAAATCGCCATTATCACAGATGATCTTGTTGGTTCCCTTTATGCTACCACCGTTCAAACTAGTCTGGAAACCGCTGGCTTTGAAACCATTGTCTTTGCATTTCCAGAAGGCGAAGCCTCAAAAAATCTTGACACTGTCAATCAAGCCTACGAATTTCTCGTAAAAAATGGCATGACACGCAGTGACGGAATCATTGCTCTCGGCGGGGGAGTCGTTGGTGATTTGGCAGGTTTTGTCGCTTCTACCTATATGCGTGGTATCCATTTCCTACAAATCCCAACCAGCCTAACTGCCCAAGTCGATTCTTCTATCGGGGGAAAAACTGGCGTGAACACCCCATTTGCCAAAAATATGGTGGGGACCTTCTGCCAACCAGACGGCGTTCTCATCGACCCTGATACCCTCAAAACCCTCGGCAAACGAGAATTGATTGAAGGAATGGGCGAGGTTGTCAAATATGGCTTAATAGATGATGTGGAGCTCTGGGAAACCCTAGACCAATTAGACGGCTCTGTCGAGAGCATTCTGGAGCATGCTGACTATATCATCTACCACTCCTGTGAAGTCAAACGCAAGGTTGTTGTCGAAGATGAATTAGACAACGGTGTCAGACTCTACCTCAACTTCGGTCACACGATTGGACATGCTATTGAAGCGACCGCTGGCTACGGACAGGTCATGCACGGTGAAGCTGTTGCCATCGGTATGGTACAAATCTCACGCGCAGCTGAGAAAAAAAGACTGATGCCAGCTGGTATGACAGAAAAGATTATCGCCATGTGTGAAAAATTCGGCTTACCGACTACACACCAGCCTTGGAATGTAGATGAATTATACGCCGCCCTAACTCACGATAAAAAAGCGCGAGGCAAGTCAATCAAACTTGTCATCGTACCACAATTAGGACAGGCAGCCATCCATCAAATTCCAATGGAAGAAATGTTGGAGTTTCTACAACTATAAGAAAAAGACTACTGATTTCATGCAAGTCAGTAGTCTTATTTTTTGTATAGTCTTTCAGTTTGCTTTTAGTACTAGGCAACGAGTTGAAGACAGTACTGGAGTACGGCAAAACGAGTTAACGACGTAATAAAAGATAAACTGAACGACTGATATGTAAAGCCCTTTGTCAAGTAAAAACAATCGAACTGATTAAAAAATGAAAAGTATCTAGAAAGAGCCTA
>NZ_JARQPJ010000028.1:0-29752 GCF_046032515.1 Streptococcus suis | reverse complement strand
ATAAAGAAAGAGAGAACGAAGTTCGTCCTCTCTAGGTGTTAGCTTTTCATCTACCCACTACAGTTGACAAAGAGCCAACTTTTCTTACTCTTCTTTAGTATATTCGCTAAGCCAAGCTATAAAACTCTAAATTCCCTTTTTTCTTAAACAACTTAAAATAATCCTCAGTTCTTAAAATTGGTAGATTATCTCCATAACGCACAATCAATTCTCTTGCCTCAGCTTCACTAGAAACAAAGTCTTTCACATAAGATTGTCCTTCAAACTGACCATTCATCTTGGTATAGATGATAGCGACGTTTCCGGTTCGTTCCAACTGTGATGGTCCGGAGGACGTTTTCAACGCTTCGGCAATCTTATCCGCAATCCGCTTGATAACTGGTACAACAACGCTGTTGCCAGCCTGTTTGTATAGTTGACCGTTGGACACACCTTCTGGAATTTTGAAGGTCTTTGGATAGCCTTGAACGTTAAAGGTTTCTTTGGGCGTCAGCTTGCGAATTTCTCCAGTGTCTGTCAAGATGAGGGGGATGTTATGCCCACCTGTTCCCATGTTAGCTGTCAGGGTTGGAACGACACCGTTTTTATTTTCCCTTACGTACTGACGTCTCCACTGGTAAACCGTATCTTGACTGGTAACAGCCTCTTTCAACTGGTCAAAGAAGGGCTGTTTCCCTTGACGATAATAATAATTCTCCTCTGGTTTTGCCCCAAAATCAATAACATCTTGAAGCCCAGTGGTCAGCTTGATTTCCTCTGGAAACTCAAATTTATCGTAGGCTTCCTTGTTATCAAAGCCAACAATGTAAATCCGCTCGCGGTTCTGCGGGATGTTCCCGTAGTCCTTGCCGTTCAAGACCTTCCACTTGATAAAGTAGTTGTTCTCGGTCAAGGCTTCACGGATAACCTTGAAGGTATTGCCGTGGTCATGAGAAACCATATTTTTCACATTCTCGACAAAAATCGCCTTGGGTTTTTTAGCTTCTATCATCCGAAGCAACTCAAAGAAAAGGTCACCTCGGTCATCTTCAAACCCCTTGCGATAGCCCGCAATACTAAAGGCCTGACAAGGAAATCCTCCGACAATCACATCGACTGTTTCCGAAGGAATTTCCTCTGGTAATACTGCGTGAATATCACGTCCGTCCAGATAAGTATCTGGGTAATTCAACTGATAAGTCTGTCTGGCATACTTATCAAACTCGTTGGCATACACCACTCTGAACTCGTTGGTCTGCTCAAAGCCCAACTCAATTCCACCAACACCTGAGAAGAACGCTGCAATAGCAAACTTCCCCTGCTGGCGTGAACTTACAGAATTTGTCATGTAAGCACCTGCTTTCTAAAAATATATTGTCAAGATGATATTCATGAAATATTTGGAGGAATTACAAAATCGCTAACTTCTAATAATTTCTTTATTTCAGTAGTAACATTAAACATAGGAGGCGTTCCCTGGCCTTTTTTCCAATGCTTCCATCTAATATTTACATCATTTGGTAAATCAAAGAAATAATCAACCAAATAAAATGCATAATCCTTATTAATGAAAAAATGACAGTAGTTCATTTTTCCTGAAGGATTTGAAACTTGTTGATCCGGAGGATCTATTCTAAATTTAGGGTGAGATAGAAGTGCTTGGTATAATTCATCACAACGTCTCCCATACCCATCCGTCAAGTAATTTTTTCTATAAGTATTTAAGTAATTATCTATTACTGTAACATTACGCTCAAGTGTTGAAATTTCAGTAAAATTAAATTCCATTATCGGATTATTTTCATTACGACACAATATCCTACTAAATATTTCTCCTTCATCTATAAGTTCTTGACTGCTTATTACACTCGGTTCATATGGACTTTTTGTATATCTACCTATATACGAAATTAAGGATGTAATCTTGCTATCTATATTTTTATCCAATCCATAGTAACACTTTAATACTTCAGCTGGATTCCCATCAAACATAAATACACATTTTACAGGTCTACTATCTTTGTTATTATTAGGATTCGTTAAAATATCTAAATAATCCAAAAAAACAGCAATCTCATCTTTTGTTGGGAGGGTAATATGTACAACAACCAATAACTTAATTTGCTTACACATAGCTTTAAAATGAGCACCTGTGGTAGGAGCACCTGATTCACTTCTCACCATTTAGTCACCCCTACTAAATATAAGATGATAAAATTTTGCACTATCCACTGAGTATTGATCGAATAGTCCATCTGGATAATTGACAAGATCTCCTCGATCATCAATTTCTATTTCAAAAACCTCAGTTGATAAAACTTCCCCCAATTCTATATCTTGTTTTTGTGTTAATTGAGAAAATAAGATTGTACAATCACTTCTCATCTTATCAGCTTTTATTATTTTTGAAACATTAAAAATATGATCACTATGGGTCTCGATAAAGATCTGCCGTCCGCTTTCAGAAATCCACTGATAAAAATACATCAAATTAGATTGTAGACTCGGATGCAGATGAATTTCTGGATTTTCAATAATTACTATCGTTTCTTCTGGTGAAGCTAATAGTGCAACAAGTTGAAACAGGATAAATGTGACTCCTGTTCCAATATGTTGTGGCTCGTAAAATTTATCACCTTTCCTATACTTTATATTTAACAACTGAGTACTAATTTCTTCTATCTCTACAGTATATCCAGTAAATTCTTCTAGCCAGAAATTAACAATACTCAGTAATTCGGCATTCTTATGTCCATTATAAATATAACTCGTGTTTTGAGACTCCAGAATTAGTTGCTTAGTACTGTCATTCTCTTCGACAGGTAATCTATCAAAAACTTCTCTAATTTTATTATCTTGATTGAATAGAGTATTATTGTTTGTAAAAAAATCACTTGATTTTGATTTTTCATACAATAAAGATAATAATTCTTCCCCTTTTGGGCTAAAGTAGTCAATATCTCTGTTTTTATTATAACTATTTAAAATACCTATTCTCTCAGCAGATAGATAAACTACTTTGGGTATAGTTGTAATTTGAGGTTTATTAATTTCTTGTTTACTAATAACAACTTCATACCCTTGTTCTTCTGTATCATCAAAACTATAATTCAACCGAATATTTGGGTAACCAGACAGTTGATTATTAATTAAATTGTCGTATCCTCCTAATTTTTTCAAACGACCATTCAACACATTAAATTCATTTAATTGCCCTAAAATTAATAGTGTTTCAATCATGGATGACTTACCACTAGAGTTTGTTCCAGTAATTATATTCAAATTTGAAAAATTAACAGTTGTTTTCAAGGCATAAGATTTGTAATTTTCTAAAACGATGCTTTTAATTTTCATACTTATCTCCTACATACCTAATTTATGTTTCAAATCATCGACATTTTTTTTAATATAATTAAACCTCCATAAAACCTTTTCTTTGCTATCTCTACGGTACAATATATTATCAACGAATTTCGAATCACTTACAAATTCTATGTATTTATTAAAAAACAATTCCAATTTATCTTCAATAACTGTAATGCTAAAATTCGAAATGAGCAACATCCAACTTTCGAAAATAACCATATTTACTGAATTTGAATCAATCCTACTAAAATCTTTATAAGATTTCAATCCAAACATTTGTTTGGAAATTCTTAAGTATTTGTCATACAAGGAATATAAATCACTTACTTCAGAGTCATTAATAATATTTATATATTTCATAACTTTGTCTAACAAATTATCAATTCCATTATATTCAGCCTCAAAATTATAGATACTATTAAATACTTTGCTATTTTGAATTAGATAATAAGCAAAGAATCTCAATACCAAGTACTGATCTTTTTTTCTTTTAATTGGTACAATTTGCAATTCTTTATTTTTCGAAATTTTATTCAATAATGATGTTACTTTACCAACATTTGAAGCATTTCGAATTTCTTGAATTGTTAGTCGCTCTCCACCTCGATTTACTCGCATAAAAATTTCATTTTGGAATCTAGGAATAACTGATGAATCCACTAAATAACAAGTCAAAGGATAATCTTCTAACTTCCTTTTTATCCTCGACTCTAAATCACTAAAATAAACTTCACCAGTTGTTTCTTTATCTAGACATAGGAATCTATAGGTTGGCGGTAACGACAATTGCCCATCCAAAAATTCCAGTATAGAATTGATTCTTTGCTTGCCATCGACTACTAATAAATTACCGTTTTTATCTATTGAAAAATAAAATGTCGGGATAGGAATTCCCAGTAGAAGGCTATCAATCAACTGTTGCTTCTTATCTTTTTTCCAAACATACTCACGTTGAAAATCAGGTTCTAAAATCAACGCATCTCCTAAATTAGAATAATTTATACCTTCACTATCTTTGTTTATATATAAATACTCTGCTTCATAACCACTAAAGCGATCATAAAATTTCTTGATATCTGAGATACTTAATTCACGTTGCGTAACCGACAGTTTTCGCTTTAGCTCGTTTGCTGGAAGCGACATTAGCTCCTTTTTTTCAGCTTTAAACCCTTCGTCGCTTCTATCCATATGTAAAGCCAATTCTAAATCTTGACTATTTTCTCTATAATTTTCATCGCTTAGTAAATTAACTTTATCAATTAAATCATCGCTACCTTCAAAATCTAACTCTAAATTAGTCCGACGAGTCTCTTCCTCATATTCACCAGTAGTTCTCAGCTTAGGAACTTTGTCAAGCTGAAGAAAATTTTCATCTCCAATCAATCTCCTAATACTATTTTTATATTCTGGAAAAATATCACAAATTGCACTAAAAATAGATAAAGCACCCTTAGTAGAAACACGATTTATAGCTTGATTAGGCGTGCCCTTTAAACTAGGTCCAATATTAAATTCATTTGAAGTATCTGGATAATAATAGAGATCCGATGGTGTTATTTCAATTGGTAATTTTAATAATACTTTCGTCTCTATTTCATAGTCCTTTATAAAGTCTTTTGTATATATAGCCTCTACTTTACCAACTGCAGTCAAACCATTTTCCCATCTCTTCCATTTCTCGTTATCTCCTCCCAAAGATAAGAATAATAGGTCCCCTACTTTCAATTGTTGATTTTTTGATGTTCTAGGATTATACCTGTTTAAATTATCAATCCTTAGAGTAAAATTAACAATCTCTGGAGAATCTTCAAGACTGTATAGTGAGGTCGAAGTTTCCTCCTTCTTAGTTTTAATACTGTAAAGATATACGTCATCGCCACCTATATTGAAAGAATAGGAATTTTTATCTAAAGTTTCGTATACTTCTGTAACAATTTCTTGGAGTTCACAAACAGAATATTGCCCGTACTTTTTATACACATTCCAAAGGCTTTTATTTGAATGTTCTAAATCTCTCTGGTAATAACCTTTTCTACCATTATCGAAATAAGGATCAAAGGAATCCGTCCATTGCCTAATAGTGTTTGCTTTAATACCAGATAAAACTTCTAATTCACGATATCTACTAATGATTTTGCTTCTACGGAGATCTTTGCTTTCTAATTTAGAAAAATACAAACATATTATCTGAACTCTTTGCTTTAAATCAAGATTTTCAATTTTATTAATCATACGTTCACCATTTAATTTTAAAATTATAAAGAAATATAATTGATTCTATATTTCCCGTTACTAGAGTGTGAACTACCCCACCAACTTCTTCATCTCTTCAATCCGTGCTACTGTCGCATCATACTTAGCTTGGTAGTCAGCTTGTTTTTCTTTTTCTTTTTCAACGACTTCTGGTTTGGCGTTGGCGATGAAGCGCTCGTTGCTGAGTTTTTTGCCGACCATGTCTAGTTCTTTTTGCCATTTGGCGAGTTCTTTGTCTAGACGAGCCAACTCTTCTTCGACGTTGAGGAGGTCGGCGAGTGGCAAGAAGATTTCAGCACCGGTGATAACGGCTGACATGGCTAATTCTGGTGCAACGATGCTTGAGCTGATTTCCAACTGTTCTGGATTGGTAAAGCGTCGGATGTAGTTTTCGTTTGCCTTGAAGAAGGTTTCAAGCTCGCTATCTGACGTCTTAATCAAAATGGTAATCGGCTTAGATGGAGCAACATTGACTTCTGCTCTGCTATTTCGCACCGAACGAATCAAGTCCTTAAGGTTTTCCACTCCCTTGTGGGCTTCCGCATTTTCAAAGGCTGGGTTGACAACAGGGTAAGCTGCCACCACGATAGAGCCCTCTGCGTACTGGGCGAAGATCTCTTCCGTCACAAACGGCATGATTGGGTGGAGGAGGCGAAGGATTTGGTCCAGCGTGTAGAGAAGGACAGAGCGAGTCATGACTTTCTCAGCCTCGTCAGCACTGTAAAGCACTTCCTTGGTCAACTCAACATACCAGTTGGCGAACTCTTCCCAGATGAAGTTGTAGAGGATGTGACCAGCCACACCAAACTCGAACTTGTCGAAGTTTTCAGTGACCTTGGCAATGGTTTCGTTGAGGTTGTGGAGAATCCAGCGGTCCGTCACGTTCCCAGCCTCGCCAGCTGCAACCTTGGCGACATTTTCACGCGCCGCATCCAAGGTCAAACCTTCATTGTTCATGAGAATGTAGCGGGAAATATTCCAAATCTTGTTGATAAAGTTCCAAGACGCGTCCATCTTCTCATAAGAGAAACGAACATCTTGACCAGGGGCAGAGCCGTTTGACAGGAACCAACGCAAAGCGTCCGCACCGTATTTCTCGATGACATCCATTGGGTCAATCCCGTTGCCGAGCGACTTGGACATCTTGCGACCTTCTTCGTCACGGATCAAACCGTGGATCAGCACGTTCTTGAATGGCTGACGGTCTGTGAACTCAAGCGATTGGAAAATCATCCGCGACACCCAGAAGAAGATGATGTCGTAGCCCGTTACCAAGGTCGAAGTTGGGAAGTAGCGCTTAAAATCTGCCGCATCTTCGTCTGGCCAACCCATGGTTGAGAATGGCCAAAGGGCAGAGCTGAACCAGGTATCTAGGACATCCTCATCCTGTACCCAACCGTCACCAGTTGGTGCCTCTTCTCCGACGTACATTTCGCCAGATTCGTTATACCATGCTGGAATCTGATGACCCCACCAAAGCTGACGAGAGATAACCCAGTCGTGTACATTTTCCATCCATTGTAGGAAAGTATCATTGAAACGTGGTGGGTAAAATTCTACCTTGTCAGCTGTATCTTGGTTGGCAATGGCATTTTTAGCCAATTGGTCCATTTTAACAAACCATTGAGTTGACAAGCGTGGCTCGACTACCACACCTGTACGCTCAGAGTGTCCAACGGAATGCACACGGTTTTCGATTTCCACAAGGGCACCCAGTTCTTGCAACTTCGCAACGGTTGCCTTACGAGCTTCAAAGCGGTCCATACCTGCAAATTCACCTGCCAACTCGTTCATGGTACCGTCGTCGTTCATAACATTGACTTGTGGCAGATTATGGCGTTGACCTACGAGGAAGTCATTTGGATCATGGGCAGGTGTAATTTTCACAACCCCTGTACCAAATTCTGGATCTGCGTGCTCATCCGCAACGATTGGGATTGGCTTGTTAACGATTGGCAGGATTACGTTTTTGCCAATCAAGTCCTTGTAACGTGGGTCTTCTGGGTTAACCGCCACCGCAACGTCACCGAACATGGTTTCAGGACGAGTTGTCGCAACTTGAAGGGAACGAGAACCATCTTCCAACATGTAATTCATGTGGTAGAAGGCACCTTCTACATCCTTGTGAATAACTTCAATATCAGAAAGGGCTGTGCGAGCTGCGGGGTCCCAGTTGATGATAAATTCGCCACGGTAGATCCAGCCTTTTTTATAGAGTTCTACAAAGACCTTGCGAACAGCTTTCGACAAGCCTTCATCCAGCGTGAAGCGGTCACGTTGGTAGTCCAAAGACAGCCCCAACTTGCCCCATTGCTCACGAATGGTCGCTGCGTACTCATCCTTCCATTCCCAGACTTTGTCGAGGAATTTTTCACGACCCAAGTCATAACGGGTCACGCCTTGCTCACGCAAGCGTTCCTCAACCTTAGCCTGAGTGGCAATCCCCGCGTGGTCCATACCTGGAAGCCAGAGGGTATCAAAGCCCTGCATGCGTTTTTGGCGGATAATGATGTCTTGAAGGGTGGTATCCCAAGCGTGTCCCAAGTGCAACTTACCAGTTACGTTTGGCGGCGGAATGACGATAGAATAAGGCTTCGCCTCCGCATCGCCTGACGGCTTAAAGACATCTTGGTCCAACCAAGTTTGGTAGCGACCAGCCTCAACCTCGGCTGGATTGTATTTTGGTGATAATTCTTTTGACATTATTTTTTCTCCTTTAGTATTCTTTAAGAAAATTGGTTTATACTATCCTCAAGCTAGAAATAGCAAAACTTTTACTGAATTACATTCAGTATCGTCATCCGTAAGAGCTAAAGCTCAAACGGATGGCATATCTTTTTCATATAATCTCCTAGAAATAGTCAGTCCTTTGGGCTGGCTATTTCGTTTGTTCTTGCTCAAGCTCCTCCATTTTTTGGATAATCAGTTGAGCTACGTCATTGGCAGAAAGATGGGTATTATTAATTTTGAGATAATGCTGAATGCCCTCTGGAATGCCTAATGAGGTATATTGACATGTATCAGCTGTAGAAAGAATCTCAGCCTCTGAAACTTCAATGTTTCGTTTCAAAGGTTTATGGGTCAGTCGATTTTCTGTCCGATTACGCCGCAGACGTTCTTCTAAAGCAGTTTCCAATTCAACAAATAAAATTTCCTGACCATGATGATGAAAAATCGTCTGAACTGTTGTAAGAAATTGAACATCTATGGGATTTTTAAAATTAATCAAGGCAGTTCCAATTAGTGGGCGGTTTGACCTAGCAAACACATCATAAACAGCAAATGTAATACGTGTATTGAGGTCAAACATATCCTCAGAAAATTCTGGAATAAAACGTAGGCTAAAATCAATCGAATCGTGATTATGAAAAAGGGTCATCCCTGTCAACTTCGCAACTTCCTGCCCAACGGTCATCTTGCCAGAAGCTTGTGCTCCAATAATAATTAGATTCATATGACCTCCTACTTTAAGCGTGCACTCCTATCCAGCTCCCTTTTTTTCTTAATAAAGGTACCCAATTTTTCAGATGTCCCCCTTTCTAGATAGCGATAAATTCTTTCATGTCCATCTCCCATATAAAGCAAAGGATTGAATTCTAAACTTTTAAAATTTCCCTTGTCATCTAACAAAGTTTCATCCACTGTACGTTTCAAAACACGAGCTGTGAAGTTAACATAACCATCAAATGATTGGACTCGCTCAACTCGACACTCTAATGTAATCGGACAAGCAACTAGACTGGGAGCATCAACTGTTTCAGCGGGGATAATTTCTGCATTAAGCAAATTTATCTTTTCCCGTTTATGCAAAAATCCCGCTTTTTCCATCAAATAGCCCTGTTCCACAGTGGTAAGATTTAAGGTAAATTCACCAAACTTGGCTATTTGTTCAGCAGCGTTGCTACCTTGAAACATGCCAACCACCACCATATCTCCTAGACTATAAGAGGAACTACATGTAGTAATGTTATATAAATGCTGCTCGTCCTTATAGCCTAAAATGAATACGGGGAAACCATAATAAAACTTAGCAGTATCAAATCCTTGTTTTACTGTCATATCTTTTATTTCCTTTCCTCCCCCACCAACTCTATCTTAATCCCGTCCGGGTCTTCCAAATAGAGGGCATAGTGATCTGATCCTCCTGCATGTGGATAGCGATCATCATACAGCAATTTGACTCGTCTGATCAAAAATTCCTTCCGCCATTGGTCAATGTCATCCGGTGTTCCCGCATGAAAAGCTAGATGATTGAGACCAGTGCGACAGCGGTGATAACCTGCCTCTAGGAAATTCGGTGGCGTTCGGACAAAGACCAGGTACTGCTCTGCTTTTTTATAAGATAGCCCTTCCTCCCACTCCTGATAGAGCGAGTAGCCCAGCTTGGTCAGGAGAAAGTCGTAAAATGCACGCGAAGTTTCCAAGTCAGAAACGTAAATTTCAACATGATGTAGCATATTTCTCCTTTTCAAATGAAAATCCCTGCCTAGACTTGCTAGACAGGGACGAAGTTATTCCGCGGTACCACCCTTGTTCAGATAGATTACAAATATCTGCACTTTGTTTATTCGATTCACATCATCAGCAACCAGTTTTGACATTTGTGCGGATTTCTCAGTACCACCGCTTCCTGTGACAAATGGGCTCAAAACACCTCTGAATGGCTTTATTGTAACAAATTGCACCTTGAAAAGCAAGGGATTTAAGCTTTCAACTCAATCCTTTTTTCTTTCAACTGCTTGATGGTTGCAGGCCCAATGCCTTTAAGAGCCAAGAGCTCTTTTTCTGTATGGTTTGCAAAATCAGCCACAGATTGAATACCTGCTTCGTAGAAGGTTTCCAAACGTGCTGCCGCAATGCCTTCCAACTCAGGAAGCGCCAAAAAGTCTTCCAATGAAGTCGCTGAAGAAGTCACCTCTGTGGCAACTTCTTTCACTTGTTCCACAGCATGCTCTACTACAGCCTCAGCCTTGTGAGCAACTGTCTCTACTACCTCTGCAGCTCTTTCAAGACCTACACGACCCGCACGTTTCAAATCTGCCAATTGTTTTTTCAAAACTTTTTTACGATTTACTTTCTTTTTTCCCATTTTTCATCTCTCCCGTCTGATTAATAATGCCTTTGACCAAACAACTCATCTGGTAAATCATGAAAACCTTTACCAGCATGGTAGTTAGCAAATTTCCCTTGAATGAATCGATAGGCATCGAGCTTGCTCTCATAACGAATATAAGCATCCGCTGCCCGCTCATCCTTGTCTTCTTCCAAGACACGACGACTTTCTTCAACCGCCATCTCGTTTACCATGACCTGAGTGTTGACCCAAGCCTCAAATTCTTTTAAAAATTCTGCTTCTTTTGTCATAGGATTCCTCTTTTGTGCTTGAATAAGCATACTGACTTATTATATCACATTTTTGGCAAAAGAAAAGCCCTAACTCCTGAGTTAGAGCCAATTCCCTACCAATTCCCTACCATCTGAACTGTAAATCATTTGTGACAGGAAGCCGAAATCTATTGAGTTGGCTTACTACTATACCATGTCATTCTCAGCCTACTTCGGCTTTACCTTCCTATTATCAATCTGTAACAGCACCAGCATAGTAAAAACTAACCATGTCGACCGTGGATAGGAAATGCATTTCGCTTCCCAGTCCGGTCTAAACTTTTCTTTATATTTCCTTAGGCCACTAAAGGAATAAAAGCGACTCGTAAACTGATAAATGAGGTACCCCACTTTTTCTTGCCAAAATGAATGGTCACGAGTTCCTACATTCGACAAAGGGGCCATACCAATATCAAAATAATCTTTACCCTCCTCTTTGAAATAGAGTGCCATCTTGATAAACAAGTATTCCATCTATTTCCTAATAAGGAACAAAAAAAATTGAATCCTCTTCATATAGAATTCAATTCCTTTTATACTATCTATTCTATTTAATCCAAATTATCCAAAATCGTCTCAAAAACCATTAAAAAGGATTCCTGCTTTTCCTTCGGTAGTTGTTTTAGCTTCATTGTCAATCGTCGGATACTCAATTTTGTATCTGGCTCAGTTTTACCCTCCAGGCTAGAGAAATCAAAAAACTCCTCTGGGGTCATCCCTAAAGCCTCAATCACTTTTTCCAAAGTCTGCAATCTGAGATTATAATTTTTATTTTCAATATTATTGACATACTTGAGTCCCAAACCAGCTTTCTCAGACAATTTTTCTTGGCTCAATCCTTGTTGGGTCCTGTGATATTTGACTTTTTTAGCAACGTATTTTTGGAGATAATTTGTTTCTGTCATAGTACCTATATCATACTGTTTTTTATGATACAGAGTAACCTCTTGTATGATACTTAGTATTGTTTTCGATACCGTTCCATGCTATAATAGAGAGTAAATCGAGCTAATACATATTGGCTTAGATTGTAAACTTTCGCCAGTCACTCAGTGACTATAACTTATTGATTTGGAGGTCTCTATGAACGGACATCATATTTTAAATGACCCTTTTTTGAATAAAGGAACCTCATTTTCTCTTGAAGAACGTAAGGAGCTTGGACTAGTCGGGCTATTACCTCCTCATGTACAAACTATTGAAGAACAAGCTGCACAGGCTTATGCACACTACCAACGAAAAGATTCTAATATTGAGAAAAGACATTTCTTGATGGAAATTTTCAATACCAATCGAACACTTTTCTACTACCTTTTCAACCAACACATTGTAGAATTCAATCCAGTGGTTTATGACCCTGTCATTGCTGAGTCCATCGAACAATACAGTGATCTCTTTGTAGACCCTCAATATGCAGCCTTTTTGTCTGTTGAACATCCTGAGGATATTCGAGATAGTTTAAAAAATGCTGCAGGAGACCGTAAAGTTCGTCTGATTGTTGTCACTGACGCAGAAGGAATTCTGGGTATTGGCGATTGGGGCACACAAGGTGTTGACATTGCCATCGGCAAATTGATGATTTATACTGCTGCTGCAGGAATAGATCCTACTAGTGTTCTTCCAGTTGTCATTGATGCTGGTACCAATCGCCCTGAGCTTTTGGAACATCCATTCTATCTTGGCAATCGACATGAGCGCATTCGTGGAGAGGCCTACTATAGCTTTATTGATCAATTTGTTGAAACTGCTTTGGAGCTCTTCCCTGACCTCTATCTGCATTGGGAAGATTTCGGTCGCGGTAATGCAGCAAATATCTTAAATAAATACAAAGACAAAATCCCTACATTTAACGACGATATTCAAGGTACAGGAATTATTACCTTAGCAGGTATCTACGGAGCACTTGATATTTCTGGTGAATCATTACTCGATCAACGTTACCTCTGCTTTGGTGGAGGTACTGCCGGTGCTGGCATTGCCCACCGTGTCCTCCTTGAAATGATCAACGAAGGTTTGTCAGAAGAAGAGGCCTACGACCGTTTCTACATGGTTGATAAACAAGGTCTGTTATTCGATGACATGGATGACTTGACTCCGGAGCAACGACCATTTGCTCGCAAACGCTCTGAATTTGAAAATAGTGAGGAACTCACAAACCTCACTGCCGTCGTCAAGACTGTCAAACCAACTATCTTAGTAGGTACTTCAACACAACCAAATACCTTTACTCAAGAAATTGTTGAGGACATGTGTAAGTTTACCGAGCATCCTATTATTTTCCCTCTCAGCAATCCGACTAAGCTGGCCGAGGCAACTGCTGAGGACCTAATTAAGTGGTCAGACGGAAAGGCCTTTGTGGCAACCGGTATCCCGTCAGATGACATCAACTACAATGGAGTCACCTATCAAATTGGTCAAGCCAATAACGCCTTAATCTATCCAGGTCTTGGTCTTGGCGTCATGGCTTCTAAGGCAAAACTATTGACCGACCAAATGATTGGCGCTGCAGCACGCTCACTCAGTGGTTTGGTGGATAATGGTAAGCCCGGAGCTCCAGTGCTTCCTCCTGTTTCTCGCTTGACTGAATTCTCTATCAACGTGGCAAACGCTGTTGCCAAAAAAGCTCAAGAACAAGGTTTAGCGCAAGTCGAAGGAGATATGGAAGAAGCTGTACAAAATCTTAAATGGTATCCAAAATATTAAGCCAGAGGGTAAAAATGGTACAGATTCTCACTTCAATTGAAAATATTTTCCCTATTATCTTTATCATAGCCCTTGGCTTCTATCTCAATGAAAAGGAGTGGTTCGGTAAGGAATTTGGAGCAAATATTTCTCGTCTCGTCATGAACGTAGCACTTCCGGCATCTATCTTTATCTCTGTTTTAAAATATCTGACCTTGGATAAGCTGATAGAAGTAGCCCCAGGTCTACTCTTCACATTTGGCGGAGTTATACTAGCCTATCTGGCTGGATACCTTGTCATCAAGATTTTTAAGGTTCCTGCAGGACGACGGGGAGTCCTGCTCAATATGTTTGCCAATGCCAATACCATATTTATCGGACTTCCTTTGAATATCGCCCTCTTTGGCGACAACTCGATTTCCTATTTCTTAGTGTATTATATTACCAATACCATTTCTACTTGGGCATTTGGTGCCTTGTTAATCGCACAAGATGCTAAAAATCCCGAAGATAAACAAAAAGGAAACTTCAATTGGAGAAAGTTACTGCCAGCTCCTCTTGTTGGCTTTATCATCTCCTTGTTCTTTTTGTTCTTTAAGATTCCTGTCCCTACCTTTGTAGACAGTACTCTCAGCTATATTGGTAATATTGTAACCCCACTTTCTCTTATTTATATCGGTATCGTCCTATCGAAAGCAGGTCTATCCTCTATTCGCTTCGATAGAGATACAGTACTAGCACTCATAGGACGTTTCCTCCTATCCCCTATTTTAATGTATCTCATTTTAGCCTTGTGGGGAAGTCAGTTGCCTCGTATTGAATACAATACTTTCATGGTACAGGCTGCAGTTCCTGGACTGGCTGTCTTACCCATTTTGGCCAATGAAGGTAAAGGTGACGTACAGTATGCGACAAATGTAGTCACAACTTCCACCATCCTCTTTGTAGTCGTCATTCCAATTGTAGTTAGCCTGCTAGGATAGGATATTGACGATAATCAGCGATTTACTTCCGTTTTATATAAAAAGAGTTTGTACACTTTACCAGTACAAACTCTTTTTATACTACTTATCGTCTACCTAAGAAAATGAAAGGGAGTGGGAAAGACATCCATGATGGCTCCGCCCTCACCCACAGAATAATGAAAACGAACATAAAGCCCTCACTAGGTGTATAATCTTAGTGAGGGCTTTGTGGTTGACGAGTTAATGATGTTAGTCATCGCGAGAAAAACTAACCCACTCTACTGACGAGCACCCCCAAATATGCGATAGGCATGAGTATAAAAATACGACTAAAATTCGGTAGATAAGCTCTCTAATTTTTAGAAGGAGGGAATTTTCATGGATGTTCTCTATCAATCTTGTGCAGGTATTGATGTCCATCAAGCCAATATCGTTGTCTGTATCCTACACGGACCTCTCACCTCAACTCGTCCAAAGCGTGAGACGGCTACGTTTGATACAACGACTAAAGGGCTACGTGCTTGCCACGATTTTCTCAGTCAATTTCATGTGGAAGCTGTTGGTATGGAAAGCACAGGTGTTTATTGGCGACCTGTCTGGCATGCTCTATGTGATGACTTCGAGTTGATACTCGCTCAACCAGCCCACATGAAGGCTATTCCAGGACAGAAAACCGACAAGAAAGATGCTCACTGGATTGCCAAATTAACACGGATTGGTCTGCTTCCTCGGAGTTTCGTTCCCGATGAAACCATTCAAGAATTGAGGGAGTTGACCAGACAACGAAAACATTATGTGGAAAGTCGCAATCGAGAAACAAACCGTATCCATAAAATTCTTCAGTCAGGTGGTATCAAGCTAACAACCTATATCGAAGATATTATGGGGCTATCTGGTCGCAATCTCCTTCAGCTGCTGGTTGATGGGACGCCTATTACACCTCGCATTGTCCATCAATCCGTTTATACCAGCTTGAAGAAGAAAGTGCCGCAGCTTCTGGAAGCCTTGGATGGCTATTTTTCTGACCATCATCGCTTCATGTTAAAGCAGTCCTTAGAGATTTATGATTTTTATCAGAAGCAGATTGAGTTGTTGGAAGAGCGAATGAATGTCTATCTATCACAATATGAAAACCATGTAGAAATATTGGATTCCATCCCAGGCATTGATGTCATTACAGCTTCTGTTATCATTTCTGAGGTTGGTGTTGACATGAGTCAGTTTCCCACTGCTGGACATTTAGCTTCTGGGGCTGGACTTTGTCCAGATAATAATGAGAGTGCTGGTAAAAAACGAAGTACCAAGATTCGACACGGAAATTCTTATTTGAAGAAATGTTTATGCCAAGCCGCTTTCGCTGTCAAAAAACAAAAAGGAAGTCCTTTAGCAGACCGATTTTATCAGATTCAAAGTCGGCGTGGTTCACAAAAAGCAACAATTGCACTCGCACATCAATTATTAAAAATAGCTTATATCCTCTTAAAAGAGCAGATAACGTATCCTGAATTTTTAGCACAGAAAAAGACTACTAGAGACGAGCTAGTAGCCTAAATACAAAAATTTTTTCGCTTTGATTATATCATAGGGAGGGAGTTTTTGCATTCTTTTGAGTTTTCGTATAAGAACTCGACCATTCATAGAAGAGTTCGTCAACAAGTCTTTATTTCTAGTTGTTGAGCTGAAACAGTCTATTCCCAGACTGTTTCACTCCCACCCCCGCATAGCTCCAACAGTCAGAGTAGTGACTGTTGGAGGTTGGAAATGAAGCGAACTCTGTTCGCATCAGTCGTAATGGTCAGATTTGGAGTGTAAAACACGAATTGCTGAGATTTGCTTCGCAAATCCTATCTCCAACCTTTAACAGTCCACTGGACTGTTAAACCCAATCAACCACTGCGCTGAGATGTTGACACTAACGTTGAGAAGCGGTGCTGGGCTTTTTGCCCAGCCTTTTACCATTACCATCTAAACTGGTAAATCGTTTGTGACAGGAAATCCTGTCCTTTTTCCAATAAAATTGAACCAAACCCGTCTTGGTTGCAGGCATTAGGCAGAGCCTGACATTCCAGACTGAATGCCCCGTGAAAAGTAGCCAATTCCTCCACAGGATAATTGTAGGTATAAATGACGACAGAAGGCTGATTGGTGCGGACACTGAGTTCGACTTTCCCATCTGGACTAACCACGCGCACAGGCACATCTACCTCATCCAATAGCCACGGATGGTCATAGCCTTTTACCAACACATTTTGAGGATATTGGCTATCAAATCCCTGAGAAAAAGGCGCAAAATCTCTAAAATCAAACGGCGTCCCTGTCACATCTTCTAAGACACCCGTGGGCAGGTTATCCTCCCCAAGCGGAGCATAGTGATTGGCAGCAATTTTAATACGGTGCTCGGCAACTGACCGTTGAAAATCACCAGTCAAGTTGAAATAGATATGGTTGGTCGGATTAAAAATCGTATCACGCTCCGAAACAGCCCGGTACTCAACCATGAGCTCATTGGAATCTGTCAGACGATAAATTGCCTTGACCATCACATCGCCTGGAAAACCATTAAAACCATCCTTTAAGGTAATACCAAAGGTAACTTGATTATTCTCCTGATCTACACTTGTCTCCCAGTATTGCTCATTTGCAGTATCAATCCCACCATGGAGGGTTCGACCCGACTCATTTTCTGTAAAACAGTACTTCACTCCATTTATTTCTGTTTGTGCCCCCGAAATACGACCTGCAACTGGAACAATTGTAGAACCAGGGTACAAATCTGTTCGTCTATACTCCTCATCTGTTGAAGCAGAAAGGCTAACATTCCGAAACCCTCCATCTTCCTCAACAGGAAGAAGAACTTCAACGATACGAGCTCCAAAATTTGTCAAACCAACCTTCATACCATTAGCATTCGAAAGGAAGAAATGAAGGGCTTCTCCCTTTCCAAACTGACTTTGTTCAATCATACGAACTCCTATTTTTATTGATTTAATATATGAATAGTATATCATTAATAGACCATAATGAAAAGGAATCTACAAGAATTCCTTTTTCATTTTATACTAATTATTCTAGCGCTCTGCTTGGCGTTCTGCAAACTCCTCATCGGTCATCATCGAACCACCAAAGTTGGCCGAAGAAGCAAAACGTGTATAACGACGCAGCCAACCACTTGCTATTTTAGGCTTGAATGATTTTAAGAGACGACGACGTTCAGCAAGTACTTCATCATCCACAAGAACATCTATCGTACGATTGATCAAATCAATCGCAATCTCATCTCCATCCTCAATCAAAGCAATGTTTCCACCAGCAGCTGCCTCTGGAGAGATGTGACCAATCGCAATCCCTCTAGTTGCACCAGAGAAACGACCATCCGTTATAAGTGCAACATCTTTCCCCAAACCTCGACCGACAATTTTTGAAGTAGGAGCTAACATTTCTGGCATTCCAGGTCCGCCTTGTGGCCCCTCGTAACGAATCACGACAACATGACCTTTCTGAACTGTACCATTATCAATTGCCTCAAGCGCTTCATCTTGAGAGTCAAAGCAAAGAGCCTCACCTTTAAATGTTTTTACAGAAGGGTCTACCCCACCTACCTTAATAACGGAACCATCTTGGGCAATATTCCCATAAAGAATGGATAAGCCACCAACTGGTGAGTATGGATGATCTAATGGATGAATAACCTCTTCATTCTTAATCTCACAACCTGAAACATTCTCTTTCAAAGTTCTACCTGTTACAGTTATGCGATCCCCTTTGATAGAACCATTCTTAATCAATTGATTGATAATCGCTGAAACCCCTCCCGCCTCATGTACATCATGCATAGTGTAAGCTGATGACGGAGATAATTTAGAAAGATAAGGTGTTTTTTCAGCGATTTCATTAATATCTTTCAAATCATAGGGAATCCCAGCTTCTCTGGCAATGGCTAGCGTGTGTAATACTGTATTCGTTGACCCTCCCATTGCCATATCCAAAGCAAACGCATCATCTATTGCTTCTTTCGTTACAATGTCTCTAGGTTTAATATTCTTTTTAACATTTTCCATTAAATATTTGGCCGCTTGACGAACAAGTTCTCGTCGTTCATCCGACACTGCAAGAATTGTACCATTCCCTGGCAATGCAAGTCCCAATACCTCCATCAAACAATTCATTGAATTGGCTGTAAACATTCCCGAACAAGAACCGCAAGTTGGACAAGCATTTTTTTCTAGAAATTCAAACTCCTGTTCTGACATTTCCCCAGCTTGGTAGCTACCAACTGCCTCAAATAGACTAGAAAGGCTGGCATGATGCCCTGTCATATCGACACCACCCTTCATAGGTCCTCCAGAACAGAACACTGCTGGAACATTGGTTCGCATAGCTGCTAAAATCATTCCAGGAGTGATCTTATCGCAGTTTGGGATATAAAAAACTCCATCAAACCAATGCGCATTGATGACTGTTTCAGCCGCATCTGCTATCAATTCCCTTGAAGGTAAACTGTATCTCATTCCAATGTGTCCCATGGCAATACCGTCATCAACCCCAATGGTGTTAAACTCAAACGGAATCCCACCAGCTTCCCTTATCGCTTCTTTTGCCACATCCGCCAACTCTCTCAAATGAACATGTCCAGGTACAATATCGATGTAGGAATTGCAAATCGCAATAAAGGGTTTTTGAAAATCCTTTGCAGACTTCACTTGTCCTGTCGCGTATAATAAGCCACGCGCTGGAGCCTTGTCAATCCCGATTTTTATCATATCACTTCTCATCGGATTCTCCTTGTATTTAAAATGATTCCTCACATTACATGTTACCACTTTAAAAGTGAATGTCAATAAATTTTCAGAAAATTTGGTCATTTTTGTTTTTGATCTTTATGTGAATGGATTCATTCACTGGCATTTTATTATTCCTCTCCATAGACTAAGAATGGTAGGAAGGAGTTTCACAACATGATAGGATAGAGCAATGTAACAAGAAATATGACAAATGATACTCCATACAAAAAGAGACCGGGTTTCCCCAGTCTCAGGATACTTAAAGCCTATCAACTATAGAACAGTTTATAATTAACGAAAATCAAATCCGTCTGTAACAATCGGCTGAGTTAGCCTCACTCTCTTATTTCTAGGCTCGGGCTGAAACAGTCACTTAGACTTCCCTCGCTCTCTTATTTCTAAGCTCGGGCTGAAAAACTCCACTGGAGTTTTTCACTCATCTTCATCACTTGTTAATAGACTATTGACATGAACTAGGTTGCTTGTCCCAAATTCTACATAATCCACAGCTTCTCCCAGCAGGATGCCGTTCAAGAAACCGATAACCATTGGCATGTTCATCCCTGCATAAAGGTCAAACTGCCCACCTTCAATCAATTTTCGTGATACGACATTGGCTGGTGTACCGCCTAACAAATCTGCGAAGACAACGAAGTCATCTAGATTAGCAATTGTTTCTTCAAATTTTTTCTGGAAGTCTTCTGGACCTTCTTCTGGTAAAAGAGCTACTGTATAGATATCCTCCTGAGGACCCATAATCATCTCAGTAGATTTCTTCAACTCTTCACAGAAGATACCATGACTTACTAATACTAAACTTCTAGTCATTATGCCATACCAAATACGAAGTGACCGATTGCAGAAAGTCCAACTGCAAGTGCGATGATAATCAAGATAGCTTTAGTAGAAGTCATGCCACGACGACCAAGAAGCCAGAAGACAAATCCTGTAAAGACAGCTGGAACAAGGCGAGGGAAGATTGTGTTGAGCAAGTCTTGAATGTCAATCACTTTCTCACCTACATGTGGAGCCCAAGTCACTTCAAAGTTAATCATAGTTGCAATCAAGGCACCCATCATGAAGACACCCATTACAGACGCTGCATCAACAAGAGCTGTTAACTTATCACGCATAGTTGTGATGAGTTTAGTCCCCTCTTTGTAGGCAACTTCCAACTGTTTCCAGCGGAAAATATCATATGCAACAGCCACGGCTACCCAAAGGAAAATACCTACCGGAGAACCTTCCTTACCCATAGTCGCTGCCACAGTACCCATAATCGCTGGAACAAGAGAACCAAAGATAGAGTCACCGATTGGGGCAAATGGACCCATCAAACCAGTCTTAATACCGTTAACCGCGTCTTTAGAAGCTACACCGTCGCTTTCTTCCAAAGCCAAGTCAATACCTGTGATGATGGTATGGAAGAATGGTGAAGTATTGAAGAACTGGGTATGTAGTTTCATCATTTCCTTCAACTCAGGAGTACCATCTCCATACATTTTACGCAATTGTGGCAAAATCATGTAGAGGTAACCAGACGCTTGCATCCGCTCGTAGTTCCAACCAAGTTGGAAAGTGAATAAACTACGTTTGTTGATTTGATTAAAATCTTCTTTTGTTAATTTGTAATTAGATTTCGTCATCTTCAATTTCCCCACTTTCTGAATTTGATGGAGCAACCACAGTTACTTTTTGGCTATTTTTGAAGTGAAGCACTGAAAGGAATGCACCCACAATAGCGATACCGATCATTGACAAGCCTTTGAAGTTGTTAACAAAAGCTACGCCTGCATCTTCAGGAAGAGTGCCAACGATACCAGCAACTGCACCACCCAAAGCTGATACGTTACCGTAAAGAACAGTCAACATAGCTGTAAGGGCGAAACCTACCGCCAAGTAGTGAAGGTTACGTTTAAGTGGAAGGTAGTGGAGCAAGATTGCAAATCCAAGACCTGGAAGCATACGAGCTGCAAGCGTCAAACCATTGGCAATCCATTGGTATTGTTCAATAGTTTTAACCATTGCATCTACAAACCCACCACCAAAAGCAAGAGCAAGGAAGACTGGAAGTGCACGAGAAAGTGCCCAAGGAATTGCACCAAGCAAGTAGTTGCGTTCGATACCAGCGTAGTCAAAGCGTTCAATCGCAGCATCTACACGGTGTGCAAAGAAAGTAGTTGAGAAACGACCAGCAATATCTGTATAAACAAGAAGTGCTGCTACTGGAACCGCGATAGTAGATACCGCAAGTTCAGGGTCAATACCTTGTGATACAGAGAAGGCAGTTGCCAATACCGCACCAGAGGTTGCGTCGATACGAGATGCACCACCGAAAGTACCTACACCAAGTACCATGAGCTGCAAGCTAGCACCGATTGCCAAACCTGTTGCCATGTCGCCCATGATTAAACCAGAGATGAACCCTGCAAAAACTGGTGATCCAGCTGACGATACGATGGTCAGCTCATCACAAATCTGGTAAGCAGAGTAGAGCGTTAGAAGTAATATTTGCCACCATTGCATAATAGTGATCCTCCTTTAAATTTTTCAAAAATATCCGAATGTTATCTAACCTTATCCAATAATGGCATAAAGTCTTTTGGTGAATCGCCAGGTACCATTTGTGCAAATAATTTTACACCCTTAGCCGCCAAGGCATCAAAATCTGCAATATCCTTATCTACAACGTTAATAGAACGAGTTACAGAACGAGTTTCCGGAGTTTGAGACATATTCCCTACGTTCAACTCAGGGAGCTCAACCCCGTACTCTACCAAGCGAAGGAAGTTTTCTGGACGACGAGCAACAATCAAGAGACGTTGACTATCATACTTGCCCTCCTTAATATTATTAGCAGCCTTTTCAATCGGTAAAATCGATAATTTTACGCCTGGAGGACATGCTAATTTCAGTCCTTGTTTTTCAATGTCATTTTGAGCAACAGCATCATCGATAACCATGATACGACCGATGTTCAATTTCGTCGTCCATAAGTTAGCAACCTGACCGTGAATCAAACGACCATCAATACGCGTAGCAATAATTGCCATATTTTCTTCTCCTTTTCTCCATAAATCTTTTGAGTAGAAGTCTACTTTAAGACTCTACAATTCTTTTATTACGGGTTTTTGTGAAAAGCTAATCTTTTCTCTATATCTTCCTTCCGTCTCAAAGACGATAATTTCATTCGCTCCTTTCTTTAAGTATCCTTTTGGAATATAGAGATAGAGGATAGGTCCTTTTTCCCAAAAACGTCCAATATTTACATTATTAACGAAAACAACTCCCTTACCAAAACCTGTCATGTCTAAGTAAGTGTCTGCCAGTTCTTCCACTTCAAACTGATAGCGATAGAAGGCTGGTTGACCCTCCTGCCACTCTTTCGTGAAATCCAGACCAGAAATATCATCCAGTGGCAATGGATACATATCCCAATTGCCAATATAGTGCAGGTCTGCTATGGCACCACGACCCAACCCTTTAGACTGTGTCGGTGCTGTCAACTTATGACCATAATTGACCCGTCCCATGTTTTCAACCAAGACAGCCAGTTCAACATGGTTGGATGCAAACTCTAGTGCAATGTCTTCACCAATTTCTGTCTGGTATTGTGTGGTAACCAAACAACCATCCGCATAGACTTGAATACGGTCACGCGCATCGATGACACGAATCCGTTCTGCCTCCTCCTTATCCCGCTCTAACTGCGTTCTATAGAGGATATAGCCCGTCGATTGCCCCAGTTCTTCCATATTTTTTGGATAGAAGCTAGAGGAGTAATCGCTTACATTTTCTGCTACAGCAAAGAGGCTTACCTTATCCTTCAAGTTCACACTTGGAAAGGCCTTGGCTTCTTTTACCAGTGGCTCAGCATAGTCCAAATCTGGATAGGTTTCCTTCATACGTTTTTGCAAGGCATAGAATTTCTTGGTTGGATTGCCAGCCTCATCTAAAATCGCATCGTAATCGTAAGAAGTCACCTGTGGCAAATCAATCTGACCGCGGGCTGAACACCCATTCATGAAACCGAAATTAGTTCCACCATGGAACATGTAGAGATTGATAGAACCCAACTCAATACATTCCATAACAGCATCGACCATCTCATCTGGATCACGGCGAATGACCTCATCGCCCCAGCGATTGAACCAGCCATCCCAGAATTCCATACACATGAAGGGCCACTTCTTACCATGTTCCTCAAAGAAAGCCTTCATGTTGGCAAAGTTTTCTCTGGCTCTCGAACCAAAGTTACCCGTCACAAAGATGTCATCTTCAATTAGCGTTCCTGCTCGAAGCGTCGCCCGCCAAGCACCGTCTGAGGTGAAGAGGGGAGCTGTTAACCCATATTTCCTCATTAGACTTGCTACTGCTCTCAGGTATTCCTTATCCTCACCATAGGAACCATATTCATTCTCTACCTGGAACATAAGGATATTACCACCTTGTGCGAGTTGGAACTTGGCCAATTTAGGAAGAAGAGAAGCGTAATATTCATCTAAGTGCTTTAGGTAGCGCTCGTCATGTGAACGAACCCTCAGCTCTTCCTGCATCAACCAAGCGGGGAGACCTCCCCACTCCCACTCTGCACAAATATAGGGGGAAGGACGAACAATTGCATAAAGCCCTAATTCTTGAGCAAGTTTTAAAAAACGCTCAACATTTAAAATCCCTTCATAGCAAAAATCACCTTTTTGAGATTCATGCATATTCCAAGGAACATAGGTCTCAACCGTATTAAAACCTAGAGCTTTTAAATTATACAAGGAATGGTACCAGTCATCCGGATGAACCCTAAAATAATGGATAGCACCAGATAAAATTTTAAACGGTTTTCCATTTATGTAGAATTGATCTTTAATTTTAAATTCTTTCATAGGTCTCCTCCGCTGTTACCGCTTACCTTTCTGTTAATATAATAACATTTCTTTGTGGTTATGTCCAGTACTTTTTTTAATTTTTTTAAACTTCTTTGAATTTCATTACAAACTCATTTAAACAATTGAATTGTATAGGTTTTCTCTTCAATTTTTTATAGAAAATAGCTATATTTTTTGATTTTTTCTCAACCATTTAGTATAATAAATCATAGAAAGGAAAGAATATGTAATGAAAGTACCTAAGTACCAACTTATACAAAACGACTTACGCCAGCAAATTATCTCTGGCAAATTTGAAAATGGCGACAAATTTTACACAGAATCTGAATTAACAAAACTATTTAACGTTAGCTCTATCACCGTTATTCGTGCAGTAAACGAACTAGTTAAAGACGGCTACCTCGTTCGGCAACAAGGTAAAGGAACCTTTGTATCCCGTTCACGCAAAGGACGTCTTGTAGAATTTTCTGATATTGAGATTTTTCCTATGGATAAGGATAAGGTTACTGTTCTCTCGTGCGAAAAAGGCAATAAACCCGATATCCTTGAAAAACTAAATCTTGACAAGAATGAGTTTTATTATAAAATTGTACGCGTCCGCGCAGCAGAAGACACTCCATACATCTTCCACAATTCATACATCCCTCAACGATATATCCAGAATCCAGATGCTCCACTCGAGCACTATCAATCAATCTATCAACGCTTCAAACTAGACTACAATATCCACATGTCCGAGGAACCATTTGTAGAAACGAATGAAATTGTCAGCCCATGTCCAAAAGAGGTTGCCACTCATTTGAAATTAAAAGCGACTGAACCAGCTGTACTACAAAACAAAACAACTACTAACAGTACTAGCGGTGAAGTGATGGAATATACTGAAACTTACAAACACTGGAAGTATTACAAATTTGAAATTACAGCCAATCATCGCTAAAAAAACGCAGACTAACGTCCGCGTTTTTTCATATCCAATAACAATCAAAAGTAGTCTAGGAAATAAAGCCGAAAATAGAACTGGATTTCATCAAGGCTCTTGACAACGAATAATTTTGATTTTCGAAGAGTATTAATTCTAATATCCCCGTTGATGGGTAATCTTGTAACGAAACTGGTCCGCTCTAGCAATACTAAACGTAAACTCGATAATTCTATTCTTATCATTATAGGTTTTTCTTACCAAATGAAGTACTGGACTATTGCTTGGAATTCCGAGTATCTTAGCTTCATTATCCAAAGCAATACTTGCATAGAACTCTTCTTCTGCCAAACGAATCACCTGATGATAATCCTCTGAGAAAATTTCATACAAGGGAGTTGACTTCATTCGCTGAGCAGCTAATCCAGGAAATAGCGAGGCAGGAACATATGTCCTTTCCAACATCATCGGAACCTCATCTGCAAGTCTCAAACGTTCAACTTCAAACACTTCCTCACCCTGACTAAGTTGTAGATGCTGCGCAATATAGTCCGACGCCTTAACCAATTCAAAGGATAAAATCGATGTCCTCGGTACTTTCCCAATTTTTTTCATTTGCTCAGTAAAACTATAGGCCTGAGACAAATCAACTGCAGTATCTGAAATCTCAGATACATAGGTTCCCTTACCATGCTTCTTATAGACTAAGCCACGTTTTTCCAATTCTTGCAAAGCCAAACGAACTGTAATACGACTAACACCATAAACCTGTGTCAACTCACGCTCTGAAAATAACTTGTCATTCGGAGCCATCCTCTCACGAATTGCAACTTCCAATTCATCAACCAACTGCAAATAGAGAGGTTTCTCAACAGTTTGACTAACCATAGACTCCTCCTTTCTAACCCACATAAGCTTACAAATCTATTTTACACCAAATTTCATATATTAACAATATCTTAGGTGATAAAATACCAGCTCTTCAAGCTAAAGCAAGGTCACCTCATCTGGCAAAGTAATGGTCTCTTTTCCCTGCTTGTCCATTACCAAGATTGTTGAGGGATAAAAAGGATCAAAACGACTACCTAAATCTACAGCCAGTACATTTTTATAACCTTCCTGCGAAAAGGCCAACGTAATCTTACCACGACGATTTTTGATAGAAAAACGGATTACATTTTTCAAAGGAATAACTCCTTTTAAGTAGTGATCAATAACATACCAGAAACTATCAATCACTTCCCCGGGAAGCGAGGTCACAACTCCAAAACTTGCATAGCGCCCATTTGTTTGTTCAAAGGCCATAAGCCCCTCCTTTACAATAAGAAAAAAGCCTGTAAAACAGGATTTTCTTTTCTAACTTTATCTACTTCTCAGTTCTAAATAGCGTTTGTACCAGATATTAACGTAGGCTGGAGAGAATGGTCCGCGCTGGTTATTAATCCAATCAACCAGTATCTTGACATTTTCCTTCAAAATAAAATCAATATCATCCGAATACTTCATCGCCTTACGATGACGCTTATATTCATCCACATCCAGCAGTCTCTTTTCACCATCAGCAAAGACCTTAACATCTAGGTCATAATCAATGTATTTGAGTGCCTCATTGTCGAGAACATATGGACTAGCAAGGTTACAATAATAGGAAACTCCGTTTTCACGAATCATTGCAATGATATTGAACCAGTATTTTTTATGAAAATAAACGATTGCTGGTTCTCTTGTTACCCAACGCCTACCATCATTTTCAGTCACTAAGGTATGATTATTGACTCCAATAATAGCATTTTCCGTTGTTTTTAATACCATGGTGTCACGCCAAGTGCGATGAATTTCACCGTCATGCTTATAACTTTGAATTGTAATAAAGTCGCCTTCCTTTGGTAATTTCACTTTGTTACCAACTTTCTACAATTACAATTTATCTTGACTATTATATCATATTTTTCTAACCTAGGCTAAATTTTTTCACAGATAATCACGAAGGACCGTCTGAATCCGATCAAAGTCATAACCCTTTCGAGCTAAAGCCTGTATCAACCTTCGCTTCAATTCATAGCCTTCATATTTACGACTATATTTTCTATACTGCTTATCCAATTCCTTGGCGATTAAATCATCTTCATTTTCCTCATCAGCCACAAGTTCCAACTGACCCAGGCTTTGTTTGGCCGTCTCATAAGAAAAACCCTTACCCATCAATCCCTGTACAACTTTATCTTGCAAAGCTCGAAGAGGCAATTTTCTTTGGTATCTACCCACCAATTTCTCCCCAATCTTCCCAGCAAGCTCTGAAAAATCTTCCTCAGCCAGCCTTTTATCAATCAGCGGTTTAGGAATTCCTTTCTGCATCAACTTCTGACGAATCATAGCTGGTCCCTTATCTCCATTTAGAGCATTCTGACGAACATAGCTATCAACATAATTCCCATCGTCCAGCCATTTTTCCTCTTCTAATACCGTCACAATCTTGACAATATTGTTTTCTTCAATTTCATATTTTTTTAGATAATCACTAACTTCTTTTTTGGTACGTTGCTTGAAGGAAAGGTAATAAAGTGCTAGATTTTTCCCATAAGAAAACTGAGCAAAATCCCGAACAGCTTGAAATTCCTCTTCTGTGATTTCCTTATCCTTACTTAACATAAAACGAACGATGGTATCTTCCGTAATATAGGTCTTTTCCTGCCCCTCAACTTCTAGGAGATAGAGCCGTTTCTTCTTTTCAATTTTTGTGATTCTCATTCTTTCATTATACAGGATTTTTCGGTAAAATAATAATATGAATCTACAAGTAAACCAACGAATTCCCTTGAAAATCAAGCGAATGGGTATCAATGGCGAAGGAATCGGCTTTTATCAAAAAACGCTAGTCTTCGTTCCTGGTGCCCTCAAGGGAGAAGAAATCTATTGCCAGGTCACTTCGGTCAAACGAAATTTCGTTGAAGCAAAATTGTTAAAAATCAACAAGGAATCAAAATTCCGTGTCAAACCTGCCTGTGACATCTATCAAGCCTGTGGTGGTTGTCAAATCATGCACCTCCGTTATGACAAGCAACTGGACTTCAAGCAAGACTTGCTACAACAAGCCTTGAAAAAATTCAAGCCAGCTGGCTATGAGGATTATACTATCCATCCAACCATTGGTATGGATCAACCAAGTCATTACCGAGCAAAATTACAATTCCAAACCCGCTCTTTCAAAGGAAAGGTCAAGGCTGGGCTCTATGCTGAAAATTCCCACCGCTTGATTGGTATTACAGACTGCTACGTTCAAGACCAAGCAACCCAGAAGATTATCAATACCGTTGCTGACCTCCTAACTAAGCACCGCATTCCTATTTATAACGAACGCAAGGAACAAGGTATTCGCACAGTTATGGTCCGCAGGGCCCGTCAATCTGGTCAGGTTCAGGTCATTTTTGTCACCTCCTGTCAGGTTAATCTTATTAAATTAATTGATGAACTCACCAGTCAATTTCCAAGTATAATCACTATTGCTCTAAACTGGAATAGACAGAAAACGAGTGATATTTATGGTGAAAAAACAGAAATTTTATGGGGAGAACAAGCTATCGATGAAGCTGTTTTAGATTACGAATTCTCACTATCTCCACGGGCATTTTACCAACTAAATCCCCAACAAACAGAAATTCTTTATGGCGAGGCCGTCAAGGCTTTGGACATTTCAGGAGATGAAGACTTGATTGATGCCTACTGTGGCGTGGGCACAATCGGCTTCGCCTTTGCTAAAAAGGTCAAATCTGTTCGAGGTATGGACATTATTCCAGAAGCCATCGAGGATGCTAAAGCAAACGCTAAGCGAATGGGACTATCCAATACCCACTATGAGGCAGGTAAAGCAGAAGAAATCATTCCAAAGTGGTACCAAGAAGGCTACAGGGCCGATGCCTTGGTAGTTGATCCTCCACGGACTGGACTCGACGAAAAGCTCCTCAAAACCATTTTGGATTACAAACCAGCTAAAATGGTCTATGTATCCTGCAACGTCTCCACTCTTGCAAGGGACCTTGTTGAGCTAAGCAAAGCCTACAAGGTAGAATACATTCAATCTGTCGACATGTTTCCCCATACAGCACGGACCGAGGCGGTTGTTAAACTAAGCAAAAAATAAAAGGCCTATAAGACTATGACGGGTAAACCCACTATGGTCATATAGAGCCTTTTTGAGTGTAGAAAAAAGTCCCCTACGACCTACACTGAAAAACAACAAAACTCACATTTTCCAACACCAAATTAGAAACAACTAACAATCTCATCAAAGTCATTAAAAAAATGCCTTTGGTTTCAGGAAGATGAAAACTAGACAAACGAATTTTGATTACCTTAAACACAAAAAAAGAGAGAACGAAGTTCGTCCTCTCTAGGTGTTAGCTTTTCATCTACCCACTACAGTTGACAAAGAGCTAAAAAAGAACATTGCTGCTCTCTTACAATAATCGGGAAGACAGGATTCGAACCTGCGACACCTTGGTCCCAAACCAAGTACTCTACCAAGCTGAGCTACTTCCC
>NZ_JARQPJ010000027.1:0-30646 GCF_046032515.1 Streptococcus suis | reverse complement strand
TGGGACTTTTTGTATATACTTAAAAAGGCTCCATAATCTCCACGGTGGTTTTACCCACTACAGAAATTATAGAGCCACAATATATAGGAGGTGGCTATGTTAGAAAATTGGTTAAACACCAAACAAGGTCAGGTGTTTCATTACAAGATGGAAAAGATTGAGTATGCCCTAGAACTGCTAGGGAATCCCCAGTTTGCAGTTCCGGTCATTCACGTCGCTGGAACCAACGGCAAGGGATCGACCATTGCCTTTATGCGCCAGCTCTTTCAGACTCACGGCTTGCGTGTCGGTAGTTTTGTATCCCCCCACATGGTGAGTGTGCACGACAGGATTTGTATTGACAGCCAGTCCATTTCAGACCCTGATTTTCAGCGCTATTTACAGAAAGTCTACGACTTGGAGCAGGAAGTAGCCACTCGTTATGAGCCTTTTCGCTATTTTGAGGTCATGGTGCTCATTATGTTCCTCTATTTCGAAGCTCAACAACCCGATGTGGCACTAGTAGAGGTGGGCATCGGAGGGCTTTTGGATACGACCAATGTCGTGGCACCAGCCCTAAGCGTTATCACCTCCATCGGCATGGACCATCAGGATTTATTAGGCTCGACTTTAGGGGAAATAGCAGAGCAGAAAGCAGGGATTATCAAGGAAAGCGTGCCTGTCGTCCTAGGACCACTTTGTCCAGAAACCACAGCCATCTGTCGCCAAATTGCCCTCGAAAAACAAGCACCAGTCTACCAATTTGGTCAGGAATTCACCTATAAAGCAGGACAGTTCAGCAATGCGGACATAGACCTGTCAGAATTAGTTCTGGGTCTGGCAGGTCCTCACCAAGAAGAGAATGCGGCCGTAGCCCTACAAACTTTTTTGCTTTATATGGCAAGTATTCAAGAGGCGACCTTTCCTCCGTTAATTAAAAATGCCCTTGCCCAAACCAGCTGGCCGGGTCGTTTGGAATTGGTTGCTCAAGAGCCAACAATCTATTTGGATGGAGCCCACAATGTCCCAGCGATCGAACGTTTGGTTGAATTTATTCAGGAACAAGAAGAGCCGGTCACCATTCTTTTTTCTGCCCTTCGACGCAAGGATTTTCAAGAAATGCTGGAATTATTGGAAGAAAAGTTACCGCATACTCCTCTTGTACTAACCAGCTTTGCTTATGACGGTGCCTTGTCCGAGGAAAACCGACAAGGACGAGATTTTGTTGAGAACTATCAGCAGTTTATAGAAGACTGGCAATCTAGCGAGCAAGGGATTTTGATTGTCACAGGTTCTCTTTACTTTATCTCAGAAGTTCGTCGGATTTTTAAAAAATGACAATCATTTTGCGAATAAATAGGTATGACACATGCAGAAACAGTAGCCTTTTTAAAGGAATTCGAAAAAACCAAACGCCATACCTTTCGCCAATTAGAACAGTTTGCAAAAATTTCTAGAACTCCCGATAGGAAATGACATCGGGAGTGCTTTTTGATATAATAAGGAAAGCAAATCCAAGGAGAAGAAAATGACAGAATTAGATGTAGTTTCGGACGTAGTTACTCATCCTGAGGAAACTTATCGGCGTAGTCGTAGAGCATCACGCAGACAGCAAGTGCAACTGAATGGTGAATTTCATGAAAGAGTATTAAAGACAAAGTATTGGCCAGCTCTTGTTTGGAGTTTAGTTTTAAGTGTTTTTAGCGTAGCCAATCCACTGCTAATGCCATTTGCAACCAATATACAAACTCAAAATTTATATGCAGGGATGGCAATGGCAAATGGACAAATCCCTTATGGTGATTTCTTTGGTACAAGCGGGTTATTATTCTACTTACTTGCTTTCTTAGGTCATCTGGGAGGGACTTTCATTATCTTTGGAATCCTCCAGTTTATAGCGTTACTGATAGCGGGAATCTATTTCTATAAGATTGTAGCTTATTTTAGTCAGTCAGAACACCTAGCGACAAGTTCTAGTCATTGGTTCTATGTATTTATTTTTGCACTTGGTTTTGGAGGGATGTATGCAGAAATGTTTGCTCTTCCGTTTCTTTTGACTAGTGTGTGGTTTCTGGTCCGCTATTTTGAAAATGCAGTGCGTGATGAGGCATTTATCCTCTACGGAATCGATGCGGCATTGGTATTTTTAATTTACCCAAAAAGTCTGATTCTTTGGTTAGTTGCGGGTCTAGTTTTATTTATTTTTAATATCCAACACCGCCAAGTTACTCGAGGAATTTATCAATTATTAGCGACCATTTTTGGTTTTCTTCTGATTCTATATGCGGTAGGTTATTATGCTTTTGAGGCGCAGATTCTGGGGACAGCTATTCAACAAACTTTCCTTTATAACTTACAGTTAGACTTTCACCATTCCTATCTATATTTAGCCTTGGCGATTGTGTCTGTATTTTTACTCTTATCTGGATTCTTTAAAAGTTTCATCCAAATGGTGTTTTCTTTCAAACAAGGAAGACATACCTATATCAAAGTTCTCCTATTATTGACTTTCTTAGTTCAATGTGTCTTTATTATTGGGAATGCAAACTTTCAATGGAGCCAACTCATTCTTCTTTTACCGTATGGTTTTGCGATGTCAGTCGTTTACCTGCGTGATGAGGATGTAGAAGATCATCGTGGATATTTGCGTCGTCAATTCTTCCTTCCATTAGCTATTTGCTTGGGTATTATCGCTCAACCTGCTTATCTTTATTTGATACAGGGAGATTTGAGAACTGACCGTGAACAAGTTGCCAATTACATTGGTGAACAAACGAAAGATTCGGACAAGATTTATGTTTGGGATAATAGCGCAAGCATCTATCTTTCAAGTCAACGTTTATCTGCCGCAACGATTACTACAGCAGAACCCTATCTGAATACTGACGACAATAAAAATAGCTTGATGTATGACATCAATAAAAATGAGGCAAAATTTGTAGTCGTCAATAAGAATTTGCCAATTCTAGATGAAATCAAGACAAATTTAGAATCACAGTACCAGTCTGTTCAGACAACGGATTACTTTACGATTTATCAAAAGAATGAATGATTGCTCAGGCAGTCATTTTTTCTTTAGCCTATCTGGGAAAAGGAGGGAAAGTGGATATGTGGTATAATGGAAAAATAAGCATTCGGGAAAAATTATTAAAGAAATGTAGGAGAAATGATGTCACATATTATTGAACTACCAGAAATACTAGCCAACCAGATTGCGGCTGGTGAGGTCATTGAGCGACCAGCCAGTGTGGTTAAGGAGTTGGTGGAAAATTCCATTGACGCAGGGGCTAGTCAGATTGAAATTAGTGTTGAAGAGGCTGGCCTTAAAATGATTCAAATTACGGATAACGGTGAGGGAATTGCCCCTGATGAAGTAGCGCTTGCCCTCCGCCGTCACGCTACCAGTAAGATAAAAAGTCAATCGGATTTGTTTCGTATTCGCACCCTCGGTTTTCGTGGAGAAGCTCTGCCTTCCATTGCTTCTGTCAGTCATATGATTATTGAGACAGCTACGGCAGACTCTGCACACGGACTTCATTTGGAGGCCAAAGGTGGTGTCATCGAGAAAGAGGAGCCAGTTAGTCGTCCAGTTGGTACGCAGATTACTGTTTCGGATTTATTTTACAATACCCCTGCTCGTCTCAAATACGTTCGCAGTCAACAGGCTGAATTATCACATATTGTTGATGTTGTAAATCGATTGAGTCTAGCTCATCCGGAAATAGCCTTTGCCTTAGTAAACGAAGGACGAGAATTAATTAGAACTGCAGGGACAGGGAAACTTCGTCAGGCTATTTCAGGGATTTATGGGATTGCTTCTGCCAAAAAAATGGTTGAAATTGAGGCAGAAGATCTAGATTTTCAGATTTCAGGTTACGTTTCCTTGCCAGAGTTGACTCGTGCCAACCGCAACTACATTTCCATTTTCATCAACGGTCGCTATATCAAGAATTTTTTGCTGAATCGAGCTATTTTGGAAGGTTATGGCAGTAAGTTGATGGTTGGACGCTTTCCGCTGGCAGTCATTTCTATAGAAATTGACCCCTATCTTGCTGATGTCAATGTGCATCCGACCAAGCAGGAAGTTCGCATCTCCAAGGAAAAAGAACTCATGACCTTGATTCGAGAGGCGATTAGTCAAGCGCTTAAAGAACAGGACTTGATACCAGATGCTCTTGAGAATTTAGCTCAGTCAAGTACTCGACTAAAAGTAAAAGCAGAGCAAGGCACCTTACCACTCAGAGAGTCAAAAATCTATTATGATACGATTAAGCAAGACTTTTTCTTAAAACCAGACGTGGTCGCTGAGGCTGTCAAACCTCTCGAAGAGGATAGGCAAGAGATTGTTGAGTCGCCTGCCGAAAATAAACTTACATCTGTTCAATTTGCAGAACGTCAGTCGGTGGAATCAGAAGATCAGGAGCATCCTAATCTAAGCGCAAAAGAATTGGCAAAACTGGCAGATAAATTAGACCGAGAGGAAACATCGACATTTCCAGAGTTAGAATATTTTGGTCAGATGCATGGGACCTACTTGTTTGCGCAAGGTAAGACAGGACTTTATATCATTGACCAGCATGCCGCACAGGAGCGGGTCAAATACGAATACTACCGTGAGAAAATTGGACAGGTTGACAATTCAGCTCAACAGTTATTGGTGCCCTATATTTTTGAATTTCCGCAGAATGATGCCCTTGACCTCGTCCACAAAATGGATGCCCTTCGTCAAGTTGGTGTCAACTTGGAAGAATATGGAGCTAATCAATTTATTCTGCGTGAACATCCTATTTGGATGAAGGAAGAGGAGATTGAGTCTGGCATTTATGAGATGTGCGATATGTTGCTCTTGACGGATCAGGTGTCAATCAAGCAGTATCGGGCAGAACTGGCCATCATGATGTCTTGTAAACGGTCGATCAAGGCCAACCATGCTTTGGATGATTATTCGGCGCGTGATTTATTGCGGCAATTGTCTTACTGCCAAAATCCCTATAACTGCCCGCACGGTCGTCCGGTTTTAGTACATTTTAGCAAATCGGATATGGAAAAAATGTTCCGTCGTATTCAAGAAAATCACACGAGTTTGCGAGAATTAGGGAAGTATTAAGGATTTTAACACCCCTGTAAAAGCATTTGGACTAGCTATTTTTACCGCCAGCTTGTAAAGTAAAGGAGGAAACATGACTCATCTTGGACAGCTTATTCACATGGAGCGAACAAAACGACAGGAATCGCAAGAAACCTTGGCAAAAGCGATTGGAGTGTCACGTCAAACCGTCTTAAACTGGGAAAAAGGTCGCACCTTACCTGATAGTGCCAGTCTAGTCGGTATTGCCCAACGTTATCATCTCTCTTTTGACCAGTTAATTGGCTTACAAGTCAAGGCTAAGAAAAGGCGGGTCTGGATAAATTACCTGCTTCTCCTAATCCTATTCGGTCTAGGTATCTTTGTCGGTGGCAATGCCACTCTCTTGCTTCCGTTCCTCATCGTTTTTCTCCTGATCGGTTTCCTTATCCAAGAATTCATGTTGACCAAATCTTTATAAAGCGAGGTCATCGTATGGTCCGAAAGGATAGACTATTTATTGCATTTATTGTTCTTGGTGTGCTCAGTCTGCTGGTCAAGCTTCACCGCTATTTAGGATTTAGTCCGACTCATAGTCTTTACTACCAGCTTGCTAGTTTTGTCTTGCTATTTGCACTTGGCATATACCACTATAGAAAGCTCCTTTGGACTGATTTTGGAAAAATGTGGAGCTGGAAACTGCTTTATCAATTCCCTTTGTTTTATCTTGCAGACTTTTTGGTCATGTATGGAGGAAGTTTTCTCCAATACTTGATAGTGAAATCATTCCATATCTCAGAAGGTATAGGCAATGTCACAGCAGTTAATAAGATAAGCCAAATCGTCCCACTTCCAATCTTTTTGCTGATAGTGGGAATCATCGGTCCGATTGTTGAAGAACTTTTTTATCGAAAATTTTTACAGGATAGTCTGAAAAATGTTTTAAATCCATGGTTTGCTATTGTCTTACAAGGTCTCATTTTTGGCTTAGGGCATGCTAAATCTCTGGATAGTTCAGAAATTATCAACACGATTCCCCAGATTTGTTCGGGTATTTACTTGGGTTATCTCTATCACAGAACAGGCAATCTTTGTTATCCGATGCTCGTTCATTGTGTAGGAAACCTCTCCGTCGGATACTGAAATACGGCTTCGCTATCAATAGCGAGGCTTTTATGATACAATATTAAGAATAAAATTATCATCGATCAAGGGAAAAATATGTACGACTATATCAAAGGAATTTTAACGAAAATAACCGCAAAATACATTGTGGTAGAAACGCAAGGAGTAGGCTATATCTTGCAGGTTGCTAACCCCTACGCCTATTCAGGACAAGTCCAGCAAGAAGTGACTGTCTATACTCATCAGGTGATTCGTGAAGATGCTCATTTGCTTTACGGATTTGCGACAGAGGCTGAAAAATCTGTATTCCTCAGTCTGATTTCTGTTTCAGGAATTGGTCCAACAACAGCTCTAGCTATTATTGCTGTTGATGATAACGATGGTCTGGTGCGGGCTATTGAGCAGAAAAATATTACTTATCTGACCAAGTTCCCAAAGATTGGTAAGAAAACAGCCCAGCAGATGATTCTGGACTTGGAAGGCAAGTTTGTCATGAGTGAAGAAGCAGGCCCTGTCCAACCAACAGTACCTGCCAGTGAAAATGTCGCCCTCGACGAAGCTATGGAAGCCATGGAAGCCCTTGGTTACCGCCCAGCCGAACTCAAGAAAATCAAGAAATTCTTTGACGGCACTACCGACACCGCAGAAAATTACATCAAATCAGCCCTTAAAATGTTGATGAAGTAACGTACCAGTATGATGGTTACTAACAGTAACTCATCATACTACGGCAATCGCTACTTGCGACTTGCCTAGGTACCTTACTAATTCTCCACAAAAATAATGTCGATTTTTGCGGCTCATGTCGTGTCCAGATACAAAGGATGTAAAGGACAAAGAGAAAATAGACGGCCGAACAGAAATTTTGCAAGAAATTTCGTTGTGAGACCTCCGCAATGACAGAGAGGTAAAAGGTGAGTTTTGACGAAGCCTTTTGCCAGATGTCAACTGCGTTATTCGGTGATATTTAGGATTCAGTTTGACAATTTTGCAAAGTATCGTAGCCGTGTTCAATTAACGTACCAGTATGATGGTTAAAAAGTTTTGTTTTATTACTCAAAGTTTGAGTCAACATCTCAGCGCAGTGGTTGATTGGCAGATTTGTTCGTGTTTCACACTTCAAATCTGACCTAATCAACTGTGCGGGGGAAGGAAGACGAATTCTTTTTTATCTGTAGAATTCTTTCCTGCTCTCACTACGGCAATCGCTATTTGCGACTTGCCTAGGTACCTTACTAATTCGTCACAAAAATAATATCGATTTTTGTGGCTCATGTCGTGTCCAGATACAAAGGACGTGAAGGACAAAGAGAAAATAGACGGCCGAACAGAAATTTTGCAAGAAATTTCGTTGTGAGACCTCCGCAATGACAGAGAGGTAAAAGGTGAGTTTTGACGAAGCCTTTTGCCAGATGTCAACTGCGTTATTCGGTGATATTTAGGATTCAGTTTGACAATTTTGCAAAGTATCGTAGCCGTGTTTCAGTCAGTTTATCCTGATTTGCACTTTAGTTATTCACGAAAAGGAGTTTCTATGTCCCGTTGTGCTTGGGTTAATCTAAATAATCCACTTTATATTGCTTACCATGATGAAGAGTGGGGCAAGCCACTTCACGATGAGCAGGCTCTTTTTGAGTTGCTTTGTTTGGAATCCTACCAAGCAGGACTTTCCTGGGAAATTGTTCTCAATAAACGCCAGGCTTTTCGCTCTGCTTTTTTCAACTATGATATTCAAAAGGTTGCGGCCATGACAGATAGCGAGTTAGATAGACTTCTGACCAATCCAGACATCATTCGTCATAAGGCAAAGCTGTACGCTACCCGCGCCAATGCTCAGGCCTTTCTTCGAGTACAGGAGGAATTCGGTACGTTTGATACGTATCTTTGGGAATGGGTTAATTTTACATCTATCGACAACCCTGTCAAGTCCTTCCGAGAATTGCCGACCAAGAACGACTTGTCTGAGCGAATTTCAAAAGATTTGAAAAAGCGAGGTTTCAAATTTGTAGGTCCTGTATGTGTTTATTCCTATTTACAGGCGGCGGGTCTCTTGAATGAGCACGAGGAAACTTGTGATTTTCGAAATCCATTACGAACTAATTAGATGAGCGAACAATCGCACCCTAGATAGAGGAGGAATATGAAAGCAGAACTAATCGCCGTTGGGACGGAGATTTTGACAGGCCAAATTGTTAATACCAACGCCCAGTTCCTTTCGGAGAAATGTGCAGAGCTGGGAATTGATGTTTATTTCCACACAGCTGTTGGAGATAATGAAAACAGGCTTCTGTCTGTACTGGAAGTAGCCAGTCAGCGGAGCGACTTGGTCATTCTCTGTGGAGGATTGGGTCCGACAGAAGATGACTTGACCAAGCAGACCTTGGCGACCTTTTTAGGTAGAAATCTTGTGTTTGATGAGTTGGCTATGGCAAAATTAGACCGTTTCTTTGCCAGTCGCCCAGGTCGTGTCCGTACACCAAATAATGAACGTCAGGCACAGATTGTGGAGGGAAGTCAGGCGCTACAGAATCCAGCTGGTTTAGCTGTTGGTGGTATGATTGAGCAAGATGGTGTAACCTATATTGTTTTGCCTGGCCCACCAAGTGAGCTCAAGGCCATGTTTTCTGAGAGTCTCTTACCTTTACTGTCCCAATCTCAGCAGCAACTTTATTCGCGTGTCCTACGCTTTTTTGGAATTGGCGAAAGCCAGTTGGTGACTGTTTTGGCGGACTTGATCGATAAGCAGACAGATCCAACTCTTGCTTCTTATGCAAAAGTTGGAGAGGTGACTTTACGCTTGTCCACCAAAGCGACCAGCCAAGAAGAGGCAAATCTACGTTTGAATCAGTTGGAAGAAGACATCTTACAACATGACAAACTGGCAGACTATTTCTATGCCTACGGAGAGGACAATAGTTTGGTCAAAACGGTAGCGACTCGTTTGGCGGAGAAAAGACAAACCATCGCTATCGTCGAACAGGGGACAGGTGGTCTCTTGCAAGCGGAATTGAGCCTGGCTTTGGCTGATCAGCCGTATTTTAGCGGAGGAAAAGTCATCAGTCAGCTAGGGACAGAATCGGGTAGGTTATCAGAGGAAGCTGACTGCATTCGGCAGGAGCTGCAAGCTGATTTGGGTTTGGCTGTGTCTGTACTTATCAAACCGGAATCAACAGAGGACAACGTACTTGCAAAAGTATATCTCACTTTGGCTACGACCTCGGGTATTTCCCAAAAAGAGATAGATTTAGGTGGTTATTCGTGGCAATACCTTCGCCAGCTTGCTTGTCTGCAGGCCTGGGATTTTGTACGAAACACTTTGTGAAATAGCAGATATTTGCTATAATAGTTTGACTAAGAAAAGAGGAGAAAATCATTGGCTAAGAAACCAGGAAAAAAATTAGAAGATATTACAAAGAAATTTGGCGATGAGCGTAAAAAAGCATTGGATGATGCCCTAAAATCAATTGAAAAAGATTTTGGTAAGGGCGCTGTCATGCGTCTTGGTGAGCGTGCTGAGCAAAAAGTTCAAGTCATGAGTTCAGGTAGTTTGTCCATCGACATTGCGCTTGGGGCGGGTGGCTATCCGAAAGGTCGTATCATTGAGATTTATGGTCCAGAGAGCTCAGGTAAGACAACTGTTGCTCTTCATGCGGTAGCTCAAGCCCAGAAAGATGGTGGTATTGCTGCCTTTATCGATGCGGAACATGCCTTAGATCCAGCCTATGCAGCAGCTCTTGGTGTCAATATTGATGAGTTACTCTTGTCACAGCCAGACTCAGGGGAACAAGGTCTTGAAATTGCAGGCAAGCTGATCGATTCTGGTGCGGTTGACTTGGTTGTTGTTGACTCGGTTGCAGCCCTTGTACCACGTGCAGAAATTGATGGCGATATTGGTGATAGTCATGTTGGTTTGCAGGCTCGTATGATGAGTCAGGCCATGCGCAAACTCGGAGCATCCATCAACAAAACTAAGACAGTAGCTATTTTCATCAACCAATTACGTGAAAAAGTCGGTGTCATGTTTGGTAACCCCGAAACAACACCTGGCGGTCGTGCGCTTAAATTCTATGCATCTGTCCGTATGGATGTTCGTGGAAACACACAAATCAAAGGAACAGGCGACAAGAAAGACCAAAATGTTGGTAAGGAAACCAAGGTGAAAATCGTGAAGAACAAGGTGGCTCCACCGTTTAAAGAGGTTGTTGTTGAAATCATGTACGGTGAAGGAATTTCTCGCACAGGTGAATTGATTGAGATTGGTAGCAACCTCGGCATCATCCAAAAAGCAGGTGCTTGGTATTCATATAATGGAGAAAAAATTGGCCAAGGTTCTGAAAATGCTAAGAAATTCTTAGCAGATAATCCAGCAATCTTTGATGAAATTGACCGCAAGATACGTGTTCATTATGGCTTGATTGAAGGTGAGGAAGCACCAGAAGTCGTGACAGAGGAAACCCCTGATGCAACTGAAGAAGTCCAAGATGTTATTTTAGACTTGGATGGTGGCATTGAATTAGAAGAATAAAAGCGAAAAAAGTTTGGGGAGACCAAACTTTTTTCTTACCAAAACCCGAATTTTCCCCCAAAAATTTAAAGTTTTTTTAAAAATAGGTCTACAGACGGATGGAATATGTGGTATAATAGACTATAATGTGCTTACTAAGATGTAGCAAAGGAGTGACTACATGATTAAAATTTATACAGTATCTAGTTGTACTTCTTGTAAGAAAGCAAAGAACTGGTTGAATGCCCATCAATTGTCCTATAACGAACATAATCTGGCTAAAGAGGCAATCACCAAGGAAGAAATTTTAAATATTTTAACCAAGACGGAAAATGGCATTGCAAGTATTGTATCGTCAAAAAATCGCTATGCTAAGAGTTTGGATTTTGATATAGAAGATTTAAGTGTCAATGAAGTGATCGACTTGATTGCCTCTAATCCACGTATTTTGAAAAGTCCAATTCTGATTGACGAGAAACGATTGCAGGTTGGATACAAAGAAGATGACATTCGCGCCTTCTTACCGCGAGCGGTTCGAAATGTTGAAAATGCACAAGCTCGTATGCGAGCAGCCCTATAAAGAGTAGGAAGAACTCTATTTATGGAGTTCTTTTTGCACTTTCTTTGTGCTTGTTCTAGAAATATGATATAATGAAAATGAATAAAAATTGAAAGAAGGTGTAAGTATGGGATTCACGGAAGAAACAGTTCGTTTTCGTCTGGATGACACAGATAAACAAGAAATCAGCAAGACATTGACTGGTGTTTATCGTTCGCTAGAGGAAAAGGGCTATAATCCGATTAACCAAATCATTGGCTATGTATTAAGTGGGGACCCTGCTTATATTCCTCGCTATAATGATGCCCGCAATCAGATTCGTAAGCATGAACGAGATGAAATCATTGAAGAATTGGTGCGCTACTATTTGAAAGGGAATGGGATTGACCTCTAATGAGAATAATGGGATTAGACGTCGGTTCTAAGACAGTTGGTGTAGCTATTTCAGATCCGTTAGGTTTCACGGCCCAAGGGTTGGAAATCATTCCAATTGACGAAGAAAAGGGTGAGTTTGGTTTTCAACGTTTAACTGAGCTGGTTGAACAATATAAGGTTGATAAATTTGTTGTCGGTTTACCTAAGAACATGAACAATACTAGCGGACCTCGTGTTGAGGCTAGTCAAGCCTATGGAAATTTATTGATTGAGCAATTCAAACTACCGGTTGATTACCAGGATGAACGTTTGACGACCGTTGCGGCAGAACGCATGTTGATTGAGCAAGCGGATATCAGCCGAGGAAAACGCAAGAAAGTTATCGATAAATTAGCAGCTCAGCTGATTTTACAAAATTATTTAGATAGAACATTTTAAAGGAGATACGAATGGCACATCATCATGACCATGAACACGACCACAATCACGACGAGCGTGAATTGATTACTTTGGTAGACGACCAAGGTAATGAAACACTTTTTGAAATTTTATTGACAATTGATGGTCAAGAAGAATTTGGTAAAAACTACGTTCTTTTAATTCCTGCAAGTGCAGAAGAAGATGAGAACGGAGAAGTTGAAATTCAAGCCTACTCATATATTGAAAATGAGAATGGCACAGAAGGCGACCTCCAACCAATCCCAGAAGACGCAACAGCAGAGTGGGATATGATTGAAGAAGTCTTCAACAGCTTTATGGAGGAATAAAAAGGTCCAGTGGACCTTTTTATCATGAGCCTGAAAACAAGAAAGCGAATAAAGGTCCAGTGGACCTTTTTATCATGAGTTTGAAAACCAAAGAACGAATTAAGGTCCGTGTGGACCTTTTTATCATGAGCCTGAAAACAAGAAAGCTAGAAAAAATAACTAAAATCAATGAACAACTTGAAGGTAGAGGATTGTATGAAAGAAGAGTTGGGAAAATATTTATCGCAAGACCCTGATATCAATAGGATTTTGGAGATTGTAAAGGATTTAGACTTAGCGGATTCATGGATTTGTGCGGGAACAATTCGTAATTTTATCTGGAATCACTATCGTTTTGATAAAAAAACGGATATTGATATCATCTTTTACGATGAAAAAATATCCTATCAAGAAACGAAAGAAATAGAAGCAAATTTGCATCAAAGATATCCGAAATATCAGTGGGAATTAAAAAATCAAGTGTATATGCATATCCATAGCCCTGACGCACTCCATATCAATCGTCAAAAGATGCAATAGAAAAATTTCCCGAAAGGTGTACCGCAATCGGTGTCCGTCAGACAAAAAACGGGAATCTCGAAATTTTTGCACCTTATGGATTAGATGATATCTATCATTATTTGGTACGACCAACTCCTCATTTTCTCGTCAATTCTAAACGTATGGATTTATATGAGAAAAGAATAAAAAAGAAAAACTGGAAAGAACAATGGCTTGTAATAACCATAAAATATGAAGAATAAAACAAAATATAATCCGATAGACAAAAATGTCCTGTTGGAAATCGTGCCTTTTCGATAAACTAAAACCATCAAACAGAGGAGATGGGATGATGAAATTTGAAAAGGTCTATGATAGCGTAAAAGGGATTGTCAACAAGGCTCGAAAAGAGTTTTATGGGACAGGGAAGATTGGGATCAAGAGGGCATGATGACCTTATTTGAATTGTTGGAAGATCAACCGTGGTTAGCTGATGAGCAAGAACAGTTGTATTGCTATTTCAAAGTGAAATTTAGAAATCGGGTCAAAGACCGCGTACGCAGACAAGAAAGTCAGAAGCGTAAGTTTGACCGTATGCCGCATGAGGATATTCACGATTTATCACACGTTATACAATCGCCAGGTTTAGTCAATGATGAGCTGTTAATGTTGAGAAGTGCCTTAAGAGATTATCGTAAGAATCTCAGCGATGACCAGCTTGCGAAGTATGAAAAACTAATTAGTGGTCAGAGTTTTAATGGTCGTCGAAAAATGATACGTGCTCTACAAATCCATTTGAAGGATTTTCGCTGATAGTCTTCTGAATAAAAGAAATAGAGTGAGTTCAAAAAGATCTTAGAACAAGTGTTTTAAGATTTTTTTGAATTTTAGAGTAAAAACTCTTGCAATGGCAAGTAGAATCTGGTAGAATGTTCTAGTGCCGTAAAATTACGGCTGTAGCTTTGATGCAAGAGGTTGCGACACGCTCGGTTGCATTGCCACGCAACACGTGTTGGTTTTCTTGTGGAGCTAGCCTATTATGTTAAATAGACGAAAAGGAGAAAAAGATGGCAAACAAAAAAATCCGCATCCGCTTGAAAGCGTACGAACACCGTACACTTGATACAGCAGCTGCAAAAATCGTTGAAACTGCAACTCGTACAGGTGCTCAAGTAGCAGGTCCAGTTCCACTTCCAACAGAACGTAGCCTCTACACAATCATCCGTGCGACTCACAAGTACAAAGACTCTCGTGAGCAGTTCGAAATGCGTACACACAAACGTTTGATCGACATCATCAACCCAACTCAAAAAACAGTTGATGCTTTGATGAAATTGGATCTTCCAAGTGGTGTAAACGTAGAAATTAAATTGTAATCAAGTCGCAAGGTAGACAAGCAAGTGTTCATAATTGAACACGGGCTAAACTCCGTGTGAAAAAGATAAACTTTCCTAGGAACAGAAGTTTCGTCGTCAAGTTTCCTATTTTCACTTTGAGTTTGACGCCCTTTGTATCTTGGTTTGAGCATGAAAAACGCTCGTTAAAAACTTTTTAAATACAAAATTAAGAAAAGGAATATTTTTCTCATGACAAAAGGAATCTTAGGGAAAAAAGTGGGAATGACTCAAATCTTCACTGAATCTGGTGAATTTATCCCTGTTACTGTCATCGAAGCAACTCCAAACGTTGTTCTTCAAGTGAAAACAGTTGAAACTGACGGTTATGCGGCAGTTCAAGTTGGTTTTGATGACAAACGCGAAGTATTGAGCAACAAACCTGCCAAAGGCCATGTAGCTAAAGCTAACACAGCTCCTAAGCGCTTCATTCGTGAATTCAAAAACATTGAAGGCTTGGAAGTTGGACAAGAAATTACAGTTGAAACTTTCGCAGCCGGTGATGTTGTTGATGTAACTGGTACATCTAAAGGTAAAGGTTTCCAAGGTGTTATCAAACGCCATGGTCAATCACGTGGTCCTATGGCTCACGGTTCTCGTTACCACCGTCGTCCAGGTTCTATGGGTCCTGTTGCACCTAACCGTGTATTCAAAGGTAAAAACCTTGCAGGTCGCATGGGCGGCAACCGTGTAACAATTCAAAACCTTGAAGTTGTACAAGTTGTTCCAGAAAAGAACGTTATCCTTATCAAAGGTAACGTACCAGGTGCTAAGAAATCTCTTATCACTATCAAGTCAGCAGTTAAAGCTGGTAAATAATAAGGAAAGGGGAAATCAGTCGAAATGGCAAACGTAACATTATTTGACCAAACTGGTAAACAAGCTGGTGAAGTAGTTCTTAACGATGCGATCTTTGGTATCGAGCCAAACCAAGCAGTTGTATTTGATGTGATCATCAGCCAACGTGCTAGCCTTCGTCAAGGTACTCACGCAGTTAAAAACCGTTCAGCAGTCTCAGGTGGCGGACGCAAACCATGGCGTCAAAAAGGAACTGGACGTGCTCGTCAAGGTTCTATCCGTTCACCACAATGGCGTGGCGGTGGCGTAGTCTTCGGACCAACTCCACGTTCATACGCGTACAAACTTCCACAAAAAGTTCGTCGCTTGGCACTTAAATCTGTTTACTCAGAAAAAGTTGCTGAAAACAAATTTGTAGCTGTTAACTCACTTGAATTCACAGCTCCAAAAACTGCTGAATTTGCAAAAGTACTTGCAGCATTGAGCATTGATTCTAAAGTCCTTGTTATTCTTGAAGAAGGCAACGAATTCGCAGCTCTTTCTGCTCGTAACATCCCAGGAGTTAAAGTTGCAACTGCAACAACTGCAAGCGTACTTGACATCGCAAATGCAGACAAACTTCTTGTAACTCAAGCAGCTATCTCTAAAATTGAGGAGGTTCTTGCATAATGAATTTGTATGATGTTATCAAAAAACCTGTCATCACAGAAAGCTCAATGGGCCAACTCGAAGCAGGCAAGTATGTATTTGAAGTTGACACTCGTGCACACAAACTCTTGATCAAGCAAGCTGTTGAAGCTGCATTCGAGGGTGTTAAAGTTGCGAATGTGAACACAATCAACGTGAAACCTAAATCAAAACGCGTAGGTCGTTATGTAGGTCGCACAAACAAAGTGAAAAAAGCAATCATCACATTGACTGCTGATTCAAAAGCGATCGAATTGTTCGCTACAGCTGACGCTGAATAATCAAAGGAGGAATTAACGTGGGTATTAAAGTTTATAAACCAACGACAAATGGCCGTCGTAACATGACTTCTTTGGACTTCGCTGAAATCACAACAAGCACTCCAGAAAAAAGCTTGCTTGTTGCTTTGAAGAGCAAAGCTGGTCGTAACAACAACGGTCGCATCACTGTTCGTCACCAAGGTGGCGGTCACAAACGTTTCTACCGTTTGGTAGACTTCAAACGTAACAAAGATGGCGTTGAAGCAATCGTTAAAACGATCGAGTATGATCCAAACCGTTCAGCAAACATCGCTCTTGTACACTACACAGACGGTGTTAAAGCTTACATCATTGCTCCTAAAGGTCTTGAAGTTGGTCAACGTATCGTTTCAGGTCCAGAAGCAGATATCAAAGTTGGTAACGCACTTCCACTTGCAAACATCCCAGTCGGTACTGTTGTTCACAACATCGAGTTGAAACCAGGTCGCGGTGGTGAGTTGGTTCGTGCTGCTGGTGCATCTGCACAGGTTCTTGGTCAAGAAGGTAAATACGTACTTGTTCGCCTTCAATCAGGTGAAGTTCGTATGATCCTTGGTACTTGCCGTGCTACTGTTGGTACTGTAGGTAACGAACAACATGGCCTTGTTAACCTTGGTAAAGCAGGTCGTAGCCGTTGGAAAGGTATCCGTCCAACAGTTCGCGGTTCTGTAATGAACCCTAACGATCACCCACACGGTGGTGGTGAAGGTAAAGCACCAGTTGGTCGTAAAGCACCATCTACACCATGGGGTAAACCAGCTCTTGGTTTGAAAACTCGTAACAAGAAAGCTAAATCTGACAAACTTATCGTTCGTCGTCGCAACCAAAAATAATCTATTCTTAGTTGCTTAGCAATCTATATCATCCGCCAACTCGGTAGGGTTTGTTATGGACTGACTATTCCAGCACCTCAGTTTGATTGAAATGCCAGTTTGACGCAGTGGTTGATTGCAGTTTCTAGTAGCTTAGCTACGTCGAAACTTCTAATCAACTGTGCGGGGGCAGGACAACGAACACGGTAACTGGGGTTCTGTCCAGCTCCCAAGCCGCTGTGGTACATATTTTAAAGGAGAAAACACTAAAATGGGACGTAGTCTTAAAAAAGGACCTTTCGTCGATGAGCATTTGATGAAAAAAGTTGAAGCTCAAGCAAATGACGAAAAGAAAAAAGTAATTAAAACTTGGTCACGTCGTTCAACGATCTTCCCAAGTTTCATCGGTTATACAATCGCAGTTTACGATGGACGTAAACACGTACCTGTATACATTCAAGAAGACATGGTAGGTCACAAACTTGGTGAATTTGCACCAACTCGTACTTACAAAGGTCATGCTGCTGACGACAAGAAAACTCGTCGTAAATAATTTAGGAGGAAAACACAATGGCAGAAATTACTTCAGCTAAAGCAACTGCTCGCACAGTACGTGTTTCACCTCGTAAATCACGTCTTGTCTTGGATAATATCCGTGGCAAAAGCGTAGCAGATGCAATCGCAATCTTGAAATTCACACCAAACAAAGCTGCAGGCATTATCGAGGGAGTTTTGAACTCAGCAATCGCTAACGCTGAAAACAACTTTGGTTTGGAAAAAGCTAACTTGGTAGTCAGCGAAGCATTCGCAAACGAAGGACCAACGTTGAAACGTTTCCGTCCACGTGCGAAAGGTTCAGCTTCACCAATTAACAAACGCACAGCTCACATCACTGTAGTTGTGGCAGAGAAATAAGGAGGTAAAAACGTGGGTCAAAAAGTACATCCAATTGGTATGCGTGTTGGCATCATCCGTGATTGGGATGCTAAATGGTATGCTGAAAAAGAATACGCGGATTACCTTCATGAAGATCTTGCAATCCGCAACTTTATCAAAAAAGAATTGGCTGATGCGTCAACATCAACAATCGAAATCGAACGTGCTGTAAACAAAGTTATCGTTTCTATCCACACTGCTAAACCAGGTATGGTTATCGGTAAAGCTGGTAGCAACGTTGATGCACTTCGTGCTCAATTGAACAAATTGACTGGTAAACAAGTACACATCAACATCATCGAAATCAAACAACCTGATTTGGATGCACACCTTGTTGGTGAGTCAATCGCTCGTCAATTGGAGCAACGTGTGGCATTCCGCCGTGCTCAAAAACAAGCTATCCAACGTGCAATGCGCGCTGGTGCAAAAGGTATCAAAACACAAGTTTCTGGTCGTTTGAACGGTGCTGATATTGCCCGTGCAGAAGGCTACTCAGAAGGAACTGTTCCTCTTCATACACTTCGTGCGGATATCGACTACGCTTGGGAAGAAGCTTTGACAACTTACGGTAAACTTGGTGTTAAAGTATGGATCTACCGTGGTGAAGTTCTTCCAGCTCGTAAAAACACTAAAGGAGGTAAATAACAAATGTTAGTACCTAAACGTGTAAAACACCGTCGTGAATTCCGTGGAAAAATGCGCGGTGAAGCTAAAGGTGGAAAACAAGTAGACTTTGGTCAATACGGTCTTCAAGCAACTACTAGCTCATGGATTACAAACCGCCAAATCGAAGCTGCCCGTATCGCTATGACGCGTTACATGAAACGTGGTGGTAAAGTTTGGATTAAAATCTTCCCACACAAATCATACACTGCTAAAGCTATCGGTGTACGTATGGGTTCTGGTAAAGGTGCTCCTGAAGGTTGGGTAGCTCCAGTTAAACGCGGTAAGGTTATGTTTGAAGTAGCTGGCGTTTCTGAAGAAATCGCTCGCGAAGCATTCCGCCTTGCTGGTCACAAATTGCCAGTTAAAGTTAAATTCGTAAAACGTGAAGCAGAATAAGGAGAAGACATGAAACTTCAAGAAATTAAAGATTTTGTAAAAGAACTTCGTGGCCTTTCTCAAGAAGAACTTGCTAAGAAAGAAAACGAATTGAAGAAAGAACTCTTCGAACTTCGTTTCCAAGCTGCTGCTGGTCAACTTGAGCAAACTGCTCGTTTGAACGAAGTGAAGAAACAAATTGCACGTATCAAAACTGTGCAATCAGAAACTAAATAATAGATTGGGAAAGGAGAATTTCAATGGAACGCAATAATCGTAAAGTTCTTGTTGGACGCGTAGTATCTGACAAAATGGACAAAACAATCACAGTTGTAGTTGAAACTAAACGTAACCACCCAGTCTATGGTAAACGTATTAACTACTCTAAAAAGTACAAAGCTCATGATGAAAACAATGTTGCTAAAGAAGGCGATATCGTTCGTATCATGGAAACTCGCCCACTTTCAGCTACAAAACGTTTCCGTCTTGTAGAAGTTGTGGAAGAGGCAGTTATCATTTAATCAACCTGAAAGGAGAAAATTGACATGATTCAAACAGAAACTCGTTTGAAAGTTGCTGACAACAGTGGCGCACGTGAAATCTTGACAATCAAAGTTCTTGGTGGTTCAGGACGTAAATTCGCGAACATCGGCGACATCATCGTTGCTTCAGTAAAACAAGCTACTCCTGGTGGTGCGGTTAAAAAAGGTGACGTTGTTAAAGCCGTTATCGTTCGTACTAAGACAGGTGCTCGTCGTGCTGATGGTTCATACATCAAATTCGATGAGAATGCTGCAGTTATCATCCGTGAAGATAAAACACCTCGCGGAACTCGTATCTTTGGCCCAGTGGCACGCGAATTGCGTGACGGCGGTTTCATGAAAATCGTTTCATTGGCACCAGAAGTACTTTAATCAAATAGTTTTAGGAAATTTGTTACGGACCAGGCAGTTTGTTGCAGATAGTACTTGAGTACATCAAAACAAACTAACGAAGTTTGTGACGGATTTAGTAAACTAGAAAACAAACTAAGTCCCCTGGTTAACAAACTAACCAGGGTGCCCATTAGGGCGTAAGAAATCATAGGAGAAATCAAATGTTTGTAAAAAAAGGCGATAAAGTTCGCGTAATCGCTGGTAAAGACAAAGGCGTTGAAGCTCTTGTTGTAACAGCACTTCCAAAAGTAAACAAAGTTATTGTTGAAGGTGTTAACATCGTTAAGAAACACCAAAAACCAAATAGCGAAAACCCTCAAGGTGCTATCGTTGAAAAAGAAGCTCCAATCCATGTGTCAAACGTTCAAGTTCTTGACAAAAATGGTGTTGCAGGACGCGTTGGTTACAAGTTTGTAGACGGCAAAAAAGTTCGCTACAACAAAAAATCAGGCGAAGTGCTTGATTAATCACGAAGGAAAGGAGAAGTATAATGGCAAATCGTTTAAAAGAAAAATATCTTAATGAAGTAGTTCCTGCTTTGACTGAACAATTTAACTATTCTTCAGTGATGGCTGTGCCAAAAGTTGATAAGATCGTTTTGAACATGGGTGTTGGTGACGCTGTTTCTAACGCTAAAAACCTTGAGAAAGCTGCTCAAGAATTGGCTTTGATCTCAGGTCAAAAACCACTTATCACTAAAGCTAAGAAATCAATCGCCGGCTTCCGTCTTCGTGAGGGTGTTGCAATCGGTGCGAAAGTAACTCTTCGTGGCGAACGTATGTATGAGTTCTTGGACAAATTGGTTACAGTTTCACTTCCACGTGTACGTGACTTCCACGGTGTACCAACTAAGTCATTCGACGGACGTGGTAACTACACACTTGGTGTGAAAGAGCAATTGATCTTCCCAGAAATCAACTTCGACGATGTTGATAAAACTCGCGGTATGGATATCGTTATCGTTACAACTGCTAACACTGACGAAGAATCACGTGCATTGCTTACTGGCCTTGGTATGCCGTTTGCAAAATAAGAGGGAGAGAATAAATGGCTAAAAAATCAATGATCGCTAAGAACAAACGCCCAGCTAAGTTCTCTACACAAGCTTACACACGCTGTGAAAAATGTGGACGTCCACACTCAGTTTACCGCAAATTCAAATTGTGCCGTGTATGCTTCCGCGACTTGGCTTACCTTGGACAAATTCCTGGCGTAACAAAAGCTTCTTGGTAAGAATAATTTGCTATTCCGTTGCAATTCGTCGACAGCGCTTCTGGCTGTACGCTAGTACTGCCTACAAAGTGCTTCCTAGACTTGCTTAGGACTAGCAACTTATTCTATATACACTTATCACTAGTCCGCAAGGACATCATTAACTAGCAAGTGATCTAATCAAACTGCTAGTAAGAGGAGAAACAACAGATGGTTATGACTGACCCAATTGCAGATTTTTTGACACGTATTCGTAACGCTAACCAAGCAAAACACGAAGTGCTTGAAGTACCTGCATCAAACATCAAAAAAGGTATTGCTACAATCCTTAAAAACGAAGGTTTTGTAAAAAACGTTGAATTCATCGAAGATGACAAACAAGGCATCATCCGTGTATTCTTGAAATACGGACCAAACGGTGAAAAAGTTATCACTAACTTGAAACGCGTTTCAAAACCAGGTCTTCGTGTTTATTCAAAACGTGAAGATATTCCAAAAGTTCTTAACGGACTTGGTATCGCAATCATCTCAACATCAGAAGGTCTTTTGACTGACAAACAAGCTCGTCAAAAGAACGTTGGTGGTGAGGTTATCGCATACGTTTGGTAATCTTTTAGCTTCCAATTTCGTCATGTGCCTGTGTTAGAGCGTCTTGACATACTCAAGTATGGTCTGCGTCGCTCTGCCTTGCCACATTTAGAAATTGAAACCTAAAAGCATGATACAAATGCGAGAGGACCAGCTCTTCGTGCGCGTTCAAATCAGACTTACTGATTATTTAGTATCATGTAACCTGCTCAATCGAACACGGGCTATTGTCCGTGTTTAAATGAGCCCCCGTGAAAACTAGTCGCTTGACGGCTTGATAATTTAACAGGAGAAATAAAAATATGTCACGTATTGGTAATAAAGTAATTACATTGCCTGCTGGTGTTGAGCTTGCTCAAAACAACGGCGTGGTAACTGTAAAAGGACCTAAAGGGGAATTGACTCGTGAATTCCCAACTGCTATTGAAATCCGTGTGGAAGGTGCAGAAGTAACTCTTCACCGTCCAAACGATTCAAAAGAAATGAAGACTATTCACGGTACTAGCCGTGCTAACCTCAACAACATGGTTGTTGGTGTTTCTGAAGGCTTCAAAAAAGAACTTGAAATGCGTGGTGTCGGTTACCGTGCTCAATTGGCTGGTAACAAATTGACACTTGCTGTTGGTAAATCACATCCAGATGAAGTGGTTGCACCAGAAGGTATTACATTTGAAGTTCCAACACCAACACAAATCGTCGTGTCTGGTATCAACAAAGAAGTTGTTGGTCAAACAGCAGCTTACATCCGTAGCCTTCGCGCTCCTGAGCCATACAAAGGTAAAGGTATCCGCTACGTTGGTGAATTCGTTCGCCGTAAAGAAGGTAAAACAGGTAAATAATAGCTTGCTGAGGTGGCTTAGCCACCTGGCTAACTATTTCTCAAATTGTTTCGTAAGAAACAGAATCATACATTAAGAGGTGAATATTGTGATTTCAAAACCAGATAAAAACAAAATCCGCCAAAAACGCCACCGTCGCGTTCGCGGTAAAATCTCTGGAACTGCTGCTCGCCCACGTTTGAACATTTTCCGTTCTAATACAGGCATCTACGCTCAAGTGATTGATGACGTAGCGGGTGTAACGCTCGCAAGCGCTTCTACTCTTGATAAAGAAGTTTCAAAAGGTACTAAGACAGAACAAGCTGTTGTTGTAGGTAAACTCGTTGCTGAACGCGCGGTAGCTAAAGGTATTTCTGAAGTGGTCTTTGACCGCGGTGGATATCTCTATCACGGACGTGTGAAAGCTTTGGCTGAATCAGCTCGTGAAAACGGATTGAAATTCTAATAGGGAGGACACTAAGAAATGGCATTCAAAGATAACGCAGTTGAAATTGAAGAACGCGTAGTAGCCATCAACCGTGTTACAAAAGTTGTTAAAGGTGGACGTCGTCTTCGTTTTGCAGCTCTTGTGGTTGTTGGTGACCGTAACGGTCGCGTAGGTTTCGGTACTGGTAAAGCTCAAGAAGTACCAGAAGCTATCCGTAAAGCAGTTGAATCTGCTAAGAAAAACATGATTGAAGTACCAATGGTTGGTACAACAATCCCTCACGAAGTTCGCTCAGAATTTGGCGGCGCTCGTGTATTGTTGAAACCTGCTTCAGAAGGTTCTGGGGTTGCTGCCGGTGGTGCAACTCGTGCCGTAATCGAATTGGCAGGTATCGCAGATGTGACTTCTAAGTCACTTGGTTCAAACACACCAATCAACATCGTTCGCGCAACAGTTGAAGGTTTGAAACAATTGAAACGTGCTGAAGAAGTGGCTGCACTTCGTGGCATCTCAGTTTCTGATTTAGCATAAGAAAGGAGATACTCATGGCTCAAATTAAAATCACTTTGACTAAGTCTCCAATCGGTCGCAAACCAGAACAACGTAAAACAGTTGTTGCACTTGGACTTGGTAAATTGAACTCTTCAGTTGTTAAAGAAGATAACCCAGCTATTCTTGGTATGGTTAACGCTATCTCTCACTTGGTAACTGTAGAAGAAGTTAAATAATCTAACAAATAGACTAAGTCGCATTGAGAAATCTTTGCGACTTCTAGTCCATTTTACATATTTACATACAGCGAGTTTGTGGAGGAAGACTCTTGTACTTCACAGGCGCTAGCATATATAAGAGGAGAAATAATAATGAAACTTCATGAATTACAACCTGCTACAGGTTCTCGTAAAGTCCGCAACCGTGTAGGTCGTGGTACATCATCAGGTAACGGTAAAACATCTGGCCGTGGTCAAAAAGGTCAAAAAGCTCGTAGCGGTGGCGGTGTTCGCCCAGGTTTTGAAGGTGGACAAACTCCATTGTTCCGTCGTCTTCCAAAACGTGGATTTACAAATATCAACGCTAAAGAGTACGCAATCGTTAACCTTGATCAATTGAACGCTTTTGAAGATGGTGCAGAAGTAACACCAGTTGTGCTTATCGAAGCTGGAATCGTTAAAGCTGAAAAATCAGGAATTAAAATTCTTGGTAACGGTGAATTGACGAAGAAATTGACAGTTAAAGCTGCTAAATTCTCTAAATCAGCTGAAGAAGCAATCACTTCTAAAGGTGGCTCAGTAGAAGTCATCTAAGAGGTGACAGCCTATGTTTTTTAAACTTTTAAAAGATGCCTTAAAGGTAAAATTGGTACGTAGTAAAATTCTATTTACAATCTTTATCCTTTTTGTCTTCCGCGTAGGAACCCACATTACAGTACCAGGAGTAAACGCAAAGAGTCTTGAAGCCTTGTCAAACGTTCCATTTTTGAACATGTTGAGTTTGGTTTCGGGAAATGCTATGCGTAATTTCTCAGTTTTCGCACTAGGTGTTAGTCCTTATATTACAGCTTCCATCATTGTTCAACTTTTGCAAATGGATATTTTACCTAAATTTGTTGAATGGGGTAAGCAAGGTGAAGTTGGTCGTCGTAAACTGAATCAGGCAACACGCTACATTTCTTTGGTACTGGCATTTGTTCAATCTATTGGTATTACAGCAGGCTTTAATGCCTTGTCTGGTGCAAAGTTGACCAATATGCCATTAAATTGGCAAACATATTTGTTGATTGGATCAATTTTGACAACAGGTTCGATTATTGTAACCTGGTTGGGGGAACAAATTTCTGAAAAGGGCTATGGTAATGGTACATCAATGATCATCTTCGCGGGTATCATTTCATCACTACCAGGAACTTTTCACGAGATTTACATTGATCGCTTTGTTAATATTGAATCAAGTCGTTTGGGGGAGTCAGCAATCTTTGTTGCTACACTCGTCGTATTAATATTCTTTGTTGTGTATTTTACAACTTTTGTACAACAAGCAGAATATAAATTACCAATTCAATATACAAAACGTGCACAAGGAGCACCTTCTAGCTCATATTTACCGCTGAAATTGAATCCATCAGGAGTCATTCCCGTAATCTTTGCAGGCTCAATCACTGCAGTTCCAACTTCTTTGATTCAATATTTCGCAAGTCAAAATAAGAGTGCCGGGTGGTTATTGACGGTTCAGGAATACTTTGATTATTCAACTGCTAAAGGTATGATTGTATATGCAGGTTTAATTATTGCCTTTACATTCTTCTACACCTTTGTTCAAGTAAATCCTGAGAAGACTGCAGAAAGCCTTCAGAAAAGTGCAGCCTATATCCATGGAGTTCGTCCTGGTAATGGCACTGAACAGTTTTTGTCAAAATTATTGACAAGATTGGCAGTAATCGGTGCACTCTTCTTGAGTTTTGTAGCTTTGTTGCCTATTCTTGCGCAAAATCTCTTTGGGCTTTCTTCAAGCATTGCGTTCCTTGGTACAAGTTTGATTATCGTAATCTCTACAAGTATCGAAGGCATCAAGCAATTAGAAGGCTACCTTCTTAAGAGAAAATATGTAGGTTTCTTAGAAATTACAGAATAGAATATAGGTTGACCTAGTCAACCTTCTATTTTGTTTTTAGATAAGTTTGTCAATAATGGCAAATTTATGTGAAAACAAAATAAGGAGTTTGTCATGAATCTTTTAATTATGGGTTTACCAGGTGCTGGTAAAGGGACACAAGCGGCCAAGATTGTTGAGAAATTCAATGTTGCTCATATCTCAACAGGAGATATGTTCCGTGCAGCAATGGCCAATCAGACTGAAATGGGTATTCTTGCCAAGTCGTACATTGATAAGGGCGACCTCGTTCCCGATGAAGTTACTAATGGCATTGTCAAAGAACGTTTGGTTCAGGATGACATCAAGGAAAAAGGCTTTTTACTAGATGGCTATCCTCGTACGATTGAACAAGCCCATGCCTTGGATGAAAATTTGGCTGACTTAGGAATTGAGTTGCAAGGTGTTATCAATATTGAGATTGATCCTTCAAAATTGGTAGAGCGTCTCAGCGGTCGTATTATTCATAAAGAAACCGGAGAGACTTTCCACAAAGTATTCAATCCACCTGTTGGAGACTACAAAGAGGAAGACTTCTATCAACGTGAAGATGACAAGCCAGAATCTGTCAAACGTCGTTTAGAGGTCAATATCGCACAAGGACAGCCAATCATTGATCATTATCGTGCAAAAGGGCTGGTCCATGATATTGAAGGTGACCAAGACATTGACCTTGTTTTCCAAGCAATTGATACAGTACTATCAAAATTGCAATAAACTAATAGATTTGGCTTGCATTTTTTATACAAAGATGATAAAATAGCCTAGTCTGACTTATAATTGTTACCTCTGTGTTCAGAGGACATCAAATCGATATTTAGAGAGGGGTTACTTTTGCATGGCAAAAGAAGATGTGATTGAAATTGAAGGCAAAGTAGTCGATACAATGCCAAATGCTATGTTTACTGTTGAGTTGGAGAACGGACACCAAGTCCTTGCAACTGTTTCAGGTAAAATCCGTAAAAACTACATTCGTATTTTGGTCGGTGACCGCGTAACTGTTGAGCTTAGTCCATACGACTTGACACGTGGACGTATCACATACCGCTTTAAATAGTCGAAATACTTGGAGGGATTAAACATGAAAGTAAGACCATCGGTCAAACCAATTTGCGAATACTGCAAAGTTATTCGTCGTAATGGTCGTGTTATGGTGATTTGCCCAGCAAACCCTAAACACAAGCAACGTCAAGGTTAAGAAATAGAAAGGAGAAAACATGGCTCGTATTGCTGGAGTTGACATTCCAAATGACAAACGTGTAGTTATTTCATTAACTTATGTTTATGGTATCGGTCTTGCAACATCTAAAAAAATTCTTGCAGCTGCAGGTATTTCAGAAGATGTACGCGTGAAGGATTTGACATCAGATCAAGAAGATGCTATTCGTCGTGAAGTTGATGCAATCAAAGTTGAAGGTGACCTCCGTCGTGAAGTTAACTTGAACATCAAACGTTTGATGGAAATCGGTTCATATCGTGGTATCCGTCACCGTCGTGGACTTCCTGTCCGTGGACAAAACACTAAAAACAATGCCCGCACTCGTAAAGGTAAAGCTGTTGCGATTGCAGGTAAGAAAAAATAATATAGGAGGTAGAAAAATTGGCTAAACCAACACGTAAACGTCGTGTGAAAAAGAATATCGAATCTGGTATTGCTCATATTCACGCTACATTTAATAACACTATTGTTATGATTACTGATGTGCATGGTAACGCTATTGCTTGGTCATCAGCTGGTGCTCTTGGTTTCAAAGGTTCTCGTAAATCTACACCATTCGCAGCCCAAATGGCTTCAGAAGCAGCTGCTAAATCTGCACAAGAACACGGTCTTAAAACAGTTGAAGTTACCGTTAAAGGCCCAGGTTCAGGTCGTGAGTCTGCTATCCGCGCTCTTGCTGCCGCTGGTCTTGAAGTAACAGCAATTCGTGATGTGACTCCTGTACCACACAATGGTGCTCGTCCTCCAAAACGTCGCCGTGTATAATCATACATTCCATACACAGCTTTTCGTTTAAGAGGGAGTAAGAAATGATTGAGTTTGAAAAACCAACAATAACAAAAATTGATGAAAATAAAGATTACGGCAGATTTGTGATCGAACCATTAGAACGTGGTTACGGTACAACTCTTGGTAACTCTCTTCGTCGTGTACTTCTTGCTTCACTTCCAGGTGCTGCAGTAACATCAATTAAAATTGATGGTGTACTCCACGAATTCGACACAGTTCCAGGTGTTCGTGAAGATGTTATGCAAATTATTCTTAACATCAAAGGCATTGCTGTAAAATCTTATGTCGAAGACGAAAAGAAAATTGAACTTGATGTAGTAGGTCCAGCTGAAGTAACAGCAGGAGACATTCTTACAGATAGTGACATTGAAATTGTAAACCCTGACCATTATCTCTTTACCATTGCTGATGGTGCCACTTTTAAAGCTGTTTTGACTGTCAATTCAGGTCGTGGTTATGTACCAGCTGAGGGTAATAAGAAAGATGATGCACCAGTGGGAACACTTGCTGTAGATTCTATCTATACGCCAGTGAAGAAAGTCAATTATCAAGTTGAACCAGCTCGTGTTGGTAGCAACGATGGTTTTGACAAATTAACACTTGAAATCAACACAAATGGCACCATTATTCCAGAAGATGCTTTAGGTCTTTCTGCGCGCATTTTGATGGAGCACTTAGGTCTCTTCACTGACTTGACTGAAGTTGCAAAATCTGCAGAAGTGATGAAAGAAGCTGAAGTGGCTTCAGATGATCGTATGCTTGATCGTACGATTGAAGAATTGGACCTATCTGTTCGCTCATATAACTGTCTGAAACGTGCAGGCATTAACACTGTATTCGACTTGACAGAGAAAACTGAGCCAGAAATGATGAAAGTGCGCAATCTTGGTCGCAAGAGTCTTGAAGAAGTTAAAGTTAAATTGGCTGATCTTGGTCTAGGATTGAAAAAAGATAAATAATATAGGAGGAAATCATGGCATACCGTAAACTAGGACGCACTAGCTCACAACGTAAAGCAATGTTGCGCGATTTGACAACTGACCTTTTGATCAACGAATCAATCGTTACAACTGAAGCTCGTGCTAAAGAAATCCGTAAAACAGTTGAAAAAATGATCACACTTGGTAAACGTGGTGATTTGCATGCACGTCGTCAAGCAGCAGCATTTGTTCGTAACGAAATTGCATCTGAAAACTATGATGAAGCAACTGATAAGTACACTTCTACTACAGCACTTCAAAAATTGTTCTCTGAAATTGCACCTCGTTATGCAGAACGTAATGGTGGATATACTCGTATCCTCAAAACTGAACCACGTCGTGGTGATGCTGCGCCAATGGCAATTATCGAACTTGTATAAGATCATCAATTTTGTTGAGTGTTATGATGATGGAATCCTATTCTGATTCTTAGTCTAGCTCTGGTCTACCGCTGAGCTTGTCTCAGCGGTAACACTCATCATGTTGATTGGACGCTTGTTTACGAAATTACTCTAAGATAGAATAATTTCGTAAGCAGGCGTTTTTGTTTTACTCAAAAATTTTGATATAGTTATAAAATGAATAGAGAAGACATGACATCCTTAGGCAATTGTTTTGAAGAATACTATTTTGCTAACATTAAAGAAAAGCCAGAATTGTTTATAGGTGTAGAATTAGAATATCCGATAGTTAATATCTCAGGGAAAGCAACTTCTATCCAAGTGGCTACAGATATGATGCGACATATATCTAATCAAAATGGGTTTACCATCGTCAAAAGAGATGATAGAGGAAATCCGATAGAACTCCAGCACGAGTCGGGAGACCTCATACTATTTGAAGTCACGTATAATACACTAGAATTTGCATTCGCAAAAGCAAAAAATATTGGTAGTGTAGAAGAGCGTCATAAAGAATTTCTAGAGCATATTCAATATTATTTGCGTCAAAATGGACACGAATTGCAGGGGTTAGGGATAAATCCCAACTGGGAAATCAATGACAATAGACCGGTAGATACGGGCCGATATAGGGTGTTGATGAACTATCTCAAGCTAGGAGAAGGCAAACCTAATATGCATCCCTATACTGGATATGCTGGCTTTATTTGCGGAAATCAAGTGCAGTTTGATGTGAGTCGAAAATCCTTTTTACGAGTCATTAATGCGTTTAATAAAATTGAAGCAGCGAAGGCGTTTTTGTTTGCAAATTCACCATTCGACCAGATAGATGATATGGCCCTTACTAGGGATTATTTTTGGGAATATTCAATGCATGGCCTCTTAAAGAATAACGTTGGTATCTATTCAGAGGAATTTCGTTCTGAGGCAGAATATTGTCAATACCAAGAAGAGTCCGCAATGTTTTATGTCATCAGGGATAACTGCTATTATTATTTTAAACCAATTACTGTCAAATCTTTTTTTGAGCAAGAAAAATTTGCAGCATATTCAAAAACTGGCGAGATATGTTACTTTGTTCCGAAAGCAGATGATTTCAAAAACCATCGCTCATACCACTATCAAGAGCTTACCAAACGAGGGACTATTGAATTTCGAAGTACATGTACACAACCATTTGAAACAACGTTTGCTCCCATAGCCTTTCATTTAGGCCTGTTCGCCAATCTCGTGAAATTGGAAGAAATTTTGGAATGTACAGAGTTTTTTAAAGAATTTGGCAGAGATTATTCAAAGTTACGTAGACAATTTTCGAGAAAAAAACTTTCTGATTTAGAACAAAGAATGGTGAAAGACTTTTCTAAGACATTATTAGATTGTGCACGTGAAGCCCTCCTTTTGAGAGGATACAGTGAAGAAAAATATTTAACTCCACTGTACAATTCATTAATTGATGACTTCTGGGTATTGTGACAGTCTACTAAAATATGAGTAGGTAGCCATAGATTTTCACAAAAAACATAAAGACCGGTAAAATTTTGATATACTGGAGGCATACGAAGAAAATATACAATCTCCGATTAGTATGCCTCTCAGTTTTTCGCCAAATTTCATAAAAAAATCTAAAAAATCTCAAAAAACCGGTTGACAAAGTATATAAGTCATGATAGAATAATTGAGTTGTCTCTTGAAGGCTAGTTAACAGAGGAACGAAAAAAGTTTCGAAAAAGTGTTGACAAGACCATCAGAAGATGATAGAATGAATGAGTTGTCAAATCTAAGACAAGTC
>NZ_JARQPJ010000026.1:0-34920 GCF_046032515.1 Streptococcus suis | reverse complement strand
CAGAAACGCCGAAATATCAATGTTTCTAAGAGTTTAATGACTTGCTATCTTTCGCAAACTTCTTCAATTTTTTATATATTTTTAGGAGTTTGTCTAGGTTTTGAAAGGTCCAGTGGACCTTTTTATCATGTTCTTTGCTATACAGGAAATGAATAATTGTCCTATTCAAAGGAAGAGGAGTTACAGGGACTTTTGGTTGAGAATAGGAAGAATGACTGGTATAATAGTTTGTCACTAAGGTATGAAATGAGGTTAATTGTGAGACGATTGGTGTTAAATATTGCAATGAGTTTAGATGGATTTATTGCACGTAAGGATGGAAGCTACGATTGGATTGAAGGACATGGTACCGATAAATACGATACGGTCTTACAGTTTGATAATCAAAAATTCTTTAACAACTGTGATACAGTTGTGATGGGGAGAAAATCATTAGAAGATTGTCCGTTGGAAATGATTGAAGGACATCAGGAAAAGCAATTTATCGTTGCGAGTCATACTGAGCAGACGGACTATGGTAATGTGCGTTTCGTAAGGGACGTCATCGGGGAGATTATGGAACTTCGCTCTCAAGAAGGTGGAGATATTTGGTTGTTTGGTGGGGCAAGTCTGGTTCAGGACTGTTTAGAGGCGGGAGTGATTGATCACCTTATTATTGGGATTATTCCTACTATTTTGGGTGACGGTATTCCACTTTTTGCCTCACTTTTGGAAGAAAAGAAATTGCTCTTGGTAGAGTCAACTGTCACAGATGGAATTGCTATGTTACGTTATGATATTAGAAAGTAAAAAAGGCGAGCTATTGCTCACCTTTTTTACTATTTTATATAATTAGTTTTTGACACCAGCTGCAATTTCTGGATTAGCAAAAGCATCGTCAATGATGTCTTTCAATTGTTTAGCAGAAGCTTGCATTTTTTGCAATTCAGCATCATTCAATGGGATGTTTACTGGACGAACAATACCGTGTGCACCGATGATAGCTGGTTGACCGATGAAGACATCTTCAACACCTTCGTATTGACCTGCTTGGTATACAGACAATGGAAGAACAGCATTTTCATCATCAAAGATTGCTTTAGTAATACGAGCAAGAGCAACACCGATACCGTAGTAAGTAGCACCTTTTTTGTTGATGATAGAGTAAGCTGCATCACGAACAGATACAAACAAGTCAACAAGACCTTGCTCATCGATATCGCGGTTATCTTGCAACCAGTCGTACAATTTCACACCAGCAACGTTGGCATGTGACCAAACTGCAAATTCTGAGTCACCGTGCTCACCCATGATGTAAGCGTGAACTGAACGTGCGTCGATACCGATTTTCTCAGCCAATGCTTGACGGAAACGAGCTGAGTCAAGAGAAGTACCAGAACCGATAACACGCTCTTTAGGGAAACCAGAGAATTTCCAAGTTGAGTAAGTCAATACGTCAACAGGGTTAGCAGCAACAAGGAAGATACCGTTGAAACCAGAGTTAACGATTTCTGTAACGATTTGTTGGTTGATACGAAGGTTTTTCTCTACCAATTCAAGGCGAGTTTCACCTGGTTTTTGTGGCAAACCAGCTGTCAATACAACCAAGTCTGCGTCATGAGCATCTGAATACTCAGCAGAGTAGATTTTTTTAGGGAATGTGAAGGCCAATGCGTGGCTCAAGTCTTCTGCATCACCTTGAGTACGGTCTTTGTTGATATCGATGATACCCAATTCTTGACCAATCCCTTGGTTAACAAGAGCATAAGCATAAGCAGAACCTACGGCACCGTCACCGACAAGGATTACTTTTTTGTGTTGTTTAGTTGCAGTCATTGCTAAACATCTCCTTAGTTTTATTTGGGGATGACTTCATCCCGAACATAATACATTCTAGCATGTTTTAAGCTTTTTGTCACTTGTGAAAGCGCCTTTGAAAATGTTTACATGCTAGTTTCCAACAAAGAAATTTATTCGCCAATATGGTATAATAGAAGCACAATGACTGTTGAAAGAGGCATATAATGCAAGATAAAAATTTAGTAACGGTTAATCTGACCAATGAGATGAAATCATCCTTCATCGACTATGCGATGAGTGTTATCGTTTCACGTGCTCTGCCTGATGTACGTGATGGTCTGAAGCCGGTTCATCGCCGTATTTTGTATGGGATGAATGAATTAGGAATTACACCAGATAAACCACATAAAAAATCAGCCCGTATCACAGGGGATGTTATGGGTAAATATCACCCGCATGGAGATAGTGCGATTTACGAAGCAATGGTTCGTATGGCACAATGGTGGAGCTACCGTCACATGTTAGTTGATGGTCACGGAAACTTTGGTTCCATGGATGGCGACGGAGCAGCCGCTCAGCGTTATACAGAAGCACGCATGAGCAAGATTGCGCTTGAAATGCTTCGTGATATTAACAAGAACACGGTAAATTTTGCAGATAACTATGACGCGAGTGAACGTGAGCCTGAGGTTTTACCTGCTCGTTTCCCTAACCTTCTGGTTAACGGAACGACTGGTATCGCCGTTGGTATGGCTACCAACATTCCTCCACACAACTTGGGTGAGACTATCGAGGCAGTTAAGCTGGTTATGGACAATCCCGAGGTAACAACACGTGAGATTATGGAAGTCTTGCCTGGACCAGATTTTCCGACAGGTGCCTTGGTTATGGGGAAATCTGGAATTCACCGTGCTTATGAAACTGGTAAAGGTTCAATAGTCCTCCGTTCTCGTACAGAGATTGAAGAGTATGGAAATGGTCGTGAACGCATTGTTGTTACAGAGTTTCCATATATGGTCAATAAGTCCAAGGTTCAAGAACATATTGTTAAATTAGTCCAAGAAAAACGTATTGAAGGAATCACTGCTGTTCGAGACGAATCCAACCGTGAGGGTGTACGATTTGTTATCGAAGTTCGTCGTGATGCTTCTGCTAACGTTATTTTGAATAACCTATTCAAGCAAACTCAGCTTCAGACCAATTTTAGTTTCAATATGTTGGCCATTCAAAACGGTGTGCCGAAAATTCTCTCTGTTCGTCAGATTTTAGAGTCTTATATTGAACACCAGAAGGAAGTCGTCACTCGTCGTACGCAATTTGATAAGGAAAAAGCAGAAGCGCGTGCTCATATCTTAGAAGGTTTGCTGATTGCTCTTGACCATATTGATGAAGTCATTCGCACAATCCGCAATTCAGAAACTGATGCTATTGCCCAGGCTGAATTGATGGAGAAATTTGACCTTTCTGAACGTCAGAGTCAGGCTATTCTTGATATGCGTCTCCGTCGCTTGACAGGCTTGGAACGTGATAAGATTCAGTCTGAATACGATGAACTGATTGCCTTGATTGCAGATTTGGCTGATATTTTGGCTAGACCAGAGCGTGTTGTAATCATTATCAAGGAAGAATTGGACGAGGTGAAACGCAAGTATGCAGACCCACGTCGTACAGAATTGATGGTCGGTGAAGTCCTTTCTCTTGAAGATGAGGATTTGATTGAGGAAACAGATGTCTTGATTACCCTGTCAAACCAAGGCTACATCAAGCGTTTGGCTCAGGATGAATTCCAAGCTCAGAAACGTGGAGGACGTGGGGTTCAAGGAACTGGTGTCAAGGATGATGACTTTGTACGTGAGTTGGTTTCAACCAGCACGCATGACAGACTTTTGTTCTTTACCAACAAAGGTCGAGTTTATCGCTTGAAAGGGTATGAAATCCCAGAGTATGGTCGTACGGCTAAAGGATTGCCGGTTGTCAACTTGCTCAAGTTGGAAGAAAATGAGTCCATTCAAACCATTATCAACGTGACTAAGGACCAGGAAGCAGATAGCTATCTTTTCTTTGCAACCCGTCAAGGTGTGGTCAAGCGGACTAGCGTTTCAGAATTTGCCAACATCCGTCAAAGTGGTCTTAAGGCCTTGAACTTGAAAGAAGATGACGAGCTGATTAACGTTTTCTTGACAAATGGCCAGGCAGATGTTATCATGGGGACCAAATTTGGCTATTCTGTTCGTTTTACAGAAACAGATGTTCGTAATATGGGTCGTACTGCGACTGGTGTTCGCGGTATTAAACTACGCGAGGGAGACCAGTTAGTTGGTGCGACCATGATTTCAGATGATCAGGAAGTTCTTGTCTTGACAGAAAAAGGTTTTGGTAAGCGTACCCCAGCCAGCGAGTACCCAACAAAAGGTCGTGGCGGTAAGGGAATTAAGACCCTTAAGGTTGCTGAGAAAAACGGTTCTCTGGCAGGTTTGACAACTGTATCTGGTGATGAAGACATTATGGTGATTACTGATACTGGTGTGATTATTCGTACAAGTGTTGCAAATATTTCACAAACAGGTCGTTCAACCATGGGTGTAAAAGTGATGCGCTTGAATGATGAAGCGAAAATCATGACCTTTGCCTTGGTAGATGCTGCCGAAATTAAAGAAGAAAAGGAATAAATAATCATGTCAAAACGTGAAAAAAAGAAGAAGCGTAAAGGTTCTTTTTGGCGCAATCTTTTAACAGTTGTATTGATACTGATTTCCCTAGCGTTGATATTCAACACCTCTATCCGTAATTTTATTATTGGCTGGAATACGAATAAATACCAGATTAGCAATGTTACGACAGAGGATATCGAAAAGAATAAACAGGCTGAAACAACATTTGATTTCGATCAGGTTCAGTCTATTTCTACAGAGGCTATTTTAGCAGCTCAGTGGGATGCCCAACGCTTACCTGTAATTGGTGGAATTGCGGTTCCCGAGCTTGGTATCAACCTTCCTATTTTTAAAGGGGTCTTCAATACTTCGCTCATGTATGGAGCTGGTACCATGAAGGAAAACCAAGAGATGGGGAAAGGAAATTATGCGTTGGCCAGCCACCATATTTTTGGTGTAACTGGTGCGGCAGATGTTCTCTTTTCACCGCTTGATCGTGCTAAGAACGGCATGAAAATCTATATTACTGACAAGACCAATGTTTACACCTACGTTATTGATAGTGTGGAAATTGTTTCGCCTGAAAGTGTCTATGTCATTGATGATGTAGAAGGACGTACAGAAGTTACCTTGGTAACATGTACGGACTATAATGCAACACAACGTATCATTGTAAAAGGAGTTCTTGAATCAACAACTCCATATAATGAAACTGCAAAAGACATCTTAGATTCCTTCAATAAGAGTTATAATCAGTATGATTATGGACAATAAAACATCTATATATTGGCTCTTTGTCAACTGTAGTGGGTAGATGAAAAGCTAACACCTAGAGAGGACGAAATGCGTTCTCTCTTTCCTTATGTTTAAAACACAGATAGATTCAAGCTGATTTAATGAAATCCAGCCGAACTATTTGTGTTTTTATTTTTATCTCTATTATCTTGGACTAATTTCTTATACTCAACTAATTTCAAAAACTGAAGTATAATAGAAACATGGAATTTACTAACGAAATGATTAAAGAGCTCAAAACAGCTCTAAAAGATAAAAACTTAGCACCTTATCACAAACGTATTCAAGCAGTATATCTCAGGGCTATCCATACTCCCTACAAATCCATTATGGATATGCTTGATGTCTCACATGATACGGTTTGGAGACTGACTAAGAAATATCAAGAACATGGCTTAACAGGGCTTACCTCAGATGCTAGAGGAGGTCGTCGCCACTCTTATATGACAGTTGAAGAAGAACAAGCCTTCTTGAGTGAGCAGTTAACTTCTGCTGTAAATGGAGAATTTGTAACTGTTGAATCCCTTTATAGAGCTTATCAAGATAAAATTGGTCGCACGACAACTAAAGATGGTTTCTACCAACTATTGAAACGTCATGGATGGGTCAAAGAATCAAAAGATTCTTTGAGACGGGAAATAAAGCTTACGCAGTAAGCAACAAAAGTTAGCCCCCGTCCAGAACATCCAAAGAAAGCAGACGCCAAACGATTCTGGCGTCTAAAAATAAAATCTTTGTACAAGGAAAAGCTGGGTAAGCGGTTTCTTGGACAAAATTCCTATAAGCAAACCCGTCTTCGCTTTCCAATTTCCGAGCTCAGGAAAAAGTCTGCTCCCAGCAGACTTTTTGTATCAAGATGAGGCAGGGGTTGGTTGGATTAGTAAACTAGGGGCATGTTGGAGCCCTAAAAAGCACCGTCCGAATATCTCAAGTCATCACATCCGCGAATTTCGTTACTGCTATGGTGCGGTAGATGCCCATACAGGTGAATCTTTCTTCATAATAGCTGGTGATAGCTGATGGTTGTAATACCGCTTGGGTGAATGAATTTTTACGACAATTATCAGAAGCTTATCCCAATGACTACATCATTTTAGTCATGAACAATGCAAATTGGCATAAATCTCAGACACTTGAAATTCCTGATAATATTGAATTTACATTCATACCACCATATACCCCAGAGATGAATCCCATTGAACAAGTTTGGGCAGAAATCCGGAAACGTGGCTTTAAGAACAGAGCCTTTCAAACATTGGAATCAGTCATTGATAAGCTCCAAGAAATCATTTGAGGGTTAAATAGTGAGAATCTAAAAAGTATTGTCCATAGAAAATGGGTTTGTCCAGATTTTGAAATTGAATGAGTATAAACCTAAGACTTCACCAAAGCGTAGACCTGTTTTTAATTGAAGATAGAGCAAGTAGTCAAGAATATTGTATTCCTTGTTTATGCTATATTTTCAAGTTGATAGAAGCTTATAGTAATCAACAGTACTTGTGATAGCTTTTTCAGTTTTGACTTTCCGACTAGCTTGTCCTGCGATGGTAACTCCGTCAGTAAAATCGGTAATGGAAAGTTTGTCTCGTTTAGCGAATTTTAATACTTTTCGTATTTCTGAATTTAGTCTTCTAACAGTATGGTTACATGCATTTTCTTCATGCGTTTGTCCTGCGGCGTGGGTTGAAAATTTGACAAAATGACGGGGGGGGGGTATACTGGTAGCATTGCTGTTAATAAAATGGAAGGATTAAAATGTGCAGAAAATATTAGTTACAGGTGGCTGTGGTTATATTGGTTCTCATACTTGCATAGCGTTACTTGAAGCAGGCTATGATGTTGTTGTGATTGATAACTTGATTAACTCCAGCAAGAAAAGTTTGGTGGCTATCGAAACAGTTACAGGAAAATCTTTAACATTTTACCAAGGTGATATTCGTGATAAGGGATTGTTGGAGAATATTTTCAAACAGGAACAGTATATAAGCTGTTATACATTTTGCAGGGCTAAAGGCTGTTGGAGAATCAGTTGAAATACCTTTGGAATATTATCAAAATAATGTGGCAGGAACGTTGACATTACTCGAGGTGATGCGACAGTACAATTGTAAAAAGATAATATTTAGTTCTTCAGCCACAGTGTACGGAGCTCCTGAGATAAATCCTATTCCAGAAGATGCAAAACTTTCTGTAACCAATCCATACGGTAGAACAAAAGTGATGCTTGAGAATATTTTGCGTGATTTGTACCACTCAGATCAGACTTGGAAGATAACCCTGTTAAGGTATTTTAATCCTATAGGTGCTCATCAGTCGGGATTACTAGGAGAAAGTCCACAAGACATCCCTAATAATTTGCTTCCCTATATCACACAGGTCGCTATTGGTCAGCTTCCCTATTCACATGTCTCGTGCTTTTATGTAAGAAAATTTTTTGCTAATCAAAGCAGTTTTTGAGACTAATGCCACTTCTCAGAGTTCGTGTCAACATCTCAGCGCAGTGGTTGATTGGCTTTAACAGTCCAGTGGACTGTTAAAGGTTGGAGATAGGATTTGTGAAACAAATCTCAGCAATTCGTGTTTTACACTCCAAATCTGACCTCTACGACTGTTGCGAACAGAGTTCGCTTCATTTCCAACCTCACAAGGTTCACTGAACCTTGTGAGCTGTGCGGGGGTGAGAAGATGAAAAAGGAGTTTTAGATAGAAGTGCTGAACTGTAAATGCAGGTTCTAAAAATAGTTTAAGGAGGAACATGGAGCCGTATTCGATTTTATTAGCGGTGTGGCGGGAAGATAATCCAGACCATTTTCGTGAGGCGATAGAAAGTATGCTTTCACAAACCTATCCAGCAGAGGAATGTATCATTGTAAAAGATGGACCTGTTCCAGCTATTTTACAAGATGTTATCAATGATTGCCGAAAAAAAATGCACAAATTCCCATTGTTGAAGTGGTTTTAGAGAAACATTCGGGACTGGCTACGGCTCTGATGGCTGGTTTATCAGTTGCTAAGACAGACTTGATTGCTCGTATGGATGCAGATGATGTCTCACGACAGGAGCGGTGCGAAAAGCAAGTGAGCTGTTTTGAAAGTGACCCTACGCTTTCGCTTGTAGGAAGTTATGTATCAGAATTTGAAGAAACGACTGGCGAATCACTGAGTATCCGAAAAGTTCCCTTGAATCACGAGGCGATTGTGAGTTTTTCGAAACGAAGAAATCCATTCAATCACTCAAGTGTCATGTTTCGCAAATCAGCGGTTGATGCAGTTGGTGGATATAATCCTACCATTCGCTACAATCAAGATTGGGATTTGTGGTTGCGGATGCTACATCATGGCTATCGTGCGGCCAATATCCCTGAGATTTTGCTTGACTTCCGCTTTAACCGCGATACCTTGAAAAGGCGGAAATCTTGGACGAGTCTCATGCAACTGATACGGTTGCGGTATGCTTCCTATCGACGGCAGGAGATGACAGCTTGGGATTTTCTATCGGTAAGTCTTCTTCACTTGATGATGGTGATTCTTCCTTTACGTGTACAAAGGGCATTTTATAAGTATATGCTACGAAGATAGAAAAGGAGTTTGTCGCTAGATGATAAGGAATGTCGGAAAATTTATGACTGTATTCAGACAGTCGCCGAGTATGGCTTTGTTTAAAGTTCTGACAAAGTTTGGGGCTGAAGAGGCCATAAAGCCATCTTCCTTTTTGGGAATGCAGCTTTCGCGTCTAAAGTGGCGAGTTCATTCACGTTTTTATGAGAAGACAGTTACTCGTCACTTGTCTCCGTTTTCTGCTTATTTAGAGAATGACAATACAGCTGACTCCCTAACACCAATCATCTGGACCTTGTGGTGGCAGGGTGAGTCGGAGCTTCCCGCAGTCTGTCGCCATGCGATTGAGAGTCAAAAACGCTTTGCACAGAAAAATGGCTACCAGCACATCCTCTTGACAAAGGATAATCTGGCTGATTATATAGCGATTCCAGAGATTTTGCTGGATAAGCTGGCACGGAAAAAGATGGCGTTTACCCCTTTTTCAAACTATGTTCGCTATGCTCTGCTTGCCCAGCATGGTGGCGTTTGGATGGATGCGACGCTTTATGTCACTGACCAATTAGACAGTCATTTGTTTGCAAATGATTTTTTTACCTTTCGACATCAGATTGAAAGTGTCAGAAACTATTATCTATATTGGATAGAGCAAGGGCGGTGGACTTCGTTTTGTTTTTCTGCAAAGAAGGGAAATCCTCATGTTTGCTATATTCGTGATTGTTTGCTTTATTATTTTAGTCAAGTAGATAATCCCATCAACTACACGATTGATTTATTCCAAGATATTCATTACCGGCTTCATCCTGAGTTTCGAGAGGTGATTGATTATCTGCCTATTGTTTCTGGGATTGAAAATAGAGATTTCGTGTCTGTTCATTTTAATGAACCATTTGATGAGAAGCGATGGCAAGAAGTGCTAGAGACAAGTCCCATAGTGAAATTTTCTTGGAAATTTTATCGTAAATCCATTCTCGATGGCAGTTATGCGGATATGATTTATCGTCCATTTTTTCCAAACGTAAAGGAGACCAATGAAGACTAAGCCTTTTTTCTCGATTGTCATGCCAGTCTATAATGCGGAGCTCTATTTAACTGAGGCGATTATGTCTGTTCTAGCTCAGACCTATCAGGATTTTGAGTTGATTTTGGTCAATGATGCCTCGACTGACCAGTCCGAGACGATTTGTCAGGAGTTTGTAGCTTTACATCAAAGAAAAGTCCGCCTCTACTCTCACAAAGAAAACAAGGGCTTGCTTCTGACACGTGCGACAGGCATGGCAGAGGTGCGAGGTCAGTATTGCCTATGTATGGATGCGGATGATGTCTTGAGAGCGGATTATTTAGAAATGGTTAGGCAAACGATTGATGAGACGCAGGCAGAGGCTGTGGTGATTAATTTTTCGATGGAGTCCGATTTTTCTATCAAGCGAAGAGATTTTAGTCCTTTTCTGAATCGTCAAATGACAGGTTTGGAAGTCATTGAAGAACTACTTCTGGAAAAGTCTCAGTTGACAACTGTATGGCAATTGGTGTTTAAGACTTCTTTTATACCTGATGAAGCTTTTTACCAGCAATTTGGGCACTTTGTTCGGAGTGTGGATCGGATAACCTTGCACCATATTTTGGCAAGGGTAGAAAGAGCGATTGTTTTAGATGAAGCTCTCTATTATTACCGTCAGGTAGAAACAAGTTTGAGCCATAGCTTCAATATAACTAACTTTGAAGTGTATGCCCAGACAGATTTGTATTTGTATGATAGTTATCATAAGAAATTTCCAGAAAAAATGGATGCATACTTGGTAAGGAGATTTCTCTGGTGTAGCAAAAAAGTGTTGCTAAAAAGTAAATCTTTCAAGGAAGTGTGTGATAGAGCAAGGGTGATTCGTCAGTCTCTCGTTTTTAGGAAGGTAATGGAAATAAAGAAAGACACGCAGTCACAGTATGACCGCCTATTTCTCTTACTCTTGAACTACCGAATCCTACATTTGCTTTTGGCTATCAATTGGTATAGAAAGCGTTTAAGGAGGTTATTATGAAGACCAATCCCTTTTTCTCGATTGTCATGCCAGTCTATAATGCGGAGCTCTATTTAACTGAGGCGATTATGTCTGTTCTAGCTCAGACCTATCAGGATTTTGAGCTGATCTTGGTCAATGATGCATCGACTGACCAGTCTGAGACGCTTTGTCAGGAGTTTGTCGCTTCGCATCAGGATAAAGTCCGCCTCTACTCTCATCCTGAAAACAAGGGCTTGCTTTTGACACGTGCGACAGGCATGGCAGAGGTGAGAGGTCAGTATTGCCTGTGCATGGATGCGGATGATGTCTTGAGAGCGGATTATTTAGAAATGGTTAGGCAAACGATTGATGAGACGCAGGCAGAGGCTGTGGTGATTAACTCTTCTCGTCGGATAGATTTTTCACAAAAGCCTGTTGATTACACTCCTTATGTTCATCGTCAGATGACTGGACCAGAGGTTGTGAAAGAGATGATACTGGCAAATCGTGTGCTAATGACCTTGTGGTGTACGGTCTTTCAGTCACGTTTTTTACCAGATGACCACTTTTTTGGGTCTTTTCAGCGATTAGTATGTGGTTCTGACTTAGTGACCATTGAAGCCATTTTTTCAAACATCCATCATGTTGTTGTTCTTGATGAGGCACTCTATTATTATCGATTTGTGCCAAGTAGCCTCAGTAACTCTTACACGGTAAAACATTTTGACTCCGTAGCCTTTTCAGATTGGTATTTTTATGAAAAATACGCGACAGATTTGCCAGTGGAGATGGCGGAACGTTTGATGAGACGTGTTTCTTGGTCAGGAAAACGATTACTGCTCTCAAGTCCTTTAAGTGATATATTAAAAAATACTCAGCATATCAAGGAATCTTTGTTTTTCAAGAGAGCGATAGCAGTTGGGAGTTCCGCAAAATTGCGTTTTAGTGATAAGGTATTCTTGTATCTTGTCGAGCATCGTTTTACACACCCAATGTTATTGTTGTATTTTCCATTGGGACGCATCAGAAAATGGTATCTGCAAAGGGAGGCTAGATGAATAAACCGTTTTTTTCTATTATCATGCCAATCTACAATGCTGAATCCTATCTGGTAGAGGCTTTGGATGCTGTTTTTGGACAGACCCTCCAAGACTTTGAATTGATAGCGGTTGATGATGGCTCACATGATAGCAGTGTGGCGATTGTCAAAGCGTTTCAGAAGCGGTATGAGAAGCAACTAACCTTGATTCAAAGTCCTCATCAGGGGTCATTAGTCGCACGTGCCATAGGAATAGAAAAGGCTAAAGGTGACTATATTCTCTGCATTGATGCAGATGATAAGATGAGACGTGACTATCTTGAGGGGGTCCTCCAGCGGATACAAAAGACTGGTGCTGATTTGGTATTGACTAATTATTCTATCTATGCTGATTTTTCCAACAAAGAACGCCCTTGCCTCTTTCCAACGGACGAGCTACTAGATTCGCAAGAAGTGTTGGATACCTTTTTTAGAAGAGGGTATCTGAGGACACTGTGGAGCAAAGTCTTTCACCGTTCCCTTTGTCCACCAGCTGGTTTTTACAAGGACTTGCCTGACTTTCGAACGGGTACGGATGCCGTTGTTTCTGCTTATGTGATTGATCATGCTCAGAGACCACTTTCTATTGACGAAGCCTATTATTTTTATCGTAAGGTTCCAAATAGTTTGAGTAACACTCTGGACGCAAATTTTTTTGATTCAAAAGTGGTACTAGAGCTTTATTTTCAAGAAAAGTACAAGGAACTTGGCGATGTTGTAAAAGTCAGTATGGTTCGTCGTATAAGTTGGTTTTCCACCCTCTACCTTCGAGCGGCGAAGAATTATCTTGATTTTTTGAAACGATTAAGGCATGTGCGTTCGTCTGCTGTCTTTCAGCAAAGCTTGGTCTATCTGAATTTTGACGAAGTCACTCGCTACCAACGTCGCTGGTTTACTGTTCATCGCTATCCCATCCTAGACCCGTTAGCATATGTTGTTCCCTATCTATTAAAAATTTGGAGAAGGTTATTTTGAAAATGAGTCATACCCCCTTTTTTTCGATTATCATGCCGATTTACAATGCTGAGCCTCATCTGGTAGAGGCTTTGGATGCTGTATTTGGGCAGACCAACCAAGACTTTGAATTGATAGCGGTCGATGATGGGTCACATGATGGTAGTGTGGCGATTGTCACGGATTTTCAGAAGCGGTATGAGAAGCAGATAACCTTGATTGAAGGCCACCATCAGGGGTCATTGGTTGCACGTGCTTTAGGGATGGAAAAAGCTAGAGGAAACTACATCCTCTGTATTGACGCTGACGATAAGATGAGAAGTGACTATCTTGAAGGGGTCTTTCAGCAGATACAGAAGACGGATGCGGATCTAGTGTTGACAAATTATTCTATCAAAGCTGATTTTTCAAGGAAAAAAAGACCTTGTCTCTTTCCGACAGATGAGATTTTAGACCCTAAGCAAGTGTTAGATGCTTTTTTTAGTAAAGGGAATCTGATGACACTGTGGACTAAAGTCTTTCACCGTTCGCTTTGCCCACCTACTGATTTTTACAAGGAGTTGCCTGACTTTCGAACAGGTACGGATGCCGTTGTTTCTGCTTATGTGATGGAGCATGCTCAGAAACCACTTTCTATTGACGAAGCCTATTATTTTTATCGACAGGTTCCAAATAGTTTGAGTAACACTCTGGACACATATTTTTTTGACTCAAAAGTGGAACTAGAGCTTTATTTTCAAGAAAAGTATAAAAAACTTGGTGATGTTGTAAAGTCCAGCTTGGTTCGTCGAGTGAGCTGGTTTTCCGCTCTCTATCTTTCAGCGGCCAAGAATTACCTTGACTTTTTGAAACGATTTAGGCATGTGCGTTCCTCTGTTGTCTTTCAGCAGAGCTTGGCTTATCTGGAGTTTGATGCAGTCACTCCTCAGCAACGTCGCTGGTTTACGGTTCATCGTTACCCTATTTTAGCGTCAGTAGCGTATCTCACTACCTACCTATCAAGAATTTGGAGAAGGTTATTTTGAAAATGAGTCACAGACCTTTTTTTTCGATCAATATTCCTGTTTACAATGGCGAAGTTTATCTGGAACAGGCTTTAGAATCCTGTCGTTATCAGACTTTTCAAGATTTTGAGATTGTTTTGGTGGATGACTGCTCGACAGATAGGACGGTCAGTATCAGCCAAGAGTTTCAGGAGCGGTTAGACCAGCCCTTACGTATCCTATCGCATGCGGTCAATAAAGGGGAGCTGGCATCTCGTTTGACAGGTTATCAAGCTTCAAAAGGTCGCTATATCGTCAGTCTTGACCATGATGACCTCCTTCGCAAGGACTGTCTGGAGCAGATTTATAACTTAGTAGTAGAGACCCATGCCGATATGGTGTTATATAATTTTTCAGAGCAGGCAGATTTTGAGGTGGCCTGTAAGGACTTTCCTTTTACGTCGTCTGAGAGGATTGCTAAAAAAGACTTGCTCTCATGGTATTACAGTCAGTATGGGTCTGCCATGTGGTACAAGGCGTTTAAACGTGAGTTAGCTCCTACAGTAGAGGAATGTGGCGAGCATGATTCAAGTATATTTGGAGATGTCTTACCTACGATTGTCCTTTTTGAAAAATGTCAGTCGCCCTATTATCTTGGGGAAAATCTTTATTTTCATCGGATATACGAGGAGAGCAAGTTTATGTCACTTACGCTAGCCAAGCGTTACCAGATTAGGAGCTATCTCAATGCTCTTCTTTTTGAGCGGTTACAGGCTTATCCTTTGGAAGAGAGAAATGTTTATCAACAATCTCTGAGAGAAGTCGCCCTTCGCAATCAGGTGAAGTTGCTGAAAAAAGGCTTACGAAGCAGTGGAAGTTACACTGAAAAATATCTGTTTTTAAAGCAATTAGGCCAATCTCCTTACTTTCAAGAGAGTGTTGACTATCTAGATACGATGCCCATCTTTCACCGCTATAAAAAGCTGGTGAAGCTCGTTGCCAAACACCACTATCATCTTGCGATAGGGTATCATTGGTATGCTAGAAAGATATGGAAGTTGAGAAAACAAAGATGAAAAAAAAGATTTTTAGAACGGTTTTAACCTCCTATCTTTCTCAACTGGTTGGGATTGTATTTGGCTTAATTGCTCCTGGGTTGATTATCAGTCATTTTGGGTCAGATTTGAGAGGGTTGGGGGCTACCTTGTCAGCCTATCTGGGTTATTTTGCTGCCTTTGACTCTAGCGTTCCGACCATTGTCCAGGCTCAGCTTTACAAACCTTTGGCGGATAAGGACTATAAGAAAGTCAATGCGATTTTGAGTTCTGCGGATCAGTTTTTCAGGCGGCAAGGGTTGATGTTTGCACTGTATGCTCTTTTGGTTGGGATTGGTTTGCCCTTTATTATCCAGATGCCGTTTGACCGCTGGACCATACTTGTATTGACCCTTATTTCAGCATTCGGTACCTTTGTAGAGTATATGTTTCGCCGCAAGCATCGGATGTTGCTTCGGGCAGATGGGAAGTCCTATGTATCCATGAGCATCGGTATTGGGATACGGGTCGTGACGCAGCTTTCTGTGATTGTGGCTGTAACAGCAGGAATTTCTTATCTTGGCTATAAGAGCTTGATGGCTGGACTTGGCTTGCTAACTCCTATCCTAATCTGGCTGTATGTGAAGCGACACTATCCTTTTCTCAAGAATGAATCGACAGAAGTTATCCCTTTGAAAAATAACCCTCTGGCGGTCATTGACCATATCCTTTATACCACTCGAAACTCCAGTGCTATTTTTATTATTTCGTATTTCAATGGGCTAGCACTGGTGTCCGTTTTTACGCTCTATACGAGATTTGTCTCCATGTTTAGCAGTCTAGCTATAACAGCTTTTAATAATCTGGACTTTGTTTTGGGGCATCAGTTAGCCACAAAATCAATCGAGGAAACGCGAAAGAGTTACCAGCATCAGGTCTATCTCTGGCATAATTGGTTTGTTTTTATCTATACAGTGGCGGCCTATCTCTTCATGGCATTTTTATCTCACTATGCGAGAAAATTTTCAGGAGCAGACTATGTACAGCCTCTCTTTGCCTATGTTTACCTTGTGGCTGACTTTTTACAAAATGCACGGACGATGTCTTCCTATGTTTTTAAGGCGGCAGGGCATTGGGAAAGGAATCGAAAGAGTTTTATTTTTGAGTCTATAGTGCTCATCGTCTTGTCTCTTGTTTTGTTTTTATCCGTTGGTCTGGTGGGCTTGGCGGTAGCAGCAGTCGTTGCCAATTTATACCGCCTATTTTACAATAATCACTATCTGAGCCGAGAGATACTCTATATAGATGGTAAAAAATCTTTTTTGATGAGTGTTGGCGGTGCTTTGTTTATCGTGGTGGTAGGCTTGTCTTTTCAATTTCTATATCCATTTCAGGTCACGAGCTATCTCGATTTTATCCTTCCAGGGCTTGCAGCACTTGTCTATGTAGCCTTACTCTTATTTGTCTGTAACTGGGTCTTGAGTCAAGAATTTCGGAAAATGACGAAAAAACTTGTAGCAAGAGTATTTGGGTGATGGTGTTCTTAAATGAAACATTTTTGTGGATAAATATCGCAACAAATTCACGATTTGATTGTTTTCGTCACAAATAGTATAATAGATTTTATCAATCATGTTAGGAGATAGATGTGATGAAACAATTTTCATTAGAAGTTTTAGCTAGTACATTACTAAACAAACGTCGTCAAGACAGCCTATCACAGCAAGATATAGCTGATAGGACAGGCATCAATCGCTCTGTCATCAGTCGTATTGAGCAGGGAGAACATACTCCTAGTCTAGCTCAGTTGGAGTTGCTGGCTCAGGCATTGGCATGTGATGTGACGGATTTTTATGTGGAGAAAAAGAAAGAGCGAGACATCCCTTCTCGGATGAAGATTGCAGTGGCTGGGACTGGCTATGTCGGCCTCTCCTTGGCTGTCCTGCTGGCACAATACCATGATGTCACCGCAGTAGATGTCGTGGAGGAAAAGGTGGCACTTTTACAGGCTGGTCGTTCTCCCATCCAGGATGAGTATATTGAAGCCTATCTGGCTGAAAAGGACTTGAGCTTGACAGCGACCTTGGATGCTGAGACGGCCTATGTTGAAGCAGAATTTGTTGTGATTGCTGCTCCGACAAACTACGATAGTTCGAAAAATCATTTTGATACTAGTCATGTCGAGGCGGTGATTTCCCTTGTTAGGGCTGTCAATCCGCAGGCGGTTATGGTCATCAAGTCAACAGTGCCAGTTGGTTTTACCCAGCGGATGCGCGAACAGTTCCAAACGGATCGTATCCTCTTTAGTCCAGAGTTTTTGAGAGAATCAAAAGCACTATACGATAATCTCTATCCATCACGCATTATCGTATCTTGCGAAGCTACAGACAGTGAAGAGGTTCAGGAGCTTTCTAGCCAGTTTGCTGCTTTACTTGCTCATGCAGCCTTGAATGATACGCCACTGCTACAGATGGGTGCGACAGAAGCAGAAGCAGTGAAGCTTTTTGCCAATACCTATCTAGCGCTTCGTGTGTCGTATTTTAATGAACTAGATACCTACGCAGAGTTGAAAGGCTTGGATACTCAGGATATTATTACTGGTATCGGTTTGGATCCACGGATTGGTCAGCACTATAACAATCCGTCATTTGGCTATGGTGGTTACTGTTTACCAAAAGATACCAAGCAGTTACTAGCTAATTACAATGAAGTACCTCAAAACATGATGTCTGCCATTGTCGAAGCCAATCGGACAAGGAAGGATTTTATCGCTGATCAGGTGCTGAAGATGGCTGGTTACTATGATTACACTGACCATGGAAGCTATAATCAGGAGAATGAGAAAGACTTGGTGATTGGGATTTACCGCTTAACCATGAAGAGTCAGTCGGATAATTTCAGACAGAGTGCCATTCAAGGCGTGATGAAGCGGATAAAAGCCAAGGGGGCACAGGTCATTGTCTATGAGCCGACCATGGAAAATGGTAGCCGCTTCTTTGGCTCTAAGGTGGTCAATCATCTAGCCAGCTTCAAAAAGAAAAGCCATGCCATCATCGCTAACCGCTACGATGCTGTTTTAGATGATGTAGCAGATAAGGTATACACCAGAGATATTTTTAGGAGAGATTAGATGAAAAAGATAAAAGAATGGGGAGGTAGCTTCTACACCAACTCTCTTGTTTACTTGTTTCAAAGTTGATGGAGTGTGTAAGAAAAACGTCTTAATATTCAGAAAGGAAACCCATGATTTTAAAGAACGTTCAGAAAATCATTCCGCCTAGATGGGCGAGTTTGCTATCGCTGTCAGCCTTTTTCATGCTGACAGTCACTCATCGTACACCCTTAGCCCTATTGGTGATGTTGGGAGCGATAGCGACTGCATATATATATATATATATATATATAACAGAAGAGAATGGGCTAGGGTCAATCTATGATTGGTCTCGCTATGCGACTTATCTTCCTCTAGCAGTCTTGATTGTAGGGGGGATGGTGACAAAACTTTTTAGTGGGATGGGGATTAGCTTTATCACCACTAACGTTCTTCGGATTCTTGCTATTCCGATTATTGCTCAGGTTTTGTCCCATTTTCATCGACTGCTTGTCAATTGGTGGCAGTGTCTATCATGTGAAGTAGTGACCAAGAAAAAGTGGGTCTTTTCGGCGAAGAAAAGCTTTGCCATCCTGTTTGGCATTTATCTCCTTGGGATTAGTGCTCTTTTGAGAGCAAATATTTACCATGATGATGACCAAGGTCGATTTTTTGTAGGTCAGCGTGGATGGGCTGATTGGAGTCGTTTTTTTACGGATAGAAGTTCTATTTATTTTTTTGGGGGCAAGTTTGCGGTCGATGTCTCTCCCTATAGTCAGATTCTAGCAGTAGCTATCCTATCTCTTGTTGGTATCCTCCTATTAGGTCTGCTTTATAAGCGAAAGGTATTTACGATTTGGGAAGTAGCAGCACTTGTACCTTTGGGATTAAATCCTTTTTTCATCGTCAATCTTAGCTATAAATTTGATGCTCCTTTTATGGCTTTTTCGATTCTTGCGGCAGTTTTTCCGCTTGTGTTTCGATTTTCAGGTGCTAGATGGTATGTCTTAGCTTGTTTTCTTGGAAGCTTACTGGTCATGACATCCTACCAGGCTTCTTTTGGGATTTTTCCCATGCTAGTCATCCTATCACTCCTGAGAATGTGGCAGGAGAAGGGCTGGCATCAGGAGTTAGTTGACTTCTTCTGGCAGTCGCTGTTAGGATATGGAGCAGGTGCTCTGTACTTCTATCTAGTTGTTATGATTGCTCCTCGTAAAGATTATCTTGATGTAAGTATTCCTGCTCTTTCGGAGATTCCTGAGTTTCTCCTAAAAAATTACACAGCTTATTTTAGCAAGGTATTGGATGGTTTTACCCCTTTGTGGCTTATTTCCACTTTGGTCATTTTTGGAAGTTTCCTAGTGTACTTTATTCGTAAAAAGAGAAATCTTATTGGATTTAGCCTACCTCTTGTCTCGCTTGTCTTGATGTTGTTACTATCTTTTGGTTTCTACCCCATTCTGGTAGAACCGCAGACACATACTCGTGCCATGTACGGTTTAGCAGTCGTTGTCGTCCTCTGTGGAGTGGTTTTAGTAGAGCAGGGGGGACGACCTGTTTTTCGTTTACCAATTCTTGTCCTTGCCTACAGCTTTTTTATCTATAGTTTGGTCTATGGGAATTCTTTGACAGTTTCTAAGGACTATAAAGACTTCCGTTATCAGTTGGTCTATGAGGATTTGAGTCACTTACCACAGGTTAAGAATAAAGAGACAGTAGATGTATATTTTCCTGGAAAGATTCCTGTGCCACCGGCCTTAAAAAAGCAGTTTCTTGCCTACCCAATGTTAGCAATCAGTCATAATGAGTATTGGGATCGTAGAATGCTGAGTCACTTGCCTACTGTGAAAACAATTAAAGGCATACCCGACACTCAACTTCCCATGCTAGTAGATACTTACTATCATACGATTTACGGAGATGATAAGATGATTATTATTAAATGGAAAGAAGATGGCAAGCTAGTTGAATGATAAATGAGAAGGAGATTGCATGTCCGCAAAAGAAAACAATAAAAAAATAGTAGCAGGGGGGTAATCCTGTTCCTGCTACTCGTCCTTGGATTGAGTTTCTATCCGAGTTTTACAGCTGATACGTATATTCATTTTAATCGCACATGGATGGAAACTGCCATCAACATGTCTCGTAAAAATGGTCGTCCCTTTATTTCCTTATTCTTTATCCTGATGGGGAGTCTGCATCAAGCACCAGAACTCTATTTGCTTATTTCAAGTTGTTTAGCACTTTGTTTTCTGGGCTTGTCTGTGTGGTGTTTAGCGAGATTGTTTGAAAAGACTGAGTTAGCTTCCTCTTTGATGGCTCCTTTTTTGTCATTAATCATCTTGGTCAATCCCTTTATCATCAGCTATTTTTTATTTGTTGAACGTGGTATGATGATGTTTGCTTTATTGATGGCTATTCTTGCCACTTATATACGGATTTGCAAACCGATCACGCATTGGCTCCTGGTTTCTACCGTTTTAGCGACAGTATCCATGCTCACCTACCAGTCCTTTACTTCCTTGTACTTGATGCTTTGTCTGTGTTTTGCGGTGGAAAAACGAGATGTTAAGACAGCTATTCGTAGCTTTCTCATCTCCTCTATCCCATTTGTCGTGAGTGGTCTTGTTTCACTTTTTTACCTAAAATTCTTCGGCATTGGTCGATTTAATCTTGAAAATCTTGGACTAGTCGCTCGAATGTTACAACTTTTAAAAAGTTTGATCAAAGCATATATTTTAGGTTTCAACATTGGTCCCGATGGTTTTCTCTTGTTTTCCCTTTTGCTTGCCATTGGCTATCTCCTTTGGAGAGTGAAACGACAACTAAAAGGAGCGACAGCAGAGAAGACGAGGGCGAAGCTTATCTTGCTGGCTCTTCCTTTATTGTTTCTTTTGCCATGTGCCCTAAGTTTGGTTACAAAAGCTGGTTCAGGTGCTCGGTCTACGTATTCGGCTGCTTGTTTGGTTGGTCTCTTCTTATTATTGGCTAGACTAGACTTCAAAAAGGCTAAGCTAGTCAAAGGTACACTAGTCACCCTCTATCTAGCAGTCCTTTCGCTGACATTTAACAAAATATTTTTACAACAGATAGTCGTCACCCAGTTGGACCAAAACCGTATGCAGGTGGTACAGCAAATGGTTCGTGACTATGAGGAAAAGACGCAGATAAAAGTAACAAAGCGAGTAATATATACGGATGCACATCCTCGCTTGGATAATCAATATTCAGCATTTACAGATAGTGATTCGGGAATACTTAACACGGGGAATTTAGTGAAAAGCCCCGTTACAAATCTCTACCCACTTTTCAATCTATACGTATATGACAGGGGAAAAGCTTGAAAAAACAGAGAAGGATTCCGCTATAAAAGCCTATTTTAAAAGCAAGGACTGGTCAACCTTCTCACCAGACCAAATCATCATCAAAGGTGATACCATTCATATGGCGGTGTATTAAGGGGAAAGGTCCTCTATTTTAGAAAAAAGAAAAAAATTTAGGCTAGAAGATGGAAAAAAGACAAATATCTCGATTGATGTTTGTCTTCATTCTGAAAGTCGTTAGAAATGTCATTCTAGCGACTTTGTCTTTGATTTGAGAATACTTCCTACGAGGTGTTTCTCTGCATATGTAGAGTATTTTTTAGTCAGCAATTGGTCAATCTTTGAGATTTTTATAGTCTTTTAGTTTACTTTTAGTACTAGGCAACGAGCTGCAGGCTGTACTGGAGTACGGCAAAGCGAGTTAACGAAGTAATAAAAGAAAAACTAAATGACGATATATATCCAAGATGATGACGAAGTCTTGGTTTATCAATAGTCTTGAAACTTATTTTACCTTATTTTAACGTAAATAAAACTGTAGTGGGTATATGAAAAGTTAACACCTAGAGGCTGGGCAAAAAGCCCAGCTCCACTACTCAGAGTTCGTGTCAACATCTCAGCGCAGTGGTTGATTGGCTTTAACAGTCTGGGAGACTGTTAAAGGTGGGAGATAGGATTTGCTTTGCAAATCTCAGCACTTCGTGTTTCACACTCCAAATATGACCTTTACTATTGTTGCGAACAGTGTTCGCCTTATTTCCAACCTCCAACAGTCTCCCAGACAGTTGGAGCTGTACGGGGATGGGAGGTCAAACAGTCAGAGTAGTGACTGTTTGAGCGCGGAAATAAAACAAACGAAGTTTGTGTTAAAATAGTCCAGTGGACTATTTTAGCCCGAACCTACATATTTGGAAGTGAGGGGAACTCTTTTTTAGACTAGTCGAGTTCTTTCCCACTCCCTTTCTTTATCTCTTTCCTATTTTCAGGATATAAGCTGAAAAGGGCTATCCCCAGCCCTTTTCACTGTTCAAGGCAATCAAAATCGGATAAAGAAGTGGTATAAGACGGAGGAGATATTCTTTGGTTTTATATGGCTTCTTTTTTTTTGCAAGATTTTACGAATAGATAGGTGAGGAGGAAATTATGTATCAAATTGAATTTAAAGAAGAGGCCATTCTACCTAGAGAACGTTTAGTAGAAGTTGGAGCTGAGCGTCTCAGTAATCAGGAATTACTAGCAATTTTTATTAGAACTGGGACAAAAAAAGAACCTGTTTCTATTCTCTCCAATAAATTATTGAATCGTTTGGAGAGTTTAGCGGCTCTAAGAGAATTATCCATTGAAGAATTGCAAAGTTTGACTGGAATTGGGCGCGTCAAGGCGATTGAAATTAAGGCTATGATTGAACTTGGAAAACGTATCAATCAATCAGAGCTACTCTTAAATGAGAGAATTTTGGGAAGTGAGAAGTTGGGGCGTAAGATGATTCATGAAATCGGGCATAAGAAGCAGGAGCATTTAGTTGCACTTTATCTCAATACACAGAACCAGATTATCAGTCAAAAAACGATTTTTATTGGGAGTGTTAATCGTAGCATTGCAGAACCACGTGAAATTTTGCATTACGCAGTAAAATGTATGGCAACATCGATTATCATCGTTCATAACCACCCGTCGGGTTCAGTACAACCTAGTAGGAATGATTTGCTATTTACGGAGAATTTAAAAGAGTCCTGCGAAAAGCTAGGACTGGTATTATTAGATCATTTAATTGTTGGAAATAAGGATTACTATTCTTTTAGAGAAGAAAGTGAGTTATTTTAAAGTTTATTGACAATATAGTGGAAGAGGTCTTTTTCAATCTCACGTTGACCGTAGAGTAGTTCAGGATGCCATTGAACCCCTAAAAATTTAGTTGGGTAGGCTGAATGAACTGCTTCAATAATCTGTTGATTATCCGATAGTGCAATGATTTCTAAGTCAGGTGCTAAGTCTTTGATAGCCTGACGGTGAAATGAGTTCACACTCGGATCGGACTCATATATGTCGTAAAGTGGACTATTTTGAATCAGTTGAATCGTTTGACTGACTTCTTGTCCGTCTATGTCTTGCCAATGTTCAGAAATTGATTGATGAAGGCTACCACCTTGAGCTACATTGTAGAGCTGTAGACCTCGGCAGATACCGAAGATAGGTTTCTGATTTTCTTGGGCAGCCCTTATGAGGGCCAATTCAAACTCGTCACGCTTTGGTAGATAATTATCGCTGTCAATAGTTCTTTCTTCGTGATAGTAACTTGGCTGGACATTTTGTCCTCCTGTTAGGATGAGTTTGTCAATAAGATGGATATAATATTTTGCCAAATCTGGCTCTGTAGCTGGAAGGATGAGTGGGAGCCCACCAGCATCTTCAATAGCTTGTACGAGGCAAGTCTGGGTATAAGAAAGCAGGGGTTCTGTATGATCCCCTGTTTTATATTCATTTCCAGAAATACCAATAACTGGTTTTTTCATTGCTTATCCTTTTCGCATAAAGTAGAGTAGTGTCTGTAATTCACTAGTCAAATCAACATACTGAACAACGACATCTTTTGGGACAGACAAGTTAACTGGTGAAAAGCTCAGAATTCCCTTAACACCAGCTTCAACAAGAATATCAGTCACTTCTTGCGCTTTGACGCTGGGTACCGTTAGAATAGCTGTCTGAGAGTTTGCTTCGCTGATACGTTCCTTGATTTCTGAGATTGCATGGATTGGGATATTTTCATCTGTCGTTCCAACAGCTGGATTATCATCTGCCTCAAAAGCCATGACTATTTTCATTTTATTTCGTTCGTGGAAGCGATAGTGTAGCAAGGCCCGCCCCATATTCCCGACTCCAACAAGCATAACATTGGTGATGGAGGTATCATTTAGAATATCCGCAAAGAAATCCATCAACTCTTTGACATTGTAGCCAAAGCCACGACGACCAAGCTCTCCAAAATAGGAAAAATCTCGGCGGACGGTAGCTGAGTCGATTCCGATAGCTTCGGCAATTTCTTTTGAACTAGCTTTTTCAATATTTCCTGCATAGAAACGTTTAAAAATGCGATAGTAGAGGGATAGCCGTTTGGCAGTAGCGCGTGGAATATCAGATTTTTTATCGTTTTTCACTTTAGACTCCTTTATTTCGATAGAATACGCTTTATCGATTATTTATATATTAAACAGTTCTTTATTCTATTCTAGTCCAAGTTTGTGAAAAAATCAACAGATTGATTTTAAAAAAAGATTAAACAGGAAACTGTCTAATCTAGTGTTTGTAAATAGCGATAGAGATCCCCGATTGTCCCTTTGTAATCTAGAGCTTGTCCGTCTTGTGTAATGCTGGTAACTGGATAATAGTCTGGGAGGGTTAAGCAACCGGAAAAAGTCAGAATGGCTGCATCTTTATTCTCAAATGTTTGGATACGTTCTTGCTTGTAAGCGTCAAGATAGTGAATTTCAATCATACTAACCCTCTTTTGTAAAGATGTCACGGTCAATCAAGCTATCCATGAGGAAATAGAATTTTTCTTGAATAACCTTGTTACTTTCTGGCTTAAAAATGTTTACCAGATGAAGACCAGACTTGTCGGTAATGTTAATTTTAAAACCAGTTAGGTCTTGATTGATAATAATTTTCAAGAGGAATCCTTGGTTTGAATTTGGAATTTCTTCCAGAAGACGTGTAAGCTGATAGTGACCTGCTTTGCTTTGTTCAAAGGTGTTATCACGGAGTGTATATTTTTTGATAGCAGGGTTAATGTGATAAGTAAAATTACAATCTTTTAAGGTAACTGATTGTTGGAATGCCATTTTAACCTCCAAGTATTTTCTTTAGTTCGATGATGAGAGTATCTATCTCTTCTTTTGTATTAATTTCAGATAGGCTGATACGAATGGATTCTTTCAGACGATGGGAGTCTTTTCCATACATAGCTTCTAAAACATGGCTATTTTGGACAACACCTGCCGTACATGCGGAACCGCTAGAAACAGCGATACCTGCCAAATCTAGTTGCATGAGTAGTTGTTCATTAAGTTTACCAGGAAAACCGATATTAAGGACATGAGGGAGATGAGGTCCAGCCTGATTGAGATAATAGTCTAAGCCAGACAATCCCTCGATAATATGTTGTCGCAGTTCACTGACATGCTTATGATGCGTATCTAAGGACTCATATTGTTCTGTTAGGGCAGTCGCCATAGCAGCAATGGCAGGGAGATTCTCAGTACCTGCTCGATGTTGCTGTTCCTGCTTTCCGCCGTGGATCAAGGAATCAAATTTATGAACTTTACTATACAGGAATCCCATCCCCTTTGGACCATGGAATTTATGGGCAGAGGCCGCGAGGAAGTCAATTCCGTAGTCAGAGGGAGAAATTGCGATTTTTCCAATTGCTTGGACAGCATCTACATGAAAGACGGCCTGATGATCGGCTAGGAGCTCTCCAATTTCCTTGATGGGAAGTAGCTGACCGGTCTCATTGTTAGCAAACATGACGCTGACTAAAATAGTATCTGGTCGAAGGGCATCCTGAATTTGTTGAGCGGTGATTACTTGATCGACTGGTTGGATATAGGTTACCTCGAACCCAAACCGCTCCTCTAGATATTGCATGGTATGGAGGACAGCATGGTGTTCGATAGCCGTAGTAATCAGGTGTTTTCCTTTGGATTGATGTGCAAGTGCATAGCCTTGAATAGCTAAAGTATCAGCTTCGGAGCCTCCAGATGTGAAAATAATTTGTTCAGGAGAGGCGGAGAGAATCTGAGCAATCTCTTGACGACTTTGTCTAAGAGATTGATTGGCTTTTCGACCGCTTTGATGGATACTGGAGGGGTTTCCATAATTTTCTTGAGCCACTTCCATCATCCGTTGGAGTGCAGTAGGAGATAGAGCAGTGGTTGCTGCATTATCTAAATAAATCAAAGAGTTTACTCCTAGTTTTCTTTTTCAGGACTAGTAAATTTGAAAAGTGGGCTGAGTGGCTGATGTTCTTGGATGCGGTGGATGGCATCTGCAATCAAGTCACTAGCTGTTAGGAAGGCGATATTTTTAGGATGCTGTTCTTTGCTTGCAACAGAATCGGTAACTAATATTTCTTTGATTGGTGCTTCATCTAAGAGTTGGGCTGCAGTTCCCGCAAAGAGACCATGGCTGGCAACTGCATAAATTTCAGTAGCACCACCTTCTTGGACAATTTTTGAAGCTTGTGAGAAAGTGCGACCAGTATTGAGAATATCGTCCACCAAAATAGCTTTTTTACCAGCAACATCACCAATAATATAGCCTTCAGAACGTTCAGAATCATCTTGAGCGTAGTCGATAATCGCAATCGGTGCATTTAGAAATTCAGCGATATTACGCGCGCGTTTGATACCAGAATTTTTAGGACTCACAATGACGACATCTTCTCCGCAGAGTCCTTTTTCCATGTAGTAGGCTGCAAAAAGTGGTTCTGTAAGGAGATTGTCCACTGGAATATCAAAGAAACCTTGAATTTGTGAAGCGTGCAAATCAAGAGTCAATACACGGTCGACACCAGCTTTAACCAGCATATTTGCAACTAATTTAGCTGTAATTGGTTCGCGTGGAGAAGCGGTACGGTCTTGACGAGCATAGCCAAAATAAGGGATGACCGCTGTGATGGTGTTGGCACTAGCACGTTTACAAGCATCGATCATAATCAATAATTCCCACAAGTGATTATTGACCGGATAGCTTGTTGATTGGATAATGTAGACGTCTACGCCACGTACAGATTCTTCAATGTTAATTTGAATCTCACCATCAGAAAACTGACGAGAAGACAGTTTTCCAAGAGGAATTCCAGCAGAATCAGCAATTTTTTCAGCAATATCACGGTTGCTATTGAGTGAGAATAATTTAATGTTATGTTCACCGAGTGGTTGTACCATTTTAAAGTAACTCCTTTTACACACTGAGCTTTTATGATGACATAAAAGTATTTTTTACAATAGATAGTTCTATTCTATCAAAAAAATGAAAAATTTTCAGTAGTGAAGCTAAAAAATCAACCTTATTTGGCTGATTTTTTATAGTTATTTCATGTAGGCAGCTGTTCGTGCAACCTTACTGCTAGCATATTTGAACTGAATTGATTTCTTCTTAAGGAATTCATCAAACAGAATCTTCCCTGCATCTGCATCGGTCACTTCGACTTCTAATTCATAATCTTTTTGTCCCACATAATCATTTTCATCGAGGGCCATAAGACCTATAGATGTCTGTTTCTCATAGCGTTTTGTCGTGAGGCTTCCCCAGACAGCAAGTTTATCAAGTGGAATCTCTGTTGCAGAAATAATGTCAGAAATTTGTCCTGCTGGTAGTTGAAAATTTTCCAGTAAATCCTGAGCAGTTTGGATGTCTAGAGCTTGGTTATATTCTTGATTTCCGACTTCTTGTGGAATTTTTAAGGTTAGTTCTGCTGAGTCTTCAAATGTACGAATACGAAGTGAAAAGCGGTGATTCTTCATATCTAGGTCTGGGGTATCAATGTAGTGGTTTGTTTGAAGAATTGGGCTCACATCTGAAAAGTCAGTAAGCAGGCGTTTGTATTCGGATTTGGTCAATAAGGTTTTGTACTCAATTTCAAGGTGGTTTTTCATGCAGTAAACCCTTTCAATGTGTTATAATAGATTAATCTTTGTGTTATTCTAATACAATTTAAAAGTTTTGACAAGAAAGGGGCCATATGGACTTTAACTGGGAAGAATTTTTAGACCCCTATATTCAGACAGTTGGTGAATTGAAAATCAAACTGCGGGGGATTCGCAAGCAGTATCGCAAGGCTAATCGGCATTCTCCAATTGAGTTTGTCACAGGACGGGTAAAACCGATTGAATCCATTAAAGAAAAAATGTCCCTGCGACATATCAAATTGGAAAATCTTGCTCAAGATATGCAAGATATTGCCGGTCTTCGGATTATGGTTCAATTTGTGGACGACATTGAAGAAGTATTAGCTATTTTGCGGAAACGCAAGGATATGCAAATTGTGCATGAACGGGATTACATCAACAATATGAAAGCCTCTGGCTACCGTTCATATCATGTGGTGATTGAGTATCCTGTGGATACTATAAATGGCAACGAGACGGTTCTGGCAGAAATCCAGATTCGAACCCTTTCCATGAATTTCTGGGCTACAATTGAACATTCTCTGAATTATAAATATAAGGGGAATTTTCCAGAAGAAATCAAGAAACGCTTGGAAGTTACAGCAAAAATTGCCTATGAATTAGATGAGGAGATGCGAAAAATCCGCAACGACATTCAAGAAGCGCAGGCCTTATTTGATCCTGCCTATCGCAAACTGAATGACGGTGTGGGCAACAGTGATGATACAGATGAAGAATACAGGTAGAAAAAAAATCGCTCTGCTCGCTAGTCGAAATCCTAAGAGTGAAGCGGTGTCCAAAGAATTATGGACAAAGTTAAAAGAAGCAAATTTTATTTTGACACCCAAAAATCCAGATATTGTCATTTCTATCGGTGGAGATGGGATGCTTTTATCTGCTTTTCACAAATATGAAAAGTTGATTGATCGTGTACGTTTTGTAGGAATTCACACGGGTCATTTGGGGTTTTATACAGATTATCGCGATTTTGAAGTGGACAAGCTGATTGAAAATCTTAAGCTTGATACAGGTGCTAGAGTATCGTATCCGATTTTAAATGTTAAGGTCAAGATGACAGATGGTCGCATTGTAGAGGCGCGTGCCTTAAATGAAGCGACAATCAAGCGTTTATCTAAAACGATGGTGGCAGATATTATCATCAATAATGTTCCCTTTGAACGTTTTCGAGGTGACGGGATTTCTGTCTCGACCCCAACTGGTTCAACAGCTTACAACAAGTCTTTAGGTGGTGCGGTCTTGCATCCGACCATTGAAGCCTTGCAAATAGCAGAAGTGGCAAGTTTGAACAATCGTGTTTACCGCACCTTAGGTTCATCCGTTGTTGTCCCTAAAAAAGACAAGATTGTGATTGAACCCAAGCACAGTGATCGCTATTCAATTGCTGTTGATAATAAGACCTATGTCTATGACAACATTGAAAAAATTGAGTACCAGATTGATCAGTATAAGATTCACTTTGTTGCAACACCGAGTCATACTAGTTTTTGGAATCGGGTTAAGGACGCCTTTATTGGAGAGGTGGAGTAATGCGGTTTGAATTCATTGCTGACCAGCATACGAAAATAAAGACTTTCCTTAAAAAACACGGTGTCTCTAAAGGCCTATTAGCGAAGATTAAGTATACCGGCGGCAATATTTGGGTCAATGATATCGAACGCAATGCAACTTACTTGCTAGATATTGGAGATAGGGTTACAATTGACATACCAGCTGAGGAGGATTTGACTGGTAGTTTAAAACCGATTTTCTTTCCGTTGGATATTGTCTATGAAGATGATCATTTTCTGGCGATAAATAAGCCGGTTGGCTACGCCTCCATTCCTTCTGCCTTGCATTCATCCACAATCGCAAATTTTGTAAAAGGTTATCTTATTGAGCAGAATTATGAGAATAAGCAGGTTCATATTGTGACTCGTCTGGATAGGGATACATCAGGCGTTATGCTGTTTGCCAAGCACGGCTATGCCCATGCACGACTCGATAAGCAGTTACAGGCCAAGCTTATTCATAAACGTTATTATGCTTTGGTGAAGGGGAATGGGCAGCTAGAAGAGACAGGGGATATTATTGCTCCTATCGGTCGTCCAGAAGATAGCATCATTACTCGTTGTGTGACAAAGAATGGAAAATATGCTCATACTTCCTATCGTGTTGTGCAATCGTGGGGAGATATTCATTTATTAGATATTCAACTACATACTGGGCGGACTCATCAGATTCGTGTTCATTTTTCTCACATTGGATTTCCGTTGTTAGGAGATGATATGTATGGTGGAAGTTTGGAATGTGGGATAGAACGTCAAGCCTTGCATTGTCATAATTTAGCCTTCGACAATCCTTTTTCAGCCGAAAGGATTGATTTGGAAGCACCGCTTCCTGAGGATTTTCAGGCTGTTATCAATCAGTTAATAAGTAAATAAATTTAAGGAGTTTGTTCATGAAAATTTTTGAGCAATTAGCTACAAAGCTAGAGGGTAAAAAAGTACGTATCGTATTGCCAGAAGGTGAAGAACCACGTATCTTGCAAGCGACAAAACGTTTGGTAAATGAGTCGGATGTAGTACCCGTCTTGCTTGGAAACCCGGATCGTATTAAGATTTACCTTGACATTGAAGGGATTACAGAAGGTTTTGAAATTATTGACCCAGCTCATTATGATAGATATGATGAGATGGTAGCTGCTTTGGTAGAGCGCCGTAAAGGTAAGGTATCAGAAGAGCAGGCACATGAGTTGTTGAAAGATGTTAACTACTTTGGTGTTATGTTGGTATATATGGGCGTAGTAGAAGGTATGGTATCTGGTGCGATTCATTCAACCGCTTCAACAGTTCGTCCAGCTCTTCAAATCATTAAAACAGAGCCAGGTGTATCGAAAACATCAGGTGCCTTCTTGATGGTAAAAGGTGAAGAGCGTTATATTTTTGGTGACTGTGCTATCAACATTGATCCAGATGCTCAAACCTTGGCAGAAATCGCGATCAACTCAGCACGTACTGCTAAAATGTTTGGTATTGATCCAAAAGTTGCAATGCTTAGCTATTCAACAAAAGGTTCTGGCTCAGGTCCTAAAGTTGATAAGGTGGTTGAAGCAACTAAAATTGCTCAAAAATTGCGTCCGGAGTTGGATTTGGACGGTGAATTGCAATTTGATGCTGCCTTTGTCCCTGCTACAGGTAAATTAAAAGCACCAGGTTCGAGCGTTGCTGGTCAAGCGACTGTATTTATCTTCCCAGGTATTTCAGCTGGTAATATTGGTTATAAAATTGCCGAACGTATGGGTGGATTTGCAGCGGTAGGTCCTGTTTTACAAGGTTTGAATCAGCCTGTAAACGACTTGTCTCGTGGTTGTAACCCTGATGATGTTTACAACTTGACCTTGATTACTGCGGTTCAGGCTTTGGAGCACCGTTAATATGAAATTTTTATCACGATATTTTAAGGACTATATTAAGGAATCCATATTAGGTCCAGTTTTCAAACTATTGGAAGCTTGTTTTGAGCTTTTGGTACCATTAATTATCGCCTATATCGTTGATACAATTATTCCAAATGGCAGCCGGGGAAACCTGGTTGCTATGCTTTTTTTACTGGTTGGTCTAGCATGTATTGGAATTATTGTTTCACTAATAGCGCAATATTTTTCCGCCAAGGCAGCAGTTGGCGTAACTAAGAAGCTTACCAATGATTTGTATCAGAAAGTCCTATCGCTTCCAAAATCTAGTCGAGATATTCTTTCCTCCTCAAGTTTACTGAATCGACTGACAAGTGATACCTTACAGATTCAAACGGGAATCAATACTTTTTTGCGCTTGTTTTTACGTGCTCCCATTGTAGTATTTGGTTCTCTGATCATGTCCTTCTATATTAGTCCGACTTTATCTGTTTATTTTCTAGGTATGATTGTCCTTTTACTTGTTATTGTAGCAGGAATTTCAGTCATGACCAGCCGTATTTACCAATCAATTCGAAAGGAATTAGATGGTTTAGTAGGGCAGGTACGTGAAACGGTAACTGGTTGGAGAGTGATTCGTGCTTTTGGGCAAAGAGAGCGAGAAATCAAGACTTTTCAAGTCATTAATCAACGGTACAAGAAGCAACAGCTAGATGCTGGTTTTTGGTCGAGTCTTTTATCTCCATTGACTTTTCTTGTAGTAAACGGAACCTTGCTCATTCTCATCTGGCAGGGAAATATAGCCATTTCAGACAACCTTCTGGAACAAGGGATGTTAGTTGCCCTCATCAACTATCTCCTTCAAATTTTGGTTGAGCTAGTTAAGATGATTATGGTTGTGTCTACTCTTAATCAGACCTACATTTCAGCCCAACGCATTCAAGAGGTTTTCGATCAAGAATCTGAGAATGTAGAAGCTGATTTGCCTGTGGTTAATAGTAGGGACAAAGACTTGGTTTTCTCAGTTCATGACCTTACGTTTGCTTACCCTAATTCAGCTGAAGAGTCATTGTCGGGCATTGACTTTGAACTGCGCAAGGGGCAATTCATGGGAATTATCGGAGGGACTGGATCAGGAAAGTCTACCCTAGTTGATTTATTGCAGGCACTCTATTCAGTGCCAACAAATCAGCTCTCTCTCTTCATTGATGGAAAAAGTCCCAAGAATTTAAAAGAATGGCGGCAGCAAATTGCTATCGTTCCGCAACAGGCTCAGCTTTTTGCTGGAACTATTCGTTCTAATTTATCTTTAGGATTGGAAGAAATATCTGATAGTGACCTATGGTCTGCATTAGAAATTGCACAGGCTAAATCTTTCATAGAGGATAAAGGTGGTTTGGATAGCCCTGTCGAAGCCTTTGGGAAGAATTTTTCTGGTGGACAGCGTCAACGTTTGACCATTGCACGCGCTATTTTACAGAAAGCACCGATTTTAATCTTGGATGATGCGACCTCTGCTCTGGATTATTTGACGGAGAGTCGATTATTAGCTGCTATTCGCCAGGAATTACCAGGTCAGAACTTAATCATGGTGTCACAAAGAACCAATAGTTTACGGACAGCTGATCAGATTTTAGTCTTGGAACAAGGGCGTCAAGTTGGACTTGGTCGCCATGAGGACTTGCTGAGAAGCTCTGCTATTTATCAAGAAATTCACCAATCGCAACAACAAGGAGAGGAGGATAGCTATGAGACAATCTAGTTTTAAGGAACTGGTCAGATTGGTTTTACACCAGCCCCTTCGAATGTCCTTGATGCTGGTGGGAACTTTGGTGCAGGTGCTTCTGACAGTTTATCTGCCTATCTTGATTGGTCAGGCAGTCGATGCAGTATTGATAGCAGATGGTCAGGTTTTGCTCGGTATCTTAGGCAAAATGGTTATGGTTATCTTGCTTAATACGCTGCTGCAATGGTACTTACCTTTGGTAACCAATCGCTTGGTTTACGGAATGGTGGCCGATTTGCGTGAACAGGTCTATGTGAAGCTGCACCAGATGCCCCTATCTCATCTGGATCGTCATTCAGTTGGTGATTTGGTAGCCCGTTTTTCAAGTGATAGTGAGCAATTAACAAATGGTCTCTTGATGATTTTCAATCAATTTTTCATTGGTATTTTGACCATTTTCCTAACCATTTTCACTATGGCTAGGCTTGACTTGACGATGATGTTGCTGGTTGTGGCATTAACTCCAGTTTCTCTGCTTGTGGCACGCTATATCGCTAAGAAATCCTATGGTTATTATAGACAACAGACTCAGGCACGTGGGAAGCAATCTCAGCATTTGGAAGAGTCCATCAGTCAACTGACCTTGATCCAATCTTTCAATGCTCAAGAGCAATTTACGCAAGGTTTTCAAGTTGTGAATGAACAGTATGCGACCTATTCCCAACAGGCTATCTTTGCCTCTTCAACGGTCAATCCAAGTACGCGGTTTATCAATGCTATTATTTATGCCTTACTTGCAGGACTTGGAGCTCTGAGAATTATGGCAGGAAATTTTACAGTGGGGTCTCTGACAACTTTTCTCAATTATGCTAGTCAGTACAGCAAGCCTTTTAATGATATTTCCTCGGTCCTATCGGAATTGCAGAGCGCCTTAGCTTGTGCAGACAGGCTGTTTGCTATCTTGGCTCTAGATAGCATTGACGATCAGGCTGAGCGGAAAATTGATTCAGAGGAGCTGAAGGGAGCTATTTCCTTTGAAAATGTGTCTTTTTCCTATAGTCCTGACCGTTCTCTGATTGAACATCTGGATATTGCTGTCAAAGCTGGACAAAAGGTAGCCATTGTTGGACCTACTGGTGCTGGTAAATCAACCATGATTAACCTGCTTATGCGTTTCTACGATGTAACAGCTGGTCAAATTACTTTAGATGGAGTTCCGATTAGCCAGTACAGTCGTGAGGATCTTCGCAGACAGATTGGGATGGTTTTACAGGAGACATGGATTAAATCTGGTACCATTCATGATAATATTGCCTATGGCTATCCAAATGCCACGCGGGAATTGGTCATTGAGGCGGCTAAGGCAGCTAATGCAGACTTCTTTATTCGTCAGCTTCCGCAGGGGTACGATACGCTTTTAGCAGATGGAGGTGAAGCCTTATCCCAGGGACAACGTCAGCTTTTGTCTATTGCGCGTGTCTTTGTTAAAATACCTAAAATCCTGATTTTAGATGAGGCGACTTCCTCTATTGATACACGGACAGAAATTTTAGTACAGGAAGCATTTGCCAAATTGATGGAAGGACGGACCAGCTTTATTATTGCTCATCGCCTATCAACCATTCAATCAGCTGACTTGATTTTGGTCATGGTGGATGGAAAAATTGTTGAACAAGGGAATCATGAAGCATTGATGGCTGAACAAGGCGTTTATTCTCAAATGCAAACAAGTCAGCAGACAGAGGAGGATGAAAGTGTTAGATAAATTAGACTTACAACCGATTACGGTTTTAGATGACTGATATGTAAAGCCCTTTGTCAAGTAAAAACAATCGAACTGATTAAAAAATGAAAAGTATCTAGAAAGAGCC
>NZ_JARQPJ010000025.1:0-35118 GCF_046032515.1 Streptococcus suis | reverse complement strand
ATAGTTTAAAAATCCTATATACCTATCTACAAAAGAAGATTATCTCAGCCAAAACTATTTATCAAAAACAGAAAGCTGAAAGAAATTTGTTAATTGTCTCCTTATTGCTTTCTACCGGCATTCGGATTTCTGAACTGTGTCATATTCGAATCAAAGATATCAATCTAACGGAACAAACACTCCAAATTCTAGGAAAAGGTAAAAAAGAGCGTATGATTTTTATTGGCGATGAACGAACTTTTCAGTTGTTAAAAGCTTATATCACTTGTTATTGCAATCATACAGACGATTATTTATTTCCCGGAAAATCCTTACAAAAACCACTGACAGAACAAAGTGTTCGTTTGCTTCTAAAAACAGCCAAAACACAAACCAGACTCACTACAACTATTACACCTCATATGTTTCGCCACAGCTTTGCTACTATGTTATTAGATAATGATGTCGATATTCGGTACATCCAGCAGATACTTGGACACAGTTCTATTTCGATTACTCAAATATATACACACGTATCACAATCAAGACAAAAAGAGATACTAAGTTCCTGTAATCCAATTTCATCCATCTACACTTAATCAAAAACATACAAAAATAAAGACTACCTAGAATCAGGTAGCCCTATTTGTATTCCGTAATTCTACTTTTCACAATATTTACCTTTCAGGGTAACATCTAAATCCATTGTTGTCCGTTTATCTAAGCCAATCATCTGTCCGATAAGAAATCCACCTTTCACAATGAAAGAATCTTTATACCTGCTCTCTGAGATGAGTTTTAAAACTTGTTCAATCAGAAAATTTTGCTGAACTTGTTGAGCAGGTATCCCTTTTTCTCTTGCAATATTCTTGACTTTTGCTTTGAAACTATTAGCATTTGAAAATTTCACGACAAGACCTCCACATATGATTGTAGTTTTTCGGTCACTTTAAATAGTTGTGCATAATGATACAACTTAGCATAATCCACAGCTCCTTTTTTGAAGTAAGCTTGAAAAGCTGGGGCAATAACTTGAATATCGACATGGTAAGCTGTTCTCAAACACTCCACTAATGTTCGTTCCATATCATATACTGAGATAAACTGTCCAGCCTGTCGCTCCAGTTTAATAATACCGATTTCATGATACTTTCTAGCGACGATTGGCTTGACACCAGCTTCTTTCATTGGCCTCGTATTTGTCCCGAAAGGAAAAGTCATCACAGGCTCAAATGGAATGGTAAGGGACAGACCATGTAACCAAAGTGCTGTTTCTAAGGAGTAAATTCCTTTTGGAAAACGGTACTGTAAACTAAAATAGTCATCGATATAGATATCTGGCAGATGATAGATACCTCTTTCAATTGATTCCACTTTCCCTTTTGAGACTAATTGATTCAGTTGTTGATAAGAAAAGTTGAGCTCTTCCATATCACGAAAAGTTATTACTCCATGATTATTTTTAATATAATTATAAACGGGTTTCTCTAACAAATCCATATCACCACCTCCAAAACAATATGCTAACACTTTATAACAATGTTAGCACATTGTTTTAAAATAATCAACGATAAATAAAACAATATGCTAACAAATCAAGCTATTGTTAGCATATCCTTTTTAATTTCGTCGTATAGGTAAAACTCAAGCTACTATCCACTCCAGATAATTTACGGAAGGTATAGTTTGGATTGCCATTATAGTTGGTTTCGGAGATAAGGAATGAGCCATTTGAACAGGATTTAAATTTCGTTGCTCCTAGGTTAGAAATGTCATAGCTAATTGTAGAAGGATTTGCCGCAACAGTTCCGATTCCTTTCTCAAATTCTCTAATTGAGCCATCTTCCATTTTTAATGAAATTTTATTCTCACGGTTTTCATTCCCTGCAGTAAATGGTTTATTCTTTTGAACAGTTTTGGATGAAGTAGCATCACCGTGAGTTGCGGTAGTCCAATTTAAATCAGACAATGAAACCTCAGATGCAAACACATGATTTTGAAACAAGAATGCTGAAGCCAATGTTGCAATCGTTAAAAGTGTAAATTTTCTCTTGTTATTTTTCACTTGTTTTACCTCTTATTCTTGATAAAAGAGAACTTTTGCTTCCCAACATTTCCTAGTCCATTTTTTCTGATATTGGAAAACAAACCAAACTATAAAATTGAAAGTACTATGAACTATCTATTTTCATCATATTTCTTCTCTATTATTGGACTAGGAATGCAGAACCAATTATTCCGTTATTTCCATTATCTATTTTTGAGATGATAATATTATTCAAAATATGTTTCTGTTCATGATGTAAAGATAATCCCAAAACGGTCTTTATATCTTCAATAAAATCTGGGTTATTTTGTGCAACACTACCACCCAAAACGATTATTTTAGGATCCAGTAAACAAATCATATTATGAATCGCTTGGACCATGCCATCTCTCGCATTAGCGATAATAGCCGATGCTGTAATATCTCCTTTACGCCAATTATCAAACACTGCCTTGGTTGACAAATCTTCACCATACATTTGCTTCCCTTGGCGCTCAATGGCTGGTCCTGAGCAGGAGATTTCTAGACCACTTGTTCTTCCGAAACTCCGAACTGGCATAAAACCGATTTCGCCCGCAAAGCCAGAGCCTCTTAGAATTGTGTTATTTATGATATTGGTAGCAGCGATACCTGTAGAGATAGTGATATAGCCAAACATATCATCTGCTTCTAATGAAAGCATTCGATACTCTGCATAGGCCGCTACTTTCACATCATTGTCAATTTTAATTGGAATATTTCCAAATTCTTTTTGAAGTCGCTTCACAATAGGAAAATTCGCCCATGGAATGTTGATGTTGAAAAACTGCAACTCCATTTTCAACATCAACTTTTCCCGGCAAGCCAACTCCAATCCCTGCAACATCCTCAATATTCAGTTGCTGACTGTTTAGTAGTTCTCGAATAGCTGTACACACACATTGAAATAAGGTTTCTGATGATTCTTTATTGCTTGGCACTTTTAAACTATAAGCCACATGACCTGTACCATCTACCAGTCCCACAGCAACTTTTGTACCACCAATATCTACACCTAAAGCATATTTAACTGCCATATTACCCTCCTAGTTTCTCTGCAATCAGAATTGTATATGGAGCCAGTTCATACTCTGTTTCTGTCAGAGCTGTATAATCTCCTCTAACCAATTGATAGTCGGAAAGATTGATATTATCTAACTGAATAGTCGCTGAATGACTAGCTGGGTTCCGAAGCGAAAGAATTTCTTTCCCTGCTTCTTCATCAATACATCTGTAACCATAAATTTCAAACGCTGACGGTTTGCCACCAATCATTTGACTGTATTTTAGAGTTGAGTAATTATTCTCTATCCACTTGACAGCGCGAGCATTGGCCTTCCAACGTTCCTGATCAAACATTGTATAGGAATAGTGGAATTCCCAAAAAGCATTTCCACGAGTGGAAATAAACAGGAGATAATCTTCAAACTCTTCTACACTGGCATACATTTGATGGTCCATGTACCAGGTATGAGCCGTACTCGCATAGACAGGCTCATGGTTATAGAGACTCCAGAGAGGCAATTGAATATCCCGTTTGGTTAAGAATTCTTCATATTGGCAATCACGGTAGGTAATCATCCGTTGGATGTCATTGCCAGCATTCTCTGTGAAGCCTACATCTTGGGAAACCTGTATCCAAAGGCTGTTGACCCATTGTAAGAACCATGGGCTTGGATTGACATAGGAAGTCAAGTTCAACCAGCAATCTCTATCTCCTCGCTCTGCCCTTAAATCTTTTAATAGGTCAATCAAGAATTCATAGACAGGAGTCATAGTGTGCATGGCAAACTCGCCACTAGGGTCTGGTTTGTCTGGCTTCAGCAACCAACCATCGATTTTCCAATAGCTGATATCATATTTTTTCTGGTAATCCAACATTTTTTGCTTCATGCCTTCCAAATAATTGAAGTCACCAATATTGACATCATTTGACAAGGCATTCTTGCTACCGAATTCTGGATGTGCCTCCAACCAGTCACTCATGATAACTTCTGTACCGTTATAGCCTCCACGTGGTCCAATCCAAAGACCAAGACTTGCACCTAAATTATTTACGAGAGCTTTTACCTTTGTTAATCCATTAGGGAACTTTTCATTAAACTCCCAAACACTTTGGTAATCACACCAGCCATCATCAACGACATAGGCATCCAACTTCACACCATTGTCTTCAAAGCCATGTGAAATCTCTTCAAAACTCTTTACAATAATCCCTTCATCAATGGCAGTCATATGGTCATACCAAGAATTATATTGTTTTCTGAAGTAACTTGGCTGAGCAATTCCACTAATGTAAGTAAAGAAATCCTGTTGAATGCTTGCTTTCTCAAATCCAGAAGCCGCACCAATAACAACTGGCCAGATTTTTTTAGGCTCTTTAATTTCGTGACCGACATAGTAGCGAGAAAAATAGGTTTGATCTACCAGTCTATTTTCCCCCATTGGAAACTCCATACCAAAGAAGAAGGACTTGGCATAAATTGGTTGTCCCAACTCTACATAATAGCCAGAAAATCCAGCCATTTCCTTAATATCTTCTTGCTGTTTCGGAATATATACCTGCTCTAAGTTTGCAAAACCAAACTGCTCCACATCAATGTAGTTAATTGTTTTAGAAGACGACAGAATAGTAACCTCTTTAGCAAGTACATCTTCACGTTTTGAATAAAAAATAGTTAACTGGATTTCTGAATGATAGAAACTCACCAAAAGACTTTCATTGGTTTGTTCGACCACATGAGCTGTAAAATCCTCAGAGCTGAGCTGGCTTCCATCACAAAAAGAAACAACGAATTCCGTATTTTTTTCATTTCCAATGGGTTCATCAAGCTTTTTATTCAAGATATGGGAAGTATAAAACTTCCCATCTTCTAATTTAAAATAGCGTGCTATCTGTTTATTTTCAATCTTCACTATCATCACCTACTAATTCAATCTTAATCACACTATCTACGCTGTCTGGCAAAGGATAAGTAAAGTGAGGAATATCGCCGTACTGGGCAAAACAAATCCCTTCGTAAGCATTAGTTGTCCAGCTCTTAGAAATCTTCACTTCACTACCATCATGAAGGAAACTCATCCTTTTAACTTTGCTTTCATCGATACCAATCAAGGCAAGTGGACCAATTGGCTGTTCGAAGACATGGGCATAAACCGTATTCCCTTTTTGAGTATAGTAGCCCCATTCTGGCTTAGGTAATGAACTAACGCCACAACCATAGATAGATTCACCATTCTTATCAAGCCATTTTCCAAAATCATTTAGAATTTCCAGACTCTCTTGGTTGATAATTCCTAGTGCATCTGGACCGACATTCAGAATCATATTCCCATTTTTACTTACACACTCAACCAACTTACGAATAAGTGTCCTGGACGATTTGTAGAGATGATCCGTAGGATTGTAGGCCCAGTTATTATTCATAGTTAAGCAAAGCTCCCAAGGAATTGGCTCTCCATGTATATTTCGAATTCCCTCATGCGGAACAATCTGCTCTGGACTGACAAAGTCTCCAGAATAAAGATTGATACTGTCCGTTACAATGCTGCCAAATCCTTCTCCTGATGTTTCTAAACGATTGTCAACAACTACATCTGGTTGATGCTTACGTACAAGCTTAATCAAATCTGTTGCACGCCACTTCTCACCGAACATTTCTCCATAAGAGTAGTCAAACCATAGAATATCCAGTTTGCCATACTTGGTTACAATTTCTTCTACTTGATTGTGTAAGAAAGTCAAATAGTTATCAAAGTCAATCTTCTCACCTTTGAAGGCTTCATTCTCACGCATGGGATGAATCATATCGCCATATTTCGGATAATCTGGATGATACCAGTCAATCAGACTGAAGTATAGACCTACTTTTAATCCTTCTTCTCGTACCGCTTCAACAAACTCAGCCACCAAGTCCTTTCCAATTGGTGTGTTTGTAGCCTTGTAGTCAGTATAGGCTGAGTCAAACAAGCAAAATCCATCATGGTGCTTGGCAGTCAAGACCATGTATTTCATACCTGCCGCCTTTGCCGCTTTTGCCCACTCTCTCGGATTGTATTTTACAGGATTAAACGCCTCAAAAAATGGTTGATAGTCCTCAATGGATAATTGCTGGTGGCTACGAATCCATTCCCCTTTTCCAGGGATAGAATAGAGTCCCCAGTGAATGAACATACCAAATCGGTCTCTTCGGAACCATTCGGTCCGTTTATTTATTTCATGTAAACTATTTCTTGTCATCCTTTAACTGCTCCCCCTCCTAAAGCTTCAATAAAGTATTTACTTGCAAATGCAAAGAGTAAAATTGGTGGTAAGATAATCACTACGATAGCTGAGAAAAGACCATTATAATTGGTATTAAAGCTAGTAGTAAACTGTCCAAGTAAGGCTGGAACCGTCAACTCATCTCTATTGATAATCAGCATAGAAGCCCAGTAATACTCATTCCAGTTGTTAATAAAGGCTAAAATTGCTGCCGTTAAAATGCCTGGTCTAGCAATTGGTAGCATAACTTTCCAAAACGTCTGAGCATAGCTTGCTCCATCAATCTCAGCTGCTTCTTCCAATTCTTTAGGGATGATTGCAAAGTAGTTTTTTATGATAAAGAAACTCATAGCAATACCGCTACAAGAGTAGACAAAAATCAGAGCTACTGGTGTATTATAGATCCCCAAAACATTTACCAAGCGATAGACTGGAAATGTCATAGCTGTAGCAGGGATAAAAAGAGTTGAGTACAACATGGCAGTTATCAACTTTTTACCACGGAAATCCATTCGAGCTATGACATAAGAAGACATGGAAATCATGATGATGCTGATAATAACGGAAATTGAAACCACTTTAAAACTGTTCCAAAAATAATCCAATACATGCAGTTCTGTAAACACCTTGATATAACCGTCAAAGCTTAAATCTGTCGGTAAACTAATGCCTGGATTTTTCATGGGGTCTGCTTTTAAGGAAGACAGGAAAATCCATAAAATTGGAAACACTGAAATCAAACAAGTAATAGCCATATAGATGTAAATAATCAATTTTCCCGTTTTGGAAAGGCCATTTAAACGATTGTCCATACGCTTTATCTCACTTTCTACGCTTACCTTCTTTGAAAATCAGATTGATACACAAGATGATTAACATCCCACCAAGAATCTGAATAACACCTATGGTATTCGCTCTGGCGTATTGTGTACGAGAACTGGATACTGCCAACTCCCTAATGATAAAACTAATACTTTTAGTTCCTGCTGCACCATTTGTTAGGAAGAATACTTCGTTATACAGTAGGAAACCTGAGGTTGCGGCCATGATCGATACCGTTTTCAATGTTTCTTTTATCATTGGAATGGTGATATACCACTCTCTTCTCCAACCTGTGATATTATCTAAAATAGCTGCTTCATGAATCTCTTGTGGAATGGCAAAAATTTGACCTAAAATCATAATGGTTGATGTCCCTGCAAAGAAAATATAGGCACAAGTCATCGCTATGATATTCCAACCAGGTGTCAATAATATGGCATCCGAAAATTCAGGGTTGAAGAAGCGGATAACCTGGTTAACGACTCCATAGTTCGGATTGTAGATTTGAAGAAAAATCAAACCCATTGCCGCACTTGAAATAATACTAGGTATGATGTAAAGATTTCGAGATAGTTTCCAACCAGCCAATTTTTTTGATAAAACAATCGCTACCGATAAAGCTAATGGAACTTGAACGACTACACCTATAATTGCCCATGTAATTGAATTTTTCAGTGCTTCCAAAAAGAAAGGATACTCACTAAAAATATACTTATAATTGGCAAAGAGATTGCCAAAACCTAAAAATTCTGGGCTGGTTAAATTCGTGTAATCCCACTTAGTAAAGGAGGTTGCAAAAATAGTTACCACCGAATAAAAGTAGAAGAGAAAGAAACAAACTAATGTCGGAAGTAAGAATAGAAAAATAAATCGTTGTTTCTGTGCCTTCCTATTTTGTAAGGTCATGGTTTTCTTTGCCATAAAATACTCACTTTCTAAAGCAGGGCTAAGGAATACATCCCTAGCCCTGATATATTAGCCGATAAGGGCTTTCAAGATGTCCTGTGTTTCTTTTACTTTCTGATCAATATCCACACCGTCAGCAGCACTTTCAGTCAATGCATTGATAATAGCAGTACGAACATCACCACCCCAAACTGATACAACAGTCGGAACCGTTACATCTGCATTGTTTGCCATTGACGTTGCTTCACCTAAGAGTTTTACAGTAGCGTCGTCTGAGCCACTTGCAATTTCTGCAGTATCGATTGCTTGGCTGGCTGGGTTAGCTCCAACTTTTTCAAAAATGGTTGTTTGAACTTCATCGCTAGTCATATATTTTACAAATTCCAAAGCAAGTTTTTCTTCTTCTTCAGAGAGATTGCTTGAAATTGTAATACCACCACCAGCTGAACTAATTGCAACATTGCCAGCATACAAACCTGGTTTCAAAGCTGCATTATCTTTCAAACCACCTGCTGCCCAAACTCCGTTAAAGAATACTGCTGATTTATTTTCTGTAAAATCAGTAGAATAAACATTGGCATCACCGCCAGCATTAGCTGAACCATTAGCTTGAACTTCTGTCATAACTAATTTAAGGGCTTCAGCAAATTCTTTTGAATCAATTCCTTCAGACGTTAGAGGACCTTCTAACAGTTTACGACCTGCTTCAGATGAGCCAAGTACTGTGTTAAAGAGACGAATTGCCGGCTCCCCTGCACCAAAGGCATAGACACCTTGTTTTCGAACCAAGGCCATAGCTTCCGTAAAATCACTCCACTTGGTCCATTGGTCAGGTGTTTTAGCTCCAGCCTTGGAGAAAATATCTGCATTATACCATAGACCCAAGGTCAACAATTGGTCATGGACTGTATAGATTTTTCCATTCACATCATTTTGTGTATAGTTTAGACCAACATTTTTTTTCAAACCGTTTTCATCGATGTATGGTTTCAAATCTAGAACCAAACTTTGTTCAATCGCTGCCAAGGAAACATCGTTACCAGCTAAGTCAATCATATCTGGAAATTCACCACTTGCAACCTTGTTGTTCATGATGTCTGTCAAACTTCCGTTCACAGGAGTTGGTTTGAACTCAACATCCCCAGTTGCATGTTTTTTAGCAAATTCATCATAAAGGTCACGCATGACTTTGGCTGCTGGCCATTCTTCTTCACTATGGTGATAGCCATGATAGAACTCTAGAACAGTATCATCTCCACTTGCAGCTTTTTCAGTACTTGAACTAGTTCCTGATGATGACCCGCAAGCAGCAAGAATGACCGAAGCAAACAAACACAATGCACCGCATTTCAACAAACTTTTTTTCATTTTAGGTTCCTCCGTATTATTTCCTTTGTCCGTAAGTTTTAAATTTTTCAGCCATCAATTCCATTTCTTCATCTGGGAGGATGACTGGTTCTCCCATGCTTTTGGCAACACAATAAATTTTTGAACAGTATTCAACCTCCTCAATGATATTGAAGGCATTTAGTAAGTCCTGAGCACCCGCTAAGATACCGTGGTTGGCAAGAAAGACTGCACGTCTGTCTTTCATCGCTTCAGCAGCATTTTCAGCCAATTCCTTAGTACCATATGTGGCATAATCTGCTACTCGGACATCCTTTCCTGCTACAGCAATCATATAGTGGCTAGCTGGCAAGGGTTCTCTTAGCACCGCCAAAACGGTTCCGTAAGTGGTATGTGCATGAATGACTGCATCAAGGTCTTCTCGTTGCTGATACTGAATCAAGTGCATATACCACTCGCTAGAAGGAAGTTTTTCACCTTCGACTACCTGTCCTTCCAGGTCCATGATGACAATATCTTCTTCCTTGATTTCAAAGAAATCAATTCCAGATGGAGTGATTGCCATTAGACCTTTTTCACGGTTAAATACGCTCAGATTCCCACCAGTACCCTTGGTTAAGCCTTCAGTAACTAACTTTTTGCCGTACTTTATAAGTTCCTTTCTTTCTTTTTCCATGAACATAAAGTGTTCTCCTTCTATTTACTATATAGCGGTCCTAAAACCTCACACATCTTGAAATCTGCCGCTTCCAAATCCTTAGTGCCGACACCATCAAAAATGCTTGGACGGAAAATTCGTTCCCTTGGAATATTGTGGAGGGCTACAGGAATTCGCAACATACTAGCCAGAGTGATAACTTCTGCACCAATGTGGCCATGAACAAAGGCTCCATGGTTAGATCCCCAATGATTCATGACATCATAGACCGTTTCAAAACCAGGTTCTCCAAGATTTGGAGCAAACCAAGTTGTTGGCCATGTTTTATCTGTCCGCTCATCCAAGATACGATGCACTTCATCATCCAATGGACAAGTGTAGCCTTCGGCAATCTGTAAACTTGGACCAACACCCTTGACTAGATTGACACGAATCAAGGTCACAGGCAACTCTCCTTGAGTTTTGAAGTGAGAAGAATAACCGCCACCACGGAAATATTCATAGTTAGCTCGACACCAGTCTGTCGCTTCCAGACAAGCTTTGACATCCTCCTCCGTCATATTCCAAAATTCTTTCATGGTTGGCTGACCAGCTTTATCTCGTGCTGCGGCACTTCCATCAAGGGCTGAAGCACCTGAGTTAATCAGGTGAAGAATACCATCTTTTGCCCGACCTGTTAGTTCTTGACCAGTCACGCGTTTGACCGCCTCTGGGCTCCAATAAGTTCGAACATCAGAGAAGATTGGAGCCTTGTTGGTTAGGAGGGTTCCAAATAGCATGGCGGTCGCATTCAACGTATCATTTTCTGTTGCAAAGGCAGTGACAGGTCGTGGTCCATTCCAGTCAAAGGTAGAAGCCAGGATTGCTTCAGCGAAATCTCCGTTTGGCAACCAGTCAGTCCATTGCCGTTGACCTTGGAAACCACCTGAAATAGCATTTCTACCACGAGCTTCCTCTTCCCAACCAATCTCTGCCAATCGAGGATTTCCAAAGAGAATGTCTCGAATAATCAAGGTTTGCTTAGCAATAAATTCCCAATCCTTGTCAGCTGGAATCACCTTGGACTTGGTAATCACTTCTGGAAATTCCTTGCCTGCATTGATGTCAACACCCTCTTTACAATATTCTTTGATCCAAGCAAGAGCTTTTTCATATTCTTCTTTATCGTAGATTTCCAACTCCATACGGCGAAGGATTTCTGTCATATCCACAAATTCGACTAACATTCCCAGATAGTCTTCAAAGAAGGAAGTGGTAACCTGAGAACCTGCAATCCCCATTGAAGAAGCTCCAATGTTGACATAGGACTTGCCTTTCATCTGACCAGCAGCGATCGCCCCCTTGGCAAATAGCAAGATTTTTTCAGCCACATCAGCAGGAATGCTATTATCATCCAAGTCCTGAACATCATGGCCATAAATCTTGAATGCTGGGTAACCCTTTTGAGCATAGCCACTCATGGCTGCGGCTAGATAAACTGCACCAGGCCGCTCTGTCCCATTAAAGCCCCAAATAGCTTTAATCGTGTGCGGATCCATATCCATGGTTTCTGTCCCATAGCACCAACTTGGTGTGACAGATAAGGTAGCAACTACGTTGTCACGAGCAAACTCATCGTAGACAATACCTGCATCGCCCTGACCACCAATGGTTCGACTGGCCAGTAAACACTGAACAGGTGTTCCATCTGCATAACTCAAATTGGACTCAATCAAATCCTTAGCAGCTAGGGCCATCTGCATGGTTTTTTCTTCTAAGGATTCCCTTACACCGCCCTGTCGACCGTCAATGGTTGGACGGATTCCAATTTTAGGATATAGTGTCATTTTCTTCCTCCTCTTTTGGGTAGAAATAGTTAAATGTTATAGACTCTTTTACAAGTTCCTTGGCTTCTTTCATATCTTTAACACAGCCAAGAGCCTTAAATTGAACGAGAGCATTGCCGATTGAGGTTGCTTCATATAGACCAGTCACCACTATCTTACCTGTCACATCTGCTACTAATTGTGAGAAATAGTTCGACTTAGAACCTCCGCCTATCAAGTCAATTCTCTTATAGACATTTCCAGTTATTTTTTCCAATTGTAGAATGACTTCTTGATATTTTTCGGCCAAACTTTGATAAACTATTTTAAATAGAATCGCTGGATCTGTTGATATTGTTATATCTTCATCTGCAAAATAATCGACAATCTTTTCAATCATGTTCCCTGGACTTGAAAATGTCGAAGCATCCGTATCAAATGTTGGGACACAACTTCTCGTATTACTCACCATTTCAGTAATTTCGTCATAAGAAAAGTCATTGCCTAATTTAAAGAATGATTTTTTTAGTTCTTCAAGAATCCAAAGTCCAGTACAATTTTTCAAAAATCTAGTGGTCCCATCATAGCCCGCTTCATTTGTAAAATTATACTTCAGCGCACTATCTGTAAGTATAGGAGATTTCAACTCTGTTCCGATTAATGACCAAGTTCCACAAGAAATATATAGTAAATTTTCTTCTTCATGTGGAATCGCTGCTACCGCACTTGCTGTATCATGTTGACAGACATTGACTACTACTACTTCATTTTTTGAAACATCTTTAGTTGTTTTACCTAGAATATTTCCTTCGGATACTAATTTCGGTAAAAGTAATTCTGAAATTTCAAATGTTTTTAAAATCTCTTGGTTCCAATCTTTTGTCAAGGGGTTAACCATTTGCATTGTAGATGCTATGCTTCTTTCAATTGCAATCTCGCCAGTCAATGTATAATTCAAATAGTCAGAAATCATTAACAGCTTATTTGCTTTGAAATATTCTTCAGGATTCTGTGATTTACAAGCAATCAATTGAAAGAGGGTGTTGATTTCCATCAACTGATTGCCAGTTTTAAAATACAAATCATTTAAGGAAGAGTATCTCGCAATCTCATCTAAGATTGATTTTGTTCTACCATCACGATAACTTACTGGCTGAGCAATGAGTTCACCATTTGTATCCAAGAATACAAAATCTACTCCCCACGTATCAATTCCTACAGAATCCAATTCTGAATGTTCTTGAGAATCTTCGATACATTTTTTTATGTTTTTTTCTAAGTTCTCAACATCCCAACATAATCTTCCCTTGACTTTATGAAGTGAATTTTGAAATCTGCGAACTTCTTTTGAAATCAATTTCCCGTCTTTAATTGAATACAGGATTCCTCTCCCTGACGTAGCACCAAGATCGATTGCCAATACAGTTTTCATCAGAACCTCCTTTCTGTTACCGTTTTCATATTTTAATTTTAATCTATCTACAATTCCATTACAATACTTGAACAATAGATTGGAAATTATTCAAAATATTGACATAAAATCGCCATTATTGTTCAAAATATGTTATCATATACTCAAGAGGTGTTGATATGAGTAGAGACAAACGCTTAAAGGAAATAACAGATATTCTTCAAAATAAAAAAAGAATCGATGTAAAACAACTTGAAAAATTAACTTTTTCAAGCACTTCTACACTTCGTAGAGATTTAATTTTTCTCGAAGAACAAGGACTCATAAAGCGAAAACATGGGGAAGTTGTGTTAAACGCATTTAATACTGTTGAGCTTGCTCATAGTATCAGAGAAACTGAAAATAGGTCTGAGAAAAAAATAATTGCTGACCTTGCAAAAGACTTTGTTGGTCCAGGAATGTGTATTTACTTAGATTCAAGTACAACGGTTTATGAATTATGTCCTTTCCTGTCTACCATTGACAATCTAATTATCTTTACGAATGGACTTAATACTGCTCAGTTGCTTTCTGAACTTTCTAATCCAACAATGAAAATTTTTGTTACAGGAGGAGAGGTTAAACACCATTCTGCCTCCGTTGTAAACCATAGTATGGAAAATAGTCTTCTTGAACATTTTAGTATTGACCTTGCATTTTGCTCAGCAAGAGGAATTGATGAAGAGTATGTCTATGAAGCTTCTTTCAGTCAGGCCATTGCAAAAAAATCTATCATTGACAAGGCTAAGGAGACAATACTACTAATTGATAGTTCAAAATTTCGGATGTCAGGATTTTTCAAAATTAACAACCTGAAACAATACAAAACTATCATTTCAGATAAGTTACCTGACGAATTCTTATTAACTTCTGCCGAAAAGTATGAAGTTGAATGGATTGCCAATAATTAACATAAATAGTATATTAGCTTACCGCTCTACAATAAAAAAACTGTTGTAGCAAGCACAGTAAGTGGGTACCCACTTACGATAAAATTAACGAAGCAGACGCCTTTGGCTCTGCTTTTTTCGTTACATTTTACTTGTTAGGGAGAACCCTAAGACCCCAATAGAAAGGAATAGACAATGGAAAAACGTACCCGACCAAACCAATTAAAAATTCGACTTTCAGACAAGGAACTTGCTCAAGTGCGAGAAAAATTTGGACAATCTCGGTCAAAATCAATGCGGCATATGAAATCAGTTGCTAGACAAATTCCTATACCAACACCCAAAAATACAATGACAAAATTGATGACTTTACTTATTCTTGGCAAAAATATTGAGAGAGCAACCATTAGAAAACCATATATCAAAACTGCGATTAATCCAAACAAAACATCCCAAAAATAAATCGTATTTCCATTCGCAATCTTACTAGAAATTGGTTGGTGTAACAGATAAATTGTGTAGATAAATACTGCACAAAAATCAATCGCAAAACAGGCAAGTTTTACAGAAGTTCTAGCTATAAATAACCAAAGCCAAAATGCTGCTAAGATTAACATTCCATAAAGTGCTAACAAAATCATTAAAAACTCACTCCTTTCACTACATCTAGTTTACTGCATTTTACTATTTTTGTCCGCTCATTATATTGAATTTCTGACAAAATTTTTAAAGTTATACTTGTCAAATTAAAAAAAATAATTTATACTTTTTGTAAGTTTATAAACTTACAACGAAAGGAGTAACCATGTTCTCTCCAAAAAGACTAAAAGAAAAAAGAACAAAACTAGGACTATCTCAATCTGAAATCGCTCGACAACTTGAAATTAGTCGCATGTCATATAGTGCCTGGGAAAGCGGAAAAACCAAACCAAACCAGAAAAATCTTTCGATGCTTGCTACTATTTTGAATGTCGAAGAATCCTTTTTTGAATCTGAATACACAATCGTTCAAAACTATCTTCTGCTCACCGATGAAAACAAATTGGCTGCAGAAGATTATGTCGAGCAATTACTAGCTTCTCAATCTATTGCAGAAAATGTTGTATCCCTATTCTCATATCAAGTGCTTTCTGATGTTCAATTATCTGCTGGTCCTGGTGTGGGGCTGAACGATGAATTTGAAACAGAGACTGTCTATTCGGAAGATGAATATACAGGATTTGATATTGCAACATGGATTTCTGGTAATTCTATGGAACCTGTATATAAAGACGGTGAAGTCGCACTAATTCGTTCAAACGGATTCGACTATGATGGAGCTGTCTATGCATTATCATGGAATGACTCAGTTTATATCAAAAAACTCTACCGTGAAGAAGATGGGTTCAGAATGGTTTCCTTGAATAAGGACTATCCAGAGAAGTTCATCCCGTATGAGGATGATCCAAGAATTGTTGGTCTAGTTGTTGGACACTTTATGCCTGTCGAGGGAGTGTAGTCATGAATTTAAAAGATATTTTAGAACTTGGAACGTATGGTTTCAACCCTGATTGTAAAGTTGAAATATTCAATATGGACAATTTTGAAGAGCGACTAGAGAATGAAGGATTTGATGAAATACTTATTCCTCAAAATGAGGACGCAAAAATCTATCCTTACGCTTTTTTAATAGAGGATTCTATTTTGATTGCAATGACAGACGAAATGGAGGATATGAATGAAAATTAGAACATTACCTTGTGGTTGTAAACGTCAGATTGAAGAAATCAACATCAACGGTGAAATACATGAAATTCAAGTATTTGGACATTCGCCTGAAAAGCCACCATTGACCGAGGAAGAAAAACAAAAACTTGCACTGATTATTCAAGAACACTTAGAAAAGAAAGTCTAAAAAGGATTTGATACATGCATAGAATACCATATAATCAAGACAAACGTATTCTTGTAGATTTACCTGGGGGTAAGACTGCTGACATTACAGTTCATATTTTAAATGTTGCGCTCCGATGGTTTGTAGAGAATAACTACCATATCTCCAAGTTTACAACAGATGACCAAGTAATGGCATTGGCATTCATTGAAGATACAGAACCACTTACGGCAGTTGAAAGCTACTATAAAATTCAAAAAGAAGATTATCGCCCCACTGCTTCTGAAAAGGAAAAGAACAATGGTATATACAAAATCCGTGAAGAATAATGCCAGACTTCAACCTAAAAAAATGCTTGATATAAAAAATGACCGAATTATTCTAGCCTTTGAAAAAGAAGAATATGATGTAACAGACCATCTAACAGAGCTTGTTGAAGAGTTAGGAAAATTGAAAGCAAGGTGATCACTATGGGCTATATCGACTATTCAAAGGAACCACGTAGTGATATTGCTTTTGTCGATATGAAATCTTTCTATGCGTCCATTGAATGCGTGGAGAGAGGGCTTCATCCACTCCATACATCTCTTTGTGTTATGAGTAGGGCTGATAATACTTCTGGCCTCATACTAGCTTCTTCTCCAATGTTCAAAAAAATTTTTGGTAAAGGAAATGTCGGTAGAGCTTACGATCTCCCCTTTGATGTCCACACACGAAAATTTAACTATTACCGTGCAAGCATTTCTGGACTACCAACAGATGTCAAGTTCGTCTCATATATTGAAAACTGGGCTAAGCGTACCTTTATCGTGCCACCAAGAATGGACTTGTATATCCAAAAAAATCTAGAAATCCAAAAAGTATTTCAAAATTATGCTGATCCAACAGATATTCTCCCCTATTCAATTGACGAAGGATTTATTGACCTAACTTCATCACTAAATTATTTTGTTGAAGATAAGACGCTTAGTCGTAAAGATAAATTAGATCTAGTATCAGCAAAAATACAGCACGATATTTGGGAAAAGACTGGAGTGTATTCTACAGTTGGCATGAGTAATGCCAATCCACTTCTAGCCAAGCTGGCACTTGACAATGAAGCAAAAAGTACTGCTACCATGCGTGCTAATTGGTCCTATGAAGACGTTGAAACAAAGGTCTGGAACATTCCTAAAATGACTGATTTTTGGGGAATTGGTTCACGAACAGAAAAAAGATTAAACAAACTTGGTATCTATTCCATCAAGGAATTAGCCAACTGTGACCCAACTATTTTGAAGAAAGAATTTGGTATCATTGGCGTACAACATTGGTTTCATGCTAATGGTATTGATGAAAGCAATGTACACGAACCCTATCGCCCTAAAGCTGTCGGGATTGGAAATTCGCAAGTACTCCACAAAGATTACACTCGTCAAAGCGATATAGAACTTGTACTTAGAGAGATGGCAGAGCAAGTTGCCATTCGTTTACGTAAGAGACACAAAAAAGCAACCGTAGTTGCCATAAATGTTGGATATTCAAATTTTGAAAACAAGAAATCCATCAATGTTCAGAAAAAAATCAATCCAACCAATCGAACACTTGTTTTTCAGGACGAAGTTATTTCACTTTTTCGCTCTAAATACGATGGTGGTGCAGTTAGAAGCATTGCTGTGAGATACGATGGATTAGTGGACGAAAACTTTGCAGTTATTTCACTTTTTGACGACTTTGAAGAAAGCGAAAAAGAGGAAAAATTGGAAACAACTATTGATAAGATTCGTGATCGATTTGGATTTCTTGCAGTACAGAAAGCTAGTTCTTTATTAGAAAATTCAAGGGCAATTGCTCGAAGTAAACTTGTCGGCGGTCATTCCGCTGGCGGATTGGAGGGATTAAGATGATTGACCGTAGCTATCTACCATTCCAAGTGGCTAGAGAATACCAAGATAGGAAAATGGCAAAATGGATGGGATTCTTCTTGTCAGAACATACATCTGGTTTGGAGAACGAACGTAATCGCATTGATTATTCAACTGAATTGACCTTAGCTGATAAACTACTCCTACTCAATCAACTATATAGTCATCAGTTAAATGGTATTCTGACAGTTCCTGGAAAAATTTACATTGGAATAGTAAAAAATTTGACATTCCAATCTGTTTCGTTTGAAACTAAAGAAGGCTACATCAGTATTCAAATCTCGGAAATTCTTACAATAGATTTGGAGGTGGAATATGAATCAGCTTGAGTTTAATAAAAATCAATTACAAATGGATTATTTTAGTGATAGCTACCGAAAGTTTGAAGAGGATTTCTATCGCTACTCAAAATTAGCTGTTCCACTTACCTTTCTTACAGATGATTTGATGAATTCAATGGCAGCCTCGGGAATAAACTATTTTGTTCTGAATAAAGAGAAAGCAAAAGACAATCGTAATCATTACTTCATCTTTAAAATTGAAACGTATAGTGATAATAAGCTAATTCGTAAGTTCATATATCAGAAAACGACTACAAGTTTAGAGTAAATAAAAAAACAAGCTAGACCTCCGAAAATGGTGGTCTAGCTTTTTGTCACAACTCCATCCCTTTATCCTGTTTTGGTTTACTTGGTTCTGAACTTGTCTGTTGGGAGTATTCCTTCAAAGCTCCGAGAGTTGAGGGCTTTTCTCCTTTTCCTGCCTCCTCTAGTTGTTTTTCTTTTGTTTTAAGAATTTTAATATTTTTAACAACAAGATTTTTGTAGAGTTTCCCTTCATACTCTTCATACTTCATCTGGCCGGTTAGCTTGACAAAATCTCCTTTCTTGAGTTGGTCTGCAAAGTCGGCACGTCCGTTATAGGCAGTAACTTTGGTGAATCGACTATTGCCATTATCATCATTATGAGCTATGGAAAAATTGGCAACTTTAAACTCCTTTCCATCTTCCCCAGGGAAGACTTTAACCTCGACATCTTTAGTTACATTGCCTACCAATTCTACATTATCTGTTGACAATTGACTTTTATCGGACTCCAAAGTTTCAATGATTGCGTCAATATTAGAATGGAGTAAACCAGATATAGAATCATCATCCATGTATGCCTGATAGACTTGTTCCAACAAGTCTGGATCAGAAATATCCTTCTCAATCGCAATAATGGCCTTGGTAAAGTCGGCATAATTTTCTTTTAACATATTCTCTAAAGTAGATTTCATTTCTTCAAAATTCATATTACTTGCTCCTCTTCTATTTCTTCTTTTGTTTGGCTTTTGTAGTCACGTTCTTCAACTTCTGCCTTATAGGCTTGAATTTGTGCTAAAGTAGATGGCCGTTTTTCTTTCTCGTCGACATCATAGTTTGATTCAAAAGCATCACTATCTTTAAAATCATGGTCATAACGGTCTACTATGCCGTCACTATCCAAATCCTTGTCAAGCAAATCTCTATTATAAGGTAAACCTAGCGTTTGACAAGCTGCCTTTTCATCAATTGAGAGTAAGTCCTCATTAGTGGAATGCTCCAAAAATAGTTTAAAGTGTTGAGCTTGCTCCTCTGGTGTATTTCCTTCAAACACTCCAGACTTTAAATCTGAATCTGCAAATGATAGTTTCCAGGAAAAATTTGATAGATCTACACTATATTCAATATCATAGTCGCCAACCTCACTTTTTCCCTTTGCTAGATACACCACATCTCCAGTCGAAAAGATGTCTTGAAATTGTTCCGTTCTACTTTCTTCAGAAAGTTCGGTATCACCATATTCTCTGGCTAAGAAGTCAACCATTGCTGCCTTAACATCTTCAAGTAAAGGATTCGGATTCTCTAACTCTTCTACCTCTCCCATATCCAGGATGCGATTGACCTCTGCTAAACGCAAGGTCTTTTCTTTTAGTAAGTCCGCCTTTTCAAAAGGTTTCGTTACCTCTTCTTTCGCAACCTGGAGCTTGTATTGGACCTCTGACAGTCTATTTTCCAACTTGGATACTTCTTCATCTATCCTATCCAAAACATTGTCTAAACGTTGAATATTGCCCTCAGGGCTATCACCGAAATGACCAACGTAGGATAAATTACCCTCAATCACAAAATCCATTGCTTGAGCAATTTGGTTAAAGAATGCGGAAACTTCAAATCCACGATAGTGACCAATTGACATTGTACCTGATGCAGGAACTAGTGGTAAAATTTTCATCAATTCTTCTGCTGCTGATTTCTTATCTACAAAGTGTTTTCCTAAAATTTCCATCCCATTAAACTGACCATCACCTTGTACTTTTGGAACTTTTCGTTCCATATCTTGCTTGGCAAATGCAATTTGTTCTGTTAGGCGAGCAATTTCGGACGGATAGTGTTTTACTATCTTATCTTCTAACTGATATAAATTGGACTTGTAGTTTGATTCCAGCATTCGTAATTTAGATACTTCAACATCTAAATCCATCTTCTCTTTGATAAGTGGATTACCAGTCGCAAGTGCCTTGATTTCCGCATAATTTAAGGTATTCTCATCAACATCATCAGCCACACGCACAGGCGTTTTCGAGGTCATAATTTGAGAGATAAACTTCTGTTTATTCTCAATGGTCTGCCAAAGATATGCGTCGAATGTATTCTCCGTCACATAACGATAGATATAGACGTCCTTATTCTCATTTCCCTGACGAACGATTCGACCAGACCGTTGCTCCAAATCTGCTGGTCTCCAAGGTACGTCCAAGTCGTGGAGGGCAATGAGTTTGCTTTGCACGTTTGTACCTGCCCCCATCTTCGATGTGGAACCAAAAAGAATACGAATATCGCCACTTCTCACCTTGGCAAACAACTCAGCTTTCTGCTTTTCATTATTCGCATCATGAATAAAGGCGATTTCATTTTCTGGAATTCCAAGATTAACTAACTTGGTTTTCATATCATCGTAGAGGTTAAAACTTCCATCACCCTTCGGTGTAGACATGTCACAAAATACGAGCTGAGCGGAACGTCGCTCACTTGATTGTTCCCAGATTGCGAAAATGTTCTTGGTACAGACATTTACCTTGCTCTCTGGATCATCTGGTAAAAAGGAATTAACCAAACGTTGGTCTAAAGCAATCTTCTTACCATCATTCGTAATCCGCAACATGTTATCTTCCTGGGGCTCTACTTTCCTATTTCTCACCTTATCAGCACGCTCGGAAAGGCTTTTTAAAATTTCTTTCTGATGACCTGTTGGCTTGGTAAGTATGGTTTCATAATGAGTCTGTGGAGTTGGTAGGTTCAACTGATCTGCAGTCTTAATATCTGCCATTTCTTTTACAAAAGACATCAGTTCAGGAAGATTGTAAAACTTTGAGAAACGTGTCTTACTACGATAGGAGTCTCCTTCTGGAGAAAGTTCTATGGCAGTCACGGTTTCGCCAAAGGTAGAAGCCCAGGAATCAAAATGATGTAGACCTTTTCGTTCCAGTTCATCAAATTGTAGATAGCGTTGCATGGTGTAAAGTTCGCTCATAGAATTCGACACAGGTGTTCCCGTCGCAAAAACGACACCCTTTCCTCCTGTTAATTCATCCAAATAGCGACACTTCATAAACATATCCGAAGATTTCATGGCTTCAGATTGACCAATCCCAGCCACATTTCTCATTTTGGTGTAAAGATAAAGATTCTTATAGTTATGGGCTTCATCAATGTAGAGTTTGTCAACACCCAATTCCTCGAAAGTCACGACATCATCCTTACGAAAATCATCATTTAGTTTTTTTAGCTTTGCCTCTAGTTTCTTCTTCGTTCCCTCAAGCTGTTTTACAGTAAAATTTTGGTCTCTCTCGTACTTATATTCTTCAATGAACTCGACTATATCCTGAATTTGATGTTTCAAATGTTGTTCCTGGTATTCTCTACTCATTGGAATCTTCTCGAATTGAGTGTGACCAATAATGACCGCGTCGTATTCGCCAGTCGCTATCCTACCTACAAATCGTTTTCGATTAGCAGGTTCAAAATCTTTTTTTGTAGCTACCATAATATTGGCTGCTGGATATAACTCCATAAATTCCCTTCCCATCTGTTCTGTCAAATGGTTTGGAACGACAAACAAGGCTTTATTACTCATCCCAAGTCGCTTACTTTCCATAGCACTTGCTACCATCTCAAACGTTTTACCTGCTCCGACTACATGAGCCAAGAGAGTATTTCCTCCATAAAGCGTTCGTGCTATGGCATTCTTTTGGTGTGGACGTAGGCTAATATCTGCTGTCATCCCCTCAAGAGAGAGGTGTTGGCCATCATATTCTCGGTTTCGGATTGAGTTAAATTTTTCATTGTAGAGTTTTTCGAGCCTATGCCTACGACTTTGGTCTTTGAAAATCCAGTCTTTGAAAGCTTCTTTGAGAAGTTCCTGCTTTTCACCGGCCAGCATGGTTTCTTTCTTGTTCAGGACTTGTTTTTTATTTCCCGCATCATCATAAACCGTATCGTAGACTCGTGTATCTCGTAGGTTTAGTGAATCTTCGATTAACCGATAGGCATTGACTCGACTTGTACCAAAAGTCAGATTTGCAAGGTCATTTCGACTATCATATGTTTTCCCATCAATCTTCCATTCCGATGTAAAGGGAGAGAACTGTACTTTAATTGCTTTTTTCGCATAGTAGCTAGGTTGAAGTGTGTCAAAGATAAACTGCTCAATATCTGAAGTTGGAATCCAGGTAGCCCCTAGTCGAACTGAAATTTCACTTGCTGTCAATTCCTTGGGCATAACTTCTTCAAGTCTATCACGTTGAAATTTTAGTTCGTTAATATTCTCAAGAACTTCCTTATCTGGATTATCGATTGATTGATACCTATCAATGTAAAATTCCATTATAGAAATCTTCTCACGAATGTTACCGCTTAAGAATTGGTCAGCAGGAACATAAGATAATCCCATTTCTTCCATCCCTTGCTCAGAAAATGGATGAAGCATACTCTCTTCATAGGCAAAAGGAATATCCAAATAGATTTCCCCTTTTAATTCTTTTATCAATTCCTCCCTGGGCTTGTCAGTCAACTGTGTCATATAGTCGAAGTCAACTCTTCCCTTTTCAGAAATTGAAAGAATTAAGGCCTCATGACTAGTGTCACAATGCTCGACAACCTTTGCTTTTGCAATTGTCCGCTTAAAGAAAATATCGCCCTTCCCTACAAACTTACCTTTGTCTAGCTTCTCAATAGACGATACTAAGGGATAATGACTATCCTCGCGTAAATTCCTGCGATTAAGTGTAGAGTTGATAAAATCATATTTCGCTTTAAAAGAATCATATGCCTTGTTCAGTTGCTCTTGACTTTCTTGAATCAAACCATCGCTGGCATTTTCTTTTTGGAGTTGAATAACTTTTTTCAAGCTATCCACTACGTAGATGTAATCTCTTAATCTATTTAGTTCTTTAAGTGATAACTTTTGACGAATCATGACAGAGTCTTCTCTGTAATATGGAACTCCATCAACCAAAGTATAAGAGAAATTCTTAACATGATCCATTGCTGGAAGAATGTCCTGTCCATCATCTAAATTGTGAACTTGTTCGACACGTGGGATTTCTCCCTGAATGGATTGAATAGCTGCGCTAAGTTGCTCCTGTAGGTCGCTCCCATCTGAAAGACAAGCTAAACTGGGACCAAACCGACCTGAGACTTCTGCCATTTGCCCCAAGACCATCTCTGGATGTTCTACAAAATACTTATTGTAAATAAGGCCATTCTCATCTCTAGCTAAATGTATCCAGTCAACATCTTGTTCTCTCACAACATCCCTTTTTTGTAAGACTAGAATATCACTTGTAACCTCAGTTCCTGCTAACCCCTTAAAGGTATCATTAGGCAATCGAATAGCACCCAACAAGTCACATCGATTGGCCAAATATTGTCGAACACGACTGTCTTGTTTATCCATTGTTCCAGAAGAAGTTACAAATGCAATAATACCTCCACTACGAATTTTGTCGATTGACTTGGCAAAAAAGTAGTCATGGATAAGAAAGTTTTCTCGGTCATAATCTCGATCAGTTAGTTTGAAATCTCCAAACGGCACATTCCCAACCGCTACATCAAAGAAATTATTTGAGAATCTTGTTTCTTCAAATCCCTTTATCTGCACACTTGATTTTTGATAAAGTTCCTGGGCTATCCTACCACTCAATTTATCCAGCTCGACTCCATACACCTTAGAACGATTCATATCTTTTGGTAAACGACCGATAAAATTTCCTACCCCACATGAAGGTTCTAAAATATTTCCTTTCTCAAAACCAAGATTCTGCAAAACTTTATAAATAGAATCAATCACGAGTGGTGGGGTATAAAAAGCAGTCAAAGTTGATTCCTTGGCTGCTTGATATTCTTCTGGTGATAATAATTCTTGTAATTTACTTCGAGCATCAGCCCATTGACCTGTCTTCTCCTCATTGAAGACATCTGCAAGACCTCCCCAACCAACATATAATGAAAGAGTTTCTTGTTCTTGTCGGTTGGCTCTTCTGCCTTCTCTCTCAATATTCTTTATGATTTGAATTGCAGCAAGATTATTTTCTAAGCGTTGTGACGGAGGTAATGAACCTGGTAGATCTTCAAGTACAAAATTTTCCAATGGTATTTCTTCAGTCTTGACTGTGGTGAACTCTGCAATTCTGTATTTTTCAGAATTCTCTTGTTCTACTTCTACAGTTTCATCAGAAGTTTCCTCTACTAACGCATCAAAATCAAAGAGGTCTAATTGCTCATGCTCCTTCATTTTTTCAAGCAATAGACTGTTTTCTAAGTTTCGTGCATACTCATCAATTTCGTATCTGAATCGTTCTTCTAATTCCAGTACATAGTTAATCTGACCAACCGTATCAATGCGAGCAACCATTTCATCTTCCATGTAGACGATGATTTGTCCATTTTCTTGTTTATCAAATTCAAATAATGGTGAGGAATCAAAGTCAGAAAAAATATGGTCATTAAAACGATAAAGTTTATTTTCATCATCAGAAAGATAAGTTTCTTCTTCCAATAGAGCATCAATTTCACCCGCAACTTGTCGCCAACTGAATGATTCCCTATGTCCATCGGATTTACGTGTTAAATGTAATCCCTTTGAATCATATTGATAGGAAATTGGAAAACTTGGACCACTTGCTCCACCCCAGCCGTATTCCTTTTGTAAAAACTGGGCTTGAAATTTTATATCTTCTTGACTAGCAAAAAAGTGAGCAACTCTTAGTCGCCCACCTTGTGTTCCTGTTCCTTTACGAAGAACATCATGCAATTCTTCTTTGGTTACTTTTGCTAAATGTAAATCAGATTGTGCCTTACCTGTTCCTTGATCGAGGAGCGTAGGTTGTTCATCTGAGCGGTCCACTTCAACATGTCCTTGGACTTCAATTCCTCGGTCAAATTCCACTCTGGTATCAATTGTTGTTCGAGAATTAGCGTCATCGTCTGAGCCTCTTTCTCCACTTCCATCAAGTGAGGAATCAACTGGGCTGTCTGATACAATTCTAGCAACATTTCCATCTTGCTCTCCTCCTTGCTCAGATACTCCAATCGTTCCTTGGCGTAGGGGGCTGCCCCAATCTCTCTCTGAATCTGTGGATTGGTTTGAAGTGTATGAAGAGTTTGTTGGTAAATCATCTCTACTATCTCCTCTGTTGTCTGACAATGACTGAACTCGTTGGCTGTCATGGTCGTATTCATCTTCTCGATAACTAATGCTTGATTCATTTGGTTGACCTCCTCTATCTTCTACACCATCATTATACCGCTCAATAATCTCTTTTGTCTGCTCTTTTAATGCAATTTTCTCAATCTTTTTTTGGTGAATAATACGAAAAATTTTTTGGGACATTCTTGATAAGTAATCACCAAAAAGCAGAAACTGTCTAGGACTAAATTGACCTAACCCATTCTCAAGTAAATCATTGTTTAGGTCCATCTCAACCCCAAGTCTACCAGCAAATACTGCTTGAAAACTTTGTTCAATAAAACGAAGTAAATAGTTTTCACTTTCCACATCTAAATTCATTCCTGCTAGGACTTTTGGGCCAATGCCTTTGGTAGCTAATCCTGCCAAATAACGAATCGCTGCCTCTTCATTTTCCGGTCTAAGTGACAATCTCTCATCAATAATATCTGTAAGGATGGATAAATCTTTTCCTGATTCATATCTCCATTGTTCAATTGGTCGTCTATCCTTATTCACTAGGACAGTCTGGCTAATATCAAAGACATACCCTACGCTAGTCGTTGATTGATTAGATAATAAAATCGGTACCCCTTTTTGACCACGTCTAACAATATAGTCAACGGACTTCCAAGATTGAAAATCTGAGCATAAGCTAGCTGTCGGTTTCTGATGAATAATACTCAATTGGTTTTGAAAGCCAAAACCAACGACATAACCTAGCCGCCCTAGCATCCTTTGATAAGCATCTACATCCGAAAGATAATGAGTGGATAAGTCTCCGACATAGTTGGCATATTCTTCAACTCGCATGACTTCTCCTTTCTTTCGCTATAAAACCTGTTCTGACTTGATTTTGTTCATCTGCTCTTTTTCCTGTACTGGAATAGTAAAGTGCTGACTAAAGTCCACCTGGTTTCCCGCTTCATCTTTAGAGATGACTGTGACAGAAGTTCGTACCACATCTGACACTCCAGTAGAGCGAATCGTATAAGATTGACCGTAAGCCATAAAACATAGATTTCCTTCTTCAGTTAAATGAACGTCTACCCCATTCTTAATATCTTGTTCTGCTATAAAATCGAAGATGTTATGAAGGTAAGATTCATAATCAAGTGGAACGTTCATTTCCTTATGATAATCATCCTCAAACCTCAGTTGAAACTCAGAGAGAAAATTTGGAAGAGAAAAAAGTTTTGACATAATATTATCAATCTCTATGTCATGTTGTAAGGCTTCATCATAATTACTTTCATAAATTGATTTTTGATGTAATAGTTTCATGAGTTTGACTCCTTCTGATAAATTTGTTTTACAATTGCTTCAAGTACCGATACAACAATAGAATTGCCTGCTTGCTTGTACAAGATACTGGACTTCTTGCTAATTTTCTCTGGAAAAATTGTTCGTAATGAATTAAAATCCTTGTCAGTAAACCCCATCAATCGGAAACACTCTCTTTCTGTTAAGTAGCGATATTTTCCAGGACCTACTCTAATAAATCCAGCATTAGGTACTCGTGTTTGCTTAGTCGAAATCGTGTAACAATAATCTTGAATAATGTGTACACGTGCTGTGAAAACTGACTGACATGCCTTTTCTATGTACTTAAGAATGGACGGTTGAGTGACAGTATATTTTTCAGCTACTTTGCATTCTAAAAATTCTTCAATGGCTGGTGCTTGTGTTCGCTCTAGTTTAGAAAAATCAAATTGATTTTCCCTACCTAGATAACTGACCACAAAAATCCGTTTCCTTTTTTGAGGTATCCCAAAGTCAAAGCTATCCAGTATCCAGTAACACGATGTATAGCCTAAATATTCCAATTCCGTTAGATAGGCTTCAAATGTTGGTTTCATTTTCTTATCTAACACGCCAACAACATTCTCCCAAACAACCCATTTAGGTTTTTGAATCGCATTTTTTAATATCAAGATTGTTTCAAACAAAAGAGAACTTCTAGTATAGGAGCCTCTCTTCCCACCTCTTTTAAGTCCTGAGCGTGAAAAATCTTGACAAGGACTGCCATGCATTAACAAGTCAATCTGCATATTGGGTAGAGAATAACCTTTAACAGACTGTGGAATAAAGTTCTCATTATAGAGTACGTTGTAGCTCTTTACACAATTCCTATCTATTTCTACATAGTCAATCAATTGATGAGGAATTTCCTGATTAAGAAGTGCTTTTCGGAGGGCTCCTATTCCTCCGAATAATTCAACAATTGTCAGAGTCTTCATTCACTCTCCCCCTCCTTATCAATTGCAGCTAAACGCTTGCCAATTTCAAACGCAACAGGTACAGTCACTGCATTTCCTGCTTGCTTATACAATTGTGATTTTGAAGTTACTCTACTTGCTCGATTAAATGCCCAATCAGGAAATCCCTGTAAACGAAAACACTCCCTTGGAGTTAGCTTACGAATCTGTAATTGATTCGTTACAACCCCAAGAGAGTTTCCAGTAACTATTGTTTGAGCAACCTGCTTACCAACTCGACCTCTTCTAACTTTAGATGACGGATAAGCGAAATTGACTGAATCTCCTTCAATTGCAGTTTCAAATCCCTTATTGGTATTTGAGCGTACATAAACTCCCCTACTCCGAGGTAAACGTTTTTCTAAAACAACACCGTGCCTGTCCTGAGAAGTAAGTGTAAACATGGGTTCTGATTCTTGTTTTACCCTCCTACCTTTCTGTCTTTTCTCAATTCTTTCAGGAGTTAGAATTGGATAAGCAATCTTAACGCCCTCGCCTTTATTCGTTGTAAGAGTGGGAGAAATAGCACTAGAAAAATACACCTTTCCATTCAATCCATATACCGATGGATTTATGTTTCCCATGCATTTTGGACCTGATAGAGGAGAGACTTTACTTTTTCGTCCGATAGGAAAAAGGAACTGTCTACTTCGTCTTCTAGAATGTCCAATAATATAGACTCGTTCCCTGTGTTGAGGGACACCAAAATATTTGCTGTCAAGTACCTGCCATTCAGCATCATACCCCAATTCATTAAGCGTGGAAAGGATAATTCTGAACGTCCTCCCTTGGGCATGATTGAGTAAGCCTTTGACGTTTTCAAGCAATAAAAACTGTGGTTGGATTTGTTGGGCCGCTCGAGCAATCTCGAAGAACAAAGTTCCTCTAGTATCCTCAAATCCCAATCTTCTTCCTGCAAGCGAAAATGCCTGGCAAGGGAATCCACCACAGATGAGATCAACTTTTCCTCGGAGCTTTCGGAAAGCATGATTGGATATTTTTCGTATGTCATGATATTCGACTTCTCCTTCTGTATCAAAAATAGCCTGGTAGGAGTTACGAGCGAATCGGTCTATCTCACAAAAACCAACACAAATATGTCCAGCTTGTTCAAGCCCCAATCGAAATCCTCCTATCCCAGAAAATAAATCAAAGAAATACATTTATCCTCCTTACTGACAAAAGAAAAAAGCGACTAGATTTCTCTAATCGCTAAAACCATCATTCAAGTTTTTAAACTTTATGAAGTTGTTTGAAAATATTCTGGTTTAATTTTGTCAATCAAGGTGCTTGCAATGGAGTTAACTCCAACGTGCATCAAGATTGGATCTTCAAAATCAACCTGACTTGCATATTGTCTTGCTATCTGATGTGCAACACTAGCCTCAAGTCTATATTTTGATGTTTCTAACAAAGCCTGTGCTAACTCATTGCTATACAATTCAACAGGACTAATCATTGTTTTTGCCATTGGTCTAACTCCTTTCCATCTTTTGATAAATAAATCTTTGTTACCTTCATTATATCACAAAACTCTTGATTGTGAATGGATAACTGTTTAAAAGAGAACGGCTTACGAAATTCGTTCAATACATCAGCTTTTGAAACCAATCCAGCCTTATATTTTTGGAGTAAACCAGTTGGATTGTCATCCGTCTGAACTCCATAAATAAAATCGAAATCATGAATGCGTTCCTTTGAGCGAAGCCGATTCTGAAAAACGAACTCAGCGAAATCTATCACATCATCAGAAATATTGTGACTTTTGAAATAATGACACTTATAATTTGATGTTGTAAAAATTGAAGGAAAATCTGTCAACTCAAACTCTAGAATAATCCCTTCCTCATCCATATTCCCCAAAAATTCAGCACCAGCTTTATTGGTATTTAAAAATTCTACCAAACGGTTTATATACTTCTGTGCCTGTTGAAAATCTGATGTAATATAAAAACCAGCACCAAAATCCAGTTCATGTCCTAAATTGTAGTCTACTTTTATCCCTTCTAATAAGGAAGGGAGATGACGTTTTAATGTAGCATGGTACCATTTATTGTGTGATAAATTCTTAATTTGCTTACTTGATAAATCCATTTTATTACCTCTAATTTCATTATACAAAAAAGGAAAACAATGTCAAACCTCTTCTTCACCATCACTTATATAGTTATCATCTTCTTCAAATTCTTCAAAATGGTGTTCTTTCTTAGGTTTAATGACTTTAATATAGTATCCTGCACACAGTACACCTACGAGGAATAGACCGATAATAATGTAACTTCCTGCTGAAGATTTTTGCTTTGGTACTTCCTTTTTGATAGGTTTTTCTTCAACGACTTCTTCAACCTTTTGTGGTTTGACTACAACTGTATCAGTTGATTCAACAAGGTTGAGCAAGTCCTGTTCAGATACTTCTGTCAATAATTGTACATTTTGTCCACCTTTGTCATGATCTATAATCAGGTGAAACACCTTTCCTGACTTACTCGTAAAAGTGACAAATTGTCGCTTACTAGCAACTGAATCAGTAATTTCGTAATCTTGATTATTGGCATCTACATTTTCTGTGACTTGGCCCTTAGCATTGCTTTGCTCTGAGGCTTGTGGATGTACAGAAATCGCTACTGGCCGACTATTTGGCTCTGAACTAGGTGAACTTGCATAAATAGTTTGACACCCGCTAAATAACATAACCAAACTAGCTACTCTCACAAAACTAAATAATCGTTTCATGCGACAACTCCTTTTCAAATAAAACTTTTTTAGTAAATTCTTCGAGGGATAGATTAGATTTCTCAAAAACAACTATGACTTCTTCATAAATCAAATCTTGTTCTTCTTGTAAAACTTGAGCCAAATCTTGGTCAATTTTTTGCTTTTTTTCAAGTAATTTTTCTTTCTTTTTTTGTAACATTTGAATATCTTTACGCATATATTTCTCCTTATAATCCAAAATTAATGTAATAACATTGTGCCGCCATCTCACGTGGTAGATAGCCTGTTGAAATCACAAATTCCCCTTTTACATTCATTTCTGAGATAACAATACTACCATCAGGGTTAACGCGTTCTACAAACGCAATGTGACCGTAAGTCGGATCTGCATATGGTACAGTTGGAGGCATACAGACTGCTGTACCAGCTCGTGCCTCTCTACTGACTGGATAACCATATTTTGCAGCATAGAACGCCCACTCGCCACCATTTCCCATTGGTGAATGTTGGATTGGCTTTCCAAGTTGTGAGAATCGATTATAAACATACCAAGTACATTGCCCAGGGTAACCGCCATTTAGAGCAGCAACATGATCAGGGTTTGGTGGTGGAAAATTTCCGCCTGTTAAATTGACATCATATACCGATGATACATTTCCAGGAAGACTGATCGTCGTTCCCGAAGGAAAGGCAGTTTCTAAATTCCCTTTTGTTTCCCTAAGAATCCTATAATGTTCTAAATTGCTAGGACTGCCAGCAAATATTGACTGAATCACTACATCCATGTCATTTTTTGAAACTGTTGCTATCAATTTTCGATAGGTATAGGGAACTTCTTTCTCAACAATCGTTTTCTTACCGCTGGTGTCAAGAACTTCTTCCTTGACCTTTCGATAACGGATTTCCCTATCTTCACGATAGGAAACCTGATATATTTGGCCAAATAGTTGTTTCATCGCTGGTTCAACACTTGTTTGGTCTTTTATTTCCCCAAATCTAGCTGTCAAATAGGCTAATAAGACATGTGGATCATGACCAATTTGTTCCCTCCCTTTAACGATGTATTCATCGTATCCAGGTTTCGATTCCTTCAATCTTGCCAATTGATTGGATAAATTCAATTCATAGGTAGAGAATATGTGATTCAATGCAACAAGCATTTCCTCTGAAGAAAGATAAGATGTAGTGGTAAGCTGATAAGAAACTGATGATAAAGCACCAAACATAAATTGACTATTTGAATATACAACTGTCAATAGAGAGAATAAAGCCAAAGCCAATACCAAAAAACTCTTCCACCTTGTGGTAATGAACTGGACCATTTGATTTAACAGTTTTTTTAGCTCTTCTTTTATCCTGTCTCTAATTCTAGGGAAGTGCTTGTTACGAATTTGTTGCTTCATCCGCTGTCGATACATTGCCTTTCGATAGAATAATTGCCGTTGAAAAATCTTATCTTCCTTCATCAATCGATACTTATGCCGAAATTCCAATTGCGATTGTCTTACCTTTGCCTTCTTGGTCAATTTCTTTATCGTCTTTTTACGATTCGATTTTTTTGCAAGTCTCATTAGTGTAGCAGCATTAATGTTCAGTACTTTCGTAGTTGCATCAACTGCCACATTATCATCAGCTCCTGCTTGAAGATAACTAGCTACTAGAAACTCACTGCTGGCCAATCCTGACACTACTTTTTTTAGTGGGCTTGATTTTATTCTGCCAAGTTTTGCTTGTTCAATTTTTTTAAGCAAACGACGATTCTTCTTATCCTTTACAAACTCTATTGGCTCAATTACTAAGGAATTCAACTTTTCATGAATTTGTAACTGATCTTTTAATAATCTATGACGTCTAAATTTATTCGCCTTAATGTTGTTGGTTGAAGAAAGTCGCCCTTTATAAAATTGTTTTTTTGTTGTAGTTGCAAAATAATATTTTGGTCTTCCATCAACTTGAATTGGAGTGATACTCAATTTAGTTTTGGATGATTTAGATACAGTTTTACTATTTTTGTCACTAGTTGTATCAGGATATAAACTACGAGCAATATTCGGTTTTGTTTCTCTATTGCTCAGTATATTTGGTAATCCCTTTCCTTTTCTAGTCAATGGCTTACTTTCATCATTCTGTATCTTACCGCCTACAGCATTAGAGTGCAAAATATCTCTAGAGAATAGTTTAATTTGAGGCAGATGAAGTTTTTTAGACCAGTCGATATTGGGATAACTTATCTGTTCAATCATTATCGAATTTTCATTAAGATTTGACTGAAATTGGTTTGAACTTTGTTTACCCCCATCTGTAAGAGTTACAGTTTTTTCAATATGTTGACTTTGGCTATTCTTTACCACCCTAATTTTATTTTTCGAAAGTTTAGAATTACTCGGTTGAAATTTCTTAGTATCTTTTCTCAATTGACTTTGTTGGAGTGGAACATCAAAGACACTCTCATTATCTGCTTGCTCAATAATAGAAATATACTCATCACTTACTTTTGGATAAGTTTTTATTGGAACTGAATCTGTAGAATAATCAAATAGAGAAATAGGTAATTCTGAAAGAATGTTTTGACTTTCATGAACTGAATCGCCATGAACATGTTTCTTCCCCTTTTTATTCTTAAACTGGGACGGCGTTCCTTGATTCTGATTGTGAATTAATTTTGCTCTCCCCTCATTTCTCCGATGGGTAAACTTTGTTTCGGTATCAATGATTCTACTTTGATTTGTATCAAACTTACGAAACGGACTATCATGAATTTTTCTTTCAATAGATTCAGTCGGTTGAGAATGATTTTGTGCCTGAGTTTGACTTGAAGTTGGTCCGAAATTCAATTCTTTCGAGTGATTTAATTCGCTGGAATTTACTGGATTATGGTGCGCAATTTCAAATTGTATTTGTTGAACTTCATTTTCATTACCAGTTTGTGTAAGATCGCAATCAGAACTAACGTGTATTTCCGAATTATGGCCATTCTGCTCAGTGAACTCAATATCGTTCCTTGATTCAACATTTTGCTGATTTTCAATGGCTTTCCGTTGTTGTAATTGGACTTGTTTCTTCTGACTTATTGGCTTTGATTCAACTAGGGGTGCTTCTGGTGGAGAGGGCTGATGTAAATATTTTTTATTAACTATTTCATCTTGTAGATCTGTAATTTGAATAGTTGATTCATTTTTATCATGAATAGGTAAAGGAGTTTGTGTAGACTTATCATCCACAATATTAATATTTTTCCGCCTCTTTCCAGAAGATTCAACTTGATTTTGCCTGCTCTCTAATTTACTTTCTTTATGAATAATCTGGTGTTGAAATTTAACACACTCATCAACTGTTCTTCCAGAAAAATCTTGCTCTTCCTTCCGTTGTCGAATGTCAGGTTTTGATTTCGCATAATGTTTCTTATTGATCTCTCGGACCATTCGTTTTGACTTTCCCATAATTCACCTAGCCCTTCCTGACCTCTTCTGGTTTGGTTGTCATCTTCTGATACAAAAGTGTATTCTTAGGGAATTGGTCTAAGAAAGGAACAATTGTATTACCAAAGAATAGTAGCCCCTCTCCAGCATTGGAGTTGGTTACATAATTGAGCTGATAGGGAGATATTTTTAGTTTTCTAGCTAGAATTTCTCTGTCCCCTGAAGCCTGGTTCAACATCATGATAAAGTCCGTATTATCAAAGACATTTTCTATTTCCTTACTCGCTAAAAGGTCTTTTACGTTTTGAGTTAAACCTGTCGGAATTCCTCCCCACTTACGAAACCTCTTCCAAATTTCAACCGAGTATTGAGCTGTTTGTTCCTCCTTTAGAAGCAAGTGAAATTCATCGATATAATACCGTGTTGATTTTTGGCTTTGTCTATTCTGTGACACCTTATTCCATACCTGGTCTTGAATGACTAACATACCAATCTTTTTTAACTGTGTCCCCAGCTCTTTTATATCGAAGCATAGAAGCGATTTATTCAAGTCGACATTTGAACGATGATTAAATACATTTAGTGAACCTGTCACATATATCTCCATTTCAGTCGCTAATTTTCGACCAATGCTTTCTTCCTGTTTTATCAACAAATCATATAAATCCTGTAAGATTGGCATATTGTCTGGAATAGGGTTTTCAAAGTATGCTTCGTATATTTTCGGCAGACATCGGTCAATGACAGATTTTTCAGCGGCTGTTAAGCCAGAACCGCCTACTACAAGTTCGAGCATAGACATGATAAAGTTCGCCTTATCCTTCAGAGGTGCATCGCCATCCCCATAGTTGAAGTTTATATCTAATGGATTCAAATAATCCTTAGATTTAGCGGAAACATGGATAACCTCTCCACCAAATGCTTCTACAAGAGCACCGTAGTCGAGTAGGTTAGTGGTATTACTACCACCTTCCTCTCTAAGAACCGTACGTGAGAGTTTCCCCTCATACGGCT
>NZ_JARQPJ010000024.1:0-35935 GCF_046032515.1 Streptococcus suis | reverse complement strand
TTGGGAGTTTAGCTCAGCTGGGAGAGCATCTGCCTTACAAGCAGAGGGTCAGCGGTTCGATCCCGTTAACTCCCATAGGTCCCGTAGTGTAGCGGTTATCACGTCGCCCTGTCACGGCGAAGATCGCGGGTTCGATTCCCGTCGGGACCGTTCAAATAGTCTGGGAGACTATTTGAAGTTGGAGATAGAGCAAACGGAGTTTGCTTCATATTTTCGACTCGTTAGCTCAGTTGGTAGAGCAATTGACTTTTAATCAATGGGTCGCTGGTTCGAGCCCAGCACGAGTCATATGCGGGTTTGGCGGAATTGGCAGACGCACCAGATTTAGGATCTGGCGCTTTCGAGCGTGGGGGTTCAAGTCCCTTAACCCGCATAGAAGAAATATAATTTAGCCGGCTTAGCTCAGTTGGTAGAGCATCTGATTTGTAATCAGAGGGTCGCGTGTTCAAGTCATGTAGCCGGCATTAGGAAAGATTGCGAACGTAGTTCAGTGGTAGAACACCACCTTGCCAAGGTGGGGGTCGCGGGTTCGAATCCCGTCGTTCGCTTTGAGAGGCCGGGGTGGCGGAACTGGCAGACGCACAGGACTTAAAATCCTGCGATGGCAACATCGTACCGGTTCGATTCCGGTCCTCGGCATGAAGATTATAATAGTTAGCACCCTTAGCTCAACTGGATAGAGTACCTGACTACGAATCAGGCGGTTAGAGGTTCGACTCCTCTAGGGTGCATCACTCGCTTAATGGAGACGTTAGGGGAGCTTTATTTTTAATAGTATCGGGAAGTAGCTCAGCTTGGTAGAGTACTTGGTTTGGGACCAAGGTGTCGCAGGTTCGAATCCTGTCTTCCCGATTATATTATTTTGGCGGTGTAGCTCAGCTGGCTAGAGCGTCCGGTTCATACCCGGGAGGTCGGGGGTTCGATCCCCTTCGCCGCTATATATTCTTGTTTGCTGGACCTTTAGCTCAGCTGGTTAGAGCTCTCGGCTCATAACCGAGCGGTCGTAGGTTCAAGTCCTACAAGGTCCATATATTGGAGGATTACCCAAGTCCGGCTGAAGGGAACGGTCTTGAAAACCGTCAGGCGTGTAAAAGCGTGCGTGGGTTCGAATCCCACATCCTCCTTTTCTACTACCGCGGGATGGAGCAGCTAGGTAGCTCGTCGGGCTCATAACCCGAAGGTCGTAGGTTCAAATCCTGCTCCCGCAATTTCTTTAAGAATTTGGCTCGGTAGCTCAGTTGGTAGAGCAATGGATTGAAGCTCCATGTGTCGGCGGTTCGATTCCGTCTCGCGCCATTAATTTAACTTTGTCCAAGTTTATTATCTTGGGCGCGTAGCTCAGATGGTTAGAGCGCACGCCTGATAAGCGTGAGGTCGGTGGTTCGATTCCACTCGTGCCCATATTATATTGATGGAGAATTACTCAAGAGGCTGAAGAGGACGGTTTGCTAAATCGTTAGGTCGGGTAACTGGCGCAAGGGTTCGAATCCCTTATTCTCCGTAGTGAACGAGATTATCGCTTGATATTCTCGTTTTATTGTATCTTGGTGAGGGTCTATTATGAATAAATTTTCAAAATTAGTAGTAGTTGTTTCTATCTTTTTATTACTGTCATTTTCTCTTTTATTTGTGACTTTCTCTAAGGGGTTACAGGTACCATATTTAAATAATATCGTTAGGGTTGTTGTAACGCCAATTCAATCGGTTATTTCAGTGCCTACTAGATTTTTTTCTGAGCAGAAAGATGTCTTGACAGATTTGATGAACGCTTACGAGGAAAATAAACAATTAAAGGAAGCTATTATGAGCCTGGAAGGGATGGCTGCTGAAAATACTAGCTTGAAAGAAGAGAATGCATCGCTTCGTAGCAGTTTAGGTGTGGTATCTGATTTTCCTGAAAAACAACTTATTCCGGGATCAGTTTTGGTGAGGACTCCTTCATCGTGGTCGGAGCATATTTCAATTAATATTGGTGAGACTAGTGGTGTGACATCTAATGCACTTGTGGTTGCTAATGGTGGATTAGTTGGAATCGTGAGTTCATTGAGTTCAGATTCGGCGGTTGTTACCTTATTTACGAATTCGGATGAATTCACGAAGTTGCCTGTGAAAATTTCTGTTGATTCTAAAGAAATTTATGGTATTTTATCGGGCTATGATGCAGATACAAATAGTTTTATCATTAATCAGTTGAACTCAGCTGATGAAATTGCAGTGGGTAGCAATGTTGTAACGAGTGATTTGGCTGGTGCGACTTCGGCAAATATCCAAATTGGTAAAGTTTTATCGGTTAAATCAAATAGTAACAGTTTAAATAGAGAAGTATATGTAGAGCCGACAGCTAGTTTTTCAAACATTTATTCGGTTTTAGTGGTAGGTCAAACAAATGCGCAATAAAATGATAGAAATATTCATGTTTCCCATCTTGTTCTTTATTTTATTACTTGATGGACAGATTTCAACGTTGGTAACAAATTGGTTGGTTGGATTATTTACTATTTCAAGTCATTTGGTACTTATGTTAGCTATTTTTTATGCTAACTATGTGTCTCTTGGTTTTTCATTATTCATATTTACTTTGCTAGGTTTGGTATATGATATTAGTTATCTTAATCTGATTGGTATTGCTACTACAACCCTTCCTTTAGTTTTGTATTGCATCTATTTCTTCTTCCAAAGTGCAGTCAGCAAGCGAGGAATTAATATTCTGATTTTACTAGTAGCTATTTTTCAATTTGAATTTATTAGTTATTCATTTGCTCGTATTTTTCATATAACAAACTTGTCTGTGTTTATCTTTGTTTTTAATAAATTACTTCCAAGTTTACTATTCAATTTGGCCTTATTTTTCGTACTACAGCCGTTATTTGAGCGTTTATTTGGAATAACAAACAAGACATAGAAATGTAATAATTGCGTAATATACTTACGCAATTTTTTTGATAAAATGAGAGAGTCAGAAAGTATAGAGGAGTTATGTTCGGATATGAAGAAAAAAATCTTGGCTACAATTATGTTAAGTACAGTCGTTCTATCTAATGCTAATTATGTAGCTGTGATTAGTGCGAATGATGTAGATAGTCAGATTGCAGCAAAAAATCAACAGATTAGTGAGTTGACAGCACAACAAGCTGAAGCTCAACAACAAGTTGATGCTATTCAAGGACAAGTTGATGCAATTGTTAGTGAACAGGCGAAATTAACAGAAGAAAATACTCGTTTGGAAGCAGAATCGCAGACATTGGCGGCAGATATTGAGCGTTTGTCAGCTGATATTGTGTCACGTGATGGTGCTTTAAAGGAGCAGGCGCGTAGTGCTCAAGTTGATGGCTCTGCTTCAAGCTATATTAATACAATTTTAGATTCAAAATCAATCGTTGATGCTGTTTCTCGTGTTAATGCAATGCGTGAGATTGTTTCAGCTAATAACCGTATGTTGGAACAACAAAAAGCTGATAAGGAAGCAATTGTTGAAAAACAAAAGGCAAACCAAGAGGCAATCACTACTTTGGCAGCTAATCGCCAAAAATTGGAAGATGACGCTCAAGTATTGCAAGTGCGTCAGGCTGAATTGGAAGCTGCTAAGTTAAATTTGGCTGTGCAGAAAGCTACTGCTGAAGATGAGAAAAATTCATTGTTGGCGCAAAAGGCGGCTGCAGAAGAAGCAGCTCGTCAAGCGGCAGCTCGTCAAGCGGAGTATCAAGCACAACAGGCAGCTCTAGCACAGCAACAAGTAGCCTCAGTATCAGCACCAGTCGTGTCAACGCCAGTAGAAACTACAGTGACTGAAACGGTTGCGACAGTATCACAATCTACACCAACGGTAAGCACACCTACAACGTCTACATCATCAGGTTCAGGTAGTTCAGCGGCAGCAAATAATGCGCGTTATGACGCTTCATCTTACCCAATTGGTGAGTGTACTTGGGGAGTTAAATCTCAACTTTCATGGGTTGGTCCTTACTGGGGAGATGCTAAACAGTGGTTAGCATCAGCACGTGCTGAAGGTTTTAGCGTTGGTACAACACCTCAAGTTGGCGCAGTTGCTGTTTGGGTAGGCGGTGCTTATGGTCACGTCGCACTTGTAACAGCAGTTGAAAGTTCTACAAATATTCAGGTTTCTGAATCAAACTATATGGGTCGTCGTTATATTGGTAACCACCGTGGTTGGTTTAATCCTACAACGACTTCTGAGGGAGCAGTTTACTATATTTACCCTCCATATTAAGAAATTTTCAAATAGAGCGTGTAGATTTGCGCTCTATTTTTGTTTGAAAAATGAAGGAAAAAGGGTTAAAATAGTAAAGGTAGAAATATATAGGAGGCTGTCATGGCGTTTACTGACTTAAAATTGTTCGCTCTTTCGTCAAATCAGAAGTTAGCTGAACAGGTGTCGAAAAAAATAGGAATTCCTCTGGGAAAATCAAGTGTTCGTCAATTTTCAGATGGTGAGATTCAGGTAAATATTGAGGAATCCATTCGTGGAACTCATGTGTATATTCTTCAATCCACTAGCTCACCAGTTAATGATAATTTAATGGAAATTTTGATTATGGTTGATGCTCTTAAACGTGCATCTGCTGAATCAGTAAACGTAGTAATGCCTTATTATGGTTATGCACGCCAAGACCGGAAGGCTCGTGCACGGGAACCAATTACATCAAAATTGGTAGCTAATATGTTGCAGACAGCGGGTGTCAATCGTTTGTTGACAATTGATTTGCATGCTGCGCAGATTCAGGGATTCTTCGATATTCCTGTTGATCATTTGATGGGTGCTCCATTGATTGCGGATTATTTTGAGCGTCGTGGTATGGTAGGTGATGGCTATGTTGTTGTATCACCTGACCATGGTGGTGTGACACGTGCCCGTAAGTTAGCACAGTTCTTGAAGACACCGATTGCTATTATTGATAAACGTCGTAGTGTTGATAAGATGAATACATCAGAAGTGATGAACATTATTGGCGATATTAAGGATAAAACTTGTATCTTGATTGATGATATGATTGATACTGCGGGTACCATCTGTCATGCAGCGGATGCTTTGGCAGATGCAGGGGCAACGGCTGTTTATGCTTCATGTACGCACCCAGTATTGTCAGGGCCTGCTATGGATAACATTAGTAAGTCAGCAATTAAGAAATTGGTTGTTCTTGATACAATTGAAATTGCAGAAGAACGCTTAATCGATAAAATCGAACATATTTCAACGGCAGAATTATTAGCGGAAGCGATTATTCGTATTCATGAAAAACGTCCCTTGTCGCCTTTGTTTGAGGCAAGTCGTGTTAAATAAGTATGAGGAGAGTCAAATGACTCTTCTTTTTTACATTTATTTTCAAAATGTATTATAATAGTTTTATATGTTTTTGAGGTGGCAGAATGGATTTATTAAATCGTTTTAATAAGAATTTGAATCGGATTGAGGTTTCGATGATTCGTCAGTTTGATCAGTCTATTTCGGATGTTCCAGGGATTTTGAAACTGACCTTGGGAGAACCTGATTTTACAACGCCTGACCATGTTAAAGAAGCGGCTAAGGCTGCTATCGATGCTAACCAGAGTTATTATACTGGTATGGCTGGTCTTTTGGAGTTGCGCCAAGCGGCAGCAGAGTTTGTGGCTGAAAAATATAATTTGCACTACAATCCAGAAAATGAAATCCTCTCTACAATCGGTGCGACAGAAGCTCTATCAGCAAGCTTAGTTGCTATTTTGGAAGCTGGAGATACGGTACTTCTACCTGCCCCTGCCTATCCTGGTTATGAACCGATTGTCAATATGGTGGGTGCAGACATCGTTGAAATTGATACGACAGCTAATGATTTTGTGTTGACACCTGAGATGTTGGAAGAGGCGATTATTGAGCAGGGGGATAAGCTAAAAGCTGTCATTCTCAACTATCCTGCCAATCCAACGGGTGTGACCTACTCACGTGAGCAGATTCAGGCCTTTGCGGATGTCTTGCGTAAATATCCTGTCTTTGTCCTGTCGGATGAGGTCTATGCGGAGTTGACTTATACTGGTCAGCCTCATACTTCGATTGCGGAGTTTTTGCCAGAACAGACCATTTTGATTCAGGGCTTGTCCAAGTCCCATGCCATGACAGGTTGGCGGATTGGCTTGATTATGAGTCAAGCTCCCATCATCGCTCAAATTATTAAGAGCCATCAGTATCTTGTGACAGCGGCGTCAACTGCTATGCAGTATGGTGCAGTTGAGGCCCTGAAAAATGGTAAGGATGATGCTCTTCCGATGCGGGCGGAGTATGTCAAGCGTAGGGATTACATCATCGAGAAGATGACAGATTTAGGCTTTAAAATTATCAAGCCTGATGGAGCTTTTTACATCTTTGCAAAAATCCCTGCGGGTTACAATCAAGATTCTTTTAGCTTCTTGCAAGACTTTGCGAGAAAGAAAGCGGTGGCCTTTATTCCAGGTGCGGCCTTTGGTCAATATGGAGAAGGCTATGTGCGAATTTCCTATGCGGCTAGTATGGAGAAGATTCAAACAGCCATGGCTCGTTTGAAGGAATATCTGGAAGAAAATGGAACGAATTGAAACCAGGGGATTAGTCCTTTACAATCGGAATTTTCGGGAAGATGACAAGCTAGTCAAGATTTTTACGGAGAAGGCTGGCAAGCGAATGTTTTTCGTGAAACATGCCTCTAAGTCCAAGCTGGTAGCTTCTATACAGCCTTTGACCTATGCGGATTTTATCGTTAAAATCAATGATGACGGTCTATCTTATATCGAAGATTTTCATCAGGTGCAACCTTTTAAGGCTATTAACGGTGATATTTTCAAGCTCAGCTATGCTACCTATATCTTGGCCTTGGCAGATGCGGCCTTGCAGGATAAGGTTTATGACCCAGCCCTCTTTGTATTTTTGGTCAAGACCTTGGACTTGATGGAGTCGGGTTTGGACTATGAAATTTTGACCAATATCTTTGAAATTCAGCTCTTGGGACGATTTGGGATCAGTCTGAATTTTCACGAGTGTGCTTTCTGTCATCGGGTTGGCTTGCCTTTTGACTATTCCTACAAGTACAGCGGTGTCTTGTGTCCGCAACACTATCAACAAGATGAGCGACGGGCTTATCTGGAACCCAATGTTCCCTATCTACTTGATCAATTTCAGGCTATTTCCTTTGATGAGCTGGAAACCATCTCCATCAAGCCTGAGATGAAGCGAAAATTACGGATTTTTATCGACCAAATATATGAGGAATATGTGGGCATTCACTTGAAATCCAAGAAATTTATAGATGATTTGTCTTCTTGGGGGCAGATTATGAAGCCAGAAGAATAAGAACAGCCTTCTCAATGGAGAGGGCTGTTTTGTAGATATTCCCTTAATTCTGTTTGGGCTTGGAGTGGTGTCAGGACAGCTAGGAAGGAGAGGTGGCTTCGGAAGCAGACTTGGTAGTCAGGCTCTTCATCAATCAAGATGAGCTGTCCAGTGTCATCTCGCTGGCGAATGGTTTTTGCTACCTTCATTCCATCCCAGAATATGTTTTGAGGGGTATTTATGATAAAATAGTAGTTAATTTGATGGGCGACGGGAAAATCTTCCTTGTGTTTGACTTGGAAGGGTCGCCCAAGTTGGTTTAAAATCCTTTCTATCGTGTTTGGATAGAAGAATGGTTTTAGGATATAGATCATGTAGGTTCCTTTCTTTTCTTTGATATATCTTAGTATAGGAGATTTTAGAGAAAATGGGGTGGAGCTGTCATGAACAGTCTTTATTTTGTCATGAATGGGGGATGAGATGTTACGGATTTTTATCTTGGAAGATGATTTTATGCAACAAGCTAGGTTGGAGCAGGCGATTGAGGAAGTTGTAAAAACGAGTGACGTTGCCTACAAGACCTTGGAAGTGTTTGGTAAACCTCAGCAGTTACTGGAGGCTGTGACAGAGACTGGAAATCATCAGCTCTTTTTCCTAGATATTGAGATTAGAGGTGAGGAGAAGAAAGGGATGGAGATTGCACGGGAGATAAGGGCGCGTGATCCGCATGCTGTGATTGTTTTTGTGACGACGCATTCGGAATTTATGCCTTTGACCTATAAATACCGTGTGTCGGCTCTTGATTTTATTGATAAGGGGTTGGATGAGCTTGCCTTTAAGGAAGCGGTGGCAGATGTTCTCCAACATGCTTATCGTCATATCAGTCAGACTGTGAGCGATGATGCTTTTGTTTTCAAGAGTGAGTTTTCTCAGATTCAAGTTCCTTTTTCAGATATTTTGTATTTTGAAACCTCTTCAACGCCTCATAAGGTCGTCTTGACAACCAAGTCAGGTCATACAGAGTTTTATGGCAAGGTGTCAGATATTGCTAAAACAGATGAACGCTTGTACCAGAGCCATCGGGCTTATGTGGTCAATCCTGCTAATATTCTTCGTGTGGATGCTGTGGAGCGGATGGTTTATTTTGAACAGGAGGAATCTTGCTTGGTCTCTCGAATGAAACTGAAAGGTTTGCTGGAGAGGGTTGGGAAATGATGGCTATTGGTTTAGTATTTCTAGTGTCCTTCATCGACTGGTTTATCAAGCTTGGAGTGTTTAATCAGTTGAGTCAGCTGAGCTTGAAATGGTGGCGATCGCTTGCTTTCTCAGGTCTATTTTCTGGGTTATTCATCCTTTTTCCAGATAGTGTTCCTTACCTTGAACCTTTTTATTTCTTGGTCTATCTCTTGGTGTTTCAGCGGTCTTGGACTTGGTCTCAATTCTTGTTCTACGGTTTGGCACCTTTTGTCTTAGTTGATTTATTTCAGCGAACCTTTGGGATTTACCAGCTTAAGTGGACAACCTTTCAACTATGGCAGATGAATCTGGAATGGCTTGATGTTCTCTTTGTGGTAGTGGTTCTCTTACTTTTTGTTCCTTTTTATCGAACCTTTATCCGTTTGCTGGGAATTGATTTTCAGCACATGAAGAGGGTCTTTGCCTATCCTAAGTTTAAAAAGAGTCTCAAGAACCTCATTTATTCTATGCTCTTCTATGTTGTTGTGGTACATGCGTTGCTCGTTTTTGGGCAATCAGTAGGAGAAATGGACTTTTCGGTAGCTATTGGCATAGGGGACAGTCAGGTTTATCTAGATTTTATTAAGATTTACTTTGCTTACTTTATCGGTAGTCTCTTTTTCCTCAACACCAAGCTAAAAGAGCTGTTGACTGAGGAATTGCAGGAAGCAAAGGATGCTCAATTATCTTCTTTAGAAGACTACAGTCAGCATGTGGAAAGCCTGTATAAGGACATTAGAAGTTTTCGACATGATTATACCAATATCTTGGTTAGTCTGAATGAAGCTATCAAGCAGGAAGATGTGAGAGAAATCAAGGTAATTTACCAAACGGTTCTTGCAGGGACAGACCAGAAATTTTACCAAGATTCCTATGATATTGGAAATCTAGCTCATCTGGATAATACTGCGATGAAAAGTATTTTATCTGCTAAGCTGATGGAGGCTCAAAGTCGGGGGATTCAGCTGACCGTTGAGATAGAAGAAGCCAGCACCGCTCCAGTAGGGATCGAATTGCTGGATATGGTGACTATCTTATCAATCTTTTTAGACAATGCCATAGAGGCAGCCAGTTTGTCAGCTGAGAAGAGTCTGCTTGTAGCTTATTTTGAAGACCAAGGTGAAAAAATCCTTATCATCGAAAATAGCACAACCGAAGAGAAGATTCAGACAAAATCTATCTTTTCTTATGGAAAATCCAGTAAGGGAGAGGGGCGAGGGATTGGTTTGGCCAATGTGCAGAAAATCCTGTCACACTATCCATCTATTAGACTGGTGACGACTAGTCAGGCTTTTCGATTCCGTCAAGAACTACATGTACCGCATACGGTTAAAACATAATATTTACCGTTCATGACAAATAAACGACCATTCATTAGAGTGGTCATTTTTTATTGCTCTTTGGGGGTATACTCTTCTTGTAAAACAAATCAATACTCTTCGAAAATCAAAATCAGGCGTTGTTGACTTGATTTGATGACTGAAAAGCTCCAGTGGAGTTTTTCAGCCTGTTACTTGAAAATATGAAAAGTAACAGAGTTCTATCTGCGCCATATAGACACGAACGATGTTCGCTCTATTTCCAACCTCCAAAGGTTCCCCAAACCTTTGGAGCTAGCCTGATTTTGATTTTCATTGAGTAGTAGTCCTAAGGAGTTAAATTATGAATCTGTTTCCTTCAGTATTTCAATCCGTTTTTAAAAGACGTGATGTGAATATTCTTTTAGCCTTTGTCTTCTTGCCCTTGCTAGTATCTAGCTTGGCTGGTATAGGAGCTCAAATCAACACAGATGTGGCAAGTAGTTGGCTTTCCTTTATCGTGTCGGCTTTGGAGTTGCAATTCCAGTTGGTCTTACCTGCCTTAATCATGGGCTTTATCGTATCGTCGGTCTTTCGTGATGAGATTGGTTCAGGAATCCTGTTTCTTTACAAGGATATCAAGAAATCCAGCATTCTTCATGCTAAGTTGCTCAGTCTCTTTGCTGTCTATATGATTTATTTCTTAGGGACAGTCCTTATCGCTAGTCTGACCTATGTCGTTACCATTGCTCCCCGACATGGTTTTCACTGGCTTCCTGCTCATCAAGCTGCTTATAGTTTGCTCTATATCTTGACGATGATTGGTTTAAATCTGATTTTGCTTAGTCTGGTAGCGGCAGTATCTATCAAGCGAACAACCATAATGGCTGTCTTGACTGGGGTACTTTTTAACCTTTTTGCTCAAATTGCTCCACTTTTAAATGGTTTTCGCTATACTTTCCCACAGACCTATGCGACCAAACTGGCTGGACAGTTTCCATTTGGACTTGCTCTTGCCATTAGTCTAGGTTTGATTCTGCTATATTTTGGATTGGCCTATCGTTCGGCACGCAAGAATTTTGAAAAAATTGAATATTAAAGATACCTAAGAAAGAGAGAATAACAATGCTTACAATCAAGAACCTATCAAAACAATTTACTGGAAATGACTTTTACTCATTAAAAGATGTGAGTTTGGAGATTAAAAAGGGTGAAATCGTCGGCCTTATCGGTAAAAACGGTGCTGGGAAATCGACCTTGATGAAATTGATGGCTAAATCCCTCAAGCCGACAACAGGAAGCATTACCTATAATGGTGTGGATATTCATACGGCAGATAACTTGCTCAAGGATTTTGGGATTATGATTGACCCTGTTTTCTATCCAGAGATGTCGGTTATTGATAATTTGAAGTTTTACCTGACCTTGCATGGTAGGACAGAGATGTTTCCAAATATTGAAAAGACTCTCAAGCTCTTAGACTTGTGGGAGGCTCGCAACCGTAAGCCAAAAGGGTTCTCATTTGGTATGAAACAGCGGACGGCCTTGGCTATCGCGATGGTAGCAGAGCCAGACTTCCTTATCTTGGATGAGCCTTTTGTGGGCTTGGACCCTGTCGGTGTTCAACAGTTGATCGATATTCTCAAATCTTGGTCACAGGAACGCAATATCTCTATGCTGATTTCCAGTCACCAGCTTGGCGAGTTGGAGGCTCTCTGTGAGCGTTATGTCTATATCGAAAAAGGTCAGTTGGCAGATGAGTTTGCTGGGCAGTCAGCTCCAAGCGTCTTGGTAGAGGTTGATAGCAGAGCAGATAAGAAAGCTCTCTCAGCCTATCTGACAGAAGCGATTACTCTGGATGGGGATATCCTAGAGATTTCCACTCAGGCAAGCAGTGGAGAACTCAATGCTGTCCTATCCTACCTAGCTAGTCAAAACTTGATCAGCAAGCTTCATGTAAAAGAAAACCACTTGAAAGAAATTTTTAGTCGAGGTGAATAGTATGTTAGCAATTTTTAAACCTGTTTTTGCCAGTGTTTGGAAGAGGAAGGAAACCAAGATTTTCCTTGCCTTTGCCCTCCTCTTTCCGACTCTTTTTCTGGCTGCAAGCTTCTTGCCCAAAGGTTCCAACTTCATGGTGCCTGGTGTAAGCGACGGCTATCTTTATTCGTTTGTAGCTCTGACTGGTAGTTTATTTAAGTCTTCAAATGACTTTACTCTACCTATTCTTGCCCTTTTCTATCTGACCTATACGGTCTTCAAGGGTGAGGCGGATAGTCATACTATGTTTCTCTATAAGGACATCAAGCGTCAGGACATCTTTTTGGCCAAGGTCTTGAGTCTGGTGACGATTGTCCTTATTTATACAGGAATCTTTCTATTGGTGATGGTACCTTATTACTACACACGTATTGGTCATTTGGACTATGCAACCTTGAGTTTCTGGGATCATCTGGCGGATGAAAATGCAGGATTTGCACAAAGTATCCTTGGTGGTATGCTAGATATGTTGGTCTGTGTCTTACTGGCTGCTTGTGTTTCCTTGTACTCAGGGGTCGGAGCGACTATGGCAGTTGCCTTTGGTTACTCACTTGGGTCAAGTATTTTAGCAGTATTTGGTTTGGCTAGCTTCTTTCCAACTGGTAATATTAATGCCTTGTATGAAGGAGCAAGCCTGTTTTCAACATTAGGAACATCTGTTTTGGTTACTTTGGTTTATTCGACGGTATTAGCTTATCTTACCTTGAAGTATTTTAAGAAGATGGAATTTTAAGGTGTTATCCCTTTTCTTGCGAGAGAAAGGGGATTTTTGTTTTGCTCTGCTATTTTCAATAATAGGAAAAAAGCTGAAATCGTGCTATAATATCTCTAAGACTAAAGTGAAGGAAATAGATAAATGAAACGTATTGCAGTAGATGCTATGGGTGGGGACCACGCCCCTCAGGCAGTGGTCGAAGGTGTCAATCAAGCCTTGGCTGCCTTTCCAGACATTGAAATTCAACTTTATGGTGATGAGGCTAAAATCAAGCAGTATTTGACAGCGACAGAGCGTGTCAGCATTGTTCATACCACGGAGAAAATCAATTCAGATGATGAGCCTGTCAAGGCGATTCGTCGTAAGAAAGAAGCTTCGATGGTCCTAGCGACCAAGGCTGTCAAGGATGGTCGGGCAGATGCGGTCTTGTCAGCTGGAAATACGGGTGCTCTTTTGGCGGCAGGCGTCTTTGTGGTTGGCCGTATCAAGCATATCGATCGTCCTGGTCTTATGTCTACTTTGCCGACTATGGACGGTAAGGGATTTGATATGATGGACTTGGGAGCAAATGCTGAAAATACAGCTCATCACCTCTATCAGTATGGTATTCTTGGCTCATTTTACGCGGAGCACGTGCGTGGTGTCAAACAACCTCGTGTGGGACTTTTGAACAATGGTACGGAAGATACCAAGGGCACGCCAGTTCACCAAGAAGCCTATAAACTCTTGGCGGAAGACAAGTCCATCAACTTTATCGGTAATGTGGAGGCGCGTGAGTTGCTCAACAGCGTGGCAGATGTGGTCGTGACGGATGGTTTCACGGGAAACGCTGTCCTGAAAACCATTGAGGGAACGGCTAAATCCATCGTTGGTCAGTTGACGGGCTCTATCAAAAATGGCGGTCTGCGTGCTAAATTGGGTGGTCTTTTGGTCAAACCAACCTTGAAAAAGGCGCTTGGTGCTATGGATTATAAAACAGCAGGCGGTGCTGTCTTGCTTGGTCTGAAGGCACCTGTCATCAAGGCGCACGGGTCTAGTGATGCTCAATCAATTTTCTATACCATTAAGCAGACGCGTTCTATCTTGGAGGCCGGTATTGTGGAGAAATCAGTGGCCAAATTTTCAGTAGTGGAGGAAGACAATGAATAGAGAGCAGGTCTATCAGCGGGTTGTTGAATTAATTCAGGATGAAAAGGGAGAAGATTTTCAAGTTCAACCTGAATCTACTTTGGCAGATAATATTGCAGCAGATTCAGTAGAAATCATGGAATTTGTTCTTAATTTGGAGGATGAATTTCATGTAGATGTCCCAGATGCTGCTATTGAGCATTTTGAGGTCCTATCTGATATTGTTGATTTTATTTATGAAGAAGTAAAAAAACGTTCGTAGTTTACGGGCGTTTTTCTTTATTTTTTTACAAAATACCGTTAAATGCTTTTTTACACGAATGTTATGTGATAGAATAAACGAAAAGACTAGAATATTTTACGAAAGGCGAACATTCTCATGAAAACAGACCTTCTCTATTCAGGAAAAGCCAAAGACATCTACGCTACGGCTGACAGCGACCAGATTGTTGCGGTTTATAAGGATCAGGCAACAGCTTTTAATGGTGGTAAGAAAGAACAGATTGTGGGCAAGGGCCGGCTCAATAATCTGATTTCATCTTTGATTTTTGAAAAATTGAATGAAGCTGGTGTCCCAACGCATTTTATCAAGCGTTTGTCGGATTCGGAGCAGTTGAATAAGAAGGTGGAGATTATTCCTCTTGAGGTGGTCTTGCGAAATGTGACAGCTGGGTCTTTCTCAAAACGCTTCGGTGTGGAGGAAGGGATAGCCTTACCTACTCCTATCGTGGAATTTTACTATAAAAAAGATGAGTTGGACGATCCTTTTATCAACGATGAACACATTGCCTTTCTAGAACTGGCTAGTCAGGACCAAATCGCCTATATCAAGGAAGAAACAAGACGAATCAATGAATTCTTGAAGGACTTGTTTGCTCAGATTGGGCTGACTTTGGTGGACTTCAAACTAGAATTTGGGATTGACTCTTCTGGGCAAATTTTATTGGCGGATGAGTTTTCTCCTGATAATTGTCGTTTGTGGGATGCGGATGGCAACCATCTCGATAAGGATGTTTTCCGTCGGGGTCTCGGGGAGTTGACCGAGGTTTACGAGGTCGTATTGGCAAAGTTACAAGAAGTGAAATAAGGATTGGAAAAAATGGCGAAGCGGATTTTTGTTGAGAAGAAGGCGGATTTTCAGATTAAGGCGGAGGCTCTTCGTAAGGAGTTGACTCATAATTTACAGTTGACAAGTTTGACGAGTGTACGTCTGGTGCAGGTTTATGATGTCTTCCATCTGGAGGATGACTTGCTGGAGCAAGCTATTAAGCATATCTTTACCGAGCAAGTGACGGACAAGGTCTTGTCGGAAGCTGAGCTTGATTTGGAGGAGGTTGCTTATTTTGCGATTGAGGCTCTTCCTGGGCAGTTTGACCAGCGGGCTGCCAGCAGTCAGGAGGCCCTTCTCTTATTGGGCAGTCGTCAGGAGGTGCGTGTCAATACAGGTCAGCTCTATATTTTGAACGGTGATGTGCAGGAAGAAGAATTAGTTGCCATCAAGAATTATTTGCTGAATCCTGTGGATTCGCGATTTAAGGATATGGATGCTCCTTTGGTGGCTCAGGAGTTTTCGGTGTCAGATACAGTCATTCCAAGCTTGGACTTTTTTGATAGCTACGGGGCAGAGGAATTTGCGTCTTACAAGCGTGAGGCTGGTTTGGCTATGGAAGTGGAAGATCTGCTCTTCATTCAGGATTATTTCAAGTCAATCGGTCGAGTGCCAACCGAAACAGAGCTCAAGGTCTTGGATACTTATTGGAGTGACCACTGCCGTCATACGACGTTTGAAACAGAACTGAAGTCTATTGACTTTTCAGCTTCAAAATTCCAAAAGCAATTGCAGGCGACCTATGACAAGTACCTTGCTATGCGGACAGAATTAGGTCGGACAGATAAACCACAGACGCTTATGGATATGGCGACCATTTTTGGTCGTTATGAGAGAGCAAACGGTCGTTTGGATGATATGGAGGTGTCGGACGAAATCAATGCCTGTTCGGTAGAAATTGAAGTGGAAGTGGATGGAGTAAAAGAACCCTGGCTCCTCATGTTCAAGAATGAAACCCATAATCACCCAACAGAAATCGAGCCTTTTGGTGGTGCCGCAACCTGTATAGGTGGTGCCATTCGTGATCCTTTGTCAGGTCGTTCCTATGTTTATCAGGCCATGCGAATTTCAGGTGCGGGCGATATCACCCAGCCTCTGACAGCGACTCGCCCAGGGAAATTGCCACAGCAAATCATTTCAAAAACAGCGGCACATGGTTATTCTTCATACGGAAACCAAATTGGTCTTGCGACCACCTATGTGCGTGAGTATTTCCACCCAGGCTTTGTCGCTAAACGGATGGAACTTGGTGCCGTGGTTGGTGCTGCTCCTAAGGAAAATGTCGTTCGTGAAAAACCAGTCGCAGGCGATGTGGTCATCTTATTGGGAGGAAAAACAGGTCGCGATGGTATCGGTGGGGCAACAGGCTCGTCTAAAGTACAGACAGTTGAGTCTGTGGAAACGGCTGGTGCGGAAGTCCAAAAAGGAAATGCCATTGAAGAACGCAAAATCCAACGCTTGTTCCGCAATGGTGCCGTGACTCGCTTGATTAAAAAATCCAATGACTTCGGTGCAGGCGGTGTCTGCGTAGCTATTGGGGAACTAGCAGACGGTCTTGAAATCGATTTGGATAAGGTTCCACTCAAGTATGCAGGCTTGAACGGAACGGAAATTGCCATTTCCGAATCACAGGAGCGGATGAGTGTCGTTGTCCGTCCAGAGGACGTAGATACCTTCATCGCAGCCTGCCGTCAGGAAAATATCCATGCGGTTGTTGTAGCCAAAGTGACTGAAAAACCAAATCTAATCATGACTTGGAATGGCCAAACGATTGTTGATTTGGAACGTTCTTTCCTTGATACAAATGGTGTTCGTGTAGTAGTTGATGCAAAAGTAGTTGACAATGCTGTCAACTTGCCGGAAACACGTACAACATCTGCTGAAACGCTACAAGAGGACTTGAAAGACCTTCTATCAGACCTCAACCATGCTAGTCAAAAAGGTTTGCAGACCATTTTCGACTCATCTGTTGGTCGTTCAACCGTCAACCACCCTCTCGGAGGTCGTCACCAGCTGACTCCGACAGAAAGTTCGGTGCAGAAACTACCTGTCCAACACGGTGTGACGACGACGGCTTCTGTCATGGCTCAGGGCTATCATCCTTATCTGGCAGACTGGTCACCTTACCACGGAGCAGCCTATGCAGTCATCGAAGCGACAGCCCGCTTGGTGGCAACAGGGGCTAATTGGTCCAAGGCTCGCTTCTCTTATCAGGAGTATTTCCAACGCATGGACAAGCAGGCAGAGCGTTTCGGTCAGCCAGTAGCCGCTCTACTCGGCTCTATTGAGGCTCAAATTCAACTGGGCCTACCGTCTATCGGGGGCAAGGATTCCATGTCTGGTACCTTTGAGGACTTGACAGTTCCGCCGACCTTGGTGGCCTTTGGTGTGACAACAGCAGACAGCCGCAAGGTTCTCTCACCTGAGTTCAAGGCGGCTGGCGAGTACATTTACTACTTACCAGGCCAGATTTTATCAGAAGACATTGATTTTGCCTTGATCAAGTCTAATTTTGAGACTTTTGAAAAATGGCAGAGCGATTATGCGATTACGGCTGTTAGTTCAGTCAAGTATGGTGGTGTTCTAGAAAGCCTAGCCCTCATGTCCTTTGGTAACCAAATTGGTGCAGAAGTCGAGCTGGCGGAACTTGAAACGAGTTTGACAGGCCAACTTGGTGGCTTTATCTTCACATCGCAAGAAGATATTCCAGATGCTGTGAAAATCGGTCAAACGACTACAGGCTTTACACTGATTGTCAATGGTGTCAACCTTGCGGGACAGGACTTGCAGGCAGCCTTTGAGGGCAAACTAGAAGAAGTTTATCCAACAGAATTTGAACAGGAGACAGACTTACAGGATGTTCCTGCAATTACAACTTTAGCGGTTATACAATCCAAGGAAAGAGTCGAAGTTCCGCTTGTTTACATCCCAGTCTTCCCAGGGACCAACTCAGAATATGACTCAGCCAAGGCCTTTGAACAGGCTGGTGCCAAGGTTAATCTGGTGCCATTTGTGACCTTAGATGCAGAGAGCATTGAAAACTCGGTTGACACTATGGTTGACAATATTGACAAGGCCAACATTCTCTTCTTCGCAGGTGGATTCTCAGCTGCGGATGAACCAGACGGGTCTGCTAAGTTTATCGTGACTATCTTACGAAACGCCAAGGTCCGCTCTGCTATTGATCGTTTCATCGAAAAAGGTGGCCTTATCATCGGTATCTGTAATGGTTTCCAAGCTCTTGTCAAATCAGGCTTGCTGCCGTATGGAAACTTTGAGGAGGCGGGAGAAAGCAGTCCGACCCTCTTCTACAACGATGCCAACCAGCACGTTGCCAAAATGGTGGAGACACGGATTGTCAATGTCAATTCTCCGTGGTTGGCAGGTGTCCAAGTCGGTGACATTCACGCTATCCCAGTTTCCCATGGGGAAGGAAAATTTGTCGTGACGGACGAGGAATTTGCTACTTTGCGTGATAATGGGCAAATCTTCAGTCAGTATGTTGACTTTACTGGTCAGCCAAGCATGGATTCTAAGTACAATCCAAATGGATCCAGCCATGCCATTGAGGGCATTACCAGTCGCAACGGTCAGATTATCGGGAAAATGGGGCATTCGGAGCGTTACGAGGACGGTCTTTTCCAAAACATTCCAGGTAAGAAAGACCAAGAGCTCTTTGTTTCAGCGGTTCGCTATTTTACAGGAAAATAAATATGACATACGAAGTTAAATCACTCAACGAAGAATGCGGTGTTTTCGGCATTTTGGGACATCCGCAGGCTGCTCAGGTGACCTATTTTGGTCTGCATAGCTTGCAGCACCGTGGGCAAGAAGGGGCAGGGATTTTAGCCAATGATGGTGGGCATTTGCGTCGCCATCGCGGAACAGGCTTGATTGCAGAAGTCTTCAAAAATCCAGCAGATTTAGAAGCCTTGACAGGAACGGCTGCTATTGGTCATGTCCGTTATGCAACTTCTGGCTCTGCTTCTATCAATAATATCCAGCCCTTCCTATTTGATTTTGCAGATATGCAGGTGGGTTTGGCACATAATGGGAATTTAACCAACGCGGTCAGTTTGAAGGCTGAACTTGAAAAAAATGGTTCCATTTTCTCTTCTTCTTCTGACACGGAAATTCTCATGCACTTGATTCGCCGCAGTCACAATCCAGACTTTATGGGAAAAATTAAGGAAGCTCTCAATACTGTTAAAGGTGGCTTTGCTTACCTGATTATGTTGGAAGACAAATTGGTTGCTGCCTTGGACCCTAACGGTTTCCGTCCACTTTCAATTGGAAAGATGAAAAATGGTGCCTGGGTTGTTGCTAGTGAAACCTGTGCCTTTGAAGTAGTAGGTGCTGAGTGGGTTCGCGATGTGGAGCCTGGTGAAATTGTCGTCATTGATGATTCAGGAATTCAATATGATAGCTATACAAGAGATACGCAGTTGGCAGTTTGCTCCATGGAGTATGTTTACTTTGCTCGCCCAGATTCGGTTATTCATGGTATCAATGTTCATACAGCTAGAAAAAATATGGGTCGTCGTTTGGCCCAGGAATTTAAATACGAGGCAGATATTGTGGTCGGTGTGCCAAACTCCTCCCTATCTGCGGCTATGGGATTTGCAGAGGAATCTGGTTTGCCAAATGAAATGGGGTTAATTAAAAACCAATATACCCAGCGGACCTTTATTCAACCAACCCAGGAATTGCGGGAGCAGGGTGTGCGCATGAAGTTGTCAGCCGTTTCAAGTGTTGTCAAAGGCAAGCGTGTGGTCATGATTGACGACTCTATTGTTCGCGGTACAACTAGCCGTCGCATTGTCCAGCTTCTTCGTGATGCAGGGGCAAAAGAAGTCCATGTGGCTATTGGAAGTCCTGAACTCAAGTACCCTTGTTTTTATGGTATTGACATTCAGACCCGTCGGGAGTTGATTTCAGCCAACCACACCGCTGAGGAAGTCTGTGAGATTATTGGGGCAGACAGCCTGACCTACCTTTCTCTTGAAGGGATGATTGAAGCCATCGGCATCGAAACCGATGCGCCAAAAGGCGGGCTCTGTGTAGCCTACTTTGACGGAGAATTTCCAACGCCTCTCTATGACTATGAGGAAGAATACCTCCGCAGTCTAGAAGAGAAAACGAGTTTCTACATTGAAAATGTCAAGTAAAGACAGAGGTGTCAACGTTACTTGACAGACCTGTAAACTGTTGAAAGGAATCAAAATGACAAATAAAAATGCTTATGCCCAATCAGGTGTTGATGTCGAAGCTGGCTATGAAGTGGTTGAGCGAATTAAGAAGCATGTGGCTCGGACAGAACGTTTGGGTGTGATGGGAGCCCTTGGTGGCTTTGGTGGTATGTTTGACCTGACCAAGCTGGATGTCAAAGAGCCAGTCTTGGTATCTGGAACAGACGGAGTCGGCACAAAGCTCATGCTGGCAATTCAGTATGACAAGCATGATACGATTGGTCAGGATTGCGTGGCTATGTGTGTCAACGACATCATCGCAGCAGGTGCGGAGCCACTTTACTTCCTCGACTACATCGCGACAGGAAAAAATGAGCCAGCCAAGCTGGAGCAGGTGGTTGCAGGTGTTGCGGAAGGCTGTGTCCAAGCTGGTTGCGGATTGATTGGCGGTGAAACGGCTGAAATGCCTGGTATGTACGGCGAGGATGACTATGACCTGGCTGGATTTGCCGTCGGCATTGCAGAGAAATCCCAGATTATCGACGGTAGCAAGGTCCAGGAGGGCGACATTCTTCTTGGCTTGGCCTCAAGCGGCATCCACTCCAACGGCTATTCCCTTGTCCGACGCGTTTTTGCAGATGTTTCTGGGGACGCTCTGTTGCCAGAGCTCAATGGCAGAGCTCTTAAGGATGTCCTATTAGAGCCGACACGTATCTATGTCCAGCAGGTGTTGCCTCTGGTAAAAGCAGGTCTGGTCAACGGCATTGCCCATATCACAGGCGGTGGCTTCATCGAAAATGTTCCTCGTATGTTTGCTGACAACCTTGCAGCTGAGATTGAAGAAGACAAGATTCCAGTCCTTCCAATCTTTACAGCCCTTGAAACATACGGCCAAATCAAACATGAAGAAATGTTCGAAATCTTCAATATGGGTATCGGCATGGTATTGGCTGTCAGTCCAGACAAGGTTGACAGTGTCTGTCAACTAGTTGACGAGGAAGTTTACACTATTGGACGTATCATCGCCAAGGAAGACAAGAGCGTGGTCATCAAATGAAACGAATAGCAGTGTTTGCATCAGGCAACGGCTCCAATTTCCAAGTCATCGCAGAGCAGTTTGAAGTAGCCTTCCTCTTTTCAGACCGTAGAAATGCCTATGTCTTGGAACGGGCTGAAAAACTTGGCGTGCCAGCCTTTACTTTTGAACTAAAAGAGTTTGCAGATAAGCAGGCATACGAAGAAGCTCTCATCCAACTCTTAGACCGGCACCAGATTGACTTGATGGTATTGGCAGGCTATATGAAGATTGTGGGACCAACCCTATTGGCTCAGTATGAAGGTCGAATCATCAATATCCACCCGGCTTATCTGCCTGAATTTCCAGGAGCTCACGGTATTGAAGACGCTTGGAATGCAGGCGTTTCTAAAAGTGGCGTAACAGTCCATTGGGTTGACAGCGGTATTGATACAGGACAAATCATCAAACAAGTTCGAGTGCCTAGACTAGCCGATGATACCTTGGAAACCTTTGAAGCAAGAATACATGAAGCCGAGTACCAACTCTATCCAGCGGTTTTGGAGGAGTTGGGGGCGAAAAGAAGAGTGTTATGATAAAGAAAGTCATCTCATTTATTTTGGTATTTGTTTTGGCAGCTCTGCTGTTCAATAGCCTTATTTTTGTAAACTTAGAAAATCCTGCACGTTTGATTCTGGCTTATGGTCTATCCTTGATTTTATCAGGATTCCTCATGACCCAAATCAAGTAGTTCTGGTAAGGAAAAGGAGAAAATATGACAAAACGCGCACTGATTAGCGTATCAGATAAGAATGGCATCGTAGAACTTGCCCAAGAATTGACCAAGCTTGGCTGGGAAATCATCTCGACCGGTGGTACCAAGGTTGCCTTGGATCAGGCTGGTGTAACTACCATCGCCATTGACGATGTGACCGGTTTTCCTGAAATGATGGACGGTCGCGTCAAGACACTTCATCCGAAAATACACGGTGGTTTGTTAGCACGTCGGGATTTGGACAGCCATTTGCAAGCTGCCAGCGACCATGAAATTGGCTTGATTGATTTGGTGGTGGTCAACCTCTATCCCTTCAAAGAGACTATTTTACGTCCAGATGTGACCTATGATTTGGCGGTAGAGAATATTGACATCGGTGGTCCCTCCATGCTTCGTTCGGCAGCCAAAAACCACGCCAGCGTGACCGTTGTGGTGGATCCAGCAGATTATCCTACGGTTTTAGGGGAAATAGCAGAGCAGGGACAGACGACTTACTCAACGCGTCAGCGATTGGCTGCCAAGGTCTTCCGTCACACCGCAGCCTACGATGCCCTGATTGCAGATTATTTCACCAAGCAAGTCGGTGAAGACAAGCCTGAAAAACTCACCATTACTTATGATCTCAATCAGCCTATGCGTTACGGAGAAAATCCCCAGCAAAATGCGGATTTTTACCAAAATGCCCTGCCAACAGACTATTCTATTGCAGCTGCTAAGCAGTTAAACGGAAAGGAGTTGTCCTTTAACAACATTCGTGATGCGGATGCGGCTATTCGGATTATCCGTGATTTCAAGGACCGTCCGACTGTTGTGGCTCTTAAACACATGAACCCTTGTGGTATCGGGCAGGCAGAAACCATTGACCAGGCTTGGGATTACGCTTATGAGGCTGACCCAGTATCGATTTTCGGAGGCATCGTCGTGTTGAACAGGGAAGTAGATGCTGCAACGGCTGAAAAGATGCACCCGATTTTCTTAGAAATCATCATCGCACCGAGCTACTCGGCAGAAGCGCTAGCTATTTTGACCAATAAAAAGAAAAATCTTCGGATTTTGGAATTGGCCTTTGATGCACAGGATGCGAGCGAAGTGGAAAAAGAGTTCACAGGCGTTGTCGGCGGACTCTTGGTGCAGGATCAGGACGTGGTGGTAGAAAGCCCTGCGGACTGGCAGGTGGTGACCGAGCGTCAACCGTCCGAGCAAGAGTGGGCGGCCATGGAGTTCGCTTGGAAGTCCTCCAAGTACGTCAAGTCCAACGGCATCATCATAACCAATGACAAGATGACCTTAGGCGTGGGACCGGGGCAAACCAACCGTGTGGCGTCCGTCCGTATCGCCATCGAGCAGGCCAAGGACCGTTTGGAAAGAGCCGTTTTGGCCTCGGATGCCTTCTTCCCATTTGCTGATAATGTGGAAGAAATCGCTGCGTCAGGAATCAAGGCGATCATTCAGCCGGGTGGCTCTGTCCGTGACCAAGACTCCATTGACATGGCCAACAAGTATGGCTTGACCATGGTCTTCACGGGAGTAAGACATTTTAGACATTGAGAAATTTGCTCACATCCGTGTGAGCTTTTTCTATTCCCGAACATTCTTTTGTTCCTTCTATCAAAATCCGTCTGTTTTTGCTATACTGTTTATAGAAAATCCGTTTTTGAGGTGTGAAAAAATGAAACTTTTGGTTGTTGGCTCTGGTGGTCGTGAACACGCTATAGCAAAGAAATTGTTAGAGTCTGATCAGGTAGAAAAGGTCTTTGTCGCTCCTGGAAATGATGGAATGCTTTTAGATGGGATTGAATTGGTAAATATCGTTATTTCCGAACATTCTGCTCTCATCAACTTTGCCAAGGAAAATGACATTGCCTGGACTTTTGTTGGTCCAGATGATGCTCTGGCAGCAGGTATCGTTGATGATTTTGAACAGGCTGGGTTAAAGGCATTTGGTCCGAGTCGTCTCGCCGCGGAGCTAGAGTGGTCAAAAGACTTTGCTAAGCAAACCATGGTCAAATACGGCATTCCAACAGCAGCCTTTGGCACATTTTCCAACTTCGAAGAAGCCAAAGCCTACATCGAAGAGCAGGGCGCACCAATCGTGGTCAAGGCGGACGGATTGGCACTGGGCAAGGGTGTGGTCGTGGCGGAAACCGTCGAGCAGGCGGTCGAAGCGGCACGGGAGATGCTCTTGGACAACAAGTTCGGTGACTCGGGTGCCCGCGTAGTCATCGAGGAGTTTTTGGAGGGTGAGGAGTTCTCGCTCTTTGCCTTGGTCAACGGCAACCAGTTCTATATCCTGCCGACAGCCCAGGACCATAAGCGTGCCTTTGACGGCGACCAAGGTCCCAACACAGGCGGTATGGGGGCTTACGCACCTGTTCCCCACCTGCCTCAAAGCGTGGTGGATACGGCGGTTGACACCATTGTCAAGCCTATTCTGGATGGCATGATTGCGGAAGGGCGGTCTTATCTGGGCGTGCTCTATGCTGGTTTGATTCTGACCGACCAAGGTCCCAAGGTCATCGAGTTTAACGCCCGTTTTGGCGACCCAGAAACTCAGATTATCCTACCTCGTCTGACCTCCGACTTTGCTCAGAACATCGATGACATTCTCCACAAACGCCCGACACAGCTGACTTGGCTGGATAGTGGCGTGACGCTGGGCGTAGTCGTGGCATCAAACGGCTACCCTCTGGATTACGAAAAAGGTGTAGAGTTACCAGCGAAGACCGAGGGCGACATCACGACCTACTATGCAGGGGCTCGTTTTGCGGACAATAGCAGAGCACTGCTCTCAAACGGCGGTCGGGTTTATATGCTGGTCACCACAGCAGACACCGTCCAAGAAGCCCAAGAAAAAATTTACTCGGAGCTGAAAAATCAAGATACGACAGGCCTCTTTTATCGGACAGATATTGGAAGTAAGGCAGTGAAATAAGGGACAAAGAAAAGGAAAGACAAGTATGAATATTCCAATTTCCATCATCATGGGTTCTAGTTCTGACTGGAAAACCATGAAAAAAGCAGCCGATGTGCTGGACAAATTTGGCGTAGCCTATGAAAAGAAAGTGGTCTCTGCCCACCGCACACCAGACCTCATGTTCCGTCACGCCGAAGAGGCGCGTGGTCGTGGTATTAAGGTCATCATCGCAGGAGCGGGTGGTGCGGCTCATTTGCCGGGTATGGTGGCAGCTAAGACGACCCTGCCTGTCATCGGTGTTCCAGTCCAATCTCGTGCCCTCAGCGGTGTGGATTCCCTCTATTCAATCGTGCAGATGCCGGGCGGTGTGCCTGTTGCGACTATGGCGATTGGTGAAGCAGGTGCCACCAACGCAGCCCTGACGGCTATTCGTATTCTCTCCATTGAAGACCAAACCATTGCAGCTCAGCTGGCAGACTTTGCCAAGGAACAGGAAAAAATTGCGGAGGCGATGACAGATGACCTCATCTAAGACAATCGGAATTATCGGCGGCGGTCAGCTGGGGCAGATGATGGCTATTTCGGCTATTTATATGGGCCATAAGGTGATCACGCTGGATCCCGCGGCGGATTGCCCAGCCTCCAAGGTCAGCGAGGTCATCGTCGCTCCCTATCACGATGTGGCGGCCCTCAAACAGTTGGCGGAGCGGTGCGATGTCCTGACCTACGAGTTTGAAAATGTCGATGCCAACGGACTGGACGCGGTCATCAAGGACGGCCAGCTCCCTCAAGGGACAGACCTGCTCCGCATTTCCCAGAACCGCATTTTTGAGAAGGATTTTTTGGCGAAAAAAGCTGGTGTGCAAGTCGCCCCCTACAAAGTTGTCACTTCTAGCCTAGATTTAGAGGGACTGGATCTCAGCAAAAACTATATTTTGAAAACAGCCACTGGGGGCTATGATGGACATGGCCAGAAGGTCATTCGAGAAGCGGCGGACTTGGTAGAGGCTAGTCAACTAGCTAATTCTGCCGAGTGTGTTTTGGAAGAATTTGTGCATTTTGACCTGGAAATTTCCGTCCTTGTGTCTGGCAATGGCTCCGACTACACCGTCTTTCCTGTGCAGGAAAATATCCACCGCAATAATATCCTTTACAAGACCATTGTGCCTGCCCGCATTTCAGATGAACTAGCTGAAAAGGCCAAAACTATGGCTCTGCAAATCGCAGATAAGCTCCATTTGGCAGGCACCCTCTGTGTTGAAATGTTTGTGGCAGGCGACGAGATTCTGGTCAATGAAATCGCCCCACGCCCACATAATTCGGGACACTATTCGATTGAAGCTTGTGATTTTTCACAGTTTGACACTCATATCCGAGGCATTCTCGGTCAGCCTCTGCCCCCTATCCGCCTGCTTTCCCCAGCTGTCATGATTAACGTTTTGGGACAAGACATGGAAGCAGTCCAAACCTTTCTTCAAGAAAACCCTACCGCCCATCCCCACTTTTATGGTAAACTAGAAGCAAAGCACAACCGCAAAATGGGACACGTGACGGTGTTTAGTGATACACCTGATGAGGTTAATGAATTTGGGTTGGAGATAGATTGATTTCTAGGAGGTAAATTATGGATTTGCTTTTAATTGACAACTCAAATATTTTTATTGGGTTAAATAGATTCGGCTATAGAGCCAGAATCGACTATATAAAATTTGTTAAAGAACATACTGGTAATGCTAATCAAAGAAAAGTGTTAGCAGGTTCAACACCTCCGCCAAATGATAGTTTTTGGAAAACTATGGAGAATAATGGATTTGAAGTTTATACTTATGAAAGAACCAAATCTGGAGAAAAAGGTGTAGATGGCAAAATATTAGTAGAGGGGATGGAGCATATTTCAGAAACTAAAAATCCAGGGGACCTCATAATTATGAGTGGAGACTTAGACATGCGTTCTCTAATTGAAAAGGCCTATTCTAGAAAGTGGAAAATAATTCTCTGGTCTTGGAAAGATAGTATAAATTCAGAGTATGTCTCAGGTGACTTGAGTTGGTGTGTTAAAGAAATTCATTACCTTGATGATGTTGCTGATGAAGTTGTATATTTTAATGATGGCACTTACCCAAAAGAGTATCTAGGAGAAAGAGAACTTCGACTCGAGAGAGAAAGACAAGAACGAGAATTAAATCAAACTAAGCAAAATGCTACAAATAAAATATTAAGTTTACAATATATCACTAATCAAGATGATTATTTGATTAAAATTGACGAAATAATTGATTTTGAACAAATTTTAGAAGTTAACAATATTTTAAATGCGGCTCAAATAGAAGATAACAAGTTGAAAAAGGTGGCAGAGGTTGAAGCTGCTGAACAGAGATGTCTACAAGAGGAACGAGAAAGACAAGATAAAGAGGCTAAAAAACAAGCCAGAAAAGAATTTTGGGAAAAGAATTGGGGTTATGTAGCTGGAGGAGTAACAACAGTAGTAGGTGGGATAGTTTGGGTTGTAAAAGAAATTAGAAAAAATAAAAAATAAAATAATTATACTAAGATAATGTAAAAGCTTTAAAGATAGATTTTTTGGATTATACGTCTTACGAAGAAAAGAAAAAAACCGCTCAAGATATTCTTGTTTTGCTATATCTTTTAAATGATCTACATGTACTTAGTCACTTTGATCAAAATAAAAAAGATAAGGTACGACAGGACATTGAACCTTGGCGAAATACGATTAAACTTTAAAAGGAGAAATCATGCTAACACGTTACACCCGCCCTGAGATGGCGGCTATTTGGAGTGAAGAAAACAAGTACAAGGCTTGGTTGGAGGTGGAAATCCTCGCAGATGAGGCTTGGGCTGAGTTGGGTGAGATTCCCAAAGAAGATGTGGCCTTGATTCGTGAGAAGGCGACTTTTGACATCGACCGCATTTTAGAGATTGAAGAGGAAACCCGTCACGATGTAGTGGCTTTCACACGTGCGGTTTCGGAAAGTCTTGGTGAGGAACGCAAGTGGGTCCACTACGGTCTGACATCGACCGATGTGGTGGATACGGCTTACGGTTACCTCTACAAGCAGGCCAACAACATTATCCGTCGTGACCTTGAAAACTTTACCAACATCATCGCTGATAAGGCACGTGAGCACAAGTACACCATCATGATGGGTCGGACCCACGGTGTCCATGCGGAGCCAACGACATTCGGTCTGAAATTGGCAACTTGGTATAGCGAAATGAAACGCAACATGGAGCGTTTTGATGTGGCGGCTAAGGGTGTTGAGGCTGGTAAAATTTCAGGTGCGGTTGGAAACTTTGCTAACATTCCTCCATTTGTGGAAGAGTATGTTTGTGGTAAATTGGGTATTCGTCCGCAGGAAATTTCGACCCAGGTCCTTCCTCGTGACCTTCACGCAGAATATTTCTCAGCCCTAGCCTTGATTGCAACGTCTATCGAGCGTATGGCGACAGAAATCCGTGGGCTACAAAAATCTGAACAACGTGAAGTTGAAGAGTATTTCGCCAAAGGCCAAAAGGGCAGCTCTGCTATGCCCCATAAACGCAACCCTATCGGCTCTGAAAATATGACCGGTCTGGCTCGCGTGGTGCGTGGTCACTTGGTGACGGCTTTTGAGAATGTGGCTCTCTGGCACGAACGTGATATTTCCCACTCGTCAGCGGAGCGGATTATCACGCCGGATACGACCATTCTCATCAACTATATGCTCAATCGTTTTGGTAATATCGTTAAGAACTTGACGGTCTTCCCTGAAAATATGAAACGCAATATGGAGTCGACTTTTGGCTTGATTTACAGCCAGCGTGTCATGCTTAGTTTGATTGAAAAAGGTATGACTCGTGAGGAAGCCTATGATTTGGTGCAACCAAAAACTGCGCAGTCTTGGGACAATCAAGTGGACTTCAAGCCTCTTCTCGAAGCGGATGAGCGTGTGACAGCTAAACTCAGCCAGGAAGAAATCGATGAGCTCTTCAACCCAGACTACTATGCTAAGCGGGTAGATGACATCTTTGAACGACTTGGATTATAAAAAATTAAAATTCTTTGGATTTTCCAGAGAATTTTTTTGTTTACTTACGAATAAATAGGTGAAGGGGAAAATAAGCTCCTTCCGCTAGACAATCATTCGTAAGTAAAAATAAATTATTTTTTGCAAAAGTTTACGAATAGATAAGTGTAGGGGAAAACAAGCTCACAACTTATTCAAAAAAAAATAAGATTTTTTCAAAAAATGCAAACGATTTGCGAATAAGTAAGTGAGAGGGAAAACTCCCCTCAAGGAGATACACACTTGAAAAAAGAAATCATTTTCAAAATGATTTACGAATAAACAAGTGTAGGAAAAATGAAAGGAGAAGATTATGACCCAATTTATGAATGAAACAAATCGAAAGTTTGAAGTTGCAAACCAAGAGTTTATTCGAATCAATGTAACTTGGAAATGCACGATTTAATAGCAGTTGGTCAAATTATATTTTAAATACTAAGGGAGGATGAGATGACAGAATTTGCAATGATGAATAAGGTATACGGAGAAGCAATTTCGGGGGTTATTGAAATTACTGTTACATGGAGATGTAAGAGAGCGTAACCCAATCACTGTGCTGAGATGTTGACACGATCTCTGAGAAGTGGCTTTGGGCTTTTTGCCCGGCCTCTTTTTATAAAACTAAAAGGAATATAGAATGAAAAAAGCAACTTATACATTATCTTGTGATAAAGCTGATATAGGGAATAAAAATATCTCAAAAATCGAAGAAAAATTTGAAAAATATATGGAGGGGGTAGCTGAAAAATTAATCAAAGCAGATAAAAAACGTATTGACAAATGGTTTGTTCATGTAAGAATTGAGGAATAAGTATGTTTAAGATGGTAGATGGCCAACAAGTAAATAACCAAATTTATGGATTTAAGATTCATATCTCAGCAACTGCTGAAAACTATAAGCAAGTTTTTCAAGTAGTCTATCCTTTACTAGTAGAAAGTAAGGTTTGTTTTAAATATATTGAAGAAGATGTAGATGTATTGCGAAACTTTTCAGAACTTGAAAGTCGAGCAGAGTCTGGGAAGTATTTTACAATTTATCCTAATTCCCATATTCATTTTTTGGAGTTACTGGAACAGCTCTACCTGAACATACCTAAGGATTTACAAGGAATCTATATTTTGAGCGACCGTCCATATAAGGATTCAAATATTATTTTTTATAGATATGGATTCTTTGAAGACCATCCCAAATACAATGTTAATGGAATTCCTACTTTAAAGGGAGCAAATGGAGAGATTTGGCAAGATTATCAGAAAGCTTATTTTGACTTACCTTCCTGGATTGAAGATATTCAAGAGCCACAAGTATTTCAGAAAAGTTACCTAGCAGAAAAATATCAAGTTACGGATTGCCTTCGTATGAGTAATGGTGGAAATACTTACCGAGGTTTTGATAAGGAAACCAATCAAGAAGTCATCATTAAGGAAGCACGAGCGGAAGTCGTTTCATATGAAAAGATTACAAAAAAGATGCTGCGAGACAATGAATACAAATATGCTAAACACCTGCAAGCTTCTAATCGAACTCCTAAGACATTGGAAAGAGTAAAAGAGTGGATAAATGACTACTATATCTATGAAAACATCAGAGGCCAGAATTTGCTAGACTATGCTAGTCCAATGTCACTCTTTACATACAGTAGCGATACTCCTAGTGAAAATATTGATAAATATCAAGACTTTCTTTCGCTAACAAAACAACTGGTACATTTTATTGATTATTTCCATAAACGCAATATTGTCTTAAATGATATTCATGCTAATAACTTTATTGTGTCAGAAGATAATAAATTGTATTTTATTGATCTAGAGAATTCTTATGAAAACGAAAATGACAATTTAATTGGAATCTACAATGAAATTAGTTTGAAAGAATGGAATAGACTAGATGGAAAACTTGGGGATTGTCATAAATTAGCGAATTTAATCTTATTTTTACTAGGCCGTTTGCAAATAAGAAGTGGAGAGAAATACGAAGCTCATTTAACAGATGATTTGCTAAGTAGATATGGTATAAAAACTAATCTATCCCAACTGATTTCTTATCTACTCACTGATAAAGCAAGTATATCTGTTGCAAAAAAAATGGTTGAAAATGTAAGAGTAGAGCTAGGACAAGTCTGCTGTGAGTTAATACCTTATGAAAATTCAATGCCTGAAGTCTCCATTCCCATTAGTCAATTATTGGATTTAGAAGGTTTATCCCAATATATTCGTTGGAAGGAAGATGATGAACGCCTAAAAATTCTTATTGATAGAGAGAGCAATATGGGATTAGACGGCTTGGCTGGGGTCCTGGTTTTAATGGAAGACGGTGCTTTATCAGCTACCCATCAGCAATATGTTGTAACAAAAATCTTGGATAATATTGTAGAAACAGAGTATGGACTGTCAATTGCATATGGACTGGGGTATGCTTCGCCTTATCTAACTACAGGTGTTGCGGGGGTGCTTAAAGCCTTGCAGTATATTGGTTATCCGAAGTTCCTCGACCTATCGCAAGAATTAGTGAAGAGTTTGTTAGTTGAGTATGGTCAATATCCAGATTTTAGGCAAGGGATGTTGGGAGTTGCAGATACCTTGCTAGATATATTTAGTGCTACAACGGATCAGAAACTACTGGCAACCGTAGAGAAACAGTTAGTGATGGTTGCAATTAAGGCAAAGTATGATAAGAAATTACAAAAAGAATTACTTTATGTATTTTCACGTTACGGGAGAATAAAAAATGAATTTATTATTAAAAAACAAACTGTATAATGTATTAGCTGTTTCACGTTTACTCAATTCATTGGGTGCACACATTTATAACCTTGTTTTCGTGATCTATGCAGCTACTCAATTTCGCTCAACATGGGCGATATCTGTCGCTAATATAATTATGGTTCTCCCTACAATTTTTTCATTTTATATGGGGATTCAAGCAGATAAGACTAAGAAAAAGGCAAACGCATTGTTTTTAGCAGCCCTTGTTCAGACTGTGTTATTCTTTGTTATGTCATTCTTACTACAAAGCACAACGATTGGAGTATTTGCTCTTGTTTGTGTGATGAATGTGATAACTGATTTACTGTCTGATTATTCTTCAGGTTTGCGGTTACCGATTATGCAGAAGAACTTGAAAGAGGACGAACTTATGGAGGCTTATTCCTTCTTTCAATTCATTTCTTGTGTGAGTGGTATTGGTGGGCAGGCTTTAGGGGTATGGCTTCTGTCATTTACAGGCAATAATTTCAGTATTGTTGCGATGTTGAACGCTTGTTTCTTCTTTATTTCTGGAATTTTACTCTATACACATAAAAAACATTTGACGCATGATGAGATTGAAATAGCATCGTCACAATCCATCAAACAACAGCTAAGTGATGTGATTGATGGTATTAAGGTTGTTTTTGAAACCAATGCCTCTGGTAATCTTTTGACAACTTTAAGTTGTATTTTACTTATGAATGCCCTAGGTGGTGCACTTGGTTCTATCTATACTATCTATTTTCTAGATAAGAGCTTGTTTGGGATGACTTATGGTCAGAGTCTTTTGACTATCAATGCTATCTTGGTTTTGAGTATGATTGTTGGGAGCTTAACACCAAATGATTACTTTGCAAAGTTATCTCTTACAAAAATGATGATTTGTAATGCGATAGCATTGACCGGAATTGGTTTGAGCCATTTATTGGGGCTAAGTGAGTTTATTGGAGTAGTTTTTCTAGCATTTTCAGCCTATATCGGTGGAAAGGTCAATCCTAAAATTGATTCTCTATTACTAGCGAATACTTCGCCGGAACTACTAGCTCGAACAGATACTTTATTGACCATGTTATTTACACTTTCTCTTCCTGTGGGAACCATTCTCTTTTCTACATTAGCTACTGTACATATTCATTTGACTTGGGGGATGTTTGCTTTTATTGGATTACTTGCAACCATCTTAGCAGTGCAATCTCAACAAGCAATTGACAAATCTAAACTTGTATCTGCATAGAATGATTTGTTACTCAAAATTCTTTGGATTTTCCAGAGAATTTTTTAGTTTCCCTTAAGTTTGACGAGCTATACTCTATTCAAGCTAGAAATAGCGAAATTTCTTTTTCATATAATCTCCTGAGAATACTGGACTCACTGAGTCTGGTATTTTCATTTTGTGCTATAATGGTTTCATGACTAGAATTTTAGACATGGAACAAATGCAAGACGAGGAGTACGTTGAGCGTACCCTGCGTCCACAGAAATTAAATGAATACATCGGCCAGGACAAGGTCAAGGACCAGTTGAAAATCTTTATCGAGGCAGCCAAACTCCGTGATGAAGCCTTGGACCATACCCTTCTTTTTGGTCCTCCAGGTTTAGGTAAAACCACCATGGCCTTTGTCATTGCCAATGAGCTAGGCGTTAACATCAAGCAGACCAGTGGTCCTGTTATTGAAAAAGCAGGTGACTTGGTGGCCCTTCTCAACGACTTGGAGCCTGGCGACGTCCTCTTTATCGATGAAATCCACCGTATGCCCATGGCGGTCGAGGAAATTCTCTACTCTGCTATGGAGGATTTCTACATCGACATTATGATTGGAGCAGGGGAGGCCAGTCGCTCCGTGCATTTGGAGTTGCCACCTTTTACTCTGATTGGAGCGACCACTCGTGCAGGTATGCTGTCCAATCCCCTGCGGGCCCGTTTTGGTATTACCGGTCATATGGAGTATTATGAATTGGCTGATTTGACTGAGATTGTTGAGCGGACGGCCGATATCTTTGAGATGGAGATTACTCATGAAGCTGCTATTGAGCTGGCTCGTCGGTCTCGTGGAACTCCCCGTATCGCCAACCGTCTGCTCAAGCGGGTGCGGGATTTTGCTCAGATTATGGGCGACGGGCTGATTGATGACACCATTACGGACAGGGCCTTGACTATGCTGGATGTGGACCGTGAGGGGCTGGACTATGTGGACCAGAAGATTCTCCGCACCATGATTGAGATGTATGGCGGCGGTCCCGTCGGCCTCAACACCCTGTCGGTCAATATTGCCGAGGAGCGCGAAACGGTGGAGGACATGTACGAACCTTACCTGATTCAGCAGGGCTTCCTCATGCGGACACGGACGGGGCGGGTCGCTACAGCCAAGGCCTACGAGCACTTAGGCTATCCCTATACGGAAAAATAATGGCAGAGCAGATGAGACGAGTAACGACCTTGTTTCAAGTTCGGTCTAAACTAGGAATGGAGATAAGATGACACCGATATTTATTTGGGATTTGGATGGAACGCTCTTGGATTCCTATGAGGCGATTTTGGCAGGGATTCAAGAAACCTATGAGCAGTATAATCTTCCTTTTGACCGTGCAGAAGTAAGAGATTTCATTCTTCGGTATTCTGTCAAGGATTTGCTGGTGCGTGATGCGGATAAGTACGGTCTAGATAGCGATGAACTTAATCGTGTGCGTGCGACTTCCTTGAAGGAGAAAAATACGCAGATTCCTTTGATGACTGGTGCGCGTGAAATTCTGGATTGGACAGCAGAGAAAGGAATTCAAAATTTCGTTTATACACACAAAAGTGACAATGCTTTTCAGGTTTTGGAGGATTTGGGTGTCCGTCACTATTTCACAGAAATCTTGACCAGCGATTTTGGTTTTGCCCGCAAACCAAGTCCAGAAGCTCTGCTATTTCTCATCGAAAAATACGGACTGAACAAAGAAAATACCTACTACATCGGCGATCGGTTGCTCGATGTAGAAACAGCTATCAACGCAGGGATTCATAGCATCAACCTGCAAATTGATGGTGTGGAGAAGAATTGGAAGATTGTTTCTTTATTGGACATAAAACAAATATTAACTGATGAATATAAACAAAAACAAACGTAAAATCGTTTGTTTTTGTTTATATAATCAGAAAAGTATGGAATTTGAGTATTGATTTTGCTATAATATACAAAAGAATATTTGGAGGTGTTTTATGAACGATAAGGAATTTGGACAACGTGTGCGCCAGCTGCGAGAATCAGCCAGTATGACGCGTGAACAGTTTTGTGATGATGAACTGGAGCTCTCCGTCCGCCAATTAACCCGTATCGAAGCAGGTACTTCTAAGCCAACTTTTTCAAAAATCCAATATATCGCAACCCGCTTAGGGATGGGACTCTACGAACTTATGCCTGACTATGTATCCTTGCCAGAAAGATACTCCAAGCTGAAATTCGATGTCCTCCGTACACCGACTTATGGAAACGAGGAATTAGTTGAAAAACGTGATGCTATCATGACGGAAATATATGATGACTATTATGATGACTTGCCTGAGGAGGAGAAAATCGTTGTAGATACCCTATGCTCTCTATTTGATGTATTGGACACAGATAGTCAGGAATACGGCAAAGAAATTCTTGATGATTATTTACATCAAAGTTACCACCGTGCCAAACTATCTATAAATGATTTAATGATTTTGCGGTTATTTGTCGAACACTGTGAGTTAGAAACTTTAGCTTCTGGAACCGAAAATTATACACTATTTATAGATTTAGTAGAGAAATTGCCTCAAACAACCTACGATGTGCATTCGGAATCCTTATTTATTGTTAGGGATTTATTGCTAGCTATTGTTCGTATTTTGTTTTCGAAGGAGCTGTATGGGTATGTTCCAGTATATATAGAAAAAATTGAAAACATTATGGAATTATCACAAGATTTTCAGAAAAAACCAATTTTAAATCTGGTGAAATGGAAGTATGAATTAAAGGAGAAACATAATCGCGAAGGTGCCGAGAGATATTTTAATGAGGCAGTAACACTTGCTAGTCTATTGAATCAAATTCATTTGAAAGAAAAACTCCAAATGGAATGGGAACAAGATATCAAGAGCTAAAAAGATGACATTTTTGTCCTGTTGGGAATCTAGAGTTTATTTTATACTAGGTTCATAAAACAAAAGGAGATTATGTTATGTTTCAATTTTTTAAATTTTTCGGTGGTTTTGGTCAATTTGGTGAAGATAATTGGTGGGTGAAGTAATAACGTTTATGTTCTTTCAAACAATATCGTAAAAAGCCAACATCTGTTCGGCTTTTTTTGTTATACTAGACAATATAGGCTCTTTGTCAACTGTAGTGGGTAGATGAAAAGCTAACACCTAGAGAGGACGAACTTCGTTCTCTCTTTCTTTATG
>NZ_JARQPJ010000023.1:0-36702 GCF_046032515.1 Streptococcus suis | reverse complement strand
TATCTACTATATGCGGATAATGAAGCCAGTGCAGAAGTTTATGGTGCGGCTTGTGACCGAAACCAAGCGTCAATCGTGTTTGATGTAGCCAAGCAAATGGTGCAGATGAGTCGCCCTTTGGAAAAGCGTTCAAAGATAATGGGAGCAACCAAGCGTATTGTAAATTATTCTAACGCTGGTTTTTACCAAGTTCTCTCCGCAGAGACTGGGACAAAACATGGACTAAACGTTTCTGGCTTAGTCTTTGATGAAATCCACGCTCAGCCTAATCGTCATTTGTATGATGTATTGACCAAGGGGTCAGGAGACGCAAGGGAACAACCCCTCTTTTTTATTATCACAACAGCTGGAACGGATAGAAACTCTATCTGTTATGAGTTACATACCAAAGCATTGGATATTCTGAATGGTAGAAAGAAGGACACTTCATTCTATCCAGTGGTTTATGGTTTATCTGATGAAGATGATTGGAATGATGAAGCTAACTGGCTCAAAGCCAACCCTTCATTAGGGCATACTATTGGGATTGACCGAGTTCGAGAAGCCTACCAACAGGCACTAGACAATCCTGCAGAAGAGAATGTATTTAAGCAGCTCCGTCTAAATATGTGGACAAGCTCAAGTGTTGCTTGGATTCCAGAACATGTTTATGCGAAGGGAAATGATCCCATCCAATATGAAAGTCTCAAGGGTCGTAGCTGTTATGCAGGTTTAGACCTTTCTAGTACGTCAGATATAACGGCTTTAGTCTTGGTGTTCCCTCCTAGATTTGAAGAGGAGAATTATATCGTTCTGCCATTTTTCTGGCTACCTGAGGATACATTGGAGCTTAGATGTCGACGTGACCATGTTCTATATGATGTTTGGGAGCGTCAGGGTTACATCAAAACTACAGAAGGTAATGTCGTTCATTATGGTTTTATCGAAAAATTTATTGAAGACTTATCGGAAATCTATCATATCAAGGAGATAGCCTATGACCGTTGGAATGCGACACAGATGGTTCAGAATCTAGAAGGAATGGGCTTGACCATGGTGCCTTTCGGTCAGGGATACAAGGATATGAGTCCACCATCAAAGGAACTCTATAAACTTATGATGGAAGGCAAGATTCAACATGGTGGGCATCCAGTTCTGAAATGGATGGGACAAAACGTAGTCATGAGACAAGACCCTGCTGGCAATATTAAGCCTGATAAGGAAAAGTCAGTCGAGAAGATTGACGGTATTGTTGCACTCATTATGGGGCTGGACCGTTGTATTCGTCACCAAACCGAAGAAGGAAGTGTTTATGATGAACGTGGTATATTGAGTTTTTAGTTGACAAAATAAAGCAAAATACGTTACAATTGCAGTACAAAATTCAAAGGAGAAGTAGTATGGGAAAAACAGCCACTTTAAATGTACGTGTTGATTCGGATGATAAATTAAATGCAGAAAGTGTCTTGAAAGAGCTTGGAATGCCTATGTCTACATTGATTACCCTACTATTAAAGCAGGTTTCTATGACACGAAGCATTCCGTTTGATATTGCCTTACCACAAGCACCTTCTTCTGTGGATGTCTCACCACTGTCTGCTGGTGAATTGAAAGACCTGTTGGTGCAGAGCTATCACTCAGCGGATCATGAAGAAACGATATTGGCGGAAGATTTTTTCAAAGGTATTAAAGGGGTAAATTAATGATTGAATATCCCGTGAGATTGACAAAACAAGCCAGTGACGATTTGACTGCCATTTATCGCTTTATTGCGATAGAGCTACAATCACCCTTAACAGCAGATAAAAATATCCATCTCTTTGAACAATCCATCAAATCCTTATCAACGTTTCCAGAACGTTGTCCTATTCTTGAAGGGTTTGAGAGTGAGGGTATTGTGATTCGAAAACTTATTGTTAAAAACTATGTTATATTTTATCGTTTTGTTGGAGAGGTTGTAACTGTACTTCGAGTATTACATGGTACTTCTAACATTGATGCATTATTGAGAGATATCGCAGAAGATAATGATGTGAACTAATATTGGCATCTCCAAGCGGAGGTGCTTTTTCTATTCAAAGTGTTCAAAAAATAGTTGATAATATCGCCAAAATGACTTGATAAGTCCTTGCTTCTACGGTAATATGTGACTACAAAAAGAAGAGGGGAACAAAACAATGGCAACAAAAGCACGGATTGGATTATTGACGAAAAACCATACAGCACAAACAATCGAGGTAGCGTATGAAGGATATCCAGAATACACTGGGGAACTTCTAAAGAAACACTTTAAATCAAGCAAAGAAATTCGTGCATTACTTCAGAAAGGTGATATCATTCAGCTTGAAGATAGTCTTGACAAAATTGAACACGATGACTTACAGGGGAATGCCCAGCAACATCGTTTCATCGGTGACATCAGTCAATTGGCAGAGGATACCCTGGCAGATTACATTTATCTTTTTCAAGAAAGTGATAGAACATGGTATCTTCTTGAAGAAGGAGAGATGAAAAACATCTAAGAACAAACGATAAGCACTTCAATCGAGGTGCTTTTTTCGTACTCAAAAGGAGGAACTATAGGACTACTAGATTTACTGGGACGTAAGCGGGCTAGAGATAAGCCACGAAATAGTTATGAAGGTCAGGACTTTTCCTATCTGTTTGGACGAACGACCAGTGGGGAAAATGTGGATGAGTTTAAAGCTATGCAGACGACAGCTGTTTATGCTTGTGTCCGTATCTTAGCTGAAGCAGTAGCTTCACTACCTATTCACGTCTATGAGAGAACGGCAACTGGAAAGGAGAAAAAGGTGGAACATCCCCTTTATTTTCTCTTGCATGATGAACCTAACCCTGAGATGTCATCCTTTGTTTTTAGAGAAACCTTGATGACCCATCTATTGATATGGGGCAATGCCTATGTCCAGATTATCCGAGATAGAAGTGGACAGGTTATTAGTCTTTATCCGTTATTGCCAGATAAAATGTCTGTACATCGGGACGAGAGTGGTAAGCTCTATTACAAATACAAGCGTCAGTCAGAGGAAAATCCAAACTTTAAAGAAAAGGGAGATGCTATCTTGAGAGCAGAAGATGTTCTCCATGTTCCTGGTCTGGGTTTTGATGGCTTAATAGGTTATTCTCCAATTGCCCTTGCAAAAAATGCCATTGGTATGACCTTGGCTACGGAAAACTATGGGGCATCATTCTTTAAAAATGGTGCAAATCCTGGAGGTGTTTTGGAACACCCAGGTATTCTCAAGGATCCCAAACGAGTGAGAGATTCATGGAATGCAGTTTACAATGGGGTAACCAATGCCCATAAAGTGGCAGTTCTTGAGGAAGGGATGAAATACACTCAAGTAGGCATTCCACCTGAAGAAGCCCAGTTTCTCCAAACTAGAAAATTCCAAATCAATGAAATTGCAAGGCTCTTCCGCATTCCACCTCATATGGTTGGCGACTTGGAGAAATCCTCATTTTCAAATATTGAGCAACAATCTCTAGAATTTGTTAAATATACCTTAGACCCTTGGGTAGTTCGTCTCGAACAGGCTTTCAAGAGGTCTCTTTTTTTACCCGAAGAAAAGAAAACCTACTTTGTGAAGTTTAATGTGGATGGTCTTCTTCGTGGCGATTATCAGAGTCGGATGAACGGCTATGCGATTGGGAGACAAAATGGCTGGCTATCGACGAATGATATACGTGAACTTGAGGACTTGAACCTCCTTTCAGATGAGGAGGGTGGCAATCTCTACTTGATAAACGGAAATATGACGAAACTGAAGGATGCGGGTGGCTTTATGAAACAAGGACCAGTAGAACAAGAAACTCAATCTGAGGAGGATATGAATGCATAAGTTTTGGAATTTTACAGAAGATGATAGTGATCGAACACTTCGTATTGAAGGACAGATTGCTGATGAGACGTGGTTTGGCGATGAAGTCACGCCACAAGTATTTAAAAATGATTTACATGCAGGAAACGGAGACATCACCCTCTGGATTAATAGTCCAGGGGGTGATGTTTTTGCGGCTGCTCAAATCTATAACATGTTGATGGATTACAAAGGTGATGTCCATGTAGTGATTGATGGATTAGCCGCAAGTGCTGCTAGTGTCATTGCCATGGCAGGTACAACGGTTTCTATGAGTCCTGTTGCCATGATGATGATACACAATCCTTGGACTGTGGCACAAGGTGAAGCCAAAGACATGCAGAAGGTCATTGAAATGTTGGGAGAAATTAAGGAATCCATCATCAATGCCTATGAACTAAGAACAGGACTGTCAAGAACTAAGCTTTCGCATCTAATGGATTCGGAGTCGTGGTTCAATGCCAAAAAGGCTGTTGAACTGGGCTTTGCGGACAAGATTCTCTTTGACAAACAAGAGGAACATGGAATGGATATTGAGAGTTATTCTTTCAGTCGAACTGCTGCCCAACAAGATTTACTTGTCAAAATGCAGGCGAAGCTTGAAGTCCAACAACCAAAGAAAACAATCCCTATCAATCAGTTGGAAAAACGATTGAATTTGCTCAAATAACGAAAGGAATATGAACTGATGTCTACATTACTTGAATTGAAAGAGAAACGTAACCTAGCTTGGCAACAAGCAAAAACCTTCCTTGATTCTGTTCGAACAGAAGATGGACTTGTATCTGAGGAAGATTCCAAACGCTATGATGACATGGAAGCAAAAATCAACCTCTACAATCAAGAGATTGCACGATTGGAGCGACAAGAAAAGATTGACCTTGAACTTGCTCAACCAGCGTCACAGGCTTTAATTGGGCAACCCACTACAGTTTTGAATGACAAGACTACTGAAGAGGAAAAGAAAGGTGTCGCTTCAGATAGCTATGCCAAGATTTTTTGGACAAGTGTTCGTAAGCGTCACTTCTTTGATGTCAAAGACGTCCTTCGAGTAGGAGAAGACACCGAAGGTGGTCATCTGGTTCCTGATGAGTATGAGAAGAAACTAGTTCAAGGATTACAAGAAGAGAATTTCTTCCGTAGCCTTGCGACTGTTATCAGAACATCTAGTGGTGAACGTAAGATCCCTGTTGTGACAGGACACGGTTCAGCCTCATGGATGGATGAAAATGGTCTTTATCCTGAAACGGAAGAAACCTTTGGTCAGGTGACACTAGACTCTCATAAGATTGGGACTGCTATTCGTATTTCAGAAGAGTTGCTAAACGATTCAGTCTTTGACCTTGAATCCTATATGACAGCTGAATTTGCTCGTCGAATTGGTACGGAAGAAGAAAAGGCATTCTTGATTGGGGATGGTTCTAAGAAACCGACAGGTATCTTTACTCAGGCAGAAGTTACAGGTCCAACGACTGCTACAAAGGATATTACCTTTGATGACATGATTGAATTGTATCATTCTCTACCAGCACCATATCGTAAGAACGCAGTTTGGATTTTACATGATACGACTGTCAAAGCTATCCGTAAACTCAAAGATAATAATGGCAATTACATTTGGCAGCCATCCACTCAAGCTGGACAACCAGATTTGATTCTAAATCGTCCATACTATACATCAACCTTTGCCCCACTTCCTGAAGCAGGAAACAAGGCCATTGCATTTGGTGATTTCTCATATTATTGGATTGCGGACCGTCAGGGACGTACCTTCAAACGTTTGAACGAACTCTATGCCAATAATGGACAGATTGGTTTTCTTGCTTCACAACGTGTTGATGGTAAGTTAGTCCTACCTGAAGCCGTGAAGACACTAACAGTAAAGGCTAAGTAGTCATGGTTAGTTTAGCAGAAGCAAAACAGTATCTCAAAGTGGAACATGATGATGAGGATGGACTGATTGAGCAGTTACTTGAAACCAGTCAACAACTCTGCGAAGATATTTTGCGACAATCAATTTATTCAGACGTTCTAAAGATGGCAATCCTTTATGGGGTTGCCTATCTTTATGAACACAGAGAAGATGCCAATCATAAGGAGTTGAAAGAGACTCTCTACCATTTGTTGTTGGCTGAACGAAAGGATGTGTTCTGATGAAGATTGCACCGTTGAGGGAACGCTTGTCATTTCAGATTCGACAGATTGTTCAAGATGAGATTGGTAATGAAACATCGACATGGATACCTTTATTTGAACGGTGGTGCTCTTGTCGTCCTCTCACCTTGACCGAAAGGGATGGGAGTGTGACGAAACTGGAACATGAGAAAGTCCAGTTCACTCTCAGGTATGAAAAGGCAATTCTTGCACTTCATTCCTTAACGACACACATTCTATTTCGAGGTCAAACTTATGGGATTGAGTCTATTGATGGAGATACAGTGCCACGACAACTGATTTACATCGTCGCCATTAAGGAGGAGAGATTTGACTAAAATTGGACTGGATGCACTAGAAATTGCCATCGCAAATGAGCTGGCGGAGTTTGTAGAGGATACAACAGAGGTGATGCGTGAAGTTGTAGAGGAAGTCACCGAGGAATCCATCGAAACCTTGAAAGCAACATCTCCTAGAAAGAGTGGTTCCTATGCCAAAGGGTGGAAGAGTAAAGCAACGATTGATACCAGTACAGGTTTAACCAAGACCATTCATAATCGAACGCCTGGCCTGACACATCTTTTAGAAAATGGTCATGCCAAAAGCTCTGGTGGGCGAGTTGAGGGAATTAAGCATATCGCACCCGTTGAGAAACAAGCAATACAATCCTTAGAAGAAAAGCTGAGAAAGCGAGTGTGATATGACATGTTACTGAGCGAAATGTACTCCATTCTCAAAGAATTACAGCTCCCACTCGCCTACCATCATTTTGAAGAAGGGAGTCGTCCAAGACCACCGTATATGGTTTATTTGGTCACTGATTCAGATAATCATGGTGCAGACAATTGGACTTATCATAAGCAAAATAATCTGCAATTGGAACTCTATACCATAAAGAAAGATTTAGCAGCTGAACAAAAGGTGGAGTCATTATTAGACAGCCACCTTATTTATTTTGAAAAAGTAGAGACCTATATCTCATCTGAGAAACTCTACCAAGTAACCTATTACATCACATTACATGGAGGATAATATGGCTGAAAAGAATAAGGTCACCTTTGGACTACAAGATGTCCATTGGGCAGAAGTTACAAGCGAAGGTTCTGATGGTGCGTTGACATACGGCAATGTAGAACGCCTTCGTGGTGCTGCAGAATTAACCCTAGAACCAACAGGCGACAAGGGTTCTTATAAGGCAGACAATATCAATTTTTATACTACTGAGTCAAACGATGGTTATGAAGGAACGCTAAAAGTTGCTCTTCTAACGCAAGAATTTTTGACTCGAGTCCTTGGAGAACAGTTGGATGCGACGACAAATACCATTTCAGAAATCGCAAACAGCGAAAAGAAAAATTTTGCGTTGATGTTCCGTTTTGAAGGGGATAAAAAAGAAACATTACACGTTTTGTATTATTGTTACGCATCTCGACCGACAGTTGGTTCAAAAACCAAGTCTGGTTCAGATATCAATGAGGTAGAGTTGACCTTTACTGCCAGTCCTCGCCCTCTTGATAAGGTTGTACGTCGACGAACAACGGAGGAAACGAGTGATGAGATTCGTCAAAACTGGTTCAAGGCAGTTTTTGAACCTCGTAAGTAAGGAGTAGGCAATGAGAGAAAGTATTACCATAGCAGGAACAACCTACGAGTTAGCAACCAATGCCTACACACCAATTGCTTATAAAGAGCAGTTTGGTAAGGACTATTTCCAAGATCTCTTTTCTATGGTCAATAGTCAAGCTATCTTGGATAAGCTAGACCAGCTGGAGGAAGGGGAAGAACTCAAGGCAAGTCAGGTTGATGTGTCTATCTTATCTGACTTTGATATGACCTTTTTCCATCGTCTTTTTTGGGTTTTTGCCAAATCTGCCAATCCTCGTGTGAAACCTTTTGTGGATTTCTTCATGGAATTGGAGGAATTTCCAGTTCAGGAAGTAGCCCCTGTCTTGATGAATATGTTGAACCAAGGGATGTCAACCAGAAAAAAGCAGATGAAACAGAAACAGCGAGTGAAGAAATCTTCACAGTAGAGAGTTATTTCTCCTGTTGTAAGGAGACTGGTCTGACCATTGACGATTTAAAACATATCTCTATTGGAATGGCACTTGACTATCAAACGGACTATGTGGAGATGCGTACTCGAGAAACTTCTCAAACACGCCCGGCAACTCAAGCTGATTTTGATAATTTCTGATGGTAGAAAGGAGGGACTATGGCTGGAAACATAAAGGGGATTACAATTGAAATTGGTGGCGATACCCAACCCTTACAAGATGCCCTAAAGGGTGTGAACAAACAAGCATCTGAAGCTACCAAAGAACTAAGACAAATTGATAAGGCTCTCAAGTTTGATACAGGCAATGTCACCCTCCTTACTCAAAAGCAGGAAGTCTTGGCAAAACAAGTCGAGACAACCAAAGAAAAATTGGCAACGCTCCGTCAAGCCCAATCACAGGTGGAAGCTCAATTTAAGGCTGGGGATATTGGGGCAGACCAGTACCGTGCCTTTCAACGTGAGGTGGAAACTACTCAAAGGCTGCTAACGTCCTATGAAACTAAGTTAGCTGATGTGTCATCAACACTTGAGAATCACGGTCGAGCCAGTAGTTCAGCGGCTCAACAATTAGAAAAACTCCAAGTGGAGCAGGGGCAGTTAGCAAGTGAGATGAACAAGGTCACGTCGCAATTTGATTTACAAGAAAGTGCTTTGTCATCCAATAGTTCCGAAGCAGAACGCAATGCCATAGCCCAACAAAAGATTGGAGCACAGTCAGAAATTGTTTCTAAACAAATTTCCAATCTCGAAAAGCAACTAGCCTTGACAAAGAGGGAATATGGTGAGAATTCCATTGAAGCCAATAAGATGGAAGCTGAGTTGAATCAAGCAAAGACCGCTCTCAATAACCTGAACAACGAGATGGATCAGACCAAATCCTCTGCCGATGGTGCTCAAGATGGCATGAAAGCCATGTCTGACACCATTCGGGCTGAGGCACTTCAAGCGACCAGTGAGAAGCTAGCAGACATCTCTCAGAAAATCTTCGAAGTCGGGACAGAGTCCATGTCTGCGGCAGCTCAACTTCAAGCCAGCAATGCCCAATTCTCTACCGTCTTTGGGGATATGGAGAATGCTGCTAAGGATGCCCTAAATAAGATTGGGGAAGAGATGGACATTGTTCCAGAGCGTCTTCAAGGCTCCTTCACTCAGATGGCTTCCTTTGCCAAAACCTCTGGGATGGATACGGCTCAGGCTTTGGATCTGACCACTCGTGCCACCAGAGCAGCGGCTGATGGGGCAGCATTTTACGACAAATCCATCGAAGAAGTCACCGAAAACCTGCAATCCTTCCTCAAAGGAAACTATGAAAATGACGCAGCTCTAGGTATTTCTGCGACAGAAACCACTCGTAATGCAGCGGCGAACAAGCTCTATGGAAAGTCCTTCAATGAACTATCAGAAGCTCAGAAGCAGTTAACCCTCCTTCAAATGGTAGAGGACGGCAATGAACTCTCTGGAGCCTTGGGACAAGCTGCAAGGGAATCAGACGGACTGGAAAACGTTCTGGGTAACTTAAGACAGTCTGGAACTAATGCTCTAGCAGCAATCGGTCAACCGATTCTGGAGATGCTTATTCCAGTCTTCCAAAGTTTGGCAGACATTGTTAGTCAACTAGCGACTTGGTTTACCAACTTATCCAGTCCCATCAAGGAAGTCGTCATTATCTTCACAGGTATTTTAGCCGTGGTAGGGATGTTACTTCCAGTTTTCTTGGGCTTACAGGTTGCGGCAGCCGCTATGGGGACAACCGTTGTTGGAATGATAACGGCTTTTTTGCCGATTGTGGGGATTATTGTTGGTATTGTAGCTGCCATTACTTTACTGATTGTTGGGTTAAAAGAACTCTGGACGAATCACGAAGGCTTTCGAACGACTGTGATGGAAATCTGGAATAGTATCTATGCCTTTCTGACCATGATCATCCAGCAGATTTCTAGTTTTGTTATGTCCATCTGGGGAACGCTAACCACATGGTGGACTGAAAACCAGCAATTGATTCTAAATGCTGCAACTACGGTATGGAATGCCATCACTACGGTTATTCAAACGGTGATGACTATTCTTGGACCGCTCATCCAAGCAAGTTGGGAGAATATCAAACTCATCATTACAGCCGCTTGGGAAATGATAAAAATAGTGGTTGAAACAGCTATCAATGTGGTTCTTGGAATCATTAAAGCTGTGATGCAAGTCATAACTGGTGATTGGGCGGGTGCTTGGGAAACGATTAAGCAGGTACTTTCAACGGTGTGGGAGGGAATTACATCCCTTATTTCCTTAGCTCTCAATTTCATCGCCCAGTACATCTTAACTGCTTGGACGGGTATTAAGAATACAATCTCAAATGTACTATCTGCCATTAGTTCTGTTATTTCAACTATATGGTCAGCTATTCAATCGACAATATCCAGTGTCCTATCTGCGATTGGTTCAACTGTTTCAACTATCTGGAACGGTATCAGTAGTACTGTATCCAACATCTTGAATGGTATATCTAATACGGTTTCATCTGTTTGGAATGGTGTGAAAAATACCATTTCTAATGCTATCAATGGTGCAAGAGATGCCGTGAGTAATGCCATCAATGCTATTAAAAATCTCTTTAACTTCCAAATCAGATGGCCACATATTCCCCTTCCTCATTTTCGAGTATCAGGTTCAGCAAATCCACTGGATTGGTTAAAGGGGGGTATTCCAAGAATCTCCATTGATTGGTATGCCAAAGGAGGAATTTTAACCAAACCAACCGCATTTGGGGTAAACGGCAATAGTCTAATGGTAGGGGGTGAGGCTGGAAAAGAAGCAGTCTTGCCTTTGAATGAACATACATTGGGGGCAATTGGTCGAGGAATTGCAAAGACCATGACAAGCAATCTCCCAACCACTCACATCACCATTACTGGAAATACGGTAAGGGAAGAAACTGACCTTCACCGACTTGCGGAGATGGTTGGAGAGAAACTCGTTTATGAATTAGAACGTCAGCAAGGATTGAGAGGAGTGAAACCATGATTAGACATAATGCATTAACCATTGGTGGAGTGTCCACGGCTAGTTTCCCTTTTAAGGTAATCGTGGAAGATAGCCCTTCTATCACAGTTAGTGAAAGTAAGACGCAATTGATAGAACACCAAGGTCTGTCAGGTGCGGTTCTTCAAACCAATCCTCGCAGAAGTGTCATGGAACTGAACTATACCCTCTATCTTGTTAAACCTAGTGAAGAACAGCTATTTTCCTTTTTGAAGCTATTTTTGAAAGAAGGATTCTGGCTTGAGAACGCTAGTTTCAAGACCATACGCTTTTGGTGTTACAAGGTTCACCATACTCCAGTTCAAAAGGATAAGTTGGGGGTGTATGAGCTTAAGGTCACTTTCTCGTGTCACCCAACCAAGTGGTTCAAAATGACAACCTCGCAGGTGTTTAGAACCAGTGGTGTTTTGCGATGTCGAGGTTCAGCCATCGCTTTTCCAAAGATTACCATAAGTGGCAACTCGAGTAGTGAAACTAGCTTTACGATTGGGAATGATGTCATCCGCTTGGAGAGATTACAAGAAACACTCATTATGGATAATAATCCTAGTCAGCCAAGTTTTAAAACACAAAGAGGTCAGCCTGTAAAATGGTCTGGCGATTTTATTTCCATTGATGCAGGCAGAAATGACTCGGTTGGAGTTGTCTTAGGTGCTGGTATCACATCATTAACAATAGAAATGAATTGGGGGTGGGCTTAGTGTTATCATTATTGGACAAAACTGTTCGAACGGCAAAATGGCATGGTAAACCACTCCAAGAGACCATTAAGGCAAGCGTTAAAGAAACCTTGAATGGGGATTTTGTCCTGAACTTTACCTATCCGATCACAGACAGCGGACTATTTCGAGAGTTAAAAGAGGACTACCTCGTTCGTAGCCCAGTTCCAGTATTGGGACATCAGTTGTTTCGGATAAAGAAAGTCATCGAAGGGGACACCAGTCTTGAAGTTGTGGCCTATCATATATCAGATGACGTCATGACTAGGTTGGTATCGCCATTTAGGTGTGAACAGGTACCCTGTGCAACTGCCTTATCAAGCATGGTCATGGCAAGTAAGTCTCCGCTTGGAGATTTTTCTTTTACAAGTGATATTGTCAAGAATAGAACCTATACAACAGACAAGGAACAGACGCTTTACTCCACACTACTGGATGGTAAACACTCTATCCTTGGAACTTGGGAGGGAGAACTGGTTCGAGATAACCTTGCCTTATCAATTAAGAGTGAGCGAGGACAGGACCGTGGGGTAGTCATCTCTACTCACTACAATTTGAAGAAGTATCAACGAACCAAAGAAAGTTCACAGATTATCACTCGTATCCATGCCACTTCAAGCTTCAAGCAAGAGGGGCAGGATAGGGAGACTGTACTTCAAGTCACTGTAGACAGTCCGTTGATAGACTCCTATCCTTTCATCAATGAAGTGACCTATACAAATAATAGTGTCAGAACTCGTCAAGAGTTAATAGAGTGGGCTAGTAGCAAGTTTCGCTTAGAGGGAATTGATAAGCCAAAAGATGCCATCATCATTGAGGCATTTGAGTTAGATGGTCAAACGGTTCATCTAGGCGATACCGTAACTATAAAAAGCAAGCTACACGGCATTGATGTGAGGAAGAAAGCCATCGCTTATGATTATGATCCTTTAGCTAAGAATTACCGCTCTATCACTTTTGATGATAAGGCAAGTATCGGTACAGGTATAACTGGCTTTAGCTTGACTAACCTAGCAAATAATCTTCTTGATGGGAATAGGCGGAGCGAGGATGTTGCCGTTGAAATTGCCATGGATAATGCCAACAGAGCATTTGATGCGGAATTTGAGAAACGTCAAGTAGCCATTGATAATGCTATCGAACAGGCTCAAAGTCATGGGGAGGTCTATGCGGATCGATTAAAGGCAAGCATTGACAGTGAACTTTCAACTATTCACCAACAGATGCGGCAACAGGAAGAGGAGCAGCAACGCACAACTCGTGATTTATTGGCGAAGGCTGGGGTAAATACCAACTTAGCCACAGAAGCCAAACTGAAGGCAGAACAGGCTCAAACTGGGGCAACTGAAGCCCTCAGAAGGGCAGAACAAGCCAAGCTTGATGCCATTCAAGAAGCTAACCGACTGACTTCAACGGAGCGTAGTCAGACAGAGTCCAAAATTGCGACAGCTAAATCACAAGCTATCTCTGAAGCTAGTCGATTGGTTGATGTAGCAAAATCACTATTAGGTGGACAGTTGGCAACTGTCAGTACCAATCTCTCGCAAACCAAGGAGGATATAAAACTTCTTGCGAGTAAGCAACTGGTGGATAGTCTGACTGGTCGAGTAACCGGTGCAGAATCCATGATTCAAGTACAAGCAGACCAAATTTCTCAGCGAGTTAAAACCAGTGATTTTAACCAAGCAAAACAGAGAATCGAAACTGCCGAGTCATCGATTACGCAATTGGGGAATCGCATAACAACTGAAATCAGTCAAGTGGATGCGAAAATTCCAACTAGCCTAGATGGCCTCAATTTGATGACTGGTACTCGTGATTGGTCGAATAAAGGAAATGCCTGGCATTTAGGAAACAATTGGTCCACTGAAACGAAGAATTTTAGGGGACTGGTTGTTCGTTCGACCCAAGCGGGTTATAACGGAAGTCATCAGAATATTGTTGTGAAAGCAGGAGATGTCATTACTTTTAGCTTTTATGCCAAAGCGAATCAGCCACTTTCTTCCATCAAAGTTTCAGCGATTTGGACTGGTTCGAGTGTCTATCGTGCTCCAGTCGCAAGAGTGAGGGAATCGGACGATATTATATCCGTCACAAGTGACTGGAAACGCTACTGGAAAACAGTTCATGTCATATCTGATGGTTCACTCCAATTTCGAACGGAGTACAATGCAAGCACCATCCCAAATGGCAATAAATTCTATGTGGCAGGATTGAAAGTAGCAAAAAGTTCACTGGATACAGGGTATTCAGAAAACCCAGCAGATATTGCTGGTGAATTGACCACCCAACGGACACTCATCACTCAAACGGCTTCTGGTGTGGAGCAGGTTTCTACAAGATTAACCGAGGCAAATGGAAAGATTTCTAGTAGTGAGACACAGGTTCGACAATTAGTTTCGGATGTATCATCAAAGGTTAGTCAAACGGATTTCAATTACTTGAAACGAACTGTTGAGGGACATACTACATCCATCCAACAGTCGCAACAATCAATCTTGCTTAAGGCTGATAAGACAGTTCTTGAGGGGGTCAAAACAACCGCTGACAATGCCTTGGCTAAGGCCAATGCAAACGCAAGTCAGATTACTCAAACAAAGGCAGATTTAAGGATTGCCAATGACGCCATCTCACAGAAAGTTGCAAAGACAGATTTTAATAGCTTGACTAGTCGAGTAGCAAGTGCAGAAACCACTATCCGCACACAGGCTGGGCAAATTGAGCAACGACTGACGAGTACGCAAGTTGAATCTGCCATAAACTCAAAAGGCTACCAAACTAAGTATCAGGTTGATTCCAATATTACTGGTCGTGGCTATCTAACCAGCAGTTCGTTACAACCCTATGCGACGACAACCAGTGTGCAGAACTTGGTCAAAACAACCTCTGATAGTTTCACTCAACGAATCAGTCAAACGGAAAGCAGAATCCCAACCTCGGTTTCACATCGTAATTTGATAGCTGGTACTTCGGATAGATGGGGTGCTTATCAGACGATAAATGCCACAAGCAACTGGGTAGCCTCTTTAGGGAGAGTTCAATTTGGAGATGGCAGCGGCATTTATATTGGGTCAAAAGTACATTTATATGTTCATATCTCAGCAGATGAGATTACCTTTGACCCTGCGGTGACGACTCGTACTATGAAACTTCAAGGTCCAATTTTGGATAGTCAAAATGCTTGGACATGGAACTACTGGAATTTGTATCACCCTTTCTACAATAAATGGAGCAGTAATCTGGCGACGGGTAACAACTATCGGTTAATTAAACTAACCTCTACCATCACTCAAGAGATGTACCAACACTCTAAAGGTTTTGAACTTCAAGTTAGAATTGATGGAGTTAAAACAGGTAAGTTCCATGTGAGAGCTTTAATGGTATCAACTGGTGATATCTTTCCAGACTATTGGACACCATCATTAGACGACTTTACGACAGTGAGCGCCTTTCATGAAGTGCGGGATACTGTAAGTAGTCACACTCGGACCATTGGAGATCACACCAACCAAATCAGTCAGGTTGTTCAAACGGCTAATGGGATTGTGACACGAGTTGGCAATCTAGAAACAAGTCGAGCGACAACTGCCACAGTAACTGCCATTCAAACGCAGGTTTCAACACTTGCAGGGTCGTGGTCGGTTCGAAATTTGACCAGTGCAGGCACAGTTTTGAACCAACTAAATCTCAATAAAGATGGAACCGTCAAAATCGATGGAAAACTCGTCCAAATTACAGGCACAACTTATATCCAAGATGGAGTGATTGCGAGCGGAAAGATTGCCAGTCTTGATGCAGGAAAGATTACGTCAGGGATTATATCAGCAGCTCGAATTGGAGCAGAAGCAATCACTGCGGATAAGTTAAAGGTTGACCAAGCATTCTTTACCAAGTTTATGGCAACAGATGCCTATCTCAAGCAGTTGTTTGCCAAGTCTGCCTTTATAACCCAAGTGCAGTCAGTAACCCTATCTGCCAACAAAATTTCAGGCGGTATTTTGTCAGCAATCAACGGAGCTATGAAAATCAATCTATCACTTGGAAACATTAAGTTCTATACCAACTCTCCATCCATTTCTCGAGAGGTTAGCGGATATCCTCACCAATGGGTTTCCTTTGAGACAGGAACATCAAATGGTAAGCCATGTGGTGTAACAATTATCGGTTCGAATCGATGGAACAACTGGAATGCCAATGACGGTGGCTTTGTAGGGATTCGAGCATGGAACGGTACTGATACCGACCAAATTGATGTGGTAGGTGATAAAGTACGTTTAGCTAGTGCTCCATATACCAATCCAGATGGATGGGAAATAGTAACCTTGCCTAACCGACTGAGTATTGATGCCTTTAAAGCATCCGACCGACCAAGTTCTATCTTGAATATCGGAGATATCCGCATCTATCGAAATGGGACAACCTATGTCAGTCTAAAAGATGTTCTTCATCAATTCAATCACAATTTTAAACACTTAGTAAACATCACAGGTCGAGGTGACGTCATCTTGACGTGGGATACGATTAAATAAAGGAGTTCACAGATGAATCTAGAACAAATCAATCAATCATTAAAACTAACTATCCAGGAGCTTGTCACCAAGCTATCTGATGAAATCACCGCTAAGAACCTCATTGCCATTCAATTGGTGGAAAGGGATGAGGAACTTAGCCTATTGCGTAAAGAAAAACAGGAATTGACTGAGCTATTAGAAGTTCAGACAAAACCTGAAGAAGGGAAAGGAGAATAGTTATCATGGCACTTCTCAATATTGACAAAGTAACAGAACCATTTGATTTGGAGACAGCTCTCGCTTACATGCGTAAGAATGGAGAGTTCATTCGTTGTAAGACAGCAGAGCAGGATTTTTACATGTATCTTGAAGAAGTAAGGCGACCTGCCATTAAAAATGGGAAGCGGCAGTTGGTTACAACAGAAACAGTTTGGGCTTTTAATCAGTGGGGTAGTACGACATTAACTCTGAACCTTTCTGATTTATTCCATGAATGTTTTTATCTGATGCGGTTTGATGAGAACGGTCAACCGGATTGGTCAGACCCTACCATTGTGCAGGAAGGTTCAGTAGAAAGTGAGGTGACCGATGAAGGAACTGTTAACTCTTAATAAGATTTTATTTTCCATGATTGGTGGCTTGATTGGTAGTCTATTTGGAGAGTTGGATGGGATCCTATATGCCCTACTTGTCTTCATTATTATTGACTATCTAACAGGAATTTTTGCAGCAATTGTAGAAAAACAGTTGTCGAGTAGTATCGGTTTTCGTGGCATCTTTAAAAAGATAGCCATTTTATTTTTAGTATCACTAGGTCATCTGATTGATACAGCTATTATCAAGCAGGGTGGAACGATTCGAACCATGGTCATTTTCTTTTATCTCAGTAATGAGGGGTTAAGTATTTTAGAAAATACCGTTCGAATTGGTCTACCAATACCTGAGAAACTACAAGCAATCTTAAAACAAATCAACGAGAGGTGAGAAGATATGGGAAAACATCTAGTCATTTGTGGTCATGGGCAAGGGCGAACAGGCTATGATCCTGGAGCTGTGAATGCCAAACTAGGTATTACAGAAGCTGGAAAGGTTCGAGAATTAGCCAAGTTAATGTCTAAGTACAGTGGACAACAGATTGATTTTATTACCGAGCAAAATGTTTATGATTATCGGAGTATTACTAGTATTGGTAAGGGATACGACTCGATTACTGAATTGCACTTCAATGCCTTTAATGGTAGTGCCAAAGGAACAGAAGTCTTGATTCAATCTTCCTTAGAAGCAGATAAGGAAGATATGGCCATTCTATCTCTTCTTTCACGTTATTTCCAAAATCGTGGTATTAAGAAGGTAGATTGGCTCTATAATGCCAACCAAGCAGCAAGTCGTGGATACACCTATCGTTTGGTGGAGATTGCCTTCATCGATAATGAGCAAGATATGGCGATTTATGAGAACAAGAAAGAGGACATTGCGAAAGGTCTTGTATCAGCTATAACAGGAGTTGAAGTCAAGATCATAGTTCCCTCGACCCCCAGTTCAACCGTTGGGAGTTCAGGGGCTCCTTCAAAACCAATCTATCTTGTTGGTGATAGTCTTAGGGTGTTGCCTCATGCGACTCATTATCAGACTGGTCGGAAAATCGCCAACTGGGTCAAGGGGCGCACCTACAAAATCCTCCAAGTAAAAAATGTTCACCAGTCCAACAGTAAGAGAGCTTATCTACTTGATGGAATCAAGTCATGGGTGCTTGAGCAGGATGTAGAAGGAACAACTAAAGGCCATAGTGAGCAGACCTATCAAGCACAGAAAGGCGATACGTATTATGGAATCGCTCGGAAGTTTGGTTTAACAGTTGATGCTCTTCTAGCGGTTAATGGCCTGAAGAAGACGGATATTTTAAGAGTTGGACAAACTCTAAAGGTCAACGCAGCTTCAATGACAACAACCGCTATTCCAACCAGTGTTGCAAGCCGTGTGGTTGCGTCAGCATTATCTAAGGTCGGTCAAAAGGTGACCGTTCCTTCAAACCCTTATGGTGGACAGTGTGTTGCTTTGGTGGATAAGATTGTTCAAGAACTTACGGATAAGAATATGTCCTATACTAATGCCATTGATTGTTTGAAGAAAGCAAAATCAAATGGTTTCCAAGTAATCTACGATGCTTGGGGTGTGAATCCTAAAGCAGGTGATTTTTATGTCATTCAGACGGATGGTTTGGTATATGGTCACATTGGTGTCTGTGTGACGGATTCAGATGGAAAAAGTATTGATGGTGTGGAACAGAATATTGATGGGTATTCTGACCATAATAAGAACGGTATCAATGACCAATTGGAAATTGGTGGCGGTGGTATCACTCGTCGTGTGAAACGTCAATGGATGGCGGATGGTTCACTCTACGATTCAACTGGAACAGTTAAACTCGGTAAGGTTGTAGGTTGGTTTAGAATATCATAATTAAGTAATTAGCCTGGTGGAAACATCAGGCTTTATTTTTTTGCCTTTTTTTTAATAAGTGCGGAAAAATTACTCCAAAACCTACCTAGTAAGGTAGGAGGAATATTTGTATTCCTTGAACTGTGGCATAAATTTATCAGGTCGAATTAGTTGGTCTGATAACTTGACTAATATCCTTTTTAGAGTGATATATAGTGTGCCACTACATAGGAAGGAGAGTAAATGTCCGTAAAGAAGATTAGAGTCAATAAACAAAAACATAAGAAGAGGGTCTGTGCTTACATTCGAGTTTCGACGACCAATGGAACTCAGTTAGATTCATTAGAAAATCAGAAGCAGTATTTTGAAAAACTGTATTCCAATAGAGATGATATTGATTTTATGGGTGTTTATCATGACAGAGGTATATCTGGTTCTAAGGATAATCGTCCAAATTTTCAAGCTATGATTGAAGATTGTCGTAGAGGTAAGATTGATGTTATTCATACCAAGTCAATTGCCCGCTTTGCCAGAAATACGGTTACAGTTCTTGAAATTAGTCGTGAACTGAAGGCAATAGGAGTAGACATATTCTTTGAGGAACAAAACATTCATACCCTTTCAAGTGAGGGGGAAGTGATGCTTTCAGTATTAGCTAGTATTGCAGAGGACGAGTTAAGGAGTATGAGTGGCAATCAACGTTGGGCTTTTCAGAAGAAATTCCAACGAGGAGAGCTGGTCATTAACACCAAGCGATTCTTAGGATACGATTTAGACGAGAATGGTGAGTTGATTATCAATCCAGAAGAAGCTTTGATAGTCAGGAAAATATTTGCACTTTACCTTGAAGGGTATGGTACTCATCGTATTGCCAAACTGTTAAATGAAAAGGGAGTTGCGACGGTTACAGGAGCTAAATGGCATGACACCACAATTCGTCAAATGTTAAGCAATGAAAAATACAACGGTTCAGTCTTATTGCAGAAGTATTTCCATGATGGTGTGAATGGTCCTAAAAAATTGAACCAAGGAGAACTTGAACAATACTTGATAGAAGATAATCATGACGCCATTATTTCAAAAGAAGATTGGCAAAAAGTCCAAGATAAGTTAAATAGTAGAAGATGGCAAAAAGGTAGAAACAAAACCTATAAATTTACTGGGTTGTTAAAGTGTCAGCATTGTGGCTCGACTTTAAAGAGACAAGTTTCCTATAAGAAAAAAATTGTTTGGTGCTGTTCCAAATATATAAAAGAGGGAAAAGTAGCCTGTCAGGGGATGCGAGTGCCAGAAGTAGATATTTCAAATTGGGTGATAACCTCACCAGTTACAGTAATAGAAAGGGATGGAAATGGGGAAAAGTATTACAGTTATTCCGGCCAAGAAAGTGCAGACCAGCGTTCTTCATCAGGTCAGGAAGAAAATCAAAGTAGCCGCATATTGTCGAGTGTCCACCGACCAAGAAGAACAACTATCAAGTTATGAAAACCAAGTTAATTATTACCGAGAGTATATCTCCAAACACGAGGACTATGAGTTAGTTGACATCTATGCGGATGAGGGCATTTCAGCAACCAATACCAAAAAACGTGATGCCTTTAACCGCTTGATACAAGATTGTAGGGCAGGTAAGGTGGATAGGATTTTGGTCAAGTCGATCAGTCGGTTTGCCAGAAACACCCTTGATTGTATCAAGTATGTCCGAGAGCTGAAAGAACTGGGTGTTGGCGTGACTTTTGAGAAGGAGAATATTGACAGCCTAGATTCCAAAGGTGAAGTTCTCCTGACAATCCTTTCTTCCTTGGCACAGGATGAGTCACGTTCCATTTCAGAGAATGCGACATGGGGAATTCGTAAGAAGTTTGAACGCGGTGAGGTGCGCGTGAATACCACAAAGTTCATGGGTTATGACAAGGATGAGAATGGTAGGCTTATCATTAACCCTCAGCAAGCTGAAACAGTTAAATCCATTTACGAGAAATTCTTAGAGGGGTATAGTCCTGAGTCCATAGCAAAGTATTTAAATGATAATGAAATACCTGGTTGGACTGGAAAAGCAAATTGGTATCCAAGTGCTATACAGAAAATGCTTCAAAATGAAAAGTACAAGGGTGATGCCTTATTGCAAAAGACTTTTACCGTTGATTTTCTGACTAAGAAACGAGTTCAAAATGACGGTCAAGTTAACCAATACTATGTAGAAAATAGCCATGAAGCTATTATTGACGAGGAGACTTGGAAGACTGTTCAACTGGAAATGGCTAGACGCAAAACCTACCGAGATGAGCATCAACTCAAATCCTATATCATGCAGAGTAAGGATAACCCCTTTACCACCAAGGTGTTCTGCGGAGCTTGCGGATCTGCTTTTGGACGAAAGAATTGGGCAACCAGCCGAGGGAAACGTAAAGTTTGGCAATGTAACAACCGCTATCGCATTAAGGGAGTGGAAGGGTGTTACAGTAGCCATTTGGATGAAGCGACACTTGAGCAGATTTTCCTAAAGGCATTAGAGCTACTGAGCGAGAACATTGATTTGCTTGATGACAAGTGGGAGAAAATCTTAGCAGAGAATCGACTGCTTGACAAGCACTACAGCATGGCATTGAATGAGCTTCTGAGACAGGAGCAGATTGATTTCAAGCCTTCAGATATGTGCCGAGTGCTAGACCATATCAGTATTGGGCTTGATGGAGAAATCACGGTTCGCTTCCTGGAAGGAACTGAGGTAGAATTATAGAGTAGATGAAAGGCTGTAACGACAGTGGGAAACCATTGTGGTTACAGCCTTTTTTGCGATTTTGTGGTAAAATGATGAATGAACAGTATCAAATCGTTATCGACAAAATTTTACAGTTAGGATGATAAATAATGAATAAAACAGTGATGAACGACGAAATATTATATTGCTTATAAAGCACCATTCATAGAGAAAATTTACGCTGAAATAGGACTATGAAAAATCTAAGTTTATCGAACTTAGCAAACTATAAGTTTCTAAGAGATAAAACCTATAAAACTTGTACGGATATTGTAGGGTAGGAAAAGAAATCTTCCTCTATACTAAAATAAACCGAAAGAAAAGGGGGAATCGAAGTGAATATTATCAAGTCGTTTAACAATACGATTGATTATCTTGAAACAGTTCTTGATGATGAAATTGATGAAAAGAAAGTAACTCAATTATCAGGATACTCTTATTCAATGTTCAGTCGCTTATTTTCTATTCTGACCGAAACAACGCTCTCAGAGTATTTAAGAAGCAGAAGATTGACGGAAGCAGCCGTTATCTTAAGAGATACTGATGAAAAGATTATTGATGTTGCCTTCAAATTTGGATATGAGTCATCAGATTCGTTTGGAACAGCTTTTAAGAATTTTCATGGATTTACTCCTTCAGAGGTGAGAAATGGGAAACCGTTCAAATTAGTTTCACGAGTGCAATTAGCACTTAGTGTAAGAGGAGGAAGAAGTATGAATATTACAATTCAAAAGAAAAAAGCATTTACAGTTGCAGGGATCAATGAACAAAACATCAATTCATCATTATGTCCGAGTGTCTGGGGTAAGCTGTATGAAAAATATAGCCATGATCAGCTTGCAACTTTGGGAGGCGGTCAAAGTGTAGGCGTTTGTCATGATATTTTAGACCTTGATAATCATGATGTTTTAGAATCGAATACAATTAACTATTTGGCAGGCTATATTGTGAATAATGTGGATAAAGCAAGAAGCATAGGCTTAGATGTTTTGGAAGTGGAAGAAGCAGAGTATGCTGTTGTAGAATTAATAGGATCTGTTCCGGATTGTATTCATAACGGATGGAAATATGCGATGGAAGTTTTCTTCCCTGAGCATGGTTATGTTCATTCAGGAAAACCTGACTTTGAATATTATTATGAAGGTGATATGAATAGTAAAGATTATAAAATGGAACTTTGGATTCCGATAACTAAAGCTAAAAAAATATGAAAAACATAGAACTTTACAAGCATTGTACTGCCATTTTGGGAAATATAGTATCGTTCCACAGTATAAATCCAAAATCTCTTTCAATCCCTTTCGTCTATTAGTATAGAAGAAAGCTCTCATCACACGTGGAGTGTGTCGCACTGCTCGTAAAAGCCTTGATTGCAGGGCTTTTTGTATTGAGGTGGGGTAGTATCAGAGTGAGTAAATTTTTGGAGTGGGTAGAAGTGATAGCTAGAAATTATCAGTTTCTATTTCCATTTACCCTGTGGGTACGTGTTTGTTTCCATTGACAAGGAGTTTTTGGGAATAGAAACGTACCCACCGTATAGATGAATTTCAAGCAAGGTTTTGGCTGTGGAAGTCAGTAGAAGTTGATTGATACAAATATACGAATAAAAGTCATTTTTATATAAACATAAACTAAGTGGATAAGGAAGTAGAGCAAGCTATTCATTGACAGATTTAGGATTTTGACTGAAATTCTATAATCGTTTGAACTGTTCAAATTATTAGATAGTTTATATCTAAAAAATTGATTTCAATCATGATATAATAAATATAGAATTTTTTAGAAGGGAATTATACAATGGGTGGTGCAGAACGACTGTTAACAATATTTTTACGTCTTCAAGCTGGAGAGTACTTGACCAAAGCTGAGTTAGCTGAAGAATATGAAGTCAGTGAAAAAACGATTCAAAGAGATTTCTCTTTTTTGGATAGTTTCGTTGAGTCACAGCCATTTTTCATTGGTGAGCTAGAATACATGCATTCTACTTATAAAAGAAATCTTAAGAAAAAATCACGGTTCAATAAAAAAGAAATCTTGGTCATTTCAAAGATTTTGCTAGAAAATAGGGCACTAAACAAAGAAGAAAATGATGCACTATTAGATGGACTCTTATCATTACTTTCTAAAAATGATCAGAAAGAAATTGAAAGGATTATTGCATCAGAAAAACTCAACTATGCTCCATTAACAGACCAACAGCATCGTATTGATAAGGTGTGGACTTTTTCGGAGTATATTCGAAAGGAGCAAATGGTGGAATTCAATTATCTTTCTCCTTATAGAAAAGTTGAGAAAAAACATAATGCTTTGGTTGTTGCATTATATTATGATGATCACTATTTTTATTTAAAGGCTTATGATATTGAAAATCAAGATTATAGAGATTTTAGACTTGATAGGGTAATAACTTGGAAAGACTCAATAGTTGAGTAACCTAGAATTGAGTACCGAGATTTATATAAAGATGGAGAACACCGTAATTTTAAAGTAGATGCGTTCTCAGGTAAGTCAATAACATTTAAAATTCGCTATACAAATGATCCCAATATTATTTTAGACAAATTTCCAAAGGCGAAAGTGATTAAATCTGATGAAGATAGTTGTGAAATTTCTATTGAAAGTCAAAACACTTTGGGACTAAAGAGGTACATTATAAGTCAGCTAGATGGATTAACAGTCCTATCTCCTCAGTCCTTTGCTGATGATATCAAAGAAACTTTAGAAAAAATGTTAAATAATTATTTTTAATTAACACATGGACATCTCATGTCCATGTGTTTTTCTATAATGGACTTATCAAAAGAAAGGGAGCTATAGAAATGCTGCAGAAACAAACAACTATATCATACAAAGTTAGTCGTCAACTAAAAGAAGCACTGTTTAAATTACAAGAGATTATTCCAACAAAAGATTATAAAATCATTGAATCGCAAGATATATTGATGGCAATTTTATCTGTGGCAGATACTGGTATGGGTTATGCATTAGGATATCATTCATTGACGAGGACTAAGCTCCAAACAGAACTTAAAAATAGCGTTTTGGTTGAAGAAAGAAGTCAATTAGACTCAAATATCGATGATGAATTTGATAGCTATAGAAAAAAACAAAAGATAAGAAATAAAATTATTAATTATCCAGTAGAAATTATTGAAAAACCTGTATCACTAAATTTCTTCGTAGAATGTGATAAATTCCCTATTTCTGAGTATGTGAAGAAGATATTTGACTTTGCTGAAGAAATGCGCCAACAAAATTCGCCAGATGGGGTCATTGATTCGTACTGGTTATTAGTAGGTATCAGTCAAATGTCAGAAACAAATGCTAACCATATTATCTATAAGCAACACCTCTTAACTGGTGATCCTAGATATTGTCATGATAAATTAGATGCTATTTTCACATCTGTACGCATTGGAATTAGAAATTTTGTTGATGGTAAAGCAGAGCAAGAACGTGCTGAACAAAGTAAAAAAGCAGCTAGAATTACGAGCAAACTGTCTGATCCAAACTATTCATTACTACAAGACATTGCTACTGACATCACACTTATGGCTAAAAATGGTGAGTTAATGGAAGTAGTTGGTAGAGATCAGGAAATTCGTAAGGTTGAAATTGCCCTTACCAGACGTGATAAAAACAATGTCGTTCTACTGGGTGATGGTGGTGTGGGGAAATCTGCTATTGTTGACGGAATTGCAATGCGAATTGCTAACAGTGAAGTTGCCTCGTTAAAAGGAAAACGTATTTTACAATTCAGTCTAAATGACTTATATTCTGTATTGAATGGAGACTATAACAGAGGAATTTTACGCTTCATTGAGGAAATAAAGCGAGAGAAAGATGTCATCTTATTTGTTGATGAGATTCATATTCTGGGTCGTGATAAAGCATTAACAGATGCCTTTAAACCAATTATGGCTCGAGGTGATTTTCGAATTATTGGCGCAACTACAACAAGGGAATGGGGATTATATATAGCAAGTGACTCAGCTCTTGTCCGTCGTTTTGAACAAATTATAGTTGATGAGCCAAATATTGATGACGCCATTAAGATTGTCAAAAAAGTAGCTCCAGCATATGAGAATTTCCACCGAGTAAATTTTGAAGGTGATAGTATTGAATTAGCTGTGCGACTGGCAAAAAAATATTTATCAAAAGGTAAACTGCCTGATTCAGCGTTTACGGTAATCGACAATGCTGGTGCGTTGGTGCGAATTGAAGCAGAACAGGGCGTTGAATTGCTAGAAGACTATCAAACGCAAGTCGGTCAATTAAAAGAAAAGCTCGAATTAGCTCAATCAATTGAGTATAACGAAGAAGAAGTCAATCTAATTCGTCAAGAATTAAACAATTTGACTGGTAAATTTCAGCAGTCAAGGAATGACTTGACTTCTCATATTTATGATTTGAAAATCACTGAGGAAATCATCAAAAAGGTTGTTGAACAGAAGGCATCTAAAAATGTCAAAATTGAGGATATGAAGGTTGGTAAAAGTGCGGAAGAGCAAGAGCGTTTGCGTCTCTCAAAACTGAAAGAAACACTTGCTGAGAAGGTCATTGGACAAACTGAAGCAACGGATGCAGTTGCCGAAGCGGTTATTCGTTCCAAAACTGGTTTCAGAAATCCTAAGCGACCAATTGGTGTCTTTCTTTTTCTTGGTACCAGTGGAGTTGGGAAAACGGAAACGGCAAAAGTTCTCTCTGAACAATTAACTGGAGACAGTGCTGACTTGGTAAGAATTGATATGTCTGAGTATCAGCAAGAGCATGAAGTCGCAAAACTCATTGGAGCGCCTCCTGGGTATGTTGGCTATGGACAAGGCGGACTATTAACTTCAGCTGTTCAATCCAATCCTAATGCCGTAGTATTGTTTGATGAGATAGAGAAGGCCCACCCAAAGGTGTTCGACTTAATGCTACAAGTATTTGATGATGGTCATTTGACGGATAGTAATGGCCGAAAAGTTGATTTTTCAAATACCCTAATTATTTTGACATCAAATCTAGGCTTAAACGCCTTGAAGCGAGATAAGCTAGTAGGATTTGGTCGCACTCAATCATCAGAACTTGAGGCAGAAAGTGTTCGTGAACACACCTTGGATGCAGTGCAACAGTTTTTTAGACCAGAGCTCTTAAATCGAATCGATGAGATTGTAACATTTAAGCCATTTACTGAAAAGTCACTATTGCAGATCACAAAGTTGTTGCTAAACAAAGAGATTGAACTCATAAAAGAACAGAATTATGAGCTTGAATTTACCAAAGCAGCAGTCAATTTGATTGCAAAGTTGACTTACGATCCAACAAATGGGGCTCGACCAATTCGACGTGGTATCTCAAAATTAGTTGAAACTCCACTGTCAGAGAAAATCATAAAAGGTCTTGTTGATAAAGGCGATAAGATGGTAGTTGGTGCAAAGGCTGACAAATTAATATTCAAAGTTATAAAGAGCAAAGATACTTAAAAAAGGAGGGATACTATGGGACTTTCTTATGCACCTGACTATACTTGGACAGAACATTTTGCTAAAAGAGCTTTAGAGAGATTCGGAGTTGAAAATGAAAAACTTGCCAAATGGGTAGGAAGGCAACGTGGTAGTCTTACCCTATACTCGACTGAGTCAGGTACTCAACCTGAAATGAAAAAATATATATCAGATGATGGTATCATTTTTGTTTGCAATACACTAGAGTTAACGTTTGTCACTTGCTATGAAGCAAATGATATTTTAAATGGAGGAAAAAAAGTTACTATTCATGAAAACAATGTAGATTTATTCATGGAGGAAGCAAAAAAACTAGCACACAAATATAGGTTAAAAGACAGTCAAGAAATGTTACTGAGTGTGGAGGAACATATTGATGTTTTTTATAAGCTATGTCATAAACTAATGAATGGTCGATTGACAGAGAAGAATTACTTACTCTTGCAATCGTTAATCGATGAATTTCATATAGTCAAGTCAGCTTTACGCGTTATTGAAACGAAGAGGTGTGACTTTAAAATTTATCAAGAGTGAAATAAATATTCAAATTTTTGTTATAATTTATTTGGAGAATTTAATTTGGAAACAGAAAGCAATAAAAAGAATATAGGTAAAAATTGTGAAGAGATTATTAAAACTATTTATGTTGGTGAATTTGTATCATTGACGATTGAGCAGTTAATGACGTTAAGTGGAGAAGATTTAAATCGTTTATCAGTGATGATAAATGATTATTCACAACTTATCAAATTAGCTTGAACAAGAAAAAGAATAGATAGCGAGGAATGAATTTATATGGTTGTACAAACAGATTTTGAAATATTTGAGCTAGATAATCAAGAAGCAATAAATGAGTTTCATAGAAAGTATTATGGAGGAACTTCGTTTAATTTGACTATAAAAGATATACAAACATTGATGAGAGGAAAATCGATAGGTTGGACAGATGCCAACTTAGAGTATTCACATGTGATTTCTTTAGATGATGAAGCTAAAACGTATTTGACAAATATGGTAATGGAAAATGGAAATGGCGATTAAAATGGTGTTGAAGGAAAACTATAAAGATTTATTTCACATATCGGTTGAAGACTATGAAAAAGCTGCCGTCCACTATGATGAGTATTTAGCGATTTTTCATGACTTGGTGAATGGAGATGTTTTTGATCGCGATAATCTACGAATACGGATTGAGGATTCAAACCCATGGAAAAAGTCTGGCTATTTTGAAGGTGAGTATGAATTTAATAGTTTGGCTGGTACAGATTGTGATATTCTAGCTCCCCTGTTGATTGAGAATATTGAAAGTCTTGAACAATCAGAAAAAAAGGACGCCAAAACGATTGTACAAGATAGATTTAAAGATTTTGAACATGCTTTTGATGGCAATTTTATTAATCCACGAGTTATTTTGTTAGGGATTAATCCTAAAATGTCCTCCAAGCATGATTCGTATGGGTTAGAAAATACTGTTTACAAAGAACCGTTTGATGCAAATCGTTCAATCCTCAAAAATGCTTATTATTACGGTGACAGCAGTATTTTCTATGCTAAAATGCAAAATGATCATACCTTCAAAAAAATTCACTCCGAAATGATTTGTAAAAAGGACAAAGTTACGCCCGTAGCTCTTTGGGAATTTTTTCCTTATGCATCTGAAAAAGAAACTGTCTGGCAGAAAGACTACCCTATCTCTAAACCGCTGAAACAATATTTTCAATTAAAAAAAATATTGCCAAGTCAAATCTGGATGGTATGCTTGCTAACCTATGCCATAAGGTCTTCAGAAAAACTCTTTTTGTTTTTGAGAAAGAATAACAAGGAATTCCGAAATAATTTTTTAAACAAATATTTTGAAGTAATTCATGTATTGGAAAATAAACAGATAACAGTTCTATCAAAGAAATCAGGCTCATCGAAATACCTCTCAAATGGTAATGTAAAACCATTCTTTAAGGGAACATCAACTAATGTTCGAACTGACACAGTTGAAAACTTCTTTGAGGATCTATGGGGCATTCCATCTAGTGTTAAATAAAAGAGTATAAGTGATATGACAACGATTGATTTTAAAAAAGTATACGAAGAAGAGTTTTTGAAACTAAATGCTAAGCAAAAAGAGGCCGTTGAAACAGTGGAGGGACCTGTTATGGTTATTGCCGGTCCTGGTACAGGTAAGACCCAGATTCTCTCTCGTCGTGTAGCCAATATCTTGTTAAACTACGATACAAATCCTGAAGAGATTGTGTGCTTGACCTATACTGAAGCGGGGGCGACAGAGATGCTCGACCGCCTAGAAAATCTACTTGGTGAACGTGGGAGAAATGTTCGTGTTTCAACTATACATGCTTTCTGTAGTGCCATAATTCTTGCCAATCCAGATTATTTTGAAAATCAGCCTAAAATAATCTCTACCGCTGTTCAATTTGAAATCCTTAAAGAAGTTATGGATGAATATATTCAAGAAGGTGATGCACTTTATAAGAATTCAGGTGATAGGTATTCATCAAAAGACCAGCTTCTTGACCTATTGTCACGAATGAAACGTCAGCTATTAGAGAAAGCTGATATTAAAGGTGAAGTTGACGAATATTTGAAAACTATCGAATTTGCAGCACCAGGAGATGAACTGTACAAGAAATTTCGATACGCTAGAAAGACTACAAATAAAAATACTGGGGTCGTCTATCAAGCTGGTGATTTAAAACCTGATTTTGAAAAAGAAAAATCAAAATTTGATAAAGTAATCAATGGCGCTGAAATTATCGAAAAATATCGTGAAAAATTATCTGAAAAAAATTATTTTGATTTTGACGATATGATTTTGTGGACTAAAGGTTTGTTGGAACAGAACCCGGAATTCCAACGGGTAGTGGCAGGTGGCATTAAATATCTTTTTGTGGATGAGTTCCAAGATACGTCTGTCATTCAGAATGAATTGGTAGATCTGTTGGTCGTAGGTAAAGACAAGCCGAATATCTTTGTAGTGGGAGATGATGATCAAAGTATCTACCGATTCCAAGGTGTCAGTGCAACAAACATTGAGGATTTTGGGAATAAGTATCATCCAGTAGAGATTATCTTAGAAGAAAACTACCGTTCTTCGCAAGCTATAATTGATGCTGCGAAACAATTGATTAGCCATAATCCTAGAAGAGAAAAACACCTTCATGCTGCTGGTAAAAATAAAGATTATGCTACAAAACCTCCTACTCTGACAAAATATGAAACAGAGTACTCGGAGATGGTTGGTGTCTTAAATGGCGTCAAGGAACTAATCGATAATGATGTAACACCTTCAGAAATTGGTATCATTTATGGTCGTAATGCCTATGGTAAGAAACTTGCAAAACTATTCAGGGAAAATGGTGTCCCGGTCCATATCAAAATTGAAGAAGTTTTGTTTGACGATCCATTCTTCAAAAAACTACACGCTGTTCTTCAGTATCTTAGTGGAACTAATCGTGATTTAAGAGAACTCCGTAAACTTCTTTACTTTGATTTCTTTGGTGTGCCTATTACAGACTTAGTTGAAATGCGTAATGCTAAGAATATTGAAGAAGTAAGATCGGATATAGTTATTAAATTGGATAAGGAAATCGAAAAACTTCGACACAAGATATTAAACTCGAAACAATATCATTCACCGATGTATGTCTTGCAACAGATTGTAAAAACTTTTGAGATTGATACCTACATCATGCAATCACCAGAGAAGTATCACTTGGTATCTGTTTTAACGGCTTTGTATGAATTGATGTTGAATGAAGTATTTATCAAATCTGAGTTTAGTTTGACAGATTTCCTTGATTGTATCGTTGGCTTAAAAGCGATGAAAATTGAGATTCCAATCAACGAAATTGAAACAAGTCCTGAGAATTGTGTTAACTTAATGACGGCTCACGGCTCAAAGGGGTTAGAGTTTGACTATGTCTTTATGGTTAAGTGTAATGATGGTAAGAGGGGAGTGAAGTGGCCAGGAGGTGAAAATAACTCAGGAAGTTTCTCTTATCCGCCAAATTTGAATGGTAAAGAGGACAATGAGTCAGAACTTAAATTACAGGAAGAACGTCGCCTTTTCTATGTAGCAATGACTAGAGCCAAAAAAGAACTCCGTCTAACTTATAATGGTGAGAACGATAAAACACACTTTATTGATGAATTCCACGGTCACTATAAAGAAAATAGTTCCAACGAGGAATTTGCAGAATTAAGCAACCAATCAGTAAGAGCTCCGTCTCTAGCTGAGGAAACCCTCAAGGAAGTTGTCGCTGATTTTAGTTTGAGCGTTAGTACTTTGAATAGTTTTCTGAAATGTCCACTTAGCTTTTACTTCAATAAAGTTCTGAGACTTCCTTCTGAAGGGAATGAAGCGATGACATTTGGAAGTATTGTTCATGAAACCTTAGAAGGCATTTATGTATCAGATAAAGATGACTCTCAAGAATTAACTTCAAAATCAATTTTACCTAAAGATGAAATAGTGAAACGTTTTGAAGAAATCTTTGAACGTGAATCTTGGAAGTTGCCAACTGAACGTGCGCGTAAGGATGATTATGCACGTGGTCTTTCAATCATTGACAATTTTTACAACGCTGCAGATTATCTCAAACCAGGTAAGGTAGCTGTTGAAAAAAATATTCAAGATATTAAATTCGGAGATATTAAGAACACAACTGTTGATTTATCGGAAGTCGCTGATTTTACAATCAATGGTAAGATTGATAAAATTGAAATTGACGGTGATATTATCCGTGTGATTGACTACAAGACAGGAAGTGCTAAAAATGCTGCTAAGAAGTTAGAAGTTCCTGGAGATAAATCACTTGAGGGAGAAGATTACTGGCGACAGGCAGTGTTCTACTACATCTTAGTCACAAATTCTGATATTGATTTATTTGATAAACAAGTTCGTGTACAGTATGTGTTTGTCGAAGATGAAACTGATCCAAAAGGTTTCTCATTCACCTCAGAAATTGAGATTACGGAAGAAGATATCAATGTTGTTTTGGAGCAAATAAAAGGCGCCTTACTTCAGATTCAAGCTGGTAACTTCACTTGTGGTTGTGGTATTTTCGAGGAGAAAAAGAAACCAAATGGGTTAACCATTTATCCATGTGACTACTGCGTCCAAGCTACCCTTAATGCTGAACCGTTACTTGACAACAGTCGGGCTATCGAGGTAGCAAGTTACCAACAAGCAGTTAAATCATTCAAGAGTCTTAGTGTCAGTACCCTAAATCGATTCTTGAACTGTTCTAATAGTTTCTACTTTGACAATGTCTTGAAGTTGACAGGAGTAGCAGGGTTGAAACCAGCTGCTAAAGAGTATGTAAGTAAAGTTGAAGTGAATCATGCACCAACTGGTCCTGTGTTTGGGACAGTAATGCACGAGACTATGGAGAAAATCTATAAAGAAAATCTCCAGACAGATGGAGCAATTGCTGCCTTTGATAAATCACTGTCTATTCATGAAGCTGAGATCATTGATACGATGAGTACCAAAGAAATGAAAGAGTGTGGTCACAAACTTATCAAGAATCTATTTGAAAGCTATATACCCGATAGCTGTAAAGATGTGAAACTTGAAGAGGAAATCCATGTCACTCTTGACGATAATCTTCCAATCAATGGTATCATAGATAAACTTGAATTTGATGGTGACACTGTTCGTGTTGTAGACTATAAAACTGGTTCTGCGCAACGCGGTATTGAAGAACTTGCAGTAGGTGGCAATTATTGGCGTCAGGCAGTCTATTACAATATCCTACTTGAGGAAAGTCCAAATATTGATACGGATGGGAAAACGATTGAAACTCGATATATCTTTTTAGACGATGATTCTCAGGAAACCGGTTATTCAATTCATGATGTGGAAGTTGCACTTGATGATATCACAACTGTGAAACAACAAATCCAAGCCTTTTGGCAACAAGTGAGAACATTTGATTTTACAGGGCACTGTGGTAAGGAAGACTGTGATTTCTGTAAACTAGGAGAGTATGTAGATTTTAAGCAATTAAAAAATTAAATCAACAGGAGTTACTATGGCTAGAACGATAGATGAATTGACATATTATGCTAAATTATTGTCAAAGTTACATTATAAAAAGTATGAATTTTATGTAGTTTCTAGGATTATTCATCTTTTGAATGATAGTGAGATTCAATTTACTACCCAGCAGGTAGTTAGAAAGTCTGACGGGAAACGCTATTTGATTGATCTCTATTTTCCTCAATTTAGATTAGCTGTTGAAGTTGATGAAGAATACCATAAATCTCAAATTGAGAATGATCAATTGCGAGAACGTGAAGTTGTTGCTTACGCTAATGTAGATTTTAAAAGAATAGATTGTAGTAATGAGTCTAGTTTAGAAACTGTTCATGAAGACATCGATAACTTGGTAAATCATATTAGAGAATTGAAAAATACTAAGCAAGATTTTGTACCATATTCGTATGCGGAAGAATTCTCAGTTGAAAAGTGGAAGAAACTTGGAACTATTTCTGTTGATGATAATGCAAAGTTTAAAACACATGTAGACGTGCTAAAATTATTTGGAAAAGATCTCGATCAACATCAGAGAGGAACGTCGCCACTGAATAATTCTATTCAGGTATGGTTTCCAAAACTGTATGACAATGGTGATTGGAAAAATTCACTTTCAGAGGATGGTACTAAGATTTTCCAATCCAGAGTCGCCAGAGTCGATAGTAAAATGAAGGTAAGTGCAATTAAAGATTCAATTGTTTTTGCTCATCAAAAAGATGTTCTTGGGAATATCTATTATACCTTTAAAGGTGTTTATCGCTGTATAAAACACACTGAGGATACAATTGAATATGAACGTATTTCTTCTAAAATTTTTTTAAGTGACTACTTATAGCAGATAAAAAACGAACCAAACGGACCTGAATTGGTTCGTTTTAAATTGGGCATTTCACAAAAGCCTATCTTCCTTGGGAGAAATAGTGATATAATTGAGAGAGTAAAGGAGTGTTCATATGCCCAATCCTCAAGTATCCTCTATAACCGTATCACTTTTTAGTTTTATGTTGCCGATGATTTCAATTGACATAAACGTAGAAGAAAAATTGGTAAGTATCCAAAAATTTCCTGAGACAGAAGCAGAGATAAAAACAATCTCCAATCTCCGATTATTTTTCTTCTTAAATCAATTAAAACGTGTGAAACTGTCTGAATGGAAGGAATATTATTCAAATGAGATTGAGATTTTAGATGGTACTCAGTGGAATGTATCATTTGTCATGAATGGAAGAACTTACAATTGCTCGGGCGACAATAATTTTCCAAGAGAATGGACGTTGTTTTGTAGGGCAATAAATAGATTAGTAAAGTACAATTACCTAGAATAATTGTGCTTTTTCTTTGGAGGGAAAATGCCAAGAAGACCAAGCACACCTTGTAAACAAAATGGTTGTCCTAACCTAGTACCTTATGGTCACAAGTATTGTGACAACCATAAAGCAAACTACCAACTGGATACCAAGTCAACCAAAGCCAAAGGATACAATGCCCAGTGGAACAAAGAACGACTTCGTTACTTAAAAGTTCATCCTCTCTGTGTTCAATGCAAAGTCAAAGGTCGATTGACCAAGGCAACAGTGGTTGACCATATCACACCCCATCGAGGAGACCAAGAACTCTTTTGGAATCAATCTAACTGGCAAGCACTTTGTAAGTCTTGTCATGATAGGAAGACCAAGACGACTGACTGATATGTGGAGTATACGTATCGATTTTAGTCTTGGAGTTTTGTTACAAAAGTATCTCATTATTCACTCATTGGGGGAGGGCGGATGAAATCTCTAAACCCTTGGGAGACTAAGACCGACGCCCCCTCAAATGTGCAATTTCGCAAAATTCGCAAGCGGGTACATTAAAATCGCTCAATTATTACGTTCGTTCCCACCGTTATCACATTTCTAATGTGGGGATGTAGCGTTCCAAAGTATGTCATTTTGGTAATAAAATAGTGAAAAAGGCTAGAAACAATGTAGAAAATAGTTGTTTTTAGTCCTTTTTTGATGGAAAGGAAAACAAATGGACGAAAGTTAACGCAAACAAATCTGGAAAATGCGAGCAGAAGGTCTTGGCTATGGCTTAATCGGCAGGGCTACAGGTCTATCTAGAGATTCAGTTAAGAAATACTGTAAACGAAATCCAGCATTGCTTGGTCATGGTGCTGCTACAAAGCAGATGGCAAAAGCCGACCAGAATGATGGACTTCGCTGCCCACAGTGTTATCAGCTACTATCAATCCAAAAAACTGGAAGACCAAAGAAGTTCTGTTCGGATAAGTGTCGTAAGGTTTGGTGGACAACTCATTCTGACGAACACGATAAATCAAAAACTGCATATGAAGATTTGACTTGCCAACAATGTGGCAGGTCATTTTTATCTTATGCCAATCCAAATAGAAAATTTTGTAGCCATTCGTGTTACATTCAATCACGCTTTTATAAAGGAGAAACCAATGACAAGTCAACCAACAATGGAAATTAGAGAAATTCGATTGTCTGAACTACACCCAGCCTCTTACAATCCTCGAAAAAAACTCAAAAAGGGTGACAAGGAGTATGAAAAGATTAAGCAAAGCCTACTCAAGTTTGGCTATGTTGACCCTATCATTGTCAATAAAGACCTTACGGTAATTGGTGGTCATCAACGATTGACTGTATTGAAGGACTTAGACTATGAAACCGCCAAATGTGTCATTGTCGATTTATCAAAGGAAGATGAAAAGGCATTAAACATCGCCCTTAACAAAATCACCGGACAATGGGATGACCAGCTTTTGGCGGACTTGCTTTTGGATTTACAGGAATCGGATTTCAATCTCGACCTGACTGGTTTTGAACCACCAGAAATTGATGACATCCTATCAAATGTCCATGATAAAGACCTATCAGATGATGACTTTGATGTTGAAGAGGAATTGAAGAAAACCACCTTTTCAAAACAAGGAGATATTTGGCAACTTGGTAAGCATCGAGTGATTTGTGGAGACTCTACGAAAGCCGAAATATATGACAAACTGTTAGGTGATAAAAAGGCAAATTTGGTTGTGACAGACCCTCCCTATAATGTTGATGTAGAAGAAACAGCTGGAAAGATTCTCAATGATAATATGCCAGATAGTGAATTTTACCAGTTTCTTTTTGACATGTTCACTCAGGTAGAAAAACATATAGAATCTGATGCCTCTATCTATGTATTTCATGCGGATACAGAAGGATTGAACTTCCGTAAGGCATTTAAGGATGCTGGTTTTTATCTCAGTGGATGTTGCATTTGGAAGAAGAACTCATTAGTGCTTGGACGTAGTCCATACCAGTGGCAACATGAACCATGTCTCTTTGGCTGGAAACAAAAGGGAAAACATCAATGGTTTAGTGACCGTAAACAGACGACCATTTGGGAATATGACCGCCCTAAATCCAGTAAAGACCACCCAACGATGAAACCAATTCCTCTGATGGCCTATCCTATTCAAAATTCATCGATGCGAGGAACGCTTGTCCTAGATCCATTCCTTGGTTCTGGTTCGACCCTAATTGCCGCAGACCAAACTGGAAGGGTTTGTTACGGCATTGAGTTGGATGAGAAGTTTGTGGATGTCATTGTCAAACGTTATATAGAGTCAACAGGAAAT
>NZ_JARQPJ010000022.1:0-36757 GCF_046032515.1 Streptococcus suis | reverse complement strand
CTCAGTCTCTAATATATGATACAGGATAAAGGTATCACTGTCAAGGGCTGAGCAAGAAATTGTTCAGTTTTTTCTTTTGCATCTCGGTAATTAGTTCTCCTCAAAAAATGCAGTACGGGGCATTCTAAAAAATTCTACCGCATACAAACCACGTATAGAATTAGAAAAAAAAATAAAAAAATGGTATAATGAAAAGAACTGCAATTTGATGGAGAGGATTCATGAAACACGTTTTTATTATCGGTAGTCGTGGACTACCAGCAAAATATGGTGGCTTTGAGACCTTTGTCCAACAATTGGTCAGTCACCAGAAATCCGAGAAAATCTGCTATCATGTAGCTTGTTTATCGGATACAAGTCATCATCAGCATTCGACCTACTTAGGTGCAGATTGCTTCACCATTAATCCACCTAAATTTGGACCAGCTCGCGTTATCGCTTATGATATGATGGCGATTACTTATGCCCTTAAAATCATTAAGGAACAGCAGATAGAGCGACCGATTTTCTATATCTTGGGAAATACCATAGGTGGCTTCATAGTACCTTTTGCGAAAAAGATTCACTCTGTTGGAGGTACCTTGTTTGTCAATCCAGATGGTTTGGAATGGAAACGGGCCAAGTGGGCTAAACCAGTTCAACGCTATCTAAAATTTTCTGAAAAAATGATGGTCAGATATGCTGATTTGATTATTGCGGATAATGAGGGAATTGAAGATTATATTCAATCTGAATACTCGGCAACCAATACACGCTTTATTGCCTACGGTACAGATTTAAGTCCAACTAAGTTAACAAAAGAATCTGAACAAGTTCGCCAATATTTTACAAATTGGGGAATCAGGGAGAAAGAATTCTATCTGATTATCGGTCGATTTGTTCCTGAGAACAATTATCTAGCAGCCATCAAGGAATTTATGAAGAGCGATACAAAACGTGATTTGGTCATCGTTGCAAACCATGAAGGCTCTGCCTATTTTCAAAAATTGAAAGATGAGACAGGCTTTATATCCGATAAGCGAATCAAGTTCGTAGGAACAGTGTATGACCAAGAACTACTTAAGTATCTGCGCCAAGAATGTCGAGCTTATATTCATGGACATGAAGTCGGAGGAACCAATCCTAGTCTCCTAGAAGCGCTGGCGCAAACCAATGAAAATTTGGTTTTAGGTGTTGATTTTAATCGCAAAGTTGCCCTAGAAGGGGCTCATTATTGGAGTAAAGAATCCGGTAATTTAAGTCAATTGATTAACCAGATAGATAAGCAGATGGAAGCAGAAGACCTAGGTAATATTGCCAAGAAGCACATGCACGAATCCTACACCTGGAGAAAAATTGTCCAAGAGTACGAGGAATTATTTTTAAAATGAAAGTAAACATACTCATGTCGACCTACAATGGTCAACAGTTTTTAACTGAGCAAATCCGCTCTATCCAAGAACAAACCTACACAGACTGGACACTGTTCATTCGTGATGATGGTTCCAGTGATCAGACTAGAAAGCTTATCAAAAATTTTGTGGAACAAGACCATCGAATTTGTTTTATTGACGCTGAGACAGATGAAAACCTTGGTGTCATCAAAAGTTTCCATAGATTGGTTCATTATGATACTGCTGATTATTATTTTTTCAGTGACCAGGATGATGTTTGGTTGCCAGATAAACTGGAAGTTAGTCTGAAAAAAGCACAAGCCTATCCAACAAATTTGCCATTGATGGTTTATATGGACCTCAAAGTTGTCAATCAAAATCTAGAGGTTATGGCAGAAAGCATGGTAAAATCTCAATCTCATCATGCCAATACGGAATTGGTGCAAGAGTTGACTGAGAATACTGTAACTGGCGGTGTCGCCATGATTAATCATCATCTTGCTGAAATGTGGCAAGTAACTGAGGATATTTTGATGCATGATTGGTATCTGGCCCTGCTTGCGTCAGCCTTTGGAAACCTGGTGTTTATTAATCTACCAGGGGAACTTTATCGTCAACATTCGGATAATGTCTTAGGAGCTCGAACTCTATCAAAACGCTTTAAAAAATGGATTCGTCCACATATTTTATTTGCAGTCTATTGGGAGTTGATAAAGAATAGTCAAAAGCAAGCCAGCCATTTATTACAAATGTCGCTATCTCAGAAAAATAGAGAATTAGTCGAAGCGTTTGTAACAATTATGGATAAACCAGTGCTAGAACGCTATAAAACATTAAAAAAATATGGTTTGAGAAAAAATAAAACTTTCCATACCTTTGTTTTTTCGAGCTTAATAATTACAAAATTTGCTTATAAGGAATAGTTATGAATTTATTAAATAAAGAAAATCAAATACTCTTAAGAGAGATGATAAAAACAGATTTTAAACTACGTTATCAAGGTTCCTTTATTGGGCATCTATGGTCAATTTTGAAACCAATGTTACTATTTACAATCATGTATCTTGTCTTTATTCGATTTTTGAGAATTGATGATGGTACCCCACATGCTGCTGTTGGCGTTTTGTTTGCAATGGTCAATTGGAACTTTTTTGCTGAAGCAACTAATATGGGAATGTTATCCATTGTATCACGAGGAGACTTATTGAGGAAACTAAGTTTTCCCAAAGAGATTATAGTTATTTCCTCAGTTGCAGGAGCTGCTATTAACTATAGTATCAACTTAATTGTCGTTTTAGCCTTCTCAATTGTGAACGGAATTTATCCTAATGTCAATTTTCTCGTTTTAATTCCTCTCTTTATTGAACTAGTTATTTTGGCTACAGGGATTGCCTTCATTCTCTCAAGCCTGTTTGTAAAATATCGAGACATCGGTCCAATTTGGGAAGTTATCATGCAGGCTGGGATGTATGCTACACCGATTATCTATTCACTAACGTATCTTTTGGATAGAGGGCAAGAACAAGTAGCTAAATTTCTTATGCTTAATCCATTGGCTCAGATTGTCCAAGATATTCGTCACTATATCGTCTATGATGGAAACTTGCGTGGATGGGACCTAATTGGAAACAAGGTAATTGCCTCAGTTCCATATGTCATTCCATTTGTAATTTTTGGGATTGGACTGATTATCTTTAGAAAAAATTCTAAACGTTTTGCGGAGATTCTTTAATGACAAAAAATATTGCAGTAAAAGTTGAACATGTTTCAAAATATTTCAAATTGCCGACTGAAAGTACCCAGAGCCTTCGAACAGCTTTGGTAAATCGCTTTAAAGGGATAAAAGGTTATAAAAAACAACATGTACTCAGAGACATCAATTTTGAAGTAGAAGAAGGGGACTTTTTTGGGATTGTTGGACGTAATGGTTCAGGTAAATCAACACTCCTTAAAATTATTTCTCAAATTTATGTTCCAGAACAAGGAAAAGCAACTGTAAATGGTAAGTTAGTTTCGTTTATTGAACTTGGTGTAGGTTTTAACCCAGAATTAACAGGTAAAGAAAATGTATATTTGAATGGGGCCATGTTAGGATTTACCCAAAAGGAAATTGATGATATGTATGATGATATTGTTGATTTTGCTGAACTTGGTGAATTCATGAATCAAAAGCTGAAAAATTACTCCAGTGGTATGCAAGTACGCTTAGCTTTCTCCGTTGCGATTAAAGCTCAAGGAGATGTACTAATCCTTGATGAAGTATTAGCTGTTGGTGATGAAGCTTTCCAGAGAAAATGTAATGACTATTTCATGGAACGGAAAAAATCTGGTAAAACAACAATACTTGTAACTCATGATATGAGTGCTGTTAAAAAGTATTGTAACAAGGCGGTGCTTATCGAGAACGGTTTGGTAAAAGCTTATGGTGAACCATTTGATGTTGCAGGACAATACCAATTGGATAACACTCATACTAACACCCCTACTACCACATCGAATGAAGAGGAATCGCCATCAAAAGGTGAGCTTGAAACAAATCATCGAATTCAAAATTTGAAAGCAGTATTACTACATGATAAAATTTATCAGCCCGAGGATATACTTCAATTTGAAATCTCTTATGATCAGTTAGTTGATGATGATACTTATCTAGCATTTACATTTTTTGATCTTGATACAGGGCAACCTTTATACAATGATAATTCTATGTACCTGTCAACTACAGGGATTGGTAAAAAAACATTTAGTTATGAGTGTTGCTTAGATTACTTTAATAGTATTAAGGTTAGAATGGTGATGGTTGTGAAGAATAGGGCTTCTGAGATTTTAGCTGTAACACCATTGGATGAGTCGCCGATTGTAACTATCGTTCGCAAAATTGATCAAACTGATTTATCATTGGTGGATTCTGCAGATGGAATTCTTAAAAGACAGGGAACCTTTAAAACAATCTAAAACATGGACTCAGAGGTGTTAAATGAGAAGACTACTAGTATATGTTCACTATAATAAATATAATGCTTATAGTGAATATGTTGATTATCAATTGAGTACAATTACACCCATTTTTGATAGAACTATTTTCATCAGCAATAGTCAATTAAGCACATCAATAGTTGAAAGTTTAGAGAGTAAGTTTAAAATTTCAAATCCTATTATACGAGAAAATGTTGGCTTTGATTTCGCGGCTTGGAGGGATGGGATTTTCAATTTAGATAGTCAAGAACTTCTTGAATTTGATTCCATCACATTTATGAATGATACATGTTTTGGTCCAATTTGGGATTTGGAAGGTTACTATCAAATTTTTGAACAGCAAACTGATGTAGATTTTTGGGGTATGACAAATCATGCTGAGGTTCCAAATAGCGAGCCATTTATTCCAGAACATTTACAATCGTATTTCATGGTTTTTAAAAAGTCTGTTTTTAGTTCTGAAATATTCTTGAATTTTATGAAGAATGTAGAAAATTTTACAGATGTTCAAAATGTAATTAATCAGTATGAAACACAACTAACAAAAATATTGATAGATGCTGGATTTCATTATCAATCCATTTTAGATACAACAAAAATAGAAAATAATGGGAAGTTGAATTTTTCATTAGATCACCCTAAAACTTTGATTGAGGCCAAAATTCCATTCTTAAAAGTTAAACTTTTTGAAATGCACCAACCTATCTCTCCGTATATTTTAGAGGAATTAAAGAGACAAACAGACTATCCAACAAACTTGATTATTGACCATCTATCTCAGGTTTACTATCCTGATTCGGTTTTCAAATTAAGTCAAAAACTATTAAAAAAAGAAACAAAGCTAGTAAACTTTGACGAATTTTCTAATGGTGCAGTAGTCATTCATCTTACTGACTTATGGACCTTTAACAGTATTATTGATAAAATAAAATCGTTAGCCAATAAATTCGATATAATTATTTCGGTTGAAAGTGAAGAACTGAAAAAGAGGATTCGCCTTGAATTGGAAAAATTTACTATCGTGGCTCAAATTTTTATTATAGAAAAATGTGGTTTTGCGTTTTCTCCTCTTTACCAACTAAAAGATAATATTACTCACTACAACTATATCGGTTTTTTGAACAGTTTTATGGTTGATTCGGATGACTTTTATAACGGACATTCAACTTACACTGAATTAGCTGATATGATGTTTACCGAGAGCGATAGTATTTTGCTCGAATTTTTAAGCAAAAGTAATGTAGGGGTGCTCATTCCTGATGTACCGACTTCATTCCGAATGCAACGCTTGGTCGATGCTGATATGGAGAATAGGCTCTCAAACGAATTGAATCAAGTGTGGAGAGAAGTATCCGAGCGGAAAAATATTGATTTTTCATCATTTGATAGTTTTGTTTTGCCATATGGTGGAGCGGTTTGGATGAAAGATGAAGTGGTCAAGCATTTGCTAAATGTACCAATTAGCCAGTTACTTAGAGATGACTACTCTGATAAAAATAAACTATTTAGCATTATTGATAGACTAGTTGTTTACTTAGCTTGGGATAAAGGATATGATTTTCGAATTATTGAAAATCCAAATTCCCTACCTTCATTTCTAGATAATAAAGTATTGAATCGTCAAAAAGTTTATCATGAGGTTGAAATAATCAAGGAAATTGAGGTAGTAAAAGAAGTTAAAGTAGAAGTCGTAAAAGAAGTCAAAATCCCAGTCTACCCAGATTTTTATATTAACATGTCAGACCTTAGTAATAGCAATATTAAAAATCTATTTATTGTTCCGTTTAAGGCGTTAAAATTTATTGTCAAATGGAATTATTACAAATGGAGAATAGGCCGAAAGGAGAAAAAATGAAAAAAATTATTCATAGTACTATTCGTACTTATCGCCAAGAAGGAACCAAGGCAACAATCCGAAAAATTAAAGCGCATCTACTAGGACAAAACCAAGTAGTTGTTACCCCTCCCTCTAAAATAAACATGGACGAACTTCCTCAAATGCCACAATTTTCAGATTTAGCTAGTGCTGATTATATTCATCATCCCTATATTAAACCTGAAAAATTATCCAAAGACAAGTTAAATATTGCTTGGGTATCTCCTCCAGTCGGACCTGGCGGCGGTGGTCATACGACCATTTCGCGATTTGTGAAATATTTACAAAGTCAGGGACATCACATTACATTTTATATCTATCATAACAATACTATTCCACAATCAGCAGGTGAAGCACAGCAGATTTTTTCTCGTTCTTATGGAATAGACGTGGATGTAGAAGAATTAGAAGACTTTAAAAATCAAGATGTAGTATTTGCTACGAGTTGGGAAACTGCTTACGCTGTTTTCAATCTACAAGATGACCATTTGCATAAGTTTTATTTTGTTCAGGATTTTGAACCAATATTCTTTGGTGTGGGATCTAGATACATGCTTGCTGAAGCAACCTATAAGTTTGGTTTTTATGGTATCACAGCAGGGAAGTGGCTTGTAGAAAAAGTTGGTCAATATGGAATGCAAGCAGATTATTTTGATTTCGGTGCAGATATTGATATTTATAAACCCAAAACACCAATTGTAAAGAAGAAGAAAATTTCATTTTATGCTAGGGCTCACACTGAGCGACGCGGTTTTGAAATTGGGGTTATGGCTTTGAAAATTTTCAAAGAAAAACATCCTGAATATGAAATCGAGTTTTTCGGTCAAGATATGTCAAATTACGATATTCCGTTCGAATTTACAGACCGTGGTATTTTAAATAAAGAGCAATTAGCAGCAATTTATCATGAAAGTGTAGCATGTTTAGTTCTTTCATTAACAAATGTATCATTATTGCCTTTAGAATTGTTGGTAGCAGGATGTGTTCCAGTCATGAACGACGGGGATAATAACCGCATGGTTCTCGGTGAGATTGATGATATCCTCTATACGGAAGCCTATCCTGTATCATTAGCAAATAAGTTATGTGAAGCTGTCGAAAGAGCCGATATTAATGAGCATGCCGAACAAATGAGTGATAAGTATACTGGTTTATCATGGGATGAAAGCTATAAAAAAGTGGAAAAAATTATTCGTCGAGAGGTTATAAATGGCTAACCAAATTAAAGCTACAGTATTTATTCCAGTTTATAATGGTGAAAATGACCATTTAGAAGAAACATTGTCCGCTCTTTACAATCAAGAGACGGATTTTAATTGGAATGTCCTTATAACGGATTCTGGTTCAAGCGATAATTCTGTTCCTATTATTCGTAAGTTTGCTGATAAATATGGGAACCTTACGTTAAAGCAGATTGATAAAAGTGAATATTCACATGGTGGAACTCGACAAATGGCGGCTGAAATATCAGACGGAGAGTATATGGTGTATCTTAGTCAGGATGCTGTTCCATACAATCAAAATTGGTTAAATGAGATGCTGGCACCGTTTGAAATTAGTGAAAAAGTCGTTGCGGTACTTGCACGTCAGAAACCTAGAGACTATTGTTTTCCTGCCATGAAATACGACATCAATGCGGTATTTGAGGAGCAAGGGACACCTGATGCGGTGACGATTTGGACTAGAACTGTTTCAGAACAGGTTGGAATGTACACAAAAGAATCATTTTATAGTGATGTGTGTTCAGCAGCTCCGCGTCTTTTTCTAGTGAATGAAATAGGTTATCGCCCAGTCAAGTATTCCGAGGATTATGAGTATGGAAAAGATATTATAGATGCGGGATATTACAAGGCATATAATGGCCGAGCAATAGTCGAACACTCAAACGATGTTTTGTTAAAAGAGTATAAAAAACGTATCTTTGACGAAACATATAACGTTCGTCTAAATAGTGGAGCACCAGAGTCGCAAATGAGCTTGTGGTTTATATTCCGTCAAAGTTTGAAAGGGATTCTAAAAGATATACCTAAAATATTGAGAGATAAAGATTATTCTTTAAAGAAGAAATTATATTGGTCAGTTGTTAATCCCTTGTTCCATATTGAGAAATGGCGTGGTATTCGACTTGCAAATACGATAAAACTTGGTGAGGATATATCAAACTTTTCATTAGAACATCAGGGGAAAAAAAGGAAATAGTCTATTAGTTGACAATCTAAATGTTATTTAATTAGGAAGAGAAAGTATTCCAAATGTCTTATTTCAAGAAAATATTTTACGAAAATATGAGAAAAATAATGGATAGAGATTTGAAAATTCAATCAATGAAAAAGTATTTTAAAAAAAGCATACAAAAAGATATACTTATGAAAGTTGTTTTGATGCTAGCTGCTATTGTGATTGGAACATTTTCATTGAGTGAATATTTAGTAGATTATATCACTATTAGCCAGAGTGTAAGCGAATTTCGGTATGTATTACAGGTCTTATCCGCTATTTCGATTCTCATTTTTTCATCCTATCTTTCTGTAACTATTGGAGGGGAATTTTTTAGAAAGTTAATAGATTCATATTTTGTATATTTACTCATCTCTTATTTTTTACTAATGACCCAAAATCTTAATAATGAATCTTTTGATATTACCACTTTTGATGTTGATTATTTTTTTGAGATAGGAAGTTTTGGAGTAATTTTTATTATCATTTCTTTAGCATTTGTTCTGAAGTATTTGACCAGCAAAGTTGAAGTGATTAGAAAGTATTCTAATTATTTAAATGAAAATAAGTCAACAAATTTATTATTAGCTTTATTAGTATCAGTAATCGTATTGCACGATAGCAAGCTGATAGAGAAGTTGAAGCAATTTTTAGCATTATCAGATTATAGTGATTATCAGCAGTTCTATTTGCAAATTTTATATTTCTCAGCAACCGTTATACTAATTGTTATTTTTATAACTATTTCATTTTGGCAAGCAATGAATAAGTTGCGAAATAATCAAACTAGCCTATCTTTAGTAATTATTAGTAGCTTATTTTTGGCGATGATTTTCAATTTTTTCATCCAATTTGGCATTCGGATGAATGAAGATTTTTATGGGGAATATATTTTTCCAGGAGCAACTGCATTTCAAATAATATTATTTGCGTCAATCAATTTGACCGTCTACCTACTTTTTAATCGCTATTGGCCATCAACTATTTTGATTATTTTTTCTGGAATTACAGTAGCGATTGTAAATGGAATGAAGTATTCCATGAGGCGTGAACCGCTATTGTTGACAGATTTTTCAATGGTATCTCAACTTGATTTAATCTTTAATTATATAGACTTAAAGATTTTAAGTGTAGCAATTTTATTAATTATTACATCCGTATTTATCACATTCTTTTTAAAGAGTAGATATCTGACGGGAAAAATCATAGCTAAGGTAAAAATCCAATTAGTAGTTCTTTCAGCAGTGTTCACGGTATTTGTTGGTATTCTGACAGTATTTTTTAATCAAGAAAACGGGCGAATTGCGGATAATATTCCTATTTTATCTAGACTAAATAATAGTTATAATATTTCTTTCACAGGTCACGCAACTACAGCACGTTTTCAATCATTATCTTATGTGTGGATGAAACAATTCACTCGTCCGATAATGGACAAGCCAAATAATTATAACCAGCAAACGATTCAAACGTTAGTTGAAAAATATACAAAGAGAGCTGCTGAAATAAATGCTAGTCGTTCGCAATTGATAGAGGATGAAACGGTTATCTTTATATTAAGTGAGAGTCTAGCCGACCCCACTAGACTTGAAGGAGTAACATTAAGTCAGGATGTGTTGCCTAATTTTAAAGAAATTGCTTCCGAAACGACGAGCGGTTTAATGAAATCGGACGCTTATGGCGGTGGTACTGCGAATATTGAAATTCAAACACTGCTTGGTTTACCATATTATAATTTATCTTCCTCAATCTCAATATACAATACTGAAGTTGTTCCTAAAATGAAAAAAATACCTTCCATTAGTGATGTCTATCATTCTCAGAATCGCTATGTTATTCATCTTGGAGAAACAAAATTATACTCTAGAGGAGAAGTTTATGGTAAATTAGGCTTCGATAGTTTTATAGCAAACGATAATCTTGCGCTACCACCAACGGAAAGTATAAAATATGGTAATTTTCCAAGCGATAGTTCAACCTATCAAAATATTCTTGATAAACTAGATATGAATCAAAGCCAATTCTTTTCAGTCATTACTTACCAAAATCATGTTCCGTGGTCCATAGGTGAGCCGTCTGAAATCACAGGAATAGGTGAAGGTTTTAGTGCGGATGAAAATAATCAACTTTCTAATTTCTCACGCTTACTTTTTGAAACGGATAAAGTCACAAAAGAATTTTTAGATAAATTATCAACAATGGAAAAGAAGATAACAGTTGTTTTCTATGGTGATCATCTTCCAGGATTGTATCCTGAAACTCTTTTTAAGAATAATTCAGAGTCCAAGTATTTAACCGATTATTTTATTTGGAGTAATAAAGATAATCAGAAATTAAATTTTCCGTTAATCAATTCCAGTGATTTTCCAACGGCACTATTAGCACATACAAATTCAAAAGTGTCCCCTTATTATGCACTTTTAACGGATGTATTAGAAAAATCTAGCGTTGATAAAACTGAGTTGGATGAAGAAGGTCAATTAACTGCTAATGATTTGAAGCTTATTCAGTATGATATTACAGTTGGAAAAAATTATTTAAAAAATTACGCTGAATTTTTTAGTGTAGAAAACTAAGAAATTCTACCTGTGGAGAGTATTCATGATAAAAAAGATAGTTTATAATAGGTATATTTACCTATTTATATATTCAGTGTTATTTACAATTATTTCTTATTATTCTGCAAATATGTCAAGTATAATATATGATTATCCTTTTCATCTAGGCAGAATTGTTGGTCTAGCTCAATCTATTCGCAACTATGATTTTTTACCTAGCTTAAACTATGTTTTTCTTAAAGGCTCAGGCTATGGTGTACCTATGTTTTATGGTAACTGGGTCTTATATCTTCCTGCTATAGTTTTTATTAAAACAAAGGTTGCTACACTTTCTTTTGCTGTGTTGGTCTGGCAATCGACTTTCGCAACAGTTTGCACAACTTATTTTACTTTAGAAAAGATGACAGGAAGGTGGCTTCACTCTTTTTGTGGAGCCATTGCAATATCCTGTTCAGTGACGTATTTTGGATTTGGGATGACTGCGGTGGTACCACTGATTCCGCTGTTATTATATTCAATTTACAAAGTGATTTATAAAGATGAGTGCAATCCAATCCTTTTAGCAATTGTAATTTCTTTATTGGTTCAAACTCATATAATATCTACAGTTGTCTTAGCTATTTTTGCATTAGTTTTAGTTCTGCTGAATATAGATTTGCTAAGTTTCAAAAAAATAAAATCTTTTATCTACTCTGTTCTTATTTCTATTTTATTGCTAAGTGGTTTTATTGTTCAGTATCTTGGGCAGAGTGCTTCACAAATATTTTTTGTTAATTGGAAATTACGTGACCATCCGTTTCCCTCTGGCGCCCTAATGGCTCCCGGTAGCATTCTGTCTATTTTATCTAATTATTATTGGCCGATTATATATGTATTTATTTTACTAGCTATTTTTTCCATTAGAAAATTAGATCGTTTCTCAAAGCAACTAGTTTTTGCTACAGTGTTAATGTTTATCTTTTCTTCTAACATCTTACCATGGCATCTATTAAGGGAGTCCTTTTTATCAGTTTTTCAGTATACCGAGCGCTTAATCTATCTGTTACCGGTTTTTGTCATTTTTGCACTTGCTAAATCAGCATCCAAAAATATAGTAATTCTAGCAACTGTTCTTCAGTTTTTAATTTATATTTATGCGTTTCCAATGAGATTTACAATAGATGGCATTCCCTACTCTGAGAGAGGTTATACATCAACTACTCGAGAAATTATATTTAATACAAATCAGGATGCTTTAAATGCATATAATAATCCTCTGACTTATCAATATGATACATCTGGTGATGAATATCTGAACATAGATGTCAATCATGAAAATATTAGAAATGGTGTTATTAACAATTTTGAATTTGACGGAGACTCTGTTGAAGTTACGAATATTAGACATGGCTATAATTTATTAGAGTTTGATGTAAAATTGGCCAGTGAAGGGGAGGAACAGCTAATTGTACTCCCAAGAATTTGGTATGAAGGATATATCGCTGAGTATTCGGAAGGTGCGAACGGAAGTCAACCTCAGATATTCTATGTTGAAAAAACTCCTGAGGAAATACATGCTGATTTACAAGTAGGAAAACCAGAAAATAATAAGAAAGCATTATATGATGGAAGGGCTACTCTTAAAATTTCCTCCAGTGGTCATGTATCAGTTTACTTTGCTAAAACTACTTTACAAAAAATAGGTTTCACGGTTGAAAGTATATCTTTTGTATGTTTATTTTGTTATTTGGTGGTATGTAAAATTTTGGAGAAATTAAATGAAAAAACTATCGGTCGTCGTTCCATGTTTTAACGAAGAAAAGACAATTGTTCCCTTTTTAGAATCTATAACGAAAATTGAAAATGAATTAAGCAGTAAACTTCAATTTAGCTATATATTTATAGATGATGGCTCATCAGACGGTACTTTAAAAGTCTTGAAGGAAGTTTCAAGCCAAAATCCGAATATACACTTTATTTCTTTTTCACGAAACTTTGGTAAGGAAGCTGCATTGCTGGCTGGATTGGAGTCGACCGATGGAGATTTTGTGACCGTTATGGATGTTGATTTGCAAGACCCTCCAGAACTTCTAATTGAAATGTATTCGAAAATAAACGAAGGTTACGATATTGTTGCAACTCGTCGATCCAATCGCACTGGGGAACCAGTTATTCGCTCATTTTTTGCTAACCTTTTTTATAAGATAATGAATAGAGTATCAAGTACGGAAATGGTTGATGGAGCACGAGATTTTCGGTTAATGACTCGACAAGTTGTTAATAGTATTTTAGAATTAAAAGAAGTAAATCGATTTTCTAAAGGATTATTTTCATGGGTAGGTTATAAAGTTACCTATATCTCTTATGAAAATCGTGAAAGAATTGCAGGAGAAACATCATGGAATTTTTGGAGTTTATTTAAATATTCTGTTGAGGGATTTATAAATTTTTCTGATGTACCATTAACACTTGCTACATGGGCTGGACTTTGCTCTTTTATTGTTTCAATAATAAGTACTATTTTTGTTATTATTCGCCAACTAATTTTTGCTGATCCAGTTCCAGGTTGGGCGAGCCTAGTGACAGTTATTTTATTCTTAGGTGGGATTCAATTATTAGCTTTGGGTATTATTGGTAAATATATTTCAAAAATTTTTTTAGAAACAAAGAAAAGGCCAATCTATATAGTAAAAGAAAAAAGTTAAATAGTTGGTTACTACTTTTGGATATATACTGATATTGTTCGTTAAAGTAAGTGGAAAAGAGGAGTATAGTGAAGTTTTTAGAATTGCCCATTTTAGCAATTATTGTTCCTTGCTATAATGAAGAGGATGTTTTACCAATTACTGCTCCATTGTTTTTAAAGAAAATACAATCACTAATTGAAGAAGGTTTGGTTGCTAAAAATAGTAGAATAGTATTTGTAGATGATGGAAGTAAAGATGATACATGGAAAATTATTTCTAATCTATCAAAACAATCAGTTCATTGTACTGGATTGCGTCAAAGTCGAAATAGAGGACATCAAAATGCAGTTTATGCCGGCTTGATGGAAAGTAAAAATTGGGCGGATATTACGATTTCCATTGATTGTGATGGTCAAGATGATATTGACGCAATGGATGAAATGATTTTTGCATATATGCAAGGAGCAGAAATTGTATATGGTGTCAGGAATGATCGTGATTCTGATAAATTTTTTAAGAAAACAACCGCTCACCTCTTCTATAAAATGCTGGATATGATGGGAGTGGAAGCTATCTATAATCATGCAGATTATCGTTTGGTTTCTAGTAAAGTTCTGAACGAATTCAAAAAGTTTGATGAGGTCAATTTGTTTTTGAGAGGTATGTTTCCTCTGGTTGGTTTTAATAGCTCTGCAGTTTATTATAAGCGTAACGAGAGAGTAGCAGGGAAAAGTAAGTATCCACTGAATAAGATGATAAATCTTGCATTTGATGGGATTACTAGTTTAAGTGTAAAACCTATTAGATTGGTAACAGTTTTAGGCTTGCTCATGGCTTTTATTAGTTTCTTAGTAATTCTTTGGATTTTTATCAAGTTTTTCTCTGGTCAAACCGTTTCAGGTTGGGCATCAAATGGTACTTTACTCAGCCTATTTTGTGGCGTTCAATTAGTATGTCTGGGGATAATTGGTGAATATATCGGAAAAATCTATTTAGAAGTAAAACACAGACCTAAATATATTATTAGTGATAGAACTGAAATAGAGCATGGGGACTAATTACTTTTTATAGAGATTCTAGTATTAGTAGTATTCACCTTATTATTGGTTATGTTATTATTGATTAAAAATTTTACTTATGGAGAACTAATGAAACGTTATAGATTCCAAATTTTTTTAATTCTATTCAGTTCTGTTTTGTTTTTAACCTATTTAGCATGGGCAAAAACAATTCCATTTGATGGTGCTCCTGATGAGTACTTACGCTATAAGATTCCAATGTTTATATATAAGCACGGACATCTTCCAACTGGCTATGATACCGAAACTTTATTTGATAGAGGTGGAAATTGGTCTTATGGCTTCTATTCTCAGTTTCTAGCTCCATTGTTTAGTGCGCTTTTCATGAAAGTGACGAGTCTATTTAGCCAAAGTGACCAGGCACTGTTATTAGCTGCGAGATTTACTAGTGTTATTAGCGGAGTTTTGACTGCAAATGTGATTGCACTTTCTGTCTGGAGAATCACAAAAAGTAAAATGATTTGCTTGTTTACAATCTTATTTGTTGGACTTTGGCCACAAATTATCTTTTTGTCCTCCTACGTTAATAATGATATCATTGGATTGTTGGGAGTAGCTTTAGTCACTGATGTAGTTGTAAAAACAAGCATTGCTCGCACGTGGACATATTTTGATACAATTTATTTAGCATTGGGTTTTATTGTTTGCTTATTAGGATATATCAATACCTATGGTTTTGTATTGTTTGCTGGTATATATTTCCTGTTCGCAATTAACTACTCTAATACATTGAAGAACAATAGCTTCGCAATGAAAATCAATCATTGTGTCTTATTATCAATTATCCTAATTGTCGTTGTTGCACCATTTTTTGTAAGAAATTATCTCTTATATGGAGATTTTTTTGGCAGTAGTGCCTTTGAAGCTGCTCATCAAAAATGGATTGAACAAGGTGGTGAGTCAATGTTAAATGGCGCTATCAGTTATGGTAGAAATTTTATAGAGTTTTTTACTTGGCGTAACTATGATTTTATTGTTTGGACTTGGCAGTCATTTATTGGTCGATTTAGCTATATGTCCTTGGTTCTGTCAGACTTTCTCTACAATGTCTATTGGTATAGTTTGATAATTGGAGTATGTTTTAGCATTTTTTATAAGTTTAAAATAAAGCTCTCGATATGGGAAATTTTTGCATATTTATCACTTGCAGGCTCAATGCTAATAACTATTTTTTTACACGTTTATAGGAGTTACTTTACTGATTATCAGCCACAAGGTAGATATATCATTGGATTATTTGTTCCACTATGCTTGATGATGATGTTCGGGTATTGGAAGTTATTAAAAATGTATCCGAAAATTCAAAGACTGGTTTTCCTTATTTCGGCTCTCTTACTTATTTTAAGTAGTATTCATATTTTCAAAAGTTATATTTATGATTTTTACATCATTCGAGGACTCGGTGTTATTTATCATTGATATATATTATTATGGTAAAATACAAAGAATTTGTGGATTTTAAAATTTGTTCAATAAATTAAGGTTTATTGGCAAGTAAACCTTGTCAACTATAAATGGTTGCTGAAAAGTTCGTAATAGAGAGAAGTAAAATATTTCATTTCTTTTACAAATAAGACGCCGTTGTCATATAAATGTAATAAAAAAATTCAAAAGATAGAGGTTTTCATAGGAAAATCTCTATTTTTGTGCTAGAATAATAGATGGAGGTCCGATATGATCAAAATTTTTGGTAAAATTCGTTACCATTGGCAACCGGATTTATCATGGGCCATTATTTACTGGTCACTTACCTTCACGCCTATTTTCATTGGTATGACACTTTTATTGGAAAAGTTGAGAGTTTCAAGATTATTTATCTTACTTCTCTCTCTCTTTGCTGTATTAGTAGTGCTTGGCTTACATCGCTATTTCGAGATAAAAGAAAAGCATTTACGGATTGCTTCAGCTAATCCTTTTGCAGTACAGAAAATTGAAATTGCTACCATAGAAAAAATTGAAGTTTCTTATCTAGCCATTCGCATATTTTCACAAGAATTTCCCAATGGGCAGGTGTATCACATGCGCAAATGGCCGAAAAAATACTTTATTAACCATTTAGCTATTCATAATTGCTTCAAGGGTGAGATTGAATTAATAGACCATTTAATAAAACAGGATTATTTTGAAGAGTATTATACAAAAAAAGCCAAATCAATCCGTTGAAATGGCTTTTGTAGGACATGATTTGATGGCTTTGAGAATATCTGGATTGGGTTCAATCGTTTTCTCAAATTGTGAGTCGTCTGAAAAAACAACGATACCGTCGTCATCATAATCGAATATAGATGAATAGGTTTGGCAGAGCCCACAGGCAATGCACCGTTCAGGAATAAGTTTTATTTTCATATTAGTATTGTAATCATATTTTAATAAAAATACAAGGAGTTTTCTCGATAATGTCACAAGAGCCATGGAATGAAGAAGTTTATCAAACAGAAACAGTTAGTCGAAAAGAACGTTTAAACAAGGGAGTAGCAAGTACAACAGTATTTACAGTTTTGGCAATTATTTTCTTTGTTATCGTACTGATTATTGGTATCACTGCCATCTATTTGTCGGTTGGAGGAAGTAAAACAGATTCAACTAAGGAATTTTATAATCCAAGCTCCGTTGCAGTTGTAGCAGAAAGTTCAACTTCAGTTGCAGAAACACAGGAGTCTACTTCTACTGATGCGACAGAAACAGAAACAACGGAAACAAGTTCCAGTCTAGCAGAGGCTACGGATGGCTCTACCCTTACTGTTCAAGCAGGTGAAGGTGTTGGACAATTAGCCGCACGTGGCGGGATTTCAATTGCTGAGCTAGAGCGATTAAATCCAGAGAAAATGACCACAGGGTCTTGGCTTGCGCATCCAGGTGATGTAGTCCGTATTAGATAAAGAGGAGTTATGAAATCAATTCAAATTGCAATTGACGGTCCAGCTTCAAGTGGGAAGTCAACGGTTGCTAAAATTATTGCTAAAAATTTTGGATATACTTACTTAGATACAGGCGCTATGTATCGCTCGGCTACCTATCTAGCCTTGACAAACGGCATAGAGGTCACAGATCAAAATAGAATCGTGGCCTTGCTTGCTCAGTATCCCATTCGATTTGGGCGTGATGAAAATGGCCAACAATTAGTTTTTGTGGGTGATGAAGATGTTACTTTGCCAATTCGTGATAACCAAGTAACAAATAATGTGTCGGCGGTAGCAGCACTTCCTCTAGTACGGGAAGAATTGGTACGCCTGCAACAGGAAATTGCCCAGGCTGGTGGTATTGTCATGGATGGTCGCGATATTGGAACAGTTGTTTTACCACAGGCAGAACTCAAAATATTCCTTATTGCCTCTGTTGAAGAGCGGGCCCTTCGTCGATTTAAGGAAAATACGGAACGTGGCATTGAGACCGACTTGGAATCTCTAAAGCAGGAAATTGCAGCTCGTGACTATAAAGATTCTCATCGAGAAGTTTCTCCTTTAAAGGCGGCAGATGATGCCATTACCTTTGATACAACAGGAGTATCCATCGAAGGTGTAGTGAAATTTATTTCCGAAAAAGCGAAAGAAATTCTTGACAAGTAGTTTTAGACATGTTAGAATAGTCGTATTGAGAAAAGCAGAAGTGAGAGCTTCTCGCCTTGCGACTAACGTTGTCTGGCTCTACGGATTAAGATTTCTTCGGAAAGAATAATGGTGTAGTGCGGACTTGTTTAGCAAGTCCGTTTCGTTTTTCTCGAAAAATATAAAATGAGGTGAAAAGCCATAGCAAAGCAAGATTTGTTCATCAATGATGAAATTCGAGTGCGTGAAGTTCGTCTTATCGGTCTTGAGGGTGAACAGTTGGGAATCAAACCGCTCAATGAGGCTCAGGCCATTGCTGATAGCGCCAACGTGGATTTAGTATTGATTCAACCACAAGCTAAACCACCAGTAGCGAAAATTATGGACTACGGTAAGTTCAAATTTGAATATCAGAAGAAACAGAAAGAACAACGCAAAAAACAAAGTGTTGTCACTGTAAAAGAAGTGCGTCTAAGTCCAGTTATTGATAAAGGGGACTTCGAGACAAAACTTCGTCATGCCCGTAAATTCCTTGAAAAAGGAAATAAGGTTAAGGTTTCGATCCGTTTCAAGGGTCGTATGATTACCCACAAAGAAGTTGGAGCGAAAGTATTAGCTGAGTTCGCTGAAGCAACCCAAGATATTGCCATTATCGAACAACGCGCTAAGATGGACGGACGTCAAATGTTTATGCAATTGGCCCCAGCTTCAGATAAAAAATAAGCTTTTTAAGCAAAAGGAGAATTAACATGCCAAAACAAAAAACTCACCGCGCATCAGCTAAACGTTTCAAACGTACAGGTTCTGGTGGATTGAAACGCTTCCGCGCTTATACTTCACACCGTTTCCACGGTAAAACTAAAAAACAACGTCGTCACCTTCGTAAAGCAGGTATGGTACATGCTGGTGACTTCAAGCGTATCAAATCAATGCTTACAGGTTTGAAATAAGCCGACTTACTAGAATTTAGATTATTATTTGGAGGAAAATTAAATGGCACGTGTTAAAGGTGGCGTTGTTTCTCGTAAACGCCGTAAACGTATTTTAAAATTAGCTAAAGGTTACTATGGAGCTAAACATCTCTTGTTCCGCACTGCGAAAGAACAAGTAATGAACTCTTACTACTATGCATACCGTGACCGCCGTCAGAAAAAACGTGACTTCCGTAAATTGTGGATCACTCGTATCAACGCGGCTGCTCGTATGAACGGTTTGTCATACTCACAATTGATGCACGGTTTGAAATTGGCTGAAATTGAAGTTAACCGTAAAATGCTTGCTGACTTGGCAGTAAACGATGCAGCAGCTTTCACAGCTCTTGCAGATGCTGCTAAAGCAAAACTTGCTAAATAAATATATAAAATAAAGAGTTTGGTCTGTGTACCAAGCTCTTTATTTTGTTTTAATTCGCTCGTGGCTTGCTAAATTTCAATTTGAACGATATACTTAAATGGTAAATTAAAAAGGCGACAAATTTTATTTTATGAAGTAAATGGATATGGCGATGAAGCTGGGCAAAAAGCCCAGCACTGCTTCTCAACGTTAGTGTCAACATCTCAGCGCAGTGGTTGATTGGCTTTAACAGTCCACTGGACTGTTAAAGGTTGGAGATAAGATTTGCGAAGCAAATCTCAGCAATTCGTGTTTTACACTCCAAATCTGACCATTACGACTGTTGCGAACAAAGTTCGCTTCATCTCCAACCTCCAAAGGTTCCCCGAACCTTTGGAGCTATGCGGGGGTGGGAGTGAAACAGTCTGGGGATAGACTGTTTCAGCTCAACAACTAGAAATAAAGACTTGTTGACGAACTCTTCTATGAATGGTCGAGTTCTTTCCCACTCCCATTTATCATATCAATAACATAAATATAATAGTAGGCAAGGAGAGAAACAGTGATATGAAACAAGGTAAGACTTTGCTTTATGTAGCAGGAGTATCGCTTATTTGTGCTGTAGTATTGGTAACCTATCAAGTGTCTAATTATAAAGAGCAATCGAGCCATCAAAAAATAACAAGCATAGAAACATCGCAATCAAAGCAATCAAAAGAGATTCCTTCAGATTCGAAAAAGGAAGTTCCAGGGATTGATAAAGCGACAGATGATGGATTTTTATTCACTGATGAGTCACAAATTGAGGAAAAAACTGATTTAGGAATTATTGTCAATCATGGCGATCATAAGCACTTTTTCTTTTATTCAGATTTAAAGAATACAAAATGGGCTTATTTAATTCCTGAGAACTATCAAGAAAAAACACATTCTTCACAACCTAATAGAAGTCAATTATCGTCAGGCTCGAAACAGACCGAAGATGAATACGTTTTTGATCCTAAAGATATTGTCGCAGAGGATGCCAATGGCTATACTGTTCGGCATGGGGATCATTATCACTATATTTTAAAATCAAGCTTAGGTGGCACGACACACAGACAATTGACCTCTGATAGTCGACAGTCGCCAACTCTTCCTATCGTTCACCAACAGGAAGGGATTCCGGGGATTGATTTTCAAACGAGTGATGGTTTCTTGTTTGATGGGCAAAATATCAGCGGTGTAACGGAAACCGGGATTCTAGTAAGGCATGGGAAACATTTGCATCTTATTCATTTTGAAACATTGAAAAAGAGTAAATGGTCTTATCTTGTGAACCAGTATAAACCAAATGTTGAATCGGATAAGAAGCCATTGTCCGAGGTAGATAATACTGAGTATCAAACCAAATTGGACTACTTAGCAAAAGAACTGAATTTAGAGCCATCACATCTTAAGAAAGTCATCGTTGACGGTCAAATTGGATTAGAGTATCCGCATGGAGATCACACACATATTGTTTTATTAAAGGAAATTGATACAAGGAAGCCGTTTGAAAGTCCAGAGGATCGTATTCTTAAGCAAAAGGATGGAGAAACTCTTGAACAGAGAAAAGAACGTCTCATTAAGCAGTACATGGAGCGTTTTAAAGTCAAACGTGAGGACATTACAATTGACGGGAACTATATGAGTGTACGCCATGGGGACCATGCGCACGTTTATAAAATTGATCCTAGTTTGCCAGATGATCCTGAGCGTGATGTTAAGACCGAAACGGTAAATCTTGCAATTGAGAAACAATCGGTATATGGGCCTTTTTATACAGAAGGTTCAACAGAAAATTTAACACGTAATGGTGTCCATCAAAAGTATCATCCGGAAGGTCTTCAGGATATTAAAAATTTCATTCTAGTAACATTCAGTACAAATAGTGATTTTGGTGATTTTGTCGTTAATGGTAAAAAAACGAAGAGAGTTTATTATTTGGTTCGTAAAGATTTAAATTGGGAGGATTTGAACATCACCTATCCGCAGACCCTTCAACAAAAGGGACGCGTCTTTAATGGTTGGAATGCTACTTTGCCAAAGTCTGGTAAGATGGCAAGAGAACATCAAAGTTTTTATGCTGATTTTGATACTGTTTATCGTAAGCCAACCAAAAATATTTACACTCCAAGTGATGATGTTTCAAATATTGATCTGTCAGACTATGTACCTGTTAAATATAGTGCGATAGCCAATGGGCGTTTAAAATTAAATGGTGAGATTCGAGCAGGGTTCATATACTTTGTGAAATCTGACTTAACTTGGAAACAAGCTAAGGAGCAGGGGCTTGTTGTACCAGAACCGGTTCCAAGTAAAGATTATGAATTCATCGAGTTTAGGACAGTTATTACCGGTGGAGAAAAAGATACAGATTATGTTAGTGCCACAACGAGCTTGGCAGCATTTGGGACAACAGCTCCTCGTATAGGACCATATATTGCCGAAAATACGGATAATCCAACGGACATCAATGATCCAAGTAGACATCCAAATTACTATTGGCATGATCCAAAGAATTATGTAGCTCTTGCATTTCGAGCAGGTGACGGCGGTCAACTTCAGACTCATTTGGGAACTAGTAAAACAGTTGTTTACCTTGTTAGAAAAGGGTTAACATTGAACCAAGCTGGAATTTTTCCGCCATCTTTGAAGAGTGATACAGGTTATAAACGAGATTATACAAAACCTGTTATTCCAAATGTAGCATGGGACACACCTATTTTGGAAGATACTGTCTACGATATTCATTTCGATAAAGTTGAAAGTGATAGCAAAGATGGGACGGTTGAGTCAGGTGATACTTGGTTGCCTGGAAATCCATTGCCGAATACTCCAGATGTCCCGAATGGAGAAGAGGATGCAGACGGCTGGTTAGATGATTTGTTGACACCTAGTTCAGAAGTAGAAACTGTAACAGACATTGAAACTACAACAGAAGATACAAAAGCAACTGAAAGTAGTACTGTTGCACCCATAGATGTCCCTAAGAATCCATCAGCAGGGGAAGAGTCTAGTGAGGATTCTATATTTCCTTGATGCAATAGAGATGAGTGATTTGAAATAGTGGTCTAATACTCTTCGAAAATCAAAATCAGACGTTGTTGACTTGATTTGATGAGTGGGAGCGGGAAAGAACTCGACTGGTCAAAAAAGAGTTCGTCTTCCCGCCCCCGCACAGTTGATTAGGTCAGATTTGGAGTGTAAAACACGAACAAATCTGCCAATCAACCACTGCGCTGAGATGTTGACACGAACCCTGAGAAGCGAGATTAAACTTTTTGCCCAGCCTCAGCCTGTTACCTTGAAACAAAATAGTAACAGGGTTCTATCTGCTAAGTAGAAACGAACTACGTTCGCTCTATCTCCAACCTCCAAAGGTTCCCCAAACCTTTGGAGCTAGCCTGTTTTTGATTTTCATTGAGTATAAAAAGGCTTAGAATCAATGTAGTAACTGACATGATTCTAAGCCTTTTAGTGTATTACTGCGAATTTGAACTGGTACTTGTTGAGCTAGTGCTTGTACTTGTACCAGTATTTGGTGTGCTAGTAGCAGTTGTACTACCGTGAAGTTCTAGGTAGCTTGGTGCTTTAAATAGTTCAATTGTTGATTTATTGCCGTTTTTACTATACAAACTTGTCGATTGTGTACCAAGTTTATTCTCCAGTGCAATCTCGGCAGCCAATGAGTCAATGTAGTTATATTGACTTGAATCCAAGGCTGGCAATCCATTGTCGAAGAATCGGATAAGATCACCAGTTTGAATGGCATCGCTAGTCGCTAGTTGTGCTGCGGTAGCTTCTTTAATTGCATCAATTTCTTTCTGAGTTGTCTCATCTGGATTTGTAATTTCAAGACCAGTTTCTGTATAGTAGATTTTACCTTCGTAGCTAGTGTATTTTGGTGTGATGAAACTGCCAGCGGTTCGAAGAGCCACAATTTGGCTGTGTTGGCTGGAAAGTAGATCTTGACCAACTTGAAGATAGTTATCGGATTTGATTCCTAAAAGATGTTCGAGAGTAGGAAGTGCATCAATCTCACCACCATAGGTATCAAAAATCCCACCGTTGGTCATTCCAGGTACAACAATCATATATGGAACACGTTGCATCATGGCATTGTCAAAATCTGACCAAGTCTGTGAATCTTTTCCAATCAACGGTGCCAAGTCAGGATTACGTGAATTAGAAATTCCATAGTGATCACCATAGAGAACGATGACGGAGTTTTCGTACAAGCCAGTCGCTTTTAAGTAATCGAAAAATGCCTTTATGGACGCATCGAGATAGTTGGCAGTAGCAAAATAGCCATTAATGGTTTCATCATCTGTATTGGCTAATGGAAAGCCGATTTCATCCCCAATCAAGCTGGTTGTATAGGGGTAGTGGTTGGAAACTGTGATAAATTTGGTATAGAAGGGTTGCTGTAAATGTTCCAGATATTGGATAGAGTCGGCGAACATGATTTTATCATTCAGACCGTATTGGAATGAATTTTCAGCAGTGGCTTCAGAGAAGTAGGATTGATCAAAGAAGTAATTGTAACCCCACTGTTTATAGGTGTTGTTCCTATTCCAGAAACTGGCTGCGTTACCGTGGAATACAGCAGATGTATAGCCACCATTTTGAGAGAGAATATATGGTGCAGCTTGCTGGGTATTGCTTCCACCATATTGGACCATGAAAGAGCCTTGATTGAGTCCAAAAAGTGAGGTTTCAATCATGGTTTCGGCATCAGAGGTTTTACCTGCCTTCACTTGGTTAAAGAAATTAGAAAAGGCGAGAGTAGAGCTAGAATGATACAGAGAATTGAGGAAAGGTGTGACTTCGTATTCGACACCGTTAACGTTCAACTTATAGTCAATAACAAATTGTTGTAAGCTTTCTAGGTGGAGATAGATAACATTTCGTCCTTTGGCAATACCGAAGTAGTTGTCATTCGGTTGAGCATAATGTTCTGTAATATATTGTTTTACAGGCTCCAGGTCTGAGGCAGTGGCCCCAGAGCGATCCTTATGGGCATTGTAGGTTTGATTAGCATTGTAGCCAAGGAAAGCTGGTAACCCAAGGGCTCTGACGATATAAGTATTAGAAAATCCTCTTGTAAGTAGCTCAGGTCTATCAATTTCTGCTAAAAAGAGATTGATAGAGAACAATAATACTGAAAAGGCTGTGATGGCAAAGCTAGATTTTTTATGAAATGGAGTTTTGTCCCAGTGAAATGCCTTACGGTAGACTAAGAAACCAAAAGCTATAAAATCAAGAAAATAGACAATATCCCATAGCCTAAATAACTTAAGAGCCGCTTCTCCTAGTCCAGCAGATACGCTAGAGGTAGCCATCATGGTAGAAATGGAGATATAATCGGAAAATTCTCTATAATAGACTGCATTTGAAAAGAGCCAGGCGAAAAGAACAATATAAATGGTCATCGCTACACTATAGAATACTTTCGTATTCTTTATATAAAGCGAGAGACCAAGCAATAAAATCCCTACTGGTAGAGGATTTATAATAGCGATAAAATTTTGGAAAAATCCTTGGGTATCTAAATTAAAATCAACATAGTAGGCCCAGAGTGTTTTGAGCCAGTAAATGATTAGCAAAATCAAGACGAAGCCAAGTCGAGTTTGTCCGCTCTTCTTGACGTAGTCAATTAGTTTTTTCACAATAAAACCTCATGGTCCTTTCTAAAAGCTTAGTTCATTATACCATAATTTTAAAATAAGCCTCAAAGTTTAGAGTTTTTTTGGCATATATGAAGAAACATGTTATAATAATTCTATGAAAATAAAGGTAAACCGTATTGCAGAACAGAAAATAAACAGAGGGATTCAACTCTTGGATAGCGCTGATTTTTCAGGTTTTTCGTTTGATGAAGACAGGCTGGCTGTTTTGTATTCAGAATCTGGAAGCTATTTAGGTCAGGCTTATTTGTCCAAACAGAATAAGGGAATAGGCTGGCTGTTTAGTAGAAGCAACCAAGACTTGACCGTGGATTTTTTTGTTAAATTATTCGTGGATGCTAAACAGAAACGTCAACATTTTTATCAATCTGAGATGACGAATGCTTTTCGTTTATTTAATCAAGATGGAGATAATTTTGGTGGAATGACGGTTGACTTGTATGATGAATACGCAGTTTTTTCATGGTATAATACCTTTATTTATTCTGTCAAAGAGATGATTGTTGCTGCATTTCAACAGGTATTTCCAGAAGTAAGAGGAGCTTATGAGAAGATTCGTTTTAAAGGTTTGGCCTTTGAGTCTGCTCATCTTTATGGAGAAGAAGCCCCTGAGTATTTCACTGTGTTGGAAAATGGAGTTCACTATCAGGTCTTTATGAATGATGGACTGATGACGGGAATCTTTTTGGATCAGCATGAGGTACGTGGTTCCTTGGTGGATGGCCTGGCGGCAGGCAAGTCACTTTTGAACATGTTTTCGTACACGGCAGCATTTTCTATTGCTGCTGCCATGGGCGGAGCAGGGGAAACGACTTCTGTTGACTTAGCCAAACGCTCGCGAGAACTTTCTAAAGCTCACTTTAAGGTTAATAGTTTAGACTTAGATAATCATCACTTTGTAGTAATGGATGTATTTGAATATTTCAAATATGCCAAACGTAAAGGCTTGACTTATGATGTGATTGTCTTGGATCCACCAAGCTTTGCACGAAATAAGAAACAAACCTTTTCAGTAGCCAAAGATTACCACAAGTTGATTTCTCAATCTTTGGAAATACTAAATACAGGTGGAACTATTATCGCTTCGACCAACGCTGCAAATGTTTCTGTTGAAAAATTTAAGCGGCAGATTGAAAAAGGTTTTGGTGTTAGAAAACACCGTTATGAGGCAAGTTATCGCTTGCCAGCCGATTTTGTAATCAATAAAAATGATGAAAGTAGTAATTACCTAAAGGTCTTTACGATACAGGTAGATAAATGAAAATAGTAGTTCCTATTATGCCTAGAAATCTGGAAGAGGTAGAGGCCATTGATGTAGAACGTCTAGCAGAGGCAGATATTGTTGAATGGCGAGCAGACTATCTTCCGAAAGATGATATTTTAAGAGTAGCACCTGCTATATTTGAAAAATGTAATGGTAAGGAAGTGGTTTTCACCATTCGGACAACACGTGAAGGTGGCCACTTGGATTTGGACGATCAAGAATATGTTAATTTAATCAAAGAAGTTGCAGCGCTTTATCAGCCAGATTATATTGATTTTGAATATTATTCTTATAAGTCGGTTTTTGAGCAGATGTTGGAGTTTCCTAATCTTGTGTTGAGTTATCATAATTTTAAGGAAACACCGTCTAATTATATGGAAATCATGTCTGAACTGACTAGCCTGTCACCAGCTGTTGTTAAAATGGCTGTAATGGCTAAGACAGAGCAGGACGTCCTAGATGTTATGAATTATACTCGTGGTTTTAAATCGCTGAACACCGAGCAGACATTTGCGACAATCGCTATGGGTGAACTAGGGAAGTTAACGCGTATTGCAGGTGTGATTACAGGATCCTGCTGGACTTTTGCCAGCTTAGATGAAACATCTGCACCTGGACAGATGTCTTTAGGCAATACTCGTAAGTTTTTGGAAATTTTGGAGAATTAAGTATGCGTTATTTAACAGCTGGTGAGTCTCATGGACCACGTCTAACAGCCATTATTGAGGGAGTTCCAGCTGGTCTTCCTTTAACAGCCGAGGATATTAATGAAGATTTAAAACGTCGCCAGGGGGGATACGGTCGTGGTAGTCGGATGCAGATTGAAACAGATCGCGTAGAGATTACGGCTGGTGTTCGTCACGGTAAGACAACCGGTGCCCCGATTACATTGAATGTGACCAATAAAGACCATCAAAAATGGTTGGATATTATGGCAGTTGAGGACATCGAAGAGAAGCTCAAAAGTAAGCGTCGTATCAAACATCCACGACCAGGACACGCTGACCTAGTTGGTGGTATGAAATATCGCTTTGATGATTTGCGTAATTCCTTGGAGCGTTCTAGTGCGCGTGAGACAACTATGCGTGTGGCTGTTGGTGCGGTTGCCAAACGGATTTTGGCTGAGTTGGATATTGAAATTGCTAACCATGTAGTCGTTTTCGGAGGGAAGGAAATTGATGTCCCAGATGGTTTAAGCGTAGCAGAAATCAAAGAGCGTGCAGCCCAGTCAGAAGTATCCATTGTCAACCAAGAGCGTGAAGAAGAAATCAAAGCCTATATTGATCAAATCAAGCGAGATGGAGATACTATTGGCGGAGTGATTGAGACTGTTGTTGGAGGAGTTCCGGCTGGCTTGGGGTCATATGTGCAATGGGATAAAAAGTTAGATGCAAAATTAGCACAGGCTGTTGTATCGATCAATGCCTTTAAAGGTGCAGAATTTGGAGTTGGTTTCCAAGCTGGTTACCTAAAAGGGAGCCAAGTCATGGACGAAATTCTCTGGTCCCAAGAAAAAGGATATACACGCCGAACCAATAATCTAGGTGGTTTCGAAGGTGGTATGACCAATGGCGAGGCCCTAATCATTCGTGGTGTTATGAAACCAATTCCGACCCTCTATAAGCCATTGATGTCGGTTGACATTGATACCCATGAGCCTTATAAAGCTACTGTGGAGCGTTCAGATCCAACGGCTCTCCCAGCAGCTGGTGTGGTCATGGAATCAGTCGTAGCTACAACTCTAGCGACAGAAATCCTAGAGAAGTTCTCTTCCGATAATATGGAGGAATTGAAAGCTGCAGTAGCCAGTCATCGCGACTATGTCAAAAATTTCTAGGTAATTAATGAAAAAAACGATTTTAATTGTAGGTCTAGGGTTGATTGGAAGTTCACTTGCGCTCTGTATTCGCAAAGACCATCCTGACTATCACCTCATTGGCTTTGATCCTAACGAACAATCATGCCAAATTGCCTTGGGCAAGGGGATGGTTGATGAGGTGTCAACGGAATTGGAGGGTGTAGCAAAGCAGGCTGATGTGATTCTTCTTTGTGTTCCAATTCAAGTTTCTTTGCGTTTAATTGAAGAATTTAGTACCCTTGAATTGAAGGATACGGTCTTGATTACAGATGCAGGTTCAACGAAGTCTGCAATTGTGGCTGCTGCAGAGGAACATTTGGCGCCAAGACAAATTAATTTTATCGGTGGCCACCCTATGGCAGGTAGTCATAAATCTGGTGCCAGTGCAGCAGATCTCTATCTATTTGAGAATGCTTACTACATTATGACACCGTGTCAGGCTACCAAGCGGGATGCGGTTCCCCGATTGACAGATTTGTTATCTGGAACGGGGGCACGTTTTGTTCAGATTGATGCAGCAGAACATGACCGTGTGACCAGTCAAATTTCACATTTTCCACACGTATTGGCTTCTAGTTTGATGCATCAAGCTGGAGAGTTTGCGCAAGAACATCCCTTTACGAATAATTTTGCAGCTGGAGGATTTAGAGACATGACACGGATTGCGGAAAGTGAGCCAAGCATGTGGACTAGCATTTTGCTGACCAATGCAGATTCTATTCTAAATCGAATCGAGGAATTTCAAGAACGTCTTTCAGAAATTTCAGATGTTCTCAGATCTGGCGATCAAAAAGCAATTTGGGACTTTTTTGATAAGGGACGTCAAACTCGTAAAGCCATGGAAATTCACAAGCGTGCAGGTGTTGATTCTTTCTACGATTTATTCCTTAGTGTTCCTGATGAGGAAGATACGATTTTGAAGGTTTTGGAAGTCTTACGGGGTATTTCCATTGTCAATATTCGTATCAATGAAGAGAACCGTGAAGATATACACGGTATTTTACAAATTACGTTTAAAAACAAGGGAAATTTGGAAGACGCTGCGAAACGTTTAAGAGAGCAGACGACTTACAAAATTTATTCAGATTAGGAGAAAATTATGTCAACAAATATCTATGATATAGCAAATGAATTGGAACGTGCAATCCGTAACCTGCCTGAATATAAGGCGGTGGAAGCCGTTAAGGTCTCAGTTGAGGGGGATTCAGAAGCCAAAGAAATATTGGAAAGTTATATTTCTTTCCAAAAAGAAATCCAATCTAAATTGCAGGCTGGTGAAATTCCTACTGAAGCTGACCAAAAGAAAATGTTGGATTTCAACAAGAAAGTTCAGGGAAATCCACTTTTGACGGAATATTTCAGCAAGCAACAACAGTTGGGAACTTATGTAGCTGATTTGGAACGTATCATCTTCAAGCCTCTCAACGAATTGTTGTAATATATTTATATTTGATAGGAGGCAGGGTATTAGGTCATGGATTGACGCTTAGTATACACTGCTTACGTAGAGTTCTTATCTCCAAGTACAGATTCAGAAACGGTACTTTGGGGAGTAAGAACTCTTTTTTCTACCTTCTCACAGCATCCATTTCTTATAAAGTTATGGTAATTACTTGACATTTTCTAATAGAAGTTCTACAATATATTTAGTATATGGTTATAACCAGTTTGATAGGTATATATATCAATAAAGGAGATAATATGACAGTATTTATAAAAGCAAAATCTATTATTTTACCAGAGAGTGAGGTCGAATCAGCCTATTTGGAAATTACTGACAAGGGTCAGTTTGGACGGATTGTGACCGAAAAGCCTGAAGGGGAGATTGTTGATTATTCGGACTTTCATTTAGCACCAGGGCTAGTTGATACACATATCCACGGCTACGCTTCTCACGATGTTATGGACAATGATTTTGAAGGGATCAAGGTAATTTCAGAAGGCCTCTTGTCTTGTGGGGTAACCTCTTGGCTTCCAACGACCTTAACAGATACGACTGAAAATTTAGATGCAGTTTGTGAAACGATTGGGACTTATGCAGGGCAGGAAACAGGCGCCAAGATTCAAGGTATTTTCTTAGAAGGTCCCTTCTTTACAGAAAAATACAAGGGAGCACAAAATCCTAAGTACATGAGCGATCCATCCATTGAAAAGTTGGACAACTGGCACAGCTTATCGAAAGGTTTAGTCAATAAAATTGCTATTGCTCCAGAACGTGAAGGTGTCAAAGAATTCATCGAGTTTGCTAACAGCAAGGCAATTCATACTGCCTTGGCTCACAGCGATGCGACCTATGCGCAAGCGGAAGCGGCAGTAGAAGCTGGTGCCAATATCTTCGTCCATGTTTACAATGGGATGAGTGGGCTTCATCACCGTGAACCAGGTATGGTCGGGGCTGCTTTGAATTTAAAAAATGTCTATGCGGAAATGATTTGTGATGGACACCATGTTCATCCAGCTGCGGCAGAAATCGTGGTCAAAGCACGTGGAGCAGAGGAAACTGTTTTGATTACGGACTGTATGCGAGCTGGCGGTATGGGGGAAGGGGAGTCCCGCCTCGGTGAATTTGAAGTTGTTGTAAAAGATGGAACTGCTCGTTTAAAAGAAAGCGGTAGTTTGGCAGGTTCTATCTTAGAATTGATCGAAGCAGTACAAAATGTTGTGAAATGGGGCTTGGTATCCCTACCTGATGCCCTTCGTATGGCCTCTCTGGCACCAGCTCGCTCTGTCAATATTGACCATATTTGTGGTCGGATTGCAGAAGGTCGAGCTGCAGACTTTATCGTCGTAGATGATGCAGGACGCTTACAAGCGACCTATCTAGATGGCGTGAAACGATTTGGTTAATAAAATTCCTTAGGAGGAAACTAATGACAAAATTACAACTTTCTCAGGCTAAATTTGACCACATGACCCGTTTGTCAAACAGCAATCAGGTGATTGCGGCCTTGGCGATCGACCAACGTGGTGCATTGAAACGCCTTTTGGCTGCAGCAGCAGGTGGTGGTGAATTTGGAGATGACATTTTGATTGACTTCAAAAAAGTCATTTCAAGCGATTTGACCCCTTATGCAAGCTCTATCCTCTTGGATGCTGAGTATGGTGTTCCAGCTTCAGAATTGCGTCATGCAGATTGTGGCTTCATTGCTGCTTATGAAAAAACAGGTTACGATGCGTCCACACCAGGTCGTTTGCCAGACCTTTTGCCAAACTGGTCTGCAAAGCGCATCAAGGAATTGGGTGCAGATGCCGTAAAAATCTTGCTTTACTATGATGTAGATGACAAGCCAGAAATCAATGACATTAAGCATGCCTGGGTAGAACGTATTGGTAGCGAGTGTATCGCAGAAGATATTCCTTACTTTGTCGAAATCTTGACTTACGATGCCAGCGATATGGATGTGACTTCTCGTGAATACGCAGCCCTCAAACCACACAAGGTCAACGGCGCCATGCGTGAATTTAGCAAGTCACGTTATAATGCAGACGTGCTCAAGGTTGAAGTGCCTGTCAATATGAACTTTGTAGAAGGCTACACGGATGAAGAGCCAGTCTATACAGTTGAAGAAGCTAAGGCCTTCTTCAAGGAGCAAACAGATAGTACCCACTTGCCATTCATCTATTTGAGTGCGGGTGTATCTGCTAAACTCTTCCAAGAGACACTTGTCTTTGCCAAAGAAGCTGGTTCAAGCTTTAATGGTGTCCTGTGTGGTCGGGCGACTTGGAAGGATGCAGTAGCCATCTTTGCAAGCGAGGGTGAAGAAGCAGCCAAAGCTTGGTTGGCAGATCAAGGCCGCCGCAACGTAGAAGAACTCAACGAGGTTCTAGCAACTACAGCATGTCCTTGGACTGAAAAAGTCGAAGTAAAATAATTGTTTTAGTAGGGTCTGAGCTTAGGTTCAGACTTTTTTGTGACATCAAATATAGTCATTTATACCCTTCGAAAATCAAAATCAGTCGTTGTTGACCTGATTTTGCACTCCGCTCTTATATCTCCCACCTTGAGCAGTCCATTTACTGTGCAAGCAATCTAGGGGACTGTTTCAAGTCAATGCTAGAAATTGAGTTATAGCTGCGGCTGATGACAGATCGTTTTATAGCTAATAATATAGGGGGTTATTTTTAGAAAAATTCGAAAAAACTTGAAAAATCTGAAAATTTACGCAATTTCCTATTGACAAATAATTTGAAAACAGTTATGATAGTTACAAATAAATGAGAAAGGGAAACAGAGATGTTACAAATGTGTCAAAATCATTCAGCTAATCATACTTATTTCTACGGCTATTTTAGATAGTGTTTGTAGACATGGTAAACATGGATGCAAACACGGGAACGTAAAGTTTGTATCTATGTGGCTGTAGCTATTTTGACATGTGCCCATAGATGATACATCTAAATGGCACGGATAATTCATTCTGTTTTCCTATACAGATGAAATATAAGGACCGTTTAGAGTGTAGTCTAAGCGGTCCTTTCTTGTTTGCAATTATATTTATAAAAGGAGAATAATCATGGGATTTAAAAAAATTATACTTAGTTCAGTAGCACTTTTGTCAGCAGTAACGCTTGCTGCATGCAGTTCCAATTCGTCAGATTCAAGTTCAGTCAATGTTGGTATTATTCAATATGCTGAACATGAAGCATTGACCTCAGCTCGTGAAGGTTTTGTAGAGGCACTCGAAGAAGCAGGCTACAAGGAAGGTGAAAATCTGACGATTGATTTGCAAAATGCCCAAGGTGATCAAGCAAACTTACAGACAATGGTTGAGAAATTGGCAGGGAAAAATGATCTTAACTTTGCCATCGCAACACCGGCAGCCCAAGCCATGCTTAATGCAGATGCTGAAACATCAAGTGTATTCACAGCTGTCACAGATCCAGTTGAAGCAGGTTTGGTTGAATCATTGGAAAAACCAGGTGGGACCATGACGGGATCGACTGATGCAACTGATGTGGAAGGTCAAATTGAGATGTTGCTCAAAGTTGTACCAACTGCGAAGACGGTCGGTATTTTCTACAATTCTAGCGAGGTAAACTCAGAAGTTCAAGCTGAGCAGGCTAAAAAAGCACTCGAAGCAAAAGGTGTAAAGGTAGAAGTGACAACAGTTACGACGACAAATGATGTTCAGCAAGCTATTACTTCACTTGCAGGAAAAGTCGATGCTATCTATCTTCCAACTGATAATACAGTTGCCTCTACAGCTTCAACAATCGGTGATATTTTAAAAGAAGCAAAAGTTCCAGCTATGGGAAGTGACGCGGCAGTTATTGACGCAGCTCTATTTACCTACGGTGTCGACTACCATGCTATCGGTGTTCAAGCTGGTGAATTGGCTGTGAAGATTTTGAAGGGTAAAAAGCCAGCTGACTTAGCAGTTGAAAAACCAAATACAGCGGCTATTACCGTCAATGAAGAAATGGCTAAAGCTGTTGGTATTGATGTAGCGACTATAAAAGCATTAGAATAGTAAAATATTTAGGAGAAGAAACGTTTATGTATTATAAGCTAGTAAAAAAATTGGCAACTATTTCAGTAGCAAGTATGGGTTTGCTAACACTTGCAGCTTGTTCCTCATCATCAGAACAAGCTTCCTCAGATGTGGTCAAAGTTGGAGTACTTCAGTATATGGAGCATGAGTCATTGACAGCTGCGCGTGAGGGTTTTGTGGCGGAATTAGAAGCAAATGGCTATAAAGAGGGTGAAAAATTGGTTTTGGATTATCAAAATGCCCAAGGTGATCAAGCTAACCTTCAAACTATTTCTGAACAATTAATCGGTGGAAATGACATTGTCTTAGCAATCGCGACACCATCTGCTCAAAGTTTAGCGACTGTGTCAACGGAAACACCTATTGTCTTTACAGCAGTTACAGACCCATTATCAGCTGATTTGGTTGAATCGATTGAAAAACCAGGCGGTCTCTTGACAGGTACATCTGACCAGGCACCAATTGACAAGCAGGTTGAATTGCTTGGTCAAGCCGTTCCAGATGCCAAGACTGTTGGTATTTTGTACACAACCAGCGAACGTAATTCAGAAGTTCAGGTTGAACAAGCCAAAGAATTGCTTGAAAAAGCTGGTTACAAGGTAGTGGTAAAAGGCATCACTTCGACTAATGAAGTACAAGATGCGACAACAAGTTTGATGAAGGATGTAGATGCTCTCTTTATTCCAACAGACAATACTGTCGCTTCAACCATGACCATGATCGGTGAATTATCTGTGGAGCATAAGGTTCCAGTAATCGGTGGTTCAACGGACATGGTGGATGAAGGAGGTCTTTTGACTTACGGTACCAACTATGAAGCTTTAGGTCGTCAAACTGCAAAAATGGCTATTAAGATTATCGAAGGAGCCAATGTGTCAGAAACAGCGGTAGAATACCCGGAGACTGTCAGTCTTCACGTTAATGAAGAAATGGCTCAGAAATTAGGTATCGATACTTCTAAGCTTGCTGTATCTGAATAAGATTGGTACGATAGAACCTAGTATTGACTACGAATTTAGAAAAAGGAGAAAATCGTGGATATTATTTTATCAAGTATCTCGCAAGGCTTGCTTTGGTCAGTTATGGCGATTGGTGTTTACTTGACGTTTCGTATTTTAGATATTGCTGATATGACAGCTGAGGGGTCTTATCCGCTTGGAGCTGCTGTTTGTGCGACAGGGATTGTGAACGGAGTGAATCCCTTGCTGGCAACCTTTATGGCTATGGTAGCTGGTATGGGTGCAGGCTTGATTTCTGGTTTACTTCATACAAAACTAAAAATTCCAGCCCTTTTGACCGGTATTGTAACCTTGACAGGTCTCTACTCTATCAACTTGAAAATCTTAGGCAAAGCCAACGTAGCCCTGCTCAAACAAGAAACACTGGTGACCCAATTGCAGGATTTCGGTCTAACGAAAACCAATGCTGTTTTGGTGATTGGTCTGGTCTTTGTACTAGCAGTTGTAGGCCTATTGACGCTCTTACTCAATACACAAATTGGTCTAGCTATTCGTTCAACAGGGGATAACATTCCAATGAGTGAGGCCAATGGTATCAATGTAGATAATATGAAAATCTACGGCTATATGTTGTCGAATGGTCTAATTGCCCTTTGTGGTGCTCTTCTTACTCAGAATAATGGCTATGCAGATCTCAACTCTGGTACAGGTACCATTGTTATCGGTTTGGCATCTGTTATTATAGCGGAAGTTATCTTGCGTAACTTGCGCTTGGGCTGGAGGTTGCTGTCTGTTGTACTGGGTGCAGTTGTTTACCGTTTGATTATCTTAGCGATTTTGGAAATTCCAGGTATGGATGCAGACCTTGTTAAACTCTTCTCAGCTATCCTTCTGGCAACCGTTCTCTATGTGCCAGAATTGCAGAAGAAATTGAATATTCGTCGTCCAAAATTGAATGGAAATGCTTAGGAGGAAGTCATGTCTACAATTTTATCAATTCAAAATATTCATAAAACCTTCGAAGCTGGAACAGTTAATGAGAACCATGTCCTTCGTGGGTTGAACTTAGATGTAAAAGAGGGTGATTTTATCTCCATTATCGGTGGTAATGGTGCTGGTAAATCAACTTTCATGAACTCACTTGCAGGTGCCTTGACGGTTGATTCGGGTGATATTTTGCTTGAAGGTAAATCCATTAAGCATGTCTCAGCTGCCAAACGTTCTAAGGACATCAGCCGTGTCTTCCAAGATCCTAAGATGGGAACAGCTTCCCGCTTGACCATTGAAGAAAACATGGCTATTGCCTATCGTCGTGGATTGTCACGTGGTCTTGGCTGGGGTGTCAAAGATAGTGAACGTGCTATTTTTAAGGAAGCCTTGAAAGAGCTTGGTCTGGGACTAGAAAACCGTATGAAGGTTGATACGCAGTTCCTTTCAGGTGGTCAACGTCAGGCCTTGACATTGATGATGGCTTCACTGGTGAAACCAAAGGTTCTGCTCTTGGATGAGCACACTGCAGCCCTTGATCCAAAAACCAGTGATATGGTCATGGAATTGACTAAGAAGATTGTCGAGAGTCACCAGTTGACTGCCCTTATGATTACGCACAACATGGAAAATGCCATCGAATACGGAAATCGTTTGGTCATGTTGCACCGTGGTCAGATTGTTGTCGATGTAGAAGGAGAAGAGAAGAAGAACTTGACTGTTCAAAACTTGATGGACCTTTTCTACAAAAACAGTGGTGAAAAGCTAACTGACGATGAGATGATTTTATAGACAATATGTAAAGACCCCCAGTTGAGAATTCGTGGATTTACCTGTACACTAGAATAAAAAAACAATCAACTT
>NZ_JARQPJ010000021.1:0-38350 GCF_046032515.1 Streptococcus suis | reverse complement strand
TTACTTGACAAAGGGCTTTACATATCAGTCATTTGAATTAACTTTGATACATCGTCACTTTCGGCTTGCCGTACTCTGCAGAAGTGACTTGCTTTGCAAGTTATATCTCCAACCTAGCACAGCCATTAGGCTGTGCTAGCAACCTGCACCTCAGTTCCTTGTCTGAAAGCTAATTCATTCGACTATAAACTCCATCCGTTTTCAATTTACAACATTCAAGACAGTATTTTATTAACTGAATCACATTGATTCCCATATATTTTAATCGTAAATAAAAAACTGACCTTCAAATGAAGATCAGTTCAAGGATAATAAACAGATTACAAGATGGCTAGAATGATGAAATTCAGAATAAATAGAGCTGTAGCACCCCAAAGGATTGGATGAATTTCTTTAGCCTTACCTGTCGAAACTTTTACCAGGCAATAGAAGATAAAGGCTGCTGCAATACCGTAAGAGATAGAGAAGCAAAGCGCCATGAAGAAGGCTGCAAAGAAGGCTGGAAGAGCGTCTTCAAACTGGCTCCAATCAACATCAAGGAAGGATGAAACCATCATAACACCGACGATAATCAAGGCTGGAGCTGTTGCAGCATTTGGCACAATTCCAATGAATGGTAAAATCAAAATTGATAGTAAGAAGAGAATGGCAGTTGTAACAGCTGTCAGACCAGTACGACCACCTGCAGAGATACCTGCAGCCGATTCAACATACGTTGTTGTATTTGACGTACCAAACAGAGCACCAATTGAGGTACCAATCGCATCTGCAAAGAGCGCCTTGTCCATCTTAGAGTTAAAGCCTGTACCATTTTCGAGAGCTTTCTCATCTTCTTCTGAGAAAATACCAGTCTTACGACCTGTACCGATAAAGGTACCAAGTGTATCAAAGGTATCTGACAAACTGAATGCAAAGATAGTCATCAAAACAAGTGGTAGACGGCTTGAGTCAGCAAAGAGCGAAGATAGACCATCAAAAGCCGCTAGGAAAGTTGTACCAAGCTCAGCAAAGGCTGTACCGATATTGTTATTCGCAAAATCAATTGTAGACAGATCCACAACACCTGCTGGAATTCCAGCTAAAGTCGTTGCAATAATACCAATCAAAATTGCACCACGCACGTTCTTAATAACCAAAACAGCTGTCAAGAGGAGACCGAAAACAGTCAAGAGAACACTTGGATCAGTAAAAGTTGAAATAGATGGAACAACACCTCCACCTGCTAAAACAGAGAAAACACCGTTTGAGAATGTTTCGGCTGTTGCTTCAGCAGGTGCAACACCATTGACAGTGATAATGTCTGAGCCAGAAGTCAGGAAAGTAATCAGGTTTGAGTTTTTAAAACCAAGATAGGCAACGAAAACCCCGATACCTCCACCGATGGCATGTTGCAAGCTAATCGGAATCGCCTTGATAATGCTCTTACGAACCTTGGTAACGGTGATTAAAACATTAAACAAACCGCAGAGGAACACCATAGCCAAGGCTTCCTGCCAAGTAAAACCAAGACCAATGACAACTGTATAGGTAAAGAAGGCATTCAACCCCATCCCTGGTGCCAAGGCGTAAGGTACGTTAGCAAATAATCCCATAACAAGCGTTGATACAGCACTCGCAATAATAGTCGCTAAAAAGACTGCCTGAGTCGGCATACCTGCCACACTCAATACGCTCGGGTTAACGAACAAAATATAGGACATGGCAAAGAAAGTCGTAAGACCTGCCATAATTTCTGTTGAAACCGTCGTTCCGTGTTCTTTCAATTCAAAAAATTGATCCATTTTTCATTTCTCCTTTAATTTACGAACGATAAAAACATTATAATCAAAAAACATTATAATTTCAAGTTTTTTAATCTTGAAAACGTCATTTTGTTGATTTTCAGTCTTTAACATTCGTAAATAACGAACATTAAAAACCTTGCGGACAATCTATAAAAAATTTATTGCTTCTTTGCTTTTATTATCTCCTTTTGTTATACTGGAAATTATTAGTTCAAGATATGGTTACCTACAAGTACTATTCTTTGACGCATAAAACAATTTCTCAGCAGTCTAGCTACTACCTAAACACTATTCACTATTAAAAACTAGTATAACGAATCTAGAAAGGAATGCCATTAAATATGAAGAAAAAAATCATTGCTATCGATTTGGACGGCACATTGCTCAATAATGATAGCCAATTATCTGATTATACTATCTCAACTATAAAGAAGGTCCGCCAAGCAGGACACACCGTTCTTATCGCCACAGGCCGCCCCTATCGAATGGCTGAAAAATATTACCACCAACTAGAACTGGATACTCCCATGATTAATTTCAACGGTTCTTTAGTTCACATTCCTGGAAAGAAATGGCAATGGGAACAAAATATTTTAATCGACAAAAAATACCTACTCGAATTTCTAAAAGAAGAAGAAACATTCGAGGCAGATTTTATTGCCGGTGAATACAAGAATAAATTCTACATCACTCAAAAGAACTTAGACAAGATTGATCCAGCTCTGATGGGGGTTGAACAGATTACTCCAGATACACTCATCAGACCTGAGTTAATCACTAGCGATCCTCATTCCATCCTTATGCAAACTCGTGCAACTGATAAGTATGAACTTGCAAAAGAAATGAATGCCTATTTCAAAGATGAATTAGAAATCAATACGTGGGGTGGACCATTAAATATCCTCGAAACTTGTGCAAAAGGTGTCAATAAGGCAACCGCTCTGAGCTATGTTCTTAACCTCTACCAAGCCTCTCCTAGCGACTTAATTGCCTTCGGCGATGAGCACAACGATGTTGAGATGCTAGACCTAGCAGGAACAGCCTATGCCATGAAAAATTGTAGCGATACACTTCGTCCACATGCCGACAGATTGACAGCATTTGCTAATTTTGAAGATGGTGTCGCGCGTGAACTAGAAAACCTATTTTTATAGACATCAAAAAACCTGATAAACTGTCAGGTTTTTGTCATATTCGTTGCATATTTTTATCACTTTTCTGAAACACGATTATGAAAAGTTTCGGAAATATTTTGCACTTTTAACACAAACCTACTTGACAAATGTACTGAAAACGTTTTATAATGGTATAGTTCGAACATGAAAGCCCATTCAATGGTTTTTACATGAACAAGAAAAATTTAGGAGGATCAATAATGAGTATCGGAATCATTATTGCAAGTCATGGCGAATTTGCTGCTGGTATCCATCAGTCAGGTTCAATGATCTTTGGCGAACAGGATAAAGTACAGGTTGTTACTTTCATGCCAAGTGAAGGACCAGATGATTTATACGCTAAGCTCAATGCTGCTGTTGACGCATTCGATGCCGATGATGAAGTTTTGGTGTTAGCTGACCTTTGGAGTGGGTCACCATTTAACCAAGCAAGCCGCGTAGCTGGTGAAAACCCAGATCGTAAGTTTGCCATCATCACAGGCCTCAACTTGCCAATGTTGATCCAAGCCTATACAGAGCGTATGATTAACGCTGAAGCAGGCGTGGAAGAAGTTGCGGCAAACATTATCAAAGAAGCCAAGGATGGTGTGAAGGTTCTTCCAGAAGAACTTCAACCTGCAGAAGCTGCTCCAGTAGCTGAGGCAGCACCAACTGCTCCACAAGGTGCAATCCCTCCAGGGACTGTTATCGGAGATGGCAAGTTGAAAATCAACTTGGCGCGTATCGACACTCGTCTCTTGCATGGTCAAGTTGCGACTGGTTGGACTCCTGCTTCTAAGGCAGATCGTATCATCGTTGCATCAGATACAGTTGCTAAAGATGAATTGCGTAAACAACTCATCAAACAAGCTGCTCCTGGTAACGTGAAAGCGAACGTTGTCCCAATCAAGAAATTGATTGAGGTTTCTAAAGACCCTCGCTTTGGTAACACACATGCCTTGATTCTCTTCGAAACACCACAGGAAGCTCTTGAAGCAATCGAAGGTGGCGTAGAAATCAAAGAATTGAACGTCGGTTCTATGGCTCACTCAACTGGTAAAACAATGGTGAACAACGTATTGTCAATGGACAAAGATGACGTTGCAACCTTTGAAAAATTACGTGACTTGGGCGTTGAATTTGATGTGCGTAAAGTACCAAACGATACGAAGAAAGACTTGTTTGAGTTGATCAACAAGGCAAACGTTCAATAATACAATCTGATTTAAGAAAGGATTTCAACATGGATATTACACTTATTTCCGCAATTCTTGTTGTCATCGTTGCCTTCTTCGCAGGTCTTGAAGGTATCCTTGACGAATTTCAATTCCATCAACCATTGGTAGCTTGTACCCTTATCGGTCTTGTAACTGGTAACTTGGCTGCAGGCGTTATGCTTGGTGGTTCCCTACAAATGATCGCCCTTGGTTGGGCAAACATCGGTGCAGCCGTTGCACCTGACGCAGCGCTTGCTTCTGTTGCTGCTGCAATCATCATGATCAAAGGTGGCGACTTCTCAACTGAAGGTATTGCCGTTGCAACAACAACTGCTATTCCTCTTGCCGTAGCTGGTCTTTTCCTTACAATGATCGTTCGTACTATCTCAGTCGGTCTTGTACACGGTGCTGACAATGCTGCTAAAGATGCAAACTTCGCTGCGGTAGAACGTTACCACCTGTTCGCTCTTCTTCTTCAAGGTTTGCGTATCGCAATCCCTGCAGCGCTTCTTCTTGCAATTCCTGCTGAAGCTGTTCAAGCTGTTCTTGAATCTATGCCATCTTGGTTGTCAGGTGGTATGGCAGTCGGCGGTGGTATGGTTGTAGCCGTAGGTTACGCTATGGTTATCAACATGATGGCAACTCGTGAAGTATGGCCATTCTTCGCCCTCGGTTTTGCTTTTGCAGCCCTTAGCGAATTGACTCTTATCGCTCTTGGTGTTATCGGTGTAGCGATCGCTCTTATCTACCTCAACTTGTCTAAACAAGGTGGTTCAGGTAACGGTGGTAATGCTGGTTCAAATGACCCAATCGGCGACATCCTTGAAGACTACTAAGAGAAGGGAGATTCAACCATGTCAGAAAAAATTCAACTTTCCGTAAACGATCGTAAAAAAGTTTGGTGGCGTTCAACCTTCCTTCAAGGTTCTTGGAACTACGAGCGTATGCAAAACTTAGGTTGGGCATATGCAATGATCCCTGCTATCAAAAAACTCTATACTAAAAAAGAAGATCAAGCTGCTGCTCTTGAGCGTCACTTGGAATTCTTCAATACTCACCCATACGTTGCTTCACCAATCCTTGGTGTGACACTTGCCCTTGAAGAAGAGCGCGCAAACGGTGCTGCCATTGATGACACAGCTATCCAAGGAGTGAAAATCGGTATGATGGGACCTCTTGCTGGTATCGGTGACCCAGTCTTCTGGTTTACTGTTCGCCCAATCCTTGGTGCCCTTGGTGCTTCACTTGCTATGAGCGGCAATATCATGGGACCAATCATCTTCTTCTTTGGTTGGAACGCAATCCGTATGGCCTTCCTATGGTACACACAAGAATTCGGTTACAAGGCAGGTAGCGAAATTACTAAAGACATGTCAGGTGGTATCCTTCAAGATATTACTAAAGGTGCATCTATCCTTGGTATGTTCATCCTTGCAGTTCTTGTTCAACGTTGGGTATCGATCAACTTTACCGTTGATCTTCCTGCAAAACAATTGTCAGAAGGTGCTTACATCGTCTTCCCAGAAGGCACTGTAACGGGTACTGAACTTCAAGGTATCTTGGGTGACGCCCTTAGCGGACTTAGCCTTTACCCAACTCAAGCACAAAGCTTGCAAGGCCAGTTGAACAGCTTGATTCCTGGTTTGATGGGACTTCTCCTTACTTTCCTCTGCATGCACTTGCTTAAGAAGAAAGTAACACCAATCACTATGATTATCGGTCTCTTCATCGTCGGTATCATCGCTCGTTTCTTCGGAATTATGTAATCAATAACCCCGCTCTTGCGGGGTTTTATGATATAATGAATATTTAGGAAGGGAGCACTATGGCACAATCACAAAATACAAGCGTTGAACTACAAACCACAGGGGTTTCCTACATGGGCTTTGGTGGCAAGGTTGGTAAATTTCTAATTGGTGACAAGGCACTTGAGTTCTACCCAGATAGCAACGTTGAACGCTATATCCAGATTCCTTGGTCAGAAATGACTAGCATTGGCGCAAACGTTTCTGGAAAAACAATCAGCCGTCATTTTGAAATTTATACAGAAAAAAGTCGATTCTTATTTGCTTCTAAAGACTCTGGTAAGATTCTTAAAATTGCCCGTGAGCATATCGGCAATGAAAAAGTTGTGAAATTACCGACTCTTATGCAAACTATCGGCAGAACTATATTTAAAATTTGATTTTATTCGTGGTTTGGAATATACTATCGTTAATGAGTGCAGCTGTAAAGTTATTTACGGAGAGATTATGATGGAATATTTATCAATAAAGCAAACATCAGAAAAATGGGTATTATAGTTAGAAGAATACAGGTTCTTTGCGCGAATGGACGTATACCTGGTGACACAAAGTTTGGCTCATATTGGGCTATTCCTGTAGACGCTGAGAAACTATAGTGGGATTTATTTTTAAACAAAGAGAAATTAGAAATCTTAGGGAGATATTTATGTTTTCTTTAAATTATAATAAAGATGAAAAGTTGGAATTTAATTATAAGAGAGCCTGTGGTTTATGGTTAATTGTAGTAGCGGTGATTATTTCATTGGCAACTTTAATAGGAGGAAAACAAATCATCAATATGCAAGTATTTTGCATTGGATATGTTATCAGTTTTTTCTCAATAAATATGAATAAAAAAGTGTTGAATAAACTATCCAACGGTTCGTCGAGTAAATTTCAAGATAAAGTTTCTCTGTATGCGATTATTTTATTATTCGTATTAATGGTTTTCTTAGGCGGACCTTTTTTTGCAACTGAGAATTGGCGATTAATTTGGCTGGGTGCATTAATGGCGACAGCTTTGCATTTTTTTCCATATTATTTTGTTCATGGAAAATCAATGATATATTTGGGGATTATTTGTACTATAAATATTGCTGTAGCTTATATTTTTACTGATATTTCATTGGTGTTAGTTGCATATATTGATGCAGCAATCAAGTTTGTATTTGGAGTGTATTTACTATTTTTTCAAAACCATAAAAACATAGATAACTCTCAGTTTGTCTAGGTACTACTTTTTGACGATAAACTCCATTTTGGACCTATGCGGAGTTTCAGACATTTATCAAATCATTTGACTTACATGATTTCGAATCTATTTGCAAAAAAATAAAAAATCAAGTATAATAAGACAAACGGATAAGTAGTATCAGGCGTTTTTCAGAAAGTCTGCGGTCGCTGTGAGCAGATAAACAAGGGATATGAAATTCTACCGTTGGCTAAAAATGACATACTTAAAGTGCACAGAATGTGAAGCTGGATGGAACCGCGGTAAATATCGCTCCAGCATCTCTCATTCTGTGTTTTTTATTCTGAAGGAGACAACTATGCTAGATATCAAACGTATTCGTACAGATTTTGACGGAGTGGCTGCTAAACTTGCTACTCGTGGTGTGGCTGCTGAAACCTTGGCAAACATCAAGGAATTGGATGCAAAGCGCCGTGAAATCTTGGTTACTGTTGAAGAGTTAAAAGCAGAACGCAACACCGTTTCTGCGGAGATTGCCCAAGCAAAACGCAACAAGGAAAATGCTGACGACAAGATTGCTGCCATGCAAAAACTGTCTGCCGATGTAAAAAACTTGGATGCTGAACTCTTGGAAATTGATGAAAAACTAAATGCCATTCTTGCAGTTCTTCCAAATACGCCGCACGACTCTGTCCCTGTTGGTGCAGATGAAGAAGAAAACGTGGAAGTTCGTCGTTGGGGCACTCCGCGTGAATTCACTTTCGAGCCAAAAGCTCACTGGGATTTGGGCGAAGACCTAGATATTCTGGACTGGGAACGTGGCGCAAAAGTAACTGGTGCACGCTTCCTCTTCTACAAGAACTTGGGTGCTCGCTTAGAGCGTGCCCTCTACAACTTCATGTTGGACGAGCATATCGCAGAAGGCTACCAAGAAATTATCACGCCTTACATGGTCAACCATGACTCTATGTTCGGTACCGGTCAATATCCTAAGTTCAAGGAAGATACTTTTGAGTTGGCAGACACTAACTATGTCCTCATTCCAACTGCGGAGGTACCATTGACCAACTACTACCGCAACGAAATTTTGGAAGAAAAAGACCTGCCAATCTACTTCACAGCCATGAGCCCATCTTTCCGTTCTGAAGCAGGTTCTGCTGGTCGTGACACCCGTGGTCTGATCCGCCTTCACCAATTCCACAAGGTTGAAATGGTCAAATTTGCTACACCAGAACAGTCTTATGATGAATTGGAAAAAATGACCGCAAATGCAGAAAATATCCTTCAAAAATTAGGCTTGCCTTACCGTGTTTTGGCCCTTTGTACAGGCGACATGGGCTTCTCAGCAGCTAAGACCTACGACTTGGAAGTCTGGATTCCAGCCCAAAATGCCTACCGTGAAATCTCAAGCTGTTCCAACACAGAAGATTTCCAAGCTCGTCGTGCCCAAATCCGCTACCGCGATGCTGCTGACGGTAAAGTCAAATTGCTCCACACCCTCAACGGCTCTGGCCTAGCAGTTGGCCGTACCGTTGCAGCAATCCTTGAAAACTATCAAAATGAAGACGGTTCTGTCACCATTCCAGAAGTTCTCCGTCCATACATGGGTGGGGTTGATGTGATTAAACCTTAAGACATACAAAGAAAGAGCGAGGAAAAATCCTACTCGCTCTTTTCATTTATCTAAAAATCTACTCCTAAAGTCTTTAATTGTTGACGAATCTTATCTTCTAGAGCCCGAATCTCTAGTCTATCTTGTTCTAGTTGCTGCGTTACTTGCCCGAGATCAATCTCTTCCTCTTCCTCAAAAGTATCGACGTAACGAGGAATATTTAGATTGTAGTCGTTTTCTACAATTTCTTCTATTGATGCCAAATGAGCATATTTGTCAACAGACTGACGATTGTGATAGGTCTCTACAATTTTTTCTACCATGTTATCGGAAAGGTGATTCTGGTTCTTCCCTTTTTCAAACTCCTTGCTCGCATCGATAAAGAAGACATCCTTGGTCTGACGATTTTTTTTGAAGACCAGAATAGTGGTTGGAATGCCTGTGCCATAAAACAGGTTAGCTGGCAAGCCAATAACTGCATCCAGGTAATTTTTCTCAATAATCAGTTTGCGAATATGACCTTCTGCTGCTCCCCTAAAGAGCACTCCGTGTGGTAAAACAATGGCCATGGTCCCTGTATTATTCAGATGATAAAGACTGTGTAAGATAAAAGCAAAGTCCGCTTTAGAGGCTGGTGCTAACTTACCGTATTCCATAAACCGTGGATCCTTCAGTTTGGACTCACGATTGTCCCATTTAGCAGAGTAGGGTGGGTTTGCGACGACCGCATCAAAACTACGTGGCTGATCGATTCCAAGTTCATCCACCCCGTCCGGCCAGTCACTTTCTAGGGTATCAGCATTATTCAAAATCATATTGCTGTAGCCGACCTGATGCATCATCAGGTTCATCCGCGCCAAGTTATAAGTAGTTGTGTTCATTTCTTGGCCATAGAATTTGATATGCTGACCCTGAGGCAATTCATTACGCACTGTTAGTAGTAAGGACCCTGAACCCATGGTTGGATCGTAAACAGAGAAGCTAGTATCTGATTTTTCCAAACCTAAAGTAACAATCTTGGCTAAAATCTTACTCACTTGATGCGGGGTATAAAATTCTCCGCCTTTTTTACCTGCCGAAGCGGCAAACTGTCCAATGAGATACTCATAGATTTCTCCCAGAATATCCTTTCCTTCATCATTTTTATACTCAATACTATCAATTAACTTCACAATACTGTTCAAGGATTTTGCACGCGCAACTGTTGAATTTCCCAAACGAGAGTCCCCTAGATTGATGTCATTAAAGACGCCTCTGAAATCTTCCATAGCATCCTGATTGAGTTCTACATTGGCATTAAAATGATCGAAAATCGTCTGGTAGTCACTCGCTACAATCTCACTGTTATCAATTTTAGCTACCAGTCTTGCCCAGGTATCTTCTGGTTCAATGGCATACCCAAGGTGAGAAGCTGTATTTTCCAAATACTCCACCAAGTCATTCCCAACTGCTTCTCGTGCATAGGCATCCTGAACAGTTTCTCCTGGAGCAGGACTGATAATTTCGTCTTCCACCAAGAAACGCTCTTGATGCTCAGATAGATAGCGATAGAACATGAAGGCTAGGATATAGTTCTTATATTCCGAAGCATCCATGTTTCCTCGCAATTCATTGGCCATAGACCAAATCTGATTGGTAATGGCTTGAATAGTTTTTGACATGTTTTTGTAATCCTTTCATGTTGTTTCATTTTTTACTCGAAATCTCATTTTCGCTGATGAAGAGTAATAAGCTGATCTAGGTCGGAGAAGAAGTTACCGATGGCTTCTTGTTCGGGGAGCGCGGGGAGGGGAATAGGTAGACCTTTGAAAACTGAATCTTTAATGGCAAATCTATCTGAGCGAGCTCCACTATCCCCATTCAGCTCCATATATCTATGCCAAATTGTTGTGTCAAAATACTTCTCTACAAAATCCAAATGTATATCTGAAAATCTAAATATAGTATAAAGAGGCGACATAACCCCCACTCTTCCCAATTTATTCCGCTTTATTGGACCAACTGGAGCTAAATTTGAAATCCTTGGATTATATACAAAATCATCAGGACTCACAATATAGTATCCACTTATATTATCCAAACTAGAGATATTTTTTTCAAAGAAATCCCTCTGAGAAATGATACCGAATTCAGCAGAATTTGTAAAAGTTTCTACATACTGTCTATCTAGATTTTTTTGACTAATTTTTTCCGCAACCTCCCCCAACTTACGCTGTTTCCAAGTAGTTGTGAAAGTAAGGTTTTCATTGTATTTTCAGGCAAAAATAATAGTTCCGATTGAAAGTCGCTTTCTGAAAACTCGACTTAAAACTGTTTTTTTCGCTCCTGCTCAAACTCCAAGGAGCGTTTGAGTAATTGGGATAATCCAGTCACATCTTGTTCCGCTAGCAACTCCATATAAAGAGCTCGATCTTCCTTACTAATTAGTACGGGTGCTCCCAACTTGAGCATACTTTGAAACATCAAAATCAGCCGTCCTGTCCGGCCGTTCCCATCACTAAATGGGTGAATACGCTCGAACTGAATATGCACATCTGCCAATACCTCTAACAGCTCAGCTATTTCCAAAGGCAACCCCAAGCGATAGTTGGCATTATCCACCCACTGTTGCATAAGAAAAGGCGTTTCCTCTGGCGATGCAGTCTTGAAAGTCGCACCAATAATAGCGTTTTGCACCGACTTAAACTGCCCCCGATCATGCTGGAGGCGGTCCATCAACAAGGCATGAATATCCTTAACCAGTCCCAAACTCAGCTCTTCCCCATTATCTAAGGCAAATAGCAGAGCTTGGAAGGCTTGTTTGTGATTTTCAATCTCGTAAAATTCACGGATACTCTTGTGCTTGCCAGGTAGCGTGCTTTCCAAAATAATCGAAACCGTCTCAGGCAGTGAAATGGTATTCCCCTCAATCCCGCTGGAATGATAGGCCATTCGTACCAGAAGGTCATCTAAATAATCCTGCGAATATGTCATACTGACCTCTTTCTATATAAACATCTGCTGTAACAATGCTTTTTTCAACAGTTTCAGATGATCCAACTGACGCTGATGAAGAGTAATAAGCTGATCTAGGTCGGAGAAGAAGTTGCCGATGGCTTCTTGTTCAGGGAGGGTGGGGACTAAAACAATCTGCTCATCTAGGTCACTCTTATTCAAGTTTCCGATTGCTCCATTTCCTCCCGCAACATACAAACCAATAAACTTGTGATACCAAGTTGAACTCATAAATGCATTGAGAAAACATGGTACTTTAGATGATGCTAATAACATAAAACCACCATGTATTGCGGAATTACTAGGCAAACCTTTGATAATAGAATGTTTGCCCACTAATCTACTCGAACCATTAGCAGAGGTTATTAATATATCCCCTTCTTCCACTAAGGGAATTTTTACTACACTTTTATCGACGAAAACATCATCCTCTCCAAAAACAAATGTATCTTCGTTAATATTTGAAGAACGTAACACACGCACACCGTGGCTTCGTATAGCTGATGGAGAATATGTTAATCCCCTACGAACTTCTGCTAAATCAGAAAACTTACGCTGTTTCCAAGCGTCCGTAAATTCTGGGAATCTTAGCTCAGGAAAATCGTTTCCATTCCCTTTCGGAAACATTTTCTGTAACAAAGCCTTCTTCAATTCTTTAACATCATCTAATTTTCGCTGATGAAGAGTAATAAGCTGATCTAGGTCGGAAAAGAAGCTACCGATGGCTTCTTGTTCGGGGAGGGTGGGGAGGGGAATAGGTAGACCTTTGAAAACTGAATCTTTAATGGCAAATCTATCTGAGCGAGCTCCACTATCCCCATTCAGCTCCATATATCTATGCCAAATTGTTGTGTCAAAATACTTCTCTACAAAATCCAAATGTATATCTGAAAATCTAAATATAGTATAAAGAGGCGACATAACCCCCACTCTTCCCAATTTATTCCGCTTTATTGGACCAACTGGAGCTAAATTTGAAATCCTTGGATTATATACAAAATCATCAGGACTCACAATATAGTATCCACTTATATTATCCAAACTAGAGATATTTTTTTCAAAGAAATCCCTCTGAGAAATGATACCGAATTCAGCAGAATTTGTAAAAGTTTCTACATACTGTCTATCTAGATTTTTTTGACTAATTTTTTCCGCAACCTCCCCCAACTTACGCTGTTTCCAAGCGTCCGTGAATCCGGGGAAGCGCAATCGTGGTACTGTTGATTTTTCTTTTGTCATAGTCCCTCCTTTTCTACTCTCTTTTTGTTTTATTTTTGAAAGTTATTTTTGCAATTTTTCGGACGATTTCCATTCTATTATACGCTACCATCCAACAAAATCGCAACCTATTGACCAACCAAGTCGTCGGCCAAATCATATAGTGCTTGTCTCAACTGATTACGGTACTGAATCTTGCTCAAGCCTTTAACAGCATCATCTTCTGCCCAGGTCTGGTAATCGCGACTAGCTTCTTTTATCAAGGTACGTAAGTGTCCGGTATCATCCAAGTCATTCTGACCGTATCTATGTCTCGCCAACAACTCTCGTAGTTCTTGGTTGCGGATATGTTCCGTCAAGCCCCATTGGATTCGGAAAGCAAAGAGCTTCTTGTCAATATAAACATGCGAGGCTTCTTGGATAATCTTCTGACTATCAATCCCCTTGACTGGATAAGCAAAGTTCATATCTTGTGTCGGAAAATCACCTCGATAGATTGCATCCCCTGTTTGACGGATCTGGTCAGCATAGTTGAGGTCTTCCAAACCGCTTGCAAATCTATCCAACTCATCCCTGGTAGCTGCGGCTTCTACCATCTTCTCTTCGTGAACCTGATTCAGCAAGAGCTCAACCAGTTCGGTCAATTTATCGTAGTCAATTGTCACTTCCTTGATGTGAGTCATCTTGAGTTCAATTTGGTGAATGCTAACTTTTTGTTCTTTCGCCAAGGTTCGTTTCAATTCGTTGGCTAAGACTGTCGTCAAAAGTTTTTCTTCCTCTACAGACATTCCCAAACTTTCAATAAAGCGGTCCGGCTGATTGTAATCAAATCCTTCAATCACCCCATCAACCTCCTCTGGCTGATACTGTTTCAGCTTAGACAATCCTTGATTGTAAGCACGGAGCAATTCTAACATAGCCTCACGCTTTTTCTCAGACTTCGGAATATCATTGAAATCACCCGTCAACTCTCTCAATTGGTCGACCGTTTGTTTGACTTCAGCAAATACATCCTTGAAAGGCTTAGCCACCAGTCCATTTTTTTCATTGTTATTTTTTTGTTCCGCATCTGATAAATCGGCAGCACTATCATCTGCATAGATGGCCAAGGCCTGATTCATCAATTTCTCATTATGAGCTGGCCAGCGGTAATTGACCACCCGTCCAAAAGGTTTTTTATCCATATCCTCCACACGATTGGTACGAGAATAGGCCTGGATAAGACTGGCTCCTTTTAGGGTTCGGTCAACATAAAGAGTATTGAGCTCAGGAGCATTGAAACCTGTCAACAACTGATCCACGACAATCACCAAATCTAAGTAGTTCTTGTCCTTGGCTGTTCTATTAAGGCGACTAACCAGGTCCTCTGTATAAGAGGCAACATCTGACAAGCCAAAGGACGTCCCAAATTCTGTGTTATAGATCGTAATAGCTTCAAGCAAACCAGTATTTGACTCGACCATGCTATCATTATTTTGAGTATTCAATGCAAAGGTCACTCCCACCTTCAAGACCAGACCTCCTTGCTTTCGATGCAGTTGATTGATTCGTTGAAACTCTCGGAAATACATCATCGCCATGGGTGTGGAGGCCCTGCCTCCACCTACGTGGGTGGTGAATAAGGCATTGTAACGGCCACTGCCAGAGCGATTTGCCCAGTGTTTGAAGACATCTTCGACTACCAATCGAACATGCTCTGGATTTTCGTCATAGATGCTAGAAGTCACCGCATCATCCATATCATCTGGACTTAGATTGGCAATCTTTTCTTCAATCTGTGCACTTGTCCACTTCGGGTATTTTTGCCGATAAAAATCTGGTAAGTAAGTTGTTTTTAGTTTTTCCTGATCAATGGTTGTCTCAAAATCCACCTTAAACCCTAGTACATTGCGGTCACTAATGGCATTTTTAATAGTGTAGGCATGAAGAAGAGGGCCAAAAATATCTTGCGTCCGCAGACTAGCACCTGTATCATCTAAGTTGGGAGTTCCTGTATAGCCAATCCAAGCCGCTTTCTTAAAGGCCTTTTGAATCCCTGCAAAACTATCTCCACCAGTTGAGCGATGAGCTTCGTCAACGATAAACACGATATGCTTATCTGGTGATTTGAAGGATTTTCTCTTCACCAGTGTATCCAATTTTTGCACAGAAGTAACGATAATCCCACTATCCTTACTAGTCAACTGCCGTGCCAAGGCTGTGGTATTTTGAGTTTCTCGAATACTACCAAAACTATTCTCCCCAGCTTCTGGATCATAAGCTAGATAATCATCCTTGGTCTGATTGGTCAAAGCGATACGATCCACTAGAAAGACAACCTTATCTACCTTGGGCATTCGACTTGCCAGCCAAGCTGTTTTAAAACTAGTGATCGTCTTCCCTGAGCCTGTCGTATGCCAAATGTAGCCGACCTTGTTACAGCCTAATTCAAAATCGACTTTTTTTATCCCCTCAATGACCGCCTGAGTGGCGTAAACTTGATAGGGACGCATGACTTTCAGCATTTGTTTCTGCGGTGTCCCATCTAAGATCATGTAGTTGGTCGCCATCTGATGGGCCATCGGAATGCTGAGCATGGAATCCGCAAATTCTTTCCAATTCCGAACCTTACTACCGTCAGATTTACGCTGCCAGTGGAAAGCAAAGTCCTTATTAAATTTCTCCGCAGTGGTATTGGCCATATAGCGAACATTGTTAGGGGCGATAGCGACTAGAATCTGCAAGGTAGAAAAAATATCCGTATATTGCCGTTCCTGGATATATTGATGCATTTGGTTCAATGCCTTGTCCACATCTACCGTATCCTTTTTCTCTTCAATCTGAATAATAGGTAAGCCATTAATCAACAAGGTTGTATCGAATATACATTCTCGTCGTCCAGGGATTTTAGGAGCCCTACGGATTTGGTTCACCACTTGGTAGACAGTGTCCCCTCCGCCTATCTTACGTTGGTCGAATACTGTCAAAAATGTATGCCGTCCGTCATCAAGCGTAATTTCCAATTCGGAAACACCGCTAATTCCATATAAAAACTGACCAGCCTCATAAGGTGTCTTCAGATCTGAAATAATCTGCTTGACCTGAGCAAACTCGGTATCGCTCAAGGGTTTGTCCAATCGATGTTGGTTGTGTTGCCAGAGAATATTACGAAAATTTTCCCATAATTGCTCCGTTGTCTTGATACTCGGCTCATAAGTCCACAGTTTAGATTTGACTGCATAAAGAGTCGAAGAATCACTAACAGACCATTCTAGACCTTCTAGGTGCTCCGGCTGTGTAATAGTCCCTGTCGTAATATATTGAATCAATTCTGTTTCAAATGCTAATTCATTCATGTGCGTAAACCTCCTTTAACAAATATGTTAGTCGTAAAAAATCTCCTTGCGCATAAGCTTGCCGCTTCTGCCGTAAAGCTAATCCATCTAAATAAATCTTTCCTAATTTTTGCTGACTATCTAAAGGAGGCAAGGCGCCTAGCTGTAAACTTTTCAGTTGCTTGACTGTATATTTCATTACCTCACTCCCCTGTAAGCTTTGGTAAAACTGCCGTCTAATAGCCGAGGATTCATTGATCAGATACAGCAAGAAGACCTTATCCAGCTTTGCAATGGGCTCAATTTTGATATAGTTCTGTGTATAGAGTAAGCCTGCGTGCTCCGCTCTCACTAAAACAGCCTTCCCCGATAGTAAACTAAAGAGTAAGTCTCCCTCCTCAAGCAAGGTCACTTCTCTATCTGTCGTCACGGTCCGACTATCTATCACTTCTTCTATCACCTCATAACCATCCAATTGATGATGTTGCTGATTATAGAGGATATAGTCTCTAGCATCTTCCCAGCTGGTAGTATCCAAGCGAACCTGTAAACTCCCTCCCGTGAAGAGAGCCAATTCTTCTAGTTTCATAACTTTCCTCTCTTTGAAATTTTTCATAATTACATTTTTTTCGTTAAACTAAATGTAGCATCTTCTCGGAAATCTGTCAATAAATTATGTAATTTTTAAAAATTAAAAAAGGAGGTTCTGCTATGAACTTATCAAAAGAAAAACTGCTTTTCCATCACTATTATGCAAATTGGCTACGGATTTACAAGGAAGGTGCCATTCGAGAAGTCACTCTCAAGAAATATAGAATGACATTGCAGTGGCTTATCAGGCTAGCTCCTAGTCTGTTGTTGGAAGATTTGAATCGGGTTCGTTACCAAGAATTGATTAACAGCTATGCTAAAACACATGAACGACAGACAACCATGGATTTTCATCACCAGTTGAAAGGAGCTATTTTAGATGCTGTAGATGAAGGAATTATTGAACGAGACCCGACACGTAAGGTGATTATCAAAGGAAGACTTCCTCGAAAGAAAAAGACAAAATACCTCAACCAATTTGAACTTCATCAGTTGATACAAGAATTACGTCTCGGAGAGGAGCTGAATTGGGATTGGCTCATCTTATTAATTGCTAAAACAGGTATTCGATTCTCCGAAGCCCTTGCTCTCACTACTCAAGATTTTGATTTTCACAGACAGCTATTGACCATTGATAAAACATGGAATTATAAAGGAGACGGCGGATTTTTACCTACAAAAAATAAATCTTCAATTCGAAAAATCCAACTCGACTGGCAAACCAGCACCCAATTCGCCAACTTATTGCAGCACGCCCAACCCGATGACCTACTTTTCGTGAAGAAAGAGCGGATTTACAACTCTACCATCAATGCCATTCTTGAAAAGCGTTGTCTAAGTGCAAATCTTCCTGTCATCACCATTCACGCCCTGCGACACACCCATGCATCTATTTTATTATTTGCCGGGGTTTCTATCGCAAGTGTTGCTAGACGACTTGGTCATGCAAGCATAACAACGACCCAGAAAACCTATCTTCATATCATTCGTGAGTTGGAAAACCAAGATGTTGATTTAATTATGCGGTCACTGTCAGGACTTTGTTGACATTCCTATCTCTATCGTGACAAGGCTGGTACTGATAATAGCAAAAGACGACTCCAAACGGAATCGTCTTTTCTTTATGCTTATTGAAAATAGTAGAAAGCCAGCACCGACCAGGCATTATTGATAAAATGAACTGCTATTGGGTAAATCAGATAATCTGTTTTATAGTACAAGTAAGCCAAGATAAATCCTGGGCTAGCATAAATAATCCATGAACCCAAATCTGTTGGTCCATGCAGAAAAGCAAAAATCAATCCAGATACTACAATTCCTAGAATCTTGTACTTTTCAAATAGCTTTTTGAATAGATAGCCTCTGACAATGATCTCCTCTGAAATCGCTGCCTGACAGGCAATTCTAACAAAGGCTAACCCAAAGGGAATCATTCGCAACAGCTTGTCAATACCAATCTGATTAGCCGTATCTTCAATCCCTTGAAGGTCCATGATAGTATGCCCTAAGACAGTAGAAAGGCTGGTAAATAGTACGGTCAGTGCAACCAATCCAAGTCCCTTCCAGGTCAGGAATTTTCTATCCCAAATGGCAAGCCCTTTCCTTTCTGCCAACCAACACATAAAGAACATTATTCCAATAGAAGATAGGCCGGCAGTCCATTGAGCGACTGGCGAGGTGGATTTTTGCAATATGAAAGTTGGAATGAGTTCAAGAAGCAACAATAGAAAGGCCTGCAGTAAAATCCAGATTTTCCTACAAATCCATTCCAATCGTTGACTGAATGTTTCTAGCATTTCTAACCTCCTATCCTATCCACTTCTCCATATAGACCATATCCATACCCTCCTGCTCAGGCTCGGTTTTGATAGCCTTATAGCCGAGTTTTTCGTAGAAAGCGACCAATCTAGGCTCCTGCAAGACAGTACAGAGTACCCAGCGTCTAACTGTCGGATAGAGGCTTTCTAATTCTAACATAGCCTTGTGACCATAGCCTTTTCCTCTGTGGTCTGGATCAATACCAATCAAGCCTAGCCAGCCCTGGTCTGCATCTTCAGCGACCGTTGTTCGTACTAGTCCGACTGTGTGCCCTTCTTCCACAATCTTATAGTAGCTGCAATTTGGTCGTGCAAATCGTGATTGGAAATAGTCCATGGTTTCAATGGCAGGGTTGTACTGGTCCTGATAGGTTTCATAGAGAGCTGCAAAGGCTCGGTGCTGAATAGATAGCAATTCTTCTGCGTTTGATAAATCTGCTTTTACTAGCATGGAAAACCTCCTGAAAACTATTTTATTTATTATATCAAATATCACAAAAAAATACTAGGTCTTCCTAGTATTTTCTGAATCGTTGATAGCGGTTTTCGAGCAGCTCATCAAGTGGCAAGGCTTGTAACTGAGCAAACTGGCTGACTAGGTTTTCCTTGATGTCAGACAAGACTTCCTTAGTCGCTCTGCCATTTTCCAAAACAACCCGATCGATCACCTGGAGCTTCTCCAACTCGTAAGAGGTAATCTTCATGAGTTCTGCCGCTTCCATAGCCCGACTGCTATCTTTCCAGAGGATAGAGGCGAAGCCTTCAGGGCTGAGGACGGCATACATGGAGTTTTCCAGCATCCAGACCTGGTCTGCAACTGCTAGAGCCAGAGCTCCACCAGATCCTCCCTCGCCGATGATAATGGCGATAATGGGCACCTTGAGGTCGCTCATCTCCATGAGGTTGCGGGCAATGGCCTCGCCCTGGCCACGCTCCTCGGCACCGACGCCTGGATAGGCTCCAGCAGTATTGATAAAGGTGACAACGGGACGGCCGAACTTCTCCGCCTGTTTCATAAGACGAAGAGCCTTGCGGTAACCTTCTGGGTGGGGCTGACCGAAATTCCGTTTGAGGTTGTCCTGGAGGTTCTTCCCTTTTTGGATACCGATAACTGTCACAGGTTGACCTGCTAAAAAGCCAATTCCACCGACAACCGCTCCGTCATCACGGAAATTGCGATCACCGTGCAATTCGATAAAGTCATCAAAGAATTGTGTGGCATAGTCCAAGGTGGTCAGGCGGGCCTGGTCACGTGCCAAACGAATCATACGTGCTACATCACTGGTCATCTGACACCTCCATGCATTCTCAGCAAGCGACTGATGGTCGCTGGCAAGTCCTGGCGTTTGACAATGGCATCAACAAAGCCGTGTTCTTGTAAAAATTCAGCCTTCTGGAAACCATCAGGCAGATTTTCCCGAACGGTTGATTCAATAACCCGTCGGCCTGCAAATCCAACCAAGGTCTGCGGTTCAGCCAAGATAATATCGCCTTCCATGGCAAAACTAGCTGTCACACCTCCTGTTGTGGGGTCTGTCAAGACCGTCAGGTAAAAGAGACCAGCATTGGAATGACGCTTCACTGCTGCCGAAATCTTGGCCATCTGCATCAGACTCATAATGCCTTCCTGCATGCGAGCACCTCCAGATGCGGTAAAGAGGACAACTGGCAAACGCTCTTCAATCGCCAACTCAAAGAGGCGGGTGATTTTCTCACCGACCACCGTTCCCATAGAAGCCATGATAAAGTGAGAATCCATGATTCCAAGGGCAACTGGTTGTCCGCCGATGGTCGCCTTTCCTGTCAAAACAGCCTCGTCCAAACCTGTCTTTTGACGGGTGGCTGCTAATTTTTCCAAATAATTAGGGAAGTCCAAGGGATTTTTTGTTTCAATCCCTGTAAACAATTCCTCGAACGAACCTTCATCCACTGTCAAAGCCAAGCGTTCCTGGGCCGTAATCCGAAAATTATAGGAACAGTGTTGACAGGTTTTCTCTGGTCCCAAGTCCTTCTTGTAGAGGATTTCCTTACAAGCTGGGCATTTGGAAAAGAGTTCATCTGGCACCTCTGGCTTTGCTTGAGGTGCTGACTCTATCCGCGAACGATTGGGATTGATGCGGATATATTTGTCCTTTTTGCGAAACAAAGCCATAGCATTCTCCTAGTTTACTTTTTTATCGTCATTTAGTTTTTCTTTTATTACTTCGTTAACTCGCTTTGCCGTACTCCAGTACAGCCTGCAGCTGTTGACACAAACTTCGTTTGTTTCATCTCCAACCTTCAAAGGTTCCCCGAACCTTTGAAGCTAGTACTAAAAGTAAACTAAAAGACTATAATTCTGCTTGATAGCGGGGTAAAAATTCTTCCATAAGGTAGGCGGTGTCGTAATCACCAGCCACCACTCGCTTGTCGGAAATTAAATCCAGCTGGAAGTCAGTATTGGTCACCACTCCGTCAATTTCCAATTCGTAGAGGGCGCGCTGCATCTTCATCAGGGCTTCAAAGCGATTTTCCCCATGCACGATAACCTTGGCAATCATGGAATCGTAATAAGGCGGAATGGTGTAGCCTGGATAAACTGCCGAGTCCACACGCAGACCAACGCCACCGCTTGGCAGGTAGAGATTGGAAATCTTACCTGGACTTGGGGCGAAGTTGAAGGCTGGATTTTCAGCATTGATGCGGCATTCAATGGCATGGCCTGTAATCTTCACATCTTCTTGGCCGACGCTGAGTTCCTGACCAGCGGCAATCTTGATTTGCTCCTTGACAATATCCACACCGGTCACAAATTCGGTAACTGGATGTTCCACCTGCACCCGTGTGTTCATTTCCATGAAGTAAAATTCGCCCTTGGCTTCATCCAAGAGAAACTCAATGGTCCCCGCATTTTCATAACCAACTGACTGGGCAGCCCGCACTGCTGCTTGACCGATACGGTCCCGCATGGTCTGACCAATAGCGATAGATGGAGCTTCTTCCAAAACCTTTTGATTGTTACGCTGAAGGGAACAATCCCGTTCTCCTAGATGGATGACATGGCCGTGTTGGTCCGCCAAAATCTGCACCTCGATATGCCGGGCTGGATAGACAACACGCTCCATATACATGGCTCCGTTTCCAAAGGCTGCCTTGGCCTCACTGGAAGCTGATTCAAAGGCAGGCACTAGGTCTTCAGCTTTTTCCACCTTACGAATCCCCTTACCGCCACCTCCTGCCGATGCTTTGAGCATGACAGGGTACCCAATTTTCTCAGCGATTGCAAGAGCTTCTTGGCTAGTTAAGACTTCACCGTCTGATCCTGGAATAACAGGCACTTGAGCCTTAATCATCTCTGCTCGGGCATTGATTTTATCGCCCATGGTATCCATGACCGTCCCAGAAGGCCCGATAAATTTGATACCGACCTCTTCACAGAGGGTGGCGAATTTAGAGTTTTCACTCAAAAATCCAAAGCCAGGATGAATAGCCTGCGCACCTGTCACAACAGCCGCCGAGATAACCGCCTGCATATTGAGATAGGAATCTGTCGAACGAGCTGGTCCGATACAGATTGCCTCATCTGCCAACATGGTGTGGAGTGCTTCCTTGTCCGCCTCTGAATAGACAGCCACGGTCGCAATCCCCAACTCTCTGGCCGCACGAATGATCCGCACCGCAATCTCACCACGATTGGCAATCAAAATCTTCTCAAACATGATGAATCCTATCTCCTTTTAAATATTATCTGCCAATAGCAAAAGTCAACACTCCAGACGCAGCCAGTTTCCCATCCACCTCTGCCTTTGCCTCAACGACCGCAATGGTTCCACGGCGTTTGACAAATTTAGCTGTCATGATCAACTGGTCACCAGGTACAACTTGTTTCTTAAATTTAACCTTGTCCATGCCGGCATAAAAGACCAGCTTGCCCTTGTTTTCTTCCTTTGATAACTCCAAGACACCTGCGGTTTGAGCCAAAGCCTCCATGATGAGAACACCTGGCATAACAGGATAGTCTGGGAAATGCCCGTTGAAGAAGGGCTCGTTAATGGTCACATTTTTGAGGGCGACAATCTCATCTTCCGATACTTCAAGGACACGATCGACCAGGAGCATAGGGTAGCGATGAGGAAGAGCCTCTTTAATTTTCAAAATATCAATCATTTGATGCGTACCAATCCTTGTCCAAATTCTACAACGTCCTGATTGGCCACCAAAATCTCTGTGACCACACCGTCACGATCCGCTGGCACTTCGTTCATGACCTTCATGGCTTCGATAATCATGAGGGTCTGCCCTTTTTTGACCGTGTCACCTACCGCCACAAAGGCTGGCTTGTCAGGGGCTGGCGACAAATAAGCCACCCCGACCAAGGGACTTTCCATTACCGCACCTTCTGCCGCAGGGGCTGAGCTGGCTTCTACTGGAGCTGGCTCACTCATTTCAACTGCTGGCACAGGGGCTGGGCTTGCAGGAGCTACTGGAGCAAGCGGAGCTTCTACGATTGCACTCGGAGCCGCTGTCGCCTGCTGGTTTTTACTGAAATGCAAGGTTTCCCCAGCATTGCTATATGAAAATTCTCGCAAACTTGACTGATCAAACTGACTCATCAGGTCCTTAATTTCTGTAATATTCACTTAGGCCTCCCAACGCTTGAAGGCAATCACCGAATTGTGACCTCCAAAGCCAAATGTATTTGAAATGGCATGGCGGATTTCCATGTCACGACCTTGACCGTAGATGACATCCGCCTCAATGTAATCAGACAATTCCGTCGTACCAGCTGTCTTTGGTGCGTAAGAGTGACGCATAGCTTCAATAACCGCTGCCGCCTCAACTGCACCCGCTGCTCCCAACAAGTGACCTGTGAAGGACTTGGTGGAAGAAACTGGCGTGTTCTTGCCGAAGACGGATACGATAGCTTGACTTTCCCCTTTTTCATTAGCCGGTGTCGAAGTTCCATGGGCATTGATGTAGTCAATGTCTGCTGGCTCTAAACCTGCTTCTGAAATAGCCAACTTCATGGCCTTAATAGCACCCAGACCTTCTGGATGTGGAGACGTCATGTGGTGGGCATCGCAGGTATTTCCATAACCAACAATTTCAGCCAAGATAGTTGCCCCACGTGCTTCTGCGTGTTCCAAGCTTTCCAAGACCAAGACAGCAGCCCCTTCTCCCATAACAAAACCATTGCGGTCCTTGTCAAATGGAATGGAAGCTCGACTTGGATCATCTGTTGTAGACATGGCCGTCAAGGCTTGGAAGCCACCGATTGCAAAAGGCGTAATAGCTGCTTCTGAGCCACCTGCCAGCATGACATCTTGGAAACCAAACTTGATTTCACGGAAGGCTTCTCCCAAGGCATCGTTGGATGAAGCACAGGCTGTGATGACACACTTGCAGACACCATTGGCACCGACCTGCATGGCAATATTTCCAGCAGCCATGTTTGGCAAGGCCTTTGGAAGAGCCATGGGACGAATACGTTTTGGTCCCTTTTCGTTCATACGAGCCACTTGCTCTTCAATTTCCAAAATACCACCGATACCTGTTGATAAGATAACGCCAAAACGGTCACTGTCAACCGCTTCTGTATTGAGATTGGCATTGGCTACGGCCTCTCGAGCCGCATAAAGAGCATAGAGTGAGTAGTTATCGTAGCGATTTGTATCTTTTTTTACAAAATATTTATCAAAAGGAAAATCCTTAATTTCGGCCGCATTATGAACAGAGTATTCACTAGTGTCAAACTTGGTAATCTTTCCGATTCCAATCTTACCATTGACCAGGCTATCCCAGAATTCCTCTGGCGTATTGCCAATTGGCGATGTCAGACCGTAGCCTGTCACTACTACACGATTTAATTTTGTCATTTTCAAACCTCTCTTATTGCATGGTCAAGCCGCCGTCAACCGCAATCACTTGTCCAGTTAGATATTCTTGCTTCGCCAAGAAGACAGCTACATCCGCAACTTCTTCCGTCAAGCCAAAGCGTTTCATAGGAATTTGCCCCAACATGGCATCCTTGATTTTATCAGACAGAACATCTGTCATATCTGACTGGATAAAGCCTGGTGCGATAGCATTGACACGAACATTGCGACTAGCGACTTCACGGGCAATGGATTTTGTAAAGCCGATAACACCTGCCTTAGAAGCAGCATAGTTGGCCTGACCGGCATTCCCTGTCAAACCGACCACACTGGAAAGGTTGATAATAGCACCCTCACGAGCCTTTGTCATTGGTTTCAAAACAGCCTGCGTCATATTAAAAGTTCCAGTAAGATTTACCTTCAGAACCGTATCAAAATCCTCTTCTGTCATACGAAGAGCCATGCCGTCTTTGGTAATCCCTGCATTGTTGACCAAAATATCGACGCTACCGAGGGTTTCGATAGCTTCTGCCACCATTCGTTTGGCATCTTCCGCGCTTGAAATATCTCCTGAAATAGCTAGGACTTTCACACCGTAATCTGCAAAGCTATCCAGCAAGTCCTGGCCTAGCTGACCACGACCATTTAGCACCACATTGGCACCAAGGCTAGCAAACTTATGGGCAATGGCCAAGCCGATTCCACGACTTGAACCCGTCACAAACACATTTTTATTGGTAAGTTCCATGATTTCTCCTTATTGGCTAGTCAACAAGTCTGTTAGACTTGCCACATCTTCTACTGTCACAACCTCAGCTGTCTTATCAATTTTCTTGATAAAGCCTGCCAAGACCTTTCCTGGACCGATTTCGATAAATTTGGTCACACCAGCTTCCTGCATGGTTGCGATTGACTCATAAAAACGGACTGGTTCCATCACTTGACGGGTCAAGAGGGACTTGATGTCCTCTTTTTTCATGACCTTGGCTTCCGTATTACCGACCAACTCTACTTGGAAGTCCGAAAATTCCACCTGCTCCAAGGCCTGAGCCAATTGCTCCGACGCTGGACGCAAGAGAGCCGTATGGAAAGGCCCCGACACATTGAGGGGAATCATGCGTTTGACACCCGCCGCCTTTAAGGCTTCCACCGCCTCATCCACTGCAGCCACCTCGCCTCCGATAACGATTTGGGCTGGTGTATTGTAGTTGGCTGGGGAAACAATCCCAGAGGTAACAGTCGAACAGATTTCTTCAATCAAGTTGACATCTGTGTTGAGGACAGCGACCATCTTACCAGTCCCTGCTGGCGCAGCCGTTTCCATAAACTCACCACGCTTAGCAATCAGGGCAATAGCATCTTCAAAGGCCAAGGCATCGGAGGCAACCAAGGCTGCATATTCTCCCAAGGACAAACCAGCCACCATGTCGGGTTTTATCCCTTTTTCTGCCAACAAACGATAAATGGCAAGTGAGGTTGTCAAAATCGCAGGCTGGGTATAGCGGGTCTGGTTGAGCTCGTCTTCCCGATGGTCAATCAAGTCCCGCACATCATAACCCAGAATCTGACTAGCCTGGTCGTAAGTTTCCTTAACAATGGGATAGGTGTCATAGAGGTCACGGGCCATACCGAGTGTCTGGGCTCCCTGACCTGCAAATAGAAAGGCTGTTTTTGTCATCTTATTCTCCAACCGAAGCCCAACGGCTTGCCTCTTCTCTAATCACTTTGGCTGCTCCATAATAGATGTCTTTCAAAATTTCTTCACAGGTTTCTTCTTTAGTCACCAAACCAGCAATCTGACCTGCCATAACTGAACCATTGACCACATCGCCGTCCACAACGGCATTGCGAAGGGCACCTGCACCCAGTTCTTCAATGGATTCTGCTGAAATTTTCCCAGCTAAGAAGTCTTTTTCTGCAGCTGCATAGGCTGTCGAAAGCTTGTTCTTAATCGCACGCACCGAGTGGCCTACCACTGAGGCAGAAACAGTCGTGTCAATATCCTTAGCCTTAAGGACCTTTTCCTTGTAAGCTGGGTGGGCGTTGGATTCTTTTGCTACTACAAAACGAGTTCCAACTTGCACCGCTTCTGCACCCAACATGAATGCTGCCGCTGCACCTGCACCATCTGCAATACCTCCAGCAGCAATAACAGGAATAGATACGGCTTCAACAACCTGACGAACCAAGGTCATGGTGGTCAATTTACCAATATGGCCTCCGGCTTCCATACCTTCAGCAATAACAGCATCTACCCCTAATTTTTCCATGCGTTTCGCAAGGGCTACACTTGGTACAACAGGAATAACTGTAATCCCTGCAGCATGGAGACGTTCCATATACTTCCCTGGATTTCCTGCTCCTGTAGTGACAACTTTCACACCTTCTTCGATGACCAAGTCAACAATGTCATCCGCAAAAGGAGACAAAAGCATGATATTGACACCGAAAGGCTTGTCCGTGATAGATTTAACCTTGTCAATATTTGCCTTGACCACCTCTTTGGGAGCATTTCCTCCACCGATGATTCCTAGACCACCTGCATTAGATACGGCACCAGCCAAATCTCCATCAGCTACCCAAGCCATACCACCTTGAAAAATTGGATACTTAATATCGAGCAATTCTGTTATTTTCGTCTTCATAATTCCCTCATCTTTTTTTCTTGCTTACCTAATCATTTGAATATCAAATCATTAGGTAAACAAGTGAAGGGTTGCCCCCTCACTCAAAAAATACTTTGATATCTCAATGTTTTGATTATCAAAGTATTTAGCTTAAGAAAAATGCTAAATAGCACTTTCCTTAACAATCATTATTTTGTTTTTTCTTCAACATAAGCAACCAAATCGCCTACAGTTGTCAAACCTTCTTCAGTATCGATTTGAATATCGAAGGCATCTTCGATTTCAGAGATAACTTGGAAAAGATCCAATGAATCTGCGTCCAAATCTTCAAATGTTGTTGTAAGGGTTACTTCTTCAGCATCCTTACCCAATTCTTCAACGATGATTTCCTGTACTTTTTCAAATACTGCCATGATATGTGTCTCCTTTTGGAAAATAAAATATTTTAATCTTGCCTAGGGCAAGGAATTAACTAAAGTTGTAAGAGTAGAGTTCCCCATGTGAGGCCTCCACCGAAACCAGCCATGAGAACAATCTGGCTTCCATCCAATCGCAACATCCCGCTCTCTACACATTCTGATAAGAGAATGGGAAGACTTGCTGCGCTGGTATTGCCATATTTATCCATATTTGCTGGAAATTTTTCACGCGCCACTCCCAATTTACGAGCCATCTTATCTAAGATACGTATATTGGCTTGATGGAGCAAGAAATAATCAACGCAATCCACAGTCATATCAGCTTGTTCTAGCAGCTCTGCCATGGTTGCCGTAACATCCCTCGTAGCAAATTCAAATATAGCTCTGCCCTCCATTTGGATAAAGGGTTGCTGACGGCTTTGTGTCGAGAATGGCGTCTCTTTCTGATCTATCCCTGCTGTCAGACTAGCCCCTCGACTGCCATCCGTTCGCAAGATTTCTGCTAAAAAGCTCGGTTGTTCACACGCTTCCAGCAAAACTCCTCCAGCACCATCTCCAAATAAAACAGCCGTTGATCGATCCGACCAGTCGACAGACCTAGATAGGGTCTCAGCTCCAATGACAAGTCCTCTCTTATAGACTCCTGAAGCAAGCAATTTTTCTGCTGTTGATAGCGCAAAAACAAATCCTGAACAAGCTGCAACGAGATCATAGGCGAAAGCCTTTTTCGCGCCAATTGCCGCTTGAACCATAGCTGCCGTAGATGGCATTGAAGCATCTGGAGTAATCGTTGCTACGATGATGAAATCAATTTCACTAGCATCTAGCTGAGACTTTTCCAGTAATTTTCTAGCCACTTGACTAGCCAAATCACTCGTCGTCTCTCCAGTAACAATGTGCCGTTGACCGATACCTGTACGGCTACGAATCCACTCATCACTGGTCTCCATTCGTTGAGCCAAATCATCATTGGTCACAATCTTCTTCGGAAGATAGTGGGCCACCTGACTGATTTTAGCATGGTTTCTCATTTCAAATCCTCCAAGAAGTGATAGAGTTTCATGAGTCCTTTCTTCATTACCTGATACTCTGCATCATCCATACCATCTGTAATCTGCTTCACCATTTCATTGTGAAATCGTTGATGCAAACGATAGACTAGTCGACCTTTTTTGGTCAGATAGAGATGAACAACTCGCCGATCTTTGGTCGAACGAATACGCTCAACATATCCTTTTCTTTCCAAATTATTCAAGCTAGTTGTAACAGTACCTAAGGTTACCATCAAAGTCCGAGCAACATCACTCGGAGTAGCACCATCAATACTTCCTATCACATCAATCGTGTGCATTTCCTTAATCGAAATATCATTGAATCGGCTACCACGCAGACTTGTTTCTTCAATCACCAACACATTATTAAAAATGGCCGTTAGATATTCATTTACTTTTGGATCTTCCAAAACAGGCCTCCTTTACTTTGATAGTCAAAGTATAAACCATAAAACTTTGATTGTCAAACATTTTTTACTAATTCAAAAATTAATCTCCCGTAAACACTGGTCTACGTCGTTCTGCATGCGCTCGAACTCCCTCTTTAAAATCCTCTTTATAGGCCAATGTTTCTTGCAAATCCAGCTCTAATCGGCGATAAGACTCCCAGTCTTTAAATTGACTTTCCCATGTCAGTTGTTTGATTGCTGCATAAGAATTTACTGAGCCTCGCAAGAGTTTTTTTATGAGCTGGGCAACCGTCTTTTCTAGTTTTTCTGGCTCTGCCAATTTATAAATAATCCCATATTCTAAAGCCTTATCCGCTGATAAGCCCTCTCCAGTCATCGCCAAGTGACTAGCACGATTTGCCCCAATAGCACGACTCAGTAGAAAGAGCCCCCCCGCATCCGGCGCAAGTCCAACACCTACAAAGGCTTGGATGAATTTTGTCTTGCTGGAGGCAATAACAAAATCAGCTGCCACTGCCATATTAGCCGCGGCTCCAGCCACTGCCCCATCTGTCACCATAATGACTACTTTAGACAATTTCTTCATCGCAAACGAAATATCATTCACCAGCTCTGCTATTTTTACCAAAGAAGCAATATCATCATCATCAACTGCACGCTTCATCTCAACTAAATCTCCACCTACGGAGAAAATGGAACCCTGTGCTTGAATTTGTAAAATTTTGACGGAGGCATCCCCTTCTGCAAGGCGGATTGCTTCTAAGATTTCTTCACACATAGGAATATTAAAACCATTTGCCACTTCCGGTCTGTTTAAAGTTAGAATCGCTACGGAATCAATTACTTCATAACGAATTGTTTGGTAGGTCATTCCCTTGCTCCTTTCAAAATAGTTTGATAATTAAAAGATTTGAATATCAAACTTCAAATTCTTGTTTTCCATTGTAACACAGTTTTTATAATTGTCACTTTTTTTCTAGCAAGGAAAGTGTGACGTCCGAAAAAGAGGAGGGCTATCATCGAAATATAAAATTTAGATATGCTAGAAAATAACGTGTCTAAGAACCTATATTCACACGCAAAGCGCCTTGGCTTTTTTCACTCATCAAGGTAGTTTTTGCGGGAAATACTGACTGTATTTTGAAAAAAACAACCTCAATATGCAAGTCTGAACTGTAAATATAGGCTCTAAGTTCAATTTACAACTTTCATTTTTTCACGTTAATACTTTTGGAAGATCTAACTGGATTCTGAGCTAGAAATACCATTTTTCACGAGAACTGATACTTGGACTAAAATATAACATTTCTTAAAATCGTAGTAAGTCAAAGGCCTCTTCAAGATTGTCTACCAATTTGTCTGCTTTCGACTGATCAATTCCATAATGCTGGTCTCGAATAGCCCAAACTGTCAAACCTGCTTTTTTAGCCGCTTCAATCCCCTTCGCACTATCTTCAAATACTAAAATGTCCGATTTAGCTACTCCTGTTGCACTAGCTGCTTTCATATAAACTGTGGAATCTGGTTTTGGGGCCTCACAATCCATCGCTGAGAAAACATGACTAAAGTGAGAGCGTATACCAGCATCTAGTAAAGCACGTTCGATTTCTGAACGGTCGGTATTTGAAGCCAAAACTACAGGAATACCTTGGATAGTTAGTCTCTCCAATACCGCTTTAACTTCAGGAAAAATCCTCTCTGCATAAGGGGTTGGTCGCTTTTCTTTATACACACGATATTCTTCTTCCAAGGCAGGGACATCCCAGTTATCATAATCATCCCCTAAAATCCGTTGCCAAATTTGACTAGCCCTTCCACCGACAAATATAGATGGTTCCAAATGATCAACCGATAAACCTTTTGTCGCTAAAAAATCCGCTCGACGCTGAAAATAGAATGTTTCTGTATCAAAAAGTACACCATCCATGTCGAAAATAATTGCTTTTACCATACTCGCCTCCTATTACTTTAATTGTAACACAGTTGAAAGAAAAAATGTTTTTCTGAAATTTTCATACTTACCTCTTGTTCGTTTTTCGATAAAATTCTTGGCAAGATTTGTCTGAACATACTGACAATTTCATATCATTCTGCTATAATAGAAAAAAATATCCAAGGAGATGAGAATGAAAGTTATTAAATTTGGAGGAAGCTCACTTGCTTCAGCTGGACAGTTAGAAAAAGTTTTCAATATTGTTCAATCTGATTCAGAACGTCGCTTTGTTGTTGTGTCTGCACCTGGAAAACGCAATGCCGAGGATACTAAAGTTACTGATGCGTTGATTAAATATTATAAAGAATATGTTAACGGAAAAGATGTGACTGCCAGTCAAGAATGGATCATCAACCGTTATCAAGCAATGGTTGACGAACTTGGTTTCACAGCTAACAGCATGAAGAAAATCGCAGACAGCATCATCTCTTTGGCCAGCCTACCAATTGATGATAACGAATTCCTTTACGACGCATTCTTAGCAGCTGGTGAAGATAATAATGCCAAATTGATTGCCGAATATTTTACCCACAGAGGATTGCCTGCACGCTATGTCCATCCTAAAAAAGCTGGTATTATCGTCAGCTCCGAACCAGGAAATGCTCGCATTTTGCCTTCAAGTTATGACAAAATCGAAGAGCTTCGTGATACAGATGAAGTACTCATTATCCCAGGATTCTTCGGTGTAACTGTTGATAACCAGATTTGTACCTTCTCACGAGGTGGATCGGATATTACAGGTTCCATCATTGCTGCCGGGGTTAAGGCTGACCTCTATGAAAACTTTACAGATGTCGATGGTATTTTTGCTGCCCATCCTGGCATCATTAAAAATCCACATTCAATCAAAGAATTGACCTATCGTGAAATGCGAGAATTAGCTTATGCAGGTTTCTCCGTCCTCCACGATGAAGCTCTCCTTCCTGCCTATCGCGGGCGGATTCCATTGGTTATCAAAAACACCAATAACCCGACTCACCCTGGTACCCGAATTGTACACAAACATACCGAGCAAACGGTTCCTGTTGTCGGTATTGCTGCAGACGACGGTTTTGTCAGCATTAACTTGTCCAAATACTTGATGAACCGTGAAGTTGGTTTTGGTCGCAAGGTATTGCAAATTCTCGAAGATCTCAATATTCGCTGGGAGCACATGCCAACCGGGATTGACGATTTATCCATCGTAGTCCGTGAGCGTGAATTGACTCCTATTAAGGAAGAAGAGATCCTTCGTCAACTCAATACGAAAATGGAAGTTGACAAGGCCGAAATCGAACATGGTTTATCTATTATCATGATTGTTGGTGAAAATATGAAGAGCCATGTCGGTGTAACAGCTACCGCTACCACCGCCCTCTCTAAACAAAACGTCAACTTGGCAATGATTTCACAGGGAGCCAGTGAAGTTTCTGTTATGTTCGTTGTCAAAACCGAAGAAAAGAAACGCGCCCTGCACGCACTCTATGAAGCTTTTTTTAACGAGCAATAATCACAACGAGGTCGGTCAGTTCCCTCTTCATACTCTTCGAAAATCAAAACAGATGTTGTTGACTTGATTTGATGAGTGTCAAGCTCCATTGGAGCTAGTCTGATTTTAATTTTCATTGAGTACCAATTAAAATTTGAATAAACAAAAATAGCTTAGAATCAACGTTTCTGACGATGCAATTCTAAGCTATTTTTTATACTCAATGAAAATCAAAAGTAGCCTAGGAAACGAAGTCCAAGATAGAACTGGAGTTCATCAAGGCAAGTTGACAACGGATAATTTTGATTTTCGAAGAGTATTAGACTTTTTGACCAGCCTCATTATAGTCTTTTAGTTTACTTTTAGTACTCGTTCCAACTATCTGGGAGATAGTTGGAGACTGGGGACAAAGGGAGTGGGAAAGAACTCGACCAAGATAAAAAGAGTCCGTCAACAAGTCTTTATTTCTAGTTGTTGAGCTGAAACAGTCTATCCCCAGACTGTTTCACTCCCACCCCCGCACAGCTCAAACTGTCTGGGAGACAGTTTGAGGTTGGAGATAAGGCGAACTCTGTTCGCATCAGTCGTAGAGGCCAGATTTGGAGTGCAAAACACGAATTGCTGAGATTTGCTTCGCAAATCCTATCTCCAACCTTTAACAGTCCACTGGACTGTTAAAGCCAATCAACCACTGCGCTGAGATGTTGACACGAACTCTGAGTAGTGGTCCTGGACTTTTTGACCAGCCTCATCAAAAGCCACAGGCATAACTCAATGCTTTCTTATTTCTAGATGACCAGCTGATGTACTTCGCTTTTTTGTTTTCAAGCTCATATACGAATAGTCCACTGGACTATTCGTATCCCCCAGATTGCTTGCAAAGCAAGTCACTTTTACAAAATCAGGCAAGGCGAGTTCAAACAATCCAGTGGAGTGTTTGAAGTTGGAAATAAGGAAACGGAGTTTCCTCTTACGTCGAAGTAATAAAAGTCAACTAAATGACGACATTTGTATTATAGACAATATCTAGGTAACGCTTCTCTAATATTTTAGCCTTCTATTCTAGTGAAAGAGGCGGATTATCGTCACGTTTACTCAAAAATTCGAGGTAGGCGATCTGTCAAAAGACAAACCACCTCGTAATTTATGGTTCCGATACGATCAGCCCACTCCTGAACAGAGATCATTTTATCGCCATCTTGACCGATTAGGGTGACTTTTTGACCAAGTGGATAAGCATGAGGTAAACGAATGGTGATCTGGTCCATCGAAATACGCCCTACAATTTCACAGGCCTGCCCATCGACTAAGACTGATAAGCCTTGTAAGCTTCGTACGAGACCATCTGCATATCCTATCGGAACGGTCGCAATCCATTCTGAGTCAGTGCTGTGATAAGTAGCTCCGTAGCCAATTGTTGTGCCAGCTTCAACCTGCTTTACATGAACAATTTCAGATACGAGAGATAAGGCTGGTTGAACCTCAAACGGGAGTTCTAGTACTCGTCCACTTGGATTAAGTCCATAAAGAATGTTTCCCAAACGAACTAGGTTAAATACTGTATCAGTATGCCAAATGCTTGTTGCTGAATTGCTGGCATGAATCCAGCGCGGAGTAATTGGTAGAACATCCAAAAATTCTTTAAAAACAGACAGTTGACTCTCGAAGTGCGCCTGATTAACCTCATCCGCAGTAGCAAAATGAGTATAGACTCCTTCAATGTCATACTCTAATTCTTCAAGGATAGCAATCGCTTGTAGCAAATCGGCTATTTTTCTAAAACCAATCCGCCCCATACCAGTATCTAGCTTAAGATGGACAGTTAGACCAGATAAATCAGCCTCCAAGTCTTTTGCATCTTGCAACCAGTCCAGACTGGCAACTGTCACACTGATATTGAGTTGATGAGCTACTGGTAAAAAACGTACAGGAACCACTCCTAAAATCAAGATAGGGTGCTCGATACCTGCTTTACGTAGCTCTAATGCTTCATCCAAATTCGAAACACAAAAACCAGCTGCTTGACTGGATAACTTTTTCGCTACCGCAACAGCTCCATGACCATAAGCATTCGCCTTAACAACAGCAAATGCTTCGGTCTTAGAGGGCAAGTTGGTCATTACTTGCTCGAAATTTTCCGCAATCGCATCTAAGTTAACCCGAATTTGCGTGGGTCGATGTTCACTTTCAATCATCTTTCTCCTCCAAAATCACACTAGCTTGTACAAAATTTCCTGAATGGCTAATGCTGAGCCAAATATTCCCATCAAAGGGACTCTTCGTCACATAGGGAACTCCTTTGCTGGTATTCAGAATTTCAATATCATGAAATCCTATCTTACCAATACCTGTCCCCAAGGCCTTGGTCAGCGCTTCTTTGGCTGACCAACGTCCAGCTAAATATTCTAACTGACGGCGGCCGGACAGACTTTGATACCGTTCAAATTCTTTCTCTGTGAGAATCTTTTTGGGAAACCCTTGGTGTTTGATTCTGGCACTTTCAATCGCCTCCATCTCCTGAAGGTCAATGCCATGTCCTACTATCATTAATCGGTCTCCTTTTGCATAGTCATTTCATTTATTAAAATAAACGAACTGACTCTAGTGACTTGTCTAAAAATTGCAAAAGGACTGGACAGCCGTCCAGTCCACGCGTCATTCCTATTTACGGCCGTGACAATTTTTAAATTTCTTGCCAGATTGGCATGGGCATGGATCGTTACGATCAACACCTTCAAAAGATACATTCTCCTGAATTGCATGCGATTGGTTCGGCATAATATTCTTAACAGCTGTCGTATGTGCTTCTTGACTTGTGCGCTCACGCTCAATATTGTCATGAATTTGCGCCTTCATCATCAAGCGGGTTACTTCAAACTCGATAGCCCCAATCATATCGTTGAACATAGTAAATGCTTCTGATTGATATTCAACGATTGGATTGTTTTGAGCGTATCCACGAAGACTGACTGCATTGCGCAATTGATCCAAGGCATCAATATGGTCTGTCCATTTGTTATCCACAACACGAAGGATAAGAACTTTCTGGAATTCGCGTACACGTTCTTCATCGCGTAATTTTTTCACTTGCGAATCATAGACTCTCAAAGCACGTTCATAGAGCTCTTCGACAATCTCTTTCTGATTCATTGCTTCAAAAGTAGCTTTACTCAAGGTATCATCGTCAACGAGATTTGCATGCGCAAATTTGATAATTCCATCAATAGCTTCATCTTTCGAACCAAGGAAGTGACCAGCAACTTGGCGTTCAATCGTCCGTTTCATCATCGCTTTGATTTCAGGAGCCAAATCACGGTTAGCAGTAATAACATCCTGGCGTTGGCGATAGATGATTTCACGTTGCTCACGCATCACATCGTCATATTGAAGGACTTGTTTACGTGAATCGTAATTGTTCCCTTCCACACGCTTCTGAGCAGATTCAACTTGACGTGTCAACATTTTAGACTTGATAACGGACTCTTCTTCTGTTAGATTCATACGCTCCATAAATACTTTGATGCGTTCTGAACCAAAGCGTTTCATCAAGTCATCTTCGAGAGATAGATAGAATTGTGATTCACCTGGGTCACCTTGACGACCTGAACGTCCACGAAGCTGGTTATCAATACGACGACTTTCATGGCGCTCAGTACCAATAACACATAGCCCACCAAGTTCACGTACACCTGGACCTAACTTAATATCGGTACCGCGTCCCGCCATGTTGGTCGCAATAGTGACCGCACCACGCTGACCAGCATTCATAATAATCTGCGCTTCACGATAGTGGTTTTTAGCATTCAATACTTCGTGAGGGACACCTGCAGCTACCAATTTTTGAGAAATCAAATCAGAAGTTTCAACCGCAACTGTACCGACCAAGACAGGTTGCCCTTTCTCATAGCGTCTCTTCACATCAGCAATAACGGCATTGAATTTGTATTCTAGACTTGGATAGAGTAAATCTTCGTGGTCAACACGCGCGATTGGGCGGTTAGTTGGGATTGGTACAACACGGATGTTGTAGATTTCACGGAATTCTTCCTCTTCTGTTTTACCAGTACCCGTCATCCCTGATAATTTTTTATACATACGGAAAAGGTTTTGGTAGGTAATAGAGGCACTTGTCTTAGACTCGTTTTGAACCGGTACACCTTCCTTAGCTTCGATGGCTTGGTGAAGTCCATCAGAATAACGACGACCTTCCATCGTACGACCTGTAAATGGGTCGATAATCATGACCTCTTGGTCTTCATTGACCAGATAGTCAATATCATAGGTCATAATGTAGTTGGCACGAAGTGCATTATCCAAGAAATGGGTAATGGCTACATTTTCAATATCGTAGAGGTTATCTAACTTGAAGAACTTCTCTGCTTTGTCAATACCTGAATCAGACAGACCAATCGTTTTAGATGGAATGTCAATGATGTAATCTTCTGTTGTCAAAGATTTAACAAGATTATCTGCCAAGAAATACAACTGGTTTGTTTCAGAACCTTGTGCACCAGATACAATCAACGGCGTACGAGCTTCGTCAATCAAGATTGAGTCAACTTCATCGACCAAGGCATAATTGAGAGGACGTTGAACCATGTCTTCTGCGCGAACAACCATATTGTCTCGGAGGTAGTCAAAACCAATCTCTGAGTTGGTCGAATAAGTAATATCGCAGTTATAGGCCTCACGTTTTTCCAAGGGTGATTTAGCAGCTAAGTTGATACCAACTGATAGACCAAGCCATGAGTACAATTCACCCATTTCAGTCGCATCACGAGTAGAAAGATACTCGTTAACCGTCACTACGTGAACACCTTGACCAGACAAGGCATTCAAATAAACAGGCATCGTTGCAGTCAGAGTTTTACCTTCACCTGTACGCATTTCTGGAACGTCACCGTTGTGAAGAACGATTCCTCCCATAACCTGAACCTTGTAGGGATAGAGGCCCAATACGCGACGAGCTCCTTCGCGGACTACCGCATAAGCTTCGTACAAAAGATCGTCGAGGGATTCACCGTTATTGTATCGCTCCTTAAATTCTGCTGTCTTAGCTTGCAACTGTTCATCAGTCAGCGCTTCCATTTCATCGGCATACGAGAAGACCTTGTCTGCCATTTTCTCAAGTTTTCTTAGCTCTCCCTTATCATTTTCAATGAGAGAACGAAGTACATTTGTTACCATATCATTCATCCTATTTCAATTTTAGTCAATAATATATTGTAGCAGAAAATTAGGCAATTTTCAAGGTTTGACACTAGGATGTATGCGGTAGAATTTTTTAGAATGCCCTGTACTGCATTTTTTGAGGAGAACTAATTACCGAGATGCAAAGAAAAAACTGAACAATTTCTTGCTCAGCCCTTGACAGTGATACCTTTATCCTGTATCATATATTAGAGACTGAGTAAGAAGTAGAGGTTCTTACTCGGTAAGTGGTACGCTGTAGGAGGCGTGCCACTTTTTTTATTCGATTAAGTTAGTTAGATTATAGCACACTTAGGCACACTGTGCAAGTGCCAATCTGAATTTGTACGCAACACAAAAAGCCTTTCGCTGGAAAGGTTATTTATATATATCTTGTTATATATCTTTTTATCTACTTGTCAGAGATTTTTCTTTCCTTCTCTATTGTATAGGTGATGGAGAGTATACTCTCGTTCAACCTGGTTAAGTTTTTGCTTGATTGTCGCAGCTGTAATAGATTCTAGTTCAGCGATCTTTTCATACTCTTCACGCCAGGAGCCGAAAAATAAATCTCTGAGTTGTTCCTCGTGGTTGAGGACTATAATACGACTCATTGTCTCTGCTCCCAAAACGGTCCAATACATGCCACGTTTCTTCAT
>NZ_JARQPJ010000020.1:0-38567 GCF_046032515.1 Streptococcus suis | reverse complement strand
TGAGCCGTATGAGGGGAAACTCTCACGTACGGTTCTTAGAGAGGAAGGTGGTAGTAATACCACTAACCTACTCGACTACTTGGATATTGGTCAAGAATTTGGGGCAGAAATCATAACGGTCGCTCCAGGTTCTCCCCATCACTTTAATGTATTGGACCTTCCAGATAAAGAAAAATTACAGGTAGAAGATAGTGACCCTATTGGACAAAAGGTCAATCTATTGTCCACCTTGTTTGAAAATATCTTGACGGAATTCTCGGATGATGATTTTTCCATGATTGATCGTGTCACCAAACAAACCTATGAGTCAGTAGATCAACCAACCTTCAAAGACTGGCAAGCCATCTTACTCCAACAACCAGAACAAGTAGCGAAGGACCTTGCCCTAAAGGTTGAACCTTATACGATGGGCTCCAATGATATTTTCTCCCATCAGACCAATGTCAATATGGACAGCCGCTTTATTATCTTTAATCTCAAGCAATTAAGCGGAAAATTAAAACCATTTGCCTTACTGGTTATTCAGGATTATATCTGGAACCAAGTTGTTAACCATCAAGGAAAAACGACAACTTGGCTTTATTTTGACGAGCTACAGCTTTACTTCAAACACAGTCTACAAGCTACATTCTTTACAGAATTGTATTCTAGAATCCGTAAATATGGGACGCTACCAATTGGCATTACCCAAAACCCTGAAACGGTTCTCTCTACAGAAGAAGGAAGGAAACTAGTGGCCAACTGCGAATTCTTAGCGCTTCTGAAACTCAAACGAACAGATTTAGAAGTCTTATCACAGATTATCCATCTAACCCCATCCTTAGAGCGCTTTGTCTTGCGACCTAAAGCTAAAGGCACAGGTTTGATTGTGGCTGGAGATACCATTGTTCCTTTTGAAAATCCTATCCCCAAACATACCAAGCTCTATCAATTAGTCGCAACGGATACCTGATGAGAAAGCAGGTGAATACGTATGTACGATAGTGATCCAAAACAGCTTAGGAAAGAAGGAAGGTTAAGGGTAAAAAAACAGACTAAAGAGATGAAAGGTCAGGTGCCGAAAACAGCTCGACTAGATGCCAGATCAACCTATCAACGGGCCAAGAAAACCTATAAGCAAGCTAAGAAAGACTATCGCCTTCATAAAGGCCCGAAACCTACTGCGAGAGCTCTTTATTTTAAGAAGGAGTTAGATAAAGCGAAAGTAGATAAACAAGTCGCTAAAACCATCTATAAACGAAGTAAAAAGGCAGATAGTACCTACATTCCCAATCGGATCAAGCGTAGGGGGAAACAAGGTGCCTATATCAAAACGAGACAAGATGCGGAAAAGGTCATCCGGGACAATGACATCATAGACGATTGGGTAAAGGGAAGACAAAACATTCGGCAGTTGCGCTATCAAAAGGCAACTAGTCAGCGAGCTCTTCATAGTGGAAAAGAGCTTGGAAAGCACACCATCAAGCAGAGCTATGCCCAGGCAAACCGTGTGTATAACTTTACCAGGGGTCGTGGGTTTACTCGAACTCCGAAAGAGTTTTCGTGGGAGTATAAGCTCTCAAAGAGAGTGAAAAACGTCAGACACCGCTTGGCTCAAACCAAGGCAGGAAAGGTCGCTAAAGGAACGACAACTGTTCTACGTGTTGCTTCTAACCCTATCCGAACGGTCTTAACCAATCCCCTAGCGATAAAATCCTACTTTATCCTCTTTCTTTTGCTTGGCGTCACTTCTCTTTTTATGGGCATTTTTGCCGGAAGTGGTCCTGTCCAACAAAATGAATTTGATCTCAATCAATCTTGGCTTCAAGTCTCTAAAAGAGATCGAGAGAAGTCCACAGACACGGTTGACTATTGGACCAATATCGACGACGTTCTCTTTTTTATGAACTACCGTTATGGTAGTGAATGGAACCCAGAAAGCCCCTGGAAAGAAGGATTAGGGGGAGATGTGAGCGCTCTTTTAGGTTTCAATCACTATTCGGATGCCTTAGATGATATTTGGAATCATCTAAACAGCGACCCTCACAATCTAAAAACTATGCTCGATTTAACCGGCTCTAGCTCTTCTTTACAGTGGACCAAGCTAGGGAAGACTGAACAAAAGGAATACGAAGAGCTTATCAACCTATCCAAAGAAGTTGGACGCTATCCTCTTTACCAAGAATTGGCTAATCCCTTCTCTACAGAAAACGAAGACACAAGAGGACAGCCCCTTGTCATTTTAAAACGCTTTGGTTACAACTCCCCAACGGAACTGTATGATAAGACTCAGCTAAAGGCAACCGCAGGTCAAACCTTACGAGCTCCTTTAGCTGGGAAGGTGGCCATTAGTGGAAATCAGGTTCGTATTTCAACAAAGGAGGCAATCTTTACCTACGAAGCTGTCGGAGGTATCCGGGTAAAGGATCAGTCAAGTGTTACGGTTGGAGAAGAAATAGGTAAAGTTACAACCGATGGTTACCAGGAAATCCGCTATCAGAAAAGAGAAGCAGAAGCCACGACTCGAACGCCTGAAAAATGGACGGCAGTCAATCCTGGATTCTACTTTTCTTCGGTCACCTATAATCAGACGACCTCGGTCCTCACCACCTTAGAGGGAGACTTGGGACAAAAATCCCGTAGGATTCGAGATTATCTCAAACCCAAACTTCCCAACTTAACAGATAATGGCCTTTCAGCTATGCTAGGAAACTTTGCGACGGAAAGCAATATCACCGCAAAGCGGGCAGAAGGAGACTATCTCAGCCCTCCTGTGGGGGCGAGTACCAGTTCCTGGGATGACCCAGCTTGGTTAGATATGGGCGGACCTAGTATATACAACGGATCTTATCCGAATATCCTAAAGCGAGGTTTAGGTTTAGGTCAATGGACGGATACGGCAGATGGATCGGTACGGCATACCTTACTTCGGCAATACGCCCAACAAAAAGGCAAGAAGTGGTATGACTTAGAACTACAGCTTGACTTTATGTTGGAAAGCGATAGTCCCTACTATGTAACTATTGTAAAAGACATCCTCACCAGTAACGAGGATGTGACCACGCTAACCCAACGCTTTCTCCATCAATGGGAAGGAAACGCTGGTGATAAACTCTTAGAACGTCAACACAATGCTAAACAAATCCATGCCTTTCTAACCCAACAGATTGTTGGAGAAGGTGGTGTAGCTTCTTCTTGGAATTTCCCGGAACCCTACCGATCTCAAGTGACCATTTTTCCTAGTCAAGCGGCTCTCACAACACAAGCAGGAAGTGGTTATCCACCAGGGCAGTGTACCTGGTATAGCTACAATAGGCTTGTGGAACTAGGGTCTATCACAGACCTATCTGGAAGCTATGGCTATCTTGGAAATGGGCAAGATTGGGTCAGAAACTTAGTGGCTAAAGGCTGGTCCTATAGCATGACGCCAACAAAAGGGGCAGTCGTCTCTACAGTCGGTGGATTTGACGGAACTCCTCCTCAGTATGGGCATGTAGGGATTGTGGAAGCTGTTAACCCAGATGGAAGTTTTCTCGTGTCTGAGTGCAACTGGGGCGGTGTCCAGGATAAAATTCATTGGCGAGTCTGTCGTCCAGCTCCATACTATAGCTTTGCGAAACCAAAATAAAAGAAAAAAGGAAATAGACATCAAATGAAAATGATCGATACAGAAAAACTGAAACTCTTACAGCTCATTGGATTAGGTATGGCCGCGGTAACGGTTCTTGGCTTAGTTTTCTGGTTTAGTGTGGCTGGTAGCTCGAAAGCACCCACAAAGGCAGAAAAGCCACCAGTAGCCAAACAAGTCGAAGGAGGAGAGTTGACACAAGAGTATATCAAATCCTTCCTTAGTGCCTACTTTACAAAGAAGGACCTGGGAGAGAATAGAAACCGCTACCTGCCCTTTATGACAGAAGCAGCCTATACACAAGAAGTAAATACCGAAGAAGAACCAACCAATCAAACCTATAAGGGCTATGTGGTAGATACCAAACTCAAATCGGCGACCATCTACATCGATAGCGAAAATAACGATGTCCTCGCCCAGGTTTCCTATACCCAAACGCAATTACAAAAGAAAAATGATTATACCAATGCCCAGGTGGATGTGTACTCTCAAACGACGCTCCGCATCCACTATATCAAACAGGAAAATAAATACCTGGTCAATCGTATTGAACCTATCCTCATTGTGGATACCTTAACTGCTGATCAAACCGCAGCGCTACCAACCCTTAACCAACCTACCCAATCAATAGAAGGAGATGAAACCCATGACTAAATTAGAACACTTACAAAAACAACGTAAAAAAGCGGAAGAAAAACAAGCTGACTTCCTCGCTAAAGCCAAAAAAGAGGAAGAGAAAATCAAAGAGCTAGACACCCAAATCATTCTAGCTAAGTACGAAGAACACTCAGATTATTTGGCCAAACACCACCTCACCTGGGCAGATATTAAGCGCCAGATAGAAGAAGGAAAGTTGAAAGGAGAAACAAAACATGTACCGTTTAACCAATCTGACCTTGGACACGATAACGACCTACAAGAATAAGGACTTGGTCTACCAAGCTCTAGATAGAGAAAATGCCAAGGTCAAACATCAGGAAGCTCAAAGTCTGCTTTTAGTGGAAGAATTGGATAAAAAAGGAGTTGTTCTTTTTCAAGAAGAGATTTTTCTTCCCTTTGACGGCATCGCAGATGGTCTATTTCTGAGAAAGGAAAAGGTAGAAGAGCCGACAGAAAAGCCCCTTCCATTTTGGAAGAGGGATACGTCGCAAAAACAAGAGCCAGAAGTTTCATCACGACCTCAAAAAGAAGAAACGGTCCAAAAACGAAAATTCCTACGTCTGTTACCTTCTCTTTTATTTGGGATGTTAACGGTTAGTTTCTTTGCTTTAGGCTGCACTGTGTTTCTGGTTCTAGATCAGAAAGAAGAAATGCGCACACTCTCTCATCAAATAGAGACCGTAAAAACCATCCAAAAGGAAAGTGGACATTTGGATGCAGTCGTCCGCTATTTCCTTCCTCGTTACTATTCAGAAGCCGCAGAACTAGGGGATTTTGTCTCCTCCAAACTCCAGCTAAACCACCAACCAGGTCAACTCCAGTCCGTGATTCTGGAGAATGTCGAACAAACGGAAGACCAGCTCTACCACCTAACCTATGTTCTCTCTCTAAAAGAAGATGGGGCAAACCAACAAAAACGCCTAGAGCTAACACTTCAAGTAGAACCTACCTCTCTCTATGGCTACTTGATTGTAGACCATCCAAAAGAGACAGCCTACCCATAGAAGGAGAATCAGATGGATCAAGAAAAAACAACCCATTCCCTGGCACTAAAAGGGAAAATAACAGTAGAAAACGTGATTGCGGCGCTCTATACGGTAGCCAAAGCATTGCATGATAACCGCCAATATAAGATGGAACATCGGACCTTCGAGGGAGAAACCCGCTTCAATGACTTTATGGCAACAGCTAGTGAAAAGGATATGGAGCGCCTCCTACATAGTGAGGTCCATTTAGAAAAACTCAAGCATTATCTAGAAGAACATAAGGTTGGTTTTACTTACTATCAAAAAGAGGAAGAAACCCTCCTATTCTTTGAAACAAAAAATCGTCTCTTGGTAGAAAAAGCCTTGAAGCAGATGATTTCAGACATTACAAAAGACCCTAAAGCTACTGAAACATTCGCAAACCATATTCTTCGCAAACCCCATGAGATGACACCAGAAGAAAAAATCGCCTACTACAAGACCCATACGGTCTATACAGGCTTGACACCCGTTGTCACAAAAGACCTCGGAAAGGAAAAAGAGCGATGAATCGTAGAAGCAGTTGGCCCTACTTACTTGTAGGGCTTTTCTTATGTCTTTGTTTCCAATCCCTCTATCGCTATTACCTCCTGTCGACAGAAGCCGTTCCCTTTATGGGGATGCTTCGGATGAGGTGGTTAGTGGAACATATAGAACAATTCTCCTTGACCTTATCACTTGAACCACACCTCTTATATGCAGGTCTCCTTGGTTTTCTTCTTCCCTTATTGGCCTATGTCTCAGGAGACAGACAGGTCTATCGAACAGGAGAAGAACAAGGGAGTGCTCGCTTTGCGACCTTAAAAGAGATGAAGCGTTTTGAGGATAGAGAAATAGACAAGAACATGATTTTCACCAAACGAGCTAAGATGGGTCTCTTTAATTTTCGCTTAGCCTATCATGTCCAACTCAATAAAAATGTGATTGTCATTGGTCTTCCAGGGGACGGAAAAACCTTTACCTTTGTATTGCCTAATCTCATGCAGCTGAATTCTAATTTTGTGGTCACAGACCCCAAAGGAAACCTGGTTCACGAAACTGGTAAGATGTTAGAAAAGCATGGCTATGCGGTCAAGGTCTTTGACCTCATCCGCCTAACAAACTCCGATCGCTTTAATGTATTTGAGTATATGAGGTCTGAGCTGGATATTGATCGAATCTCAGAAGCTATTACGGAAGGAACGAAAAAGAGTGAACATATGGGAGAAGATTTCTGGGTACAGGCAGAACTCATGTTACAACGGGCACTCATTGGTTATCTTTATTTTGATTCCAAGGATCCGAAAACAGGTGTTTCTCACTACACCCCTCATTTGGGACACGTGGCCGATCTCTTACGTCATCTGTACCGAGAAGATCCGGATAATCCAAGCCCAGTTGAGCAGATGTTTGAAGAGCTAGAAGAACACCAACCAGGTAACTATGCCTATAAGCAGTGGAAACTCTTTCAGAACTTTAAAGGCGAGACTCGAAACAGTGTCGTTGCGATTCTATCAGCTCGTTATTCCATCTTTGATCACCAGGATGTCAGAAACTTAATTAGCACCGATACGATGGAAATGGATACCTGGAACACCCATAAGACCGCTGTCTTTATAGCGATTCCTGAAACCAATAACGCTTTTAACTTCTTATCTTCTATCCTCTTTGCGGTCGGCTTTGAAGTGCTGACCCATAAGGCAGATGCCATTTTACAAGGCAAGGTTCCAGGTTATAGCAGACAGAATTTAAGACATATTCAGTTTATCTTAGATGAATTTGCGCAAATTGGCCGGATTCCAAACTTTGCCCAAGTTCTTTCGTCTATTCGAAGCCGAGAGATGTCCATTAAAATCATTATCCAAGCCGTGAACCAATTGGAGTCCCTTTATAAGAGTGACTGGAAAACAATCTTTAATAACTGCGCAACCCATGTCTTTTTAGGGACTAACGACAAGGACACCATGGAATACTACTCGACCAGGAGTGGGAAGCAGACGATACGCACTCGCTCCACCTCAAAAACACATAGCTATCGCAATGGTTCCTCTGGAGAAAATAAGCAAATCCAAGGCCGTCCTCTATTGACACCAGATGAGGTGGCTCGTATCGGTATTGAGGAAGGCTTGGTCTTTATCTCCAAACAACATGTCTTTAAAGATCAGAAGGCCAGTGTCTATGACCACCCAAGGCACGTAGAGATTGCTCATTCTCCACAGGATGAGAATTGGTATGACTATGTCCGGTTAGGAACAGATATTGACGGACTATTGCTATATACAGATGATGTGACCTCAACATTTGAACAGCTAACTGCAGCTTAAGTAGAAAGGAAGAAGAAATGACAGAAACACAGGTAAGACTAGGCTATTTTGAAAGTATTTGCCAGGTCTTGGCACTAGAAACAGAAGATTTGACTGTGGAACACCCAAGTATCTGGAAACTCATTCAGACGGCAGATGAGGCAACCTTCTATCAATTGGCTCCTCATCTCTTTCTAACAAGAGACCGAACAGAACCTCTTCTAGCTTATCCATTAGAAGCTACAAAAGAAGAATATGAGCGGTTTCGTCGATTACTAAAAGGAGGATAAGAATGGTCTTTACAAAAGCACAAGCTAAGGCTCTGTCCATCTTAGAGGTCGCAAAACGCCTAGGAATGGAGATGGAACGTATCTCGCACAAGGAATATTACTGGAAAGAACACGACTCATTTAAAATCAATACGGTAAAAAATACCTGGACATGGTATTCTCGAACCGGAAAATTTGGGGATACCATTAACTTAGTCCAAGAAATAAAAGGTGTAAGCTATAAGGAAGCGATGACCTTCTTGGAGACTGGGAACTTCCCAGAAGCCACCATTGTAGAAGAAGAGCGCAAACACTTTAGATATACGTTAGCCCCTTATGAACAACCCTTTAGGAAAGCAAGAAGCTACCTCAAAGAGACGAGAGGTTTGTCTGATGAGACGATTGATTTCTTCTTGGAAAAGGGAGTGCTGGCAGAAGCAAGCTACCGAGATAGAGATGGCTATGTCGAGGATGTCCTCGTCTTTAAATTTCTGGATCGGAACCATCACATCGTCGGAGCGAGCCTACAAGGTCTCTCGCCTTTCCCAGATCGTCACGATGGCAAAGGTTACCTCAAGAAAATCATGTATCAATCAGAAGGAATCGCCGGTTTAAACGTAGCTATTGGCTCTCCTAAGCGTCTAATCGTAGCAGAAGCTCCAATTGACCTGATGAGCTATTATGAGCTCCATAAGGATGAATTAGAGGATGTCTGTTTAGTTGCGATGGATGGTTTAAAGGAAGGAACACTGTCTCGCTATGCCATGGAAGTTCTCCAGGAAAGGGGAGCCGCAAAGGAAGTCGTTTTGGACTACACACAATCGAAAGACTTAATGCGAGCGTCAGACTTTCTATCTGAGACAGCCCGTTTAACGAATTTGTTTCATGATAACAACCATCAGGATTTCCTCACTCTTGCGGTAGACAATGATAAGGCTGGTCAAGACTTTATTGATCAGCTACAGGAGAAAAAAATCCCAGTGGTTGACGGAAGACCACCTAAGGCAACTAATGAGAAGAAAATGGACTGGAACGCTTATCTCCAGCTAAAAAAGAAAGGACAACTAATGGAACATCAAAGCAAACGTCTCACTCAAAACAAAGAAGTTGAACCACACCGAAAGGAAACAAAGTCTAAAAAAACAAAAACAGCAGAAGAACATTATTTCGATTGGATTGAGAGGATGGCCGCTACTGTACAGGAACAGCTACAACTTCCATCCCCTCCCACGTTAGCGTCTGAATTAGAAGCCGTAGTCGAACCATTCCTCACAACTGACTTAGATCAATTATTTGCCAGACGTCTCTCCTTAGCATTAGATACCTATCGAGTTGAATCATCACAGATTTTATCTGTACATCAAGCAATCGACCAGCTAGATAAACAAATCAGCGAAAGAATGCGAGAAACAGAGCTTCGCGAATCTGAAATAGAAGTTATTTTCTATAGTTCTGACGAACCACTACTATCCCGATACTCCTCAGGAGAAATTATCCCATACACAGAGTTTGTTAGCATTCTTTATCCTAAAAATGCCAAACTCTTTAATGAGAACCCTCGCACAGGACCAACTGTTTCCTTTTCGAATGATGGAGGTACTTGGTTCGGACTTAGAACTGCAGATGGGCAGATGTTAGTTGAGCGTTTCCGTTATGATGTAGGATTGGAAGGGGAGTCTATATCTGAACGACTTAACAGAATCCTTTCTCCAGCACATTTAGAGCAGATAAGACAGATTGATACAAATTTTGATATTCCGTCTTATGTCGAAGATAAAAATAAAGAACTTGGTATCGAAGTGAAGCTTTATAGAGATAAAGAGCACATAGATACGCTAGATTTTAATGACTTGATTAATCACCCTAACATTGAAGAAATGGCCAATGAACTAGGTCACACCTCGCTCTCGTCCTATCCGGAAGAATTTACTATTGAAATTCTAGATAAACGCTTAAATCAGTCCCAGCTTACTGCATTGCTGGATCAGATTATTGAACTTGGTAAAGAAAAAGATGAATTAAAACAATTCCTGACAGAGCAACTAACAAGCCTTAGTCACTCTACTCATCCAGATACTTTTCGTATTTTAACAGAAAACGAAAGAACCCATATCAGCGAATTTTTTAAAACCCTAATACCCAATGTAACGACGAGCTATGAATTTACTGAAGAAGGAGTAGAGTATCTTTCTTATCGGATTAGGAATATGGAGTTTGCTTCCAGCCACCCAGAATTACGAGAGTTATCCCCTGAGGAACAGTATCAGTCTCTACTTAAGTTTTTTGATAAACACTATGGGAAACCATTCCCGTTACCAAGCGATCAAACTGTGATGGGGATTGAGCTACTGCAAGAAAAATTTGGTTATAACCCCAAATTGCCGTTGGCTGTCTATCGTGATAGCGCTCAGAATATGGATCGAATTGCTGAGAAGGAAGAAGAAGCCTTCCGTTCTACTTTTGATATGACGATGTTTGCCAAATCACTAGAACTGGTACAAAAGTATTCTCTTCAGGAAGTCATGGAGGGTATTGATATATGGTCTGGTGGAGATGAAGCTCGCTTAGAAGCCCTTAATTCGGACCTTAGAGATATATCTTTACAACCGCTTAAAGATTTCGTCGAAAGGTATATTGACCCTAGTCTCTATTTGAGTCATGGATTTGAGGATAGTCCGCTGGCTAGTCTTTCTTTCCAAGATTTAGCAGATCTCTCTCATGAAAAAGGCTTGTTAGATGTAAGTGGTAAGCTAGTTAATCAAAAAGACCTCGAGCAGAGTCAAGGACATGAAAAAAGTGCTGAGAGCACAAGCGAGGATTTACCGAAATTAAATATCTGGTCCTCTACAAATGAAAATGCTATTTTATCCAATTTGGCAGTTAGTCCAATTTGGATAAGAAACTTTAGATTTGAAAGTGTTGAACATGCATACCAGACGCTCAAATCAAACGGTTTTACATCCGAAGCTCTTACATGGGCAGAGTCAAACAGACAAGCATTTAAGCAAGGAAGAAAAATTCAGTCGGCATACCAGTTAGGTCCTACAAATAAGTTAACAAGCATCACTTTAATGGAAAAACTTTTGACAGAACGTTTCTTGCAAGATGCTGAATTTAGAGAAGCTCTAATTCAAACAAAAGGATTTACATTAACACATAAGCAGGATAATGGGATTTGGAAGAAAGAATTTCCTAGAATTCTGATGGATCTTCGAGATGGTAAGCTAGTTAATCAAAAAGACCATATGGAAAAAGAAAAAGCTCCTGACCGAAGTCAAGAGCCTATTAGCAATGCGGGCGATTTACATCGCAATCCCGATTCTTTAGGAGATATTTCTCCAAGGACAGCATCGAAGCCTGTTGTGAACGAATCACAACCTGATTTTCCTGTCATTGCTCCCTTAAAGTTTACCACTAAGGGAGAGTGGATGTCAACTCTTAAACCAGGTTACCATGTGATTACCGATGGCGAATTGAGGCGGCTCAATAAATTTGCGCCAGGATTACAAGCAACGGCTCAGTGGTATTTGAATGAACTGGCAGGAAGTACAATTACCTATCTCTATCAAGATAGAGACGGCATTGGACGATTAGACGTGCAATTCTCTGATGAAAATTTTGCACACCTGACAGGTATCTCTCCTAAGGGAATTGAGATGAAACAAGTTGTTTATGATTTTGCGAATGGACAGGGGGATTATGGCAATATACAAGTTTCACATTCCATCAAAGATAAATCCATGGTATTGCCACTATTGCCAGATATTCTGTCATCTCAAGCCTTTGTCTTTAATGACTTATCAACGGTAGAGAAGTTTCATAAGATTGATTTGGAACAAGCAATCAAGACAGATGATGAAGATTTGTTGCTGGCTATTCGAGATGTAGATGGCATTGGGGTTCCTGCTTCCATCATGCGAATAAAAGAAAAACTATCTGTAGAACTAGAAGGAAAAGAACAAGTTGTCCTGGGAGTCTATCGTGAACGAGACGGCATTATCGAACAACTATCTATCCATCCAGACTATGTAAAAGATGGTGGACAGTCTATGATGACCGTCCTAAAAAATAAACAATATGAAACTCTTTCGACCTTACAAATGATGCAAGAAGAAACAAACATAACAAGCCTTTCTTCTGATGACAGACTACAGGATGAGCCAGCTCTACCAGTCTCCATGATGGATTCTGATGCGGATGGTATTTCAGATGAAGAAGAGAAAAAACAAGGAAGTAACCCTTACGATTTTCGCTCCCAACCAGCTACTAAACACCAAGGGGAAAGAGAAGAACAAGAGGTAGAAGACAGTAGCCTAGTTATCGCAAGCTTAATCCAAAATCAAGACATCGCTGGCTTAAACCTTCACCTAAAAGAAGGCATTAAAGAGTATCTTGATTCGGATAAATACAAAGACTACTTAACTAAAATGAGTCAACTGAACAACTACTCCAGTCGCAACCTTCGTCTCATTCTTGCTCAACAGCCAACAGCTAGTCAAGTTGCTTCCTTTAAGCAATGGAAAGAAACGTTTGGTCGCCATGTTAAAAAAGGGGAGAAGGCCCTTCGTATCTTTGTCCCTATCACTTATATCAAGAAAGACGAGAACAATCAACCTATCTTAGATAAGGATGGAAAACCAGAAATAGGTACTACCTTCCGTCTCAAAGCTGCGGTCTTCGATGTCACTCAAACAGACGGGAAAGAGATGCCAAAAGCTGTTTCAGATGTCAAGGACCAACTAACCGATCAGGACTACGGCAACCTTTATCGAACCCTGATGACAATTGCAAAAAACAATCATGTCTCCGTTCGCTTCGAGGAATTGGAGGAAAGTAGGAAAGGATATTATGACACAGTCAACCACCAAATCGTCTTAAATAAAGTTGGGATGAATAAGTCGCAACTCATCAAAACCTTCCTACATGAGACGGCTCATTCTGAACTCCATCACAAGGATCATCCACAGAAAGAACAGCTGACAAGAAGTACCGCAGAACTCCAAGCAGAAAGCGTTGCGTACGTAGTTGCGTCTTACTATGGATTGGATACTTCTAACTATTCCTTCGGTTACTTAGCGAGCTGGTCACAAGACAAAGACACGCTGAGAGACCTAGAGGCACAGCTCGATATTGTCCAACAAGAAGCTAAAAGTTTGATTGAGCGCATGGATAAGGCAATGGAGGTCTTACGTTTATCCCAAGTTAAACAAACCCAACATCAGTTTGAAAATAAATTAAATCACTTTAAAGAACAATCAGACAAACAACTCAAAGAATTACAGGAAAAGAGGCAAGCAGAAGCTACCTCAAAAAAGGAAAAGGGTATCTCGAAATGACCAATCGAGATGTTCCAACACCGCCTAAGGTCACCTTAAAAACAACTCATCATCAAGGAGGAAATGTATCATGACACCAACACAAGAACACCAACTCATTCTCATCCTATCTGACTTCGTGCCAGTATTGGATGGAGATATAGTTCAAGCAATTAATCCAGAAGCATATCGTCTGACACGACAAATCATTTTAGCCAAACTCGAAGAAGAGGATGACTTCTTACTACAAGAACCTTCATTGTCTGACTGGGTGGAAGAAAACAAAAGAGTCCTTCAAGAAGTCAGCGATGAGGAATTTCAAGAGGTCTTAAGAGAAACTATTCTCATTACAGAATTCCAAATTGGGCACTCATTATTTGACCCATTAACGGACGGACAACGAGGTCAATTAGCGGAAACTATTCTTCAAAACAAAATCAAAAACGAGGAGACCTCCAGTAAAAAATCAGTTGGCTTTTTCTCCAAAGCAACACAATTTTTAAGAGGAAGCCGTTAAAAAAACAATCAATTTTTTGAGAAGTGCTGCTCAAAAAGTGAGCACTAGGGGCTTGGGGTCTTCCCCAAAAATGAAAAAGGAGAGAAGGGAAAAATATATTTTTGACCTTCTCTGACTTTTTTAAAAATCGCAAATGGATATCCATTTGCTACGCTTGCCGGAAGAAAGGTAGGGATGGGAGCCTCATTATAAAAGCATGATTTTTACCAGGAGAGAAAAATAAATGGTACACAAGAAAGAAAATAGAAAACGATATATTCAGAAACTATTTCGTCTCACACCAGACGAGGACCGACAAATAAAAAAGAACATGGAACAGATGGGAGTGGAGTCTTTCCAGTACTATGCCAAAAATCAATTGATCCATGGACAATTAGTTCAAATTGATTTTCCAGAGCTGAAAGCTCTTCGAGTAGCTATCAATCGAATTGGGTCCAACATCAACCAAATAGCCAAGCAGGCCAATGAGGACCAACACACCTCTACTGAGATGTTAGAACAAGTCTTGGATTATCTAACGGAAATTCGAGAAATGGTTTCAGCCAAATTATCAAACGAGGAGAAACAAAGTCTCCAAGCACGAAAACGAATAGTAAGGATGGATATAGATGAATGGTAGCTATTAAACCACCAATCCAAATTAAGACTACAGCTAATCTGAAACGTGCAGTTACCTATATACTAAAAGAAGCTAAAACAGTTCTGCCTATGAAAACAAAAACTGATTTCCCCTTTCCAATTGTATCGAAAAATGAGAAATTACATTTTCAATTGGTTTCTGGTCATCAGATTGAGGATGTATCTATTGCAGATGAGGAAATGATTCTCACAAAACTAGCCGCAGCCTTTCATAAAGGAGACGATGACTTAAAAGAATTGACAGACAATAAACAAGTGCTTGCCCATCATATTATCCAATCATTCTCGCCAGAAGATAATCTAACTCCAGAACAGGTTCATGAGATTGGTCGGAAAACCATGCTTGAGTTTCTAGGACCAGATTATCAATTTGTGATTGCGACTCATACAGATAGAGACCACCTGCACAATCATATCATCATCAATACGACCAACAGCTCAACGTTAAAAAAATTACGTTGGCAGAAAAATACTCTAAAAAATCTACGGGCTATTTCAGATAAACATGCGGCTAAATATGGCGCAAAAATTATTGAGCCAGCGATGAAAAACTCTTATACCAAATATTCTGCCTGGCGTAGGCAAAATAATTTTCGTTATGAGTTAAAACAACGTCTTGACTTCCTCTTGAAACATTCTACCTCGTTAGAAGATTTCAAAGAAAAAGCAAAAGCTATGGATCTGCATGTTGATTTTTCAGGGAAGTTTGTCAAATACCGCTTACTGACTCCTTTGGATGGGAAGCTCCAAGAAAGAAATACCAGGGACGACACTTTATCCAAGAAAAGACTCTACGCCCTTGAAAAAATTAAGGAGAGAGTCTCAAAAAATCAACTTACATTTTCTACCTCTAGTATAAAAGAAATGTACCAACAGTATAAAGAAGAAAAAGAACTGGATTTTGAATTGAAACTCGATGTGGCTTCTTGGCAAGTCGAACAAGAAAGTCCAAAGGGGATTTATCTTCAACTGGATATGGGTGCCTTAGATAGTGGAGCCATCCTGATTCCTTCTCATAAAGTCGATAAAAAAGAAGATGGTTCATATACCATCTACATTAAGGAAAAAGATTATTTTTATTTTCTCAATCCTGACTACTCCGAGAAGAATCGGTACATGATGGGGGTGACTGTAGCGAGACAGTTAGCTAAACAAAATGGTGAGGTGCTCATTACAAAAAATCCTCATATTTCATCCATGCAAGAACTGGTTAAGGAATATAATTTCCTAGTGCAACATGGTGTGACTGATGGAGAACAGTTTAGCCATTTGGAGGAACGCTTTAATCAGAAAATAGCTGACGTGGATAAAGAACTGAAACGCTTGGACAGTCGCTTAGCCCGTTATCATAAAATCGAGGGTGCACTTCTTGCCTTAGAAAAAACCCCAGAAAATACATTGTCCGCACTCCAACTGTTGGATGAGATGGGGCTGCCAAAGGATATCAGCCTATCGGATATTTCACAACTCATCCAACAGTATGATATTGAAAAAGGAGCGCTTCAAGAATTTTTCGATGACACTTTGAGAGAGTATACTAATTACCGTGAACTGCAAGATGTGGTCCGTGTAAGAGAGCAGACTCCTAAGGCTATGTCGGATGAAAAAATGCTATAGATGACTTACAGAAAGAATTTCCTAAGTGAGGTTTGCTAAACTAAAAAATGCTTCCCGTTTTTTCGGGAAGCATAGTTGTCTATGGCTGTGTGCTTAACTCAGAATTTTTTACCAAGACAACCTAAAAAATAGTATGCCACTAAATATTATTTCTGTAAAGACCATTGATGACAATATCTGAAAATTATTTTCATGGGTTTTCAATGCTTTTCAAATCCAGTACAATGGATTGTATGAGATTTGATGAACGCAATTTTGTGATTGAAATGGATGAATACCGTAGACAGGAGTTTTTAAAACGAATTCGGGATTATGATGATTCTATCGCTCCAACTATGCGACAGAATGACTATAAAAGAGTCGATGCAACGGAGCGAACAGTCCTCTTCACTTTCGGAGAAATCACCTTCTCACGAAACCGCTGGCGAAGAGGGCAGAAAACTCTTTATCCGGTAGATGATTGGTTAGGTCTCGAAAAATATATGCGTTACTCTCCAGAGCTAATTTTTCATATGGCCAAACATGCCTCAAAACTATCTTATAGAGAAGTTTGTAGAACTATCTGTGATGCTTACCGTATCGGAGTAACGAAAGATGCTGTGTTGAAAGCCACTAAAGTAGTTGGACAACTTTTAGAGGAAAAAGAGCGCTATCGCTTTTATCTGGAAGAAGAACAAGCCCCACAAAGAATCAAAGCAAGTAAGATATATCTAGAAGGGGACGGTGTGATGGTTAAAACCACTTCATCAGGAAATGAGCGTTCAAATACTGACCTAACACATTTTCTTGTCCATACGGGCGTAAAGCAGGTAACAAAAGAACGGTGGATACTCGAGAATAAACATGAGATTGTTCATGTTAACCATGAGAAAGCTAAAGAAGAGCTATTAGACTATCTCTATAACCATTTTGAAATTACAGACCAAACTATTCTTATTACTAATTCCGATAACGGGAAGGGGTATACCAAGCGCACCTTTCAAGAAATTAAAAAGGCGCTAGGTATTAAGCGTCATGAACATTTCTGGGATGAGTATCATCTGAATCAGAAAATAAAGACTTTCTTCAAACCCTATCCAGAAACATTATACAATTTAGCTCAGAAAGCCATCCAGACTCACAAGAAACCTCTACTCATTACTGTGTTGGACACTGTGGAATCCCTCATTGAGACAGAGGAGCAGTATGAGACATACTTTAGCTTTCGACAGAAGATGATACGCCACTTTAAGGATACCAAACCAGCTAAATTAAGAAATTTATCCCACAAGGGCATAGGTGTGATGGAAAGCCAGCATCGCAAAATCACATATCGCATGAAACATAGAGGGATGTATTGGTCTATTAAGGGAGCTTGTACGATGGCAAAGATGATTCTTCTTGAGAGGATAGACCAACTGGAACAGTTATTCTTTGGGGATTGGCGCAACTCCTATCAACCTTACCAGAACCAACGTTTTAGCGCCGGAAGAGCCAACAAGAAGATAGAAGAACCACCTAATATCAGACGTTATCACTCGGGACATAAGACAGGTCGATGGTCGACTCATGCAAAGTAAAATCTAAAACCATAGAATACCGCTAAAAAAATCCGCTAAAAAAATGAGATTTTAGGGGCTTTTTCGTCATGTTTTGCTTGTGTTTTTGTATGGTTTGTGATACAATAATATCATTAAGAAAATGAAAAAAGGTGCAGGAGCGCTAACTCCTACACCACCGATTAAGACAAAACTGGACTTTGCTTAATCAGTCGAATAGTATTGTAGCATAAAGCAAACAATCACGTCAAGACTGAGCAAAGAAAAAACTTTGTTTCGGTCTTTTTTCGTAAGTGAAAACTATCTGCTTTCTTAGGGTTTTTAAGGGATTTTGAGCTTTCCCAAAAATTCAGACACAAACAAATGATACAAAACACTTGCATTTGCAGGTGTTTTTGTTATAATAGGACTGTTGACTATGCACACATCCTGTGCAACCGCACGAATGCCGTTGCTCTGCAAAAATTAAGCTCAAACGTCGTTGACTTAACTTGGTGAACCTAAGTTCTGTCTGCGTCGCCTAGTCTGAACTTAATTTTTATTGAGCAAGATAAAGTGGTTCGTCCCACGGTACTAGGCGAGTCTTCACATAAAATTCGGGCAAGACCCCAAAATCATAGGAGGTGCATAATGAGCACATATGCAATCATTAAAACTGGCGGCAAACAAGTTAAAGTTGAAGTCGGTCAAGCTATCTACGTTGAAAAATTGAACGTTGAAGCAGGTCAAGAAGTTACTTTCGAAGAAGTAGTTCTTGTTGGTGGTGAGAAAACTGTTGTGGGTACTCCACTTGTAGCAGGCGCTACTGTTGTTGGTACTGTTGAAAAACAAGGTAAACAGAAAAAAGTTGTTACCTTCAAGTACAAACCTAAAAAAGGTAGCCACCGCAAACAAGGTCACCGTCAACCTTACACAAAAGTTGTTATCAACGCTATCAACGCTTAAGGCGTAGCTTGAAGCAATCATTACAGAAATTCGGAGGAATAACATATGTTAAACTTGAATCTTGCTAACTTGCAATTTATGGCCCACAAAAAAGGTGGAGGTTCAACGTCAAACGGTCGTGACTCACAAGCGAAACGCCTTGGTGCGAAAGCTGCTGACGGCCAAACTGTATCAGGTGGTTCAATCCTTTACCGCCAACGTGGTACAAAAATCTACCCAGGAGCTAACGTAGGTCGTGGTGGAGATGACACTCTTTACGCTAAAGTAGAAGGCGTTGTACGCTTCGAACGTAAAGGTCGCGATAAGAAACAAGTATCTGTTTACCCAATCGCTAAGTAAAAAAATGGTCCAGTGGACCATTTTTTCTTGCCTTTTTAAATTAAATGAAAGGCAAAGGTTCGGGGAACCTTTTTAGCAACTCTCCTTGAAATAAAAGAGGGAGTTGAGCTAGAAATAGCAAACAATAGGCTTTCCGAGTTGTTTTCGGAGAGTCTTTTTTGTAATTTGATTTTGCTATTTTTAAAAGTGTATGATAGAAGTGATTCAAGACGACAATATCTTCTCTATAGGATAAAAATATTTTGCCATCTGCACTGTTGCGCTGCCTGTAAGTTCTACGTTCAGTAGTAGATGAAATGTTCAGAGGAAGTGGTATGGGTCCCAACTTAGCAAAAATAGTCATCGATGATTTGGCGAACAGAAATTCCAAAGCCTTTCAAATTGCAGTTGAAGAAGAGAAATTGGGAACCTGGAAGTTATATAAGAGAAGAATAGTCTATTTGCGAAAACGCAAGAGTTCAGCAAATTCTTGCTTTTTTTGATATAATGGTAGAAGCAGTTTTAAGAGGTATCAGGTATGAATATTCAACAATTACGCTACGTTGTAGCCATTGCCAACAGTGGTACTTTTCGGGAAGCAGCAGAGAAAATGTACGTTTCCCAGCCTAGTTTGTCCATTTCCATTCGTGATTTGGAAAAAGAGTTAGGTTTTCAAATTTTTAGCCGAACTAGTTCAGGAACTTTTTTGACACAAAAAGGGATGGAATTCTATGAGAAAGCTCAGGCTTTAGTTAAGGGATTTGATCAGTTTGAGCATCTCTATTTGCAACCTGAGGAAGGTGAGAAGACTTTCTCAATTTCAAGTCAGCATTATGATTTTCTTCCTCCACTGATTACGGAGTTCTCTCGTAGCCACCCGCAGTACCCTCATTTTCGCATTTTTGAATCGACTACAGTACAGATTTTAGATGAGGTTGCTCAAGGTTATAGCGAGCTTGGTATTATTTATTTGAACGAGAGAAATACAAAAGGAATCATGCAGAAATTGGATAAACTTCACTTGCAAGCTGTAGATTTGTCTGTATTTCAGACTCATATCTACCTTCGTGAAGATCATCCTTTGACAAAGAAAGCTGAGATTGAGCCAGCAGATTTGGTAGGTCTACCTACCGTACGGTTCACTCAAGAAAAAGAGGCTTATCTTTATTATTCCGAGAACTTGATTGATACGTCGGATTCCTCGGTTGTGTTTGATGTGACAGACCGAGCTACTTTGAATGGAATTTTGGAGCGTACGGATGCCTATGCAACTGGTTCGGGCTATCTTGATGACGAGAGTGTCAATGGCATTACCGTAATTCCTCTCAAAGGAAAGGTAGACAATCGCATGGTCTACATTAAACGAGCTAATGATGAACTTAGTTCTTGTGCCAAAGACTTTATTGAAACCATGCAGGCATATTTTGATAAGAAGAAGGATGAAAATGCGTAAAATTGGATTTCCATTTTTGATGGTAGTATTAATTGGTTTGGACCAGTTTGTAAAAGCTTGGACAGTTGCCAATATTGAATTAGATACGGTTGAGCCATTTCTTCCAGGATTTATGAGTTTGGCCTATTTGAGAAATTATGGAGCGGCTTGGTCTATCTTACAAAATCAGCAGTGGTTTTTCACGATTGTGACAATTGTAGCTGTGACTGGTTTGATTTGGTATTATGTGAAGCAAATCAAGGGCAACCTGTGGACCTTATTTAGTCTGGCTTTGATGATTGCTGGAGCCCTGGGGAATTTTATTGATCGTCTTAGATTGGGATATGTGGTGGACATGTTTCACTTGGATTTTATCAGTTTCCCAGTTTTTAATGTGGCGGATATGTGTCTGAATGTCGGTGTTGGAATTTTGTTTATTTGTATTATGAAAGAAGAGAGTAATGGAAGTAAGAGTTGAGATTGGTGGCATTCGTTTGGACAAGGCATTGTCGGATTTGACGGATTTGTCTCGTTCGGTTGCAAATGAGCAGATTAAGGCTGGTCAGGTTTTGGTTAATGGACAACCCAAAAAAGCCAAATACAGTGTGCAGGTTGGGGATGTTCTAACCTATCAAATTCCAGAAGTAGAAGAAATCGACTATGTTGCTGAGGATATTCCTTTAGAGATTGTCTTTCAGGACGAGGATGTTGCTGTTGTAAATAAACCTCAAGGGATGGTCGTTCATCCGTCGGCTGGTCACACGTCTGGAACGCTAGTCAATGCTCTCCTTTATCACGTAAAAGATTTGTCAGGCATCAATGGTGTCTTGCGACCAGGTATTGTCCATCGGATTGACAAGGATACATCTGGCTTGCTCATGATTGCTAAAAACGATGATGCCCATACAAAGCTTGCTGCTGAATTGAAAGATAAGAAATCCCTTCGTAAGTATTGGGCTATTGTACACGGCAATCTACCAAATGATCGCGGAGTAATTGAGGCGCCGATTGGTCGTTCTGAAAAAGACCGCAAGAAACAAGCGGTGACTGCCAAAGGGAAAGAAGCGGTGACACGTTTTCAGGTTTTGGAGCGGTTTGGTGACTACACTTTGGTGGAATTGAGCTTGGAAACAGGACGAACTCACCAAATTCGTGTCCACATGGCTTATATTGGTCATCCGGTTGCGGGTGATGAAGCTTACGGCCCAAGGAAAACACTAAAAGGGCATGGGCAATTTCTTCATGCCAGAACGCTTGGATTTACCCATCCGAGAACTGGTGAGGTTGTTGAATTTACGGCAGAAGCGCCAGCTATTTTTCAGGAGGCACTTGAAAAACTGCGCAAGGCTGAATAATAGTATGAAAACCTTATCATCTTGCCCATTTTTTCAACAAATGCTATACTAGAACATGAAAAATGTTAAGGAGAGTAAGAATGGAAACTTTACCAAATTGTCCAAAATGTAATTCTGAATATGTCTATGAAGACGGTGCCCTCTTGGTTTGCCCTGAGTGTGCGTACGAATGGAACCCAGCAGATGTAGCTGAGGAAGAAAGTGGACCTATTGCAATTGATGCTAACGGTAATCGTTTGGCGGACGGCGATACTGTGACGCTTATCAAAGATTTGAAAGTGAAGGGTGCGCCTAAGGACCTTAAACAAGGTACACGTGTTAAAAGCATCCGTATCGTTGAAGGCGATCACAATATTGATTGTAAAATCGATGGTTTTGGTGCCATGAAGCTAAAATCTGAATTTGTTAAGAAAATCTAAGAGAGAGGACTGGTTAACCAGTCTTTTCCTGTTTTTGAAAGGATAGTATGAAGAATCAAAGTTTTTTATTTTATAGCAGATGTTTACTGGCTGCTTTAGCGATTACGGGAACTGCTCTAGAAATCATTAAATACGGTATCGGCATGCTCATGTATTATACGGTACAATCTAATTTATTGGTATCTCTGTTCGCTGTCTATATGGTCTATGCCATGAGTAAAAGTGTGGATTTACAGACGTCACGTTTTCTTCGGATAAAGGCTGCTGTAACCATGTCTATCATGATTACCTGTGTAGTCTATCACTTTATGTTGGCGCCTTTGGCAGACGATTTCTGGCGACTTGAAAATCTACTCTGCCATTATATTGTTCCCTTATATTTTTTGTTAGATACCCTAATAGTAGATCGTCAGCAACAGTACAAGTGGTTTGACCCGATTTGGTGGACGCTTTTGCCTGTTCTTTACATGATTTTTGGTCTAGTGAATGGTCTTTTCATAAAAATTCCAATCCCAGATGCTAAGGACAGTCCTTTTGCTTATTTCTTTCTCAATGTCCCTAAGTATGGTTGGACCTATGTTTTGACTTATGCTGGAGTCATCTTTGGCGCCTATCTAGTCTGCGGTTTTCTATTGGCGGGACTAAAATCCATAAACCTTAAGACTTCATTGTCTTTTGGAAAAAATTCTCAGTAAAATCCGATAATTTCTATATTTTTTTAGAAAAAAATTGTCAAGGCTGAGATTTTATGCTATACTCTGCTTAATAAATCCTTTAAATCCTGTCCAGAGAGGCAGACAAGGAGTAGTGTGTTAAGCAGGTTAGTCGAATTACTAGCCTATATTTTCATAGTCTCCTTGTGTAAAGGGGACTTTTTTCTATATTTTTTGGAGGTCTTTATGAAGACAAAAGAAATCGTTGATGATATGACCATGAAACGGGCTATTACCCGTATCACTTATGAAATTATCGAGCGGAACAAAAATTTGGAAAATATTGTTCTTGCAGGTATTAAAACACGTGGTGTGTTCATTGCCAAGCGTATCCAAGAAAGACTCAAACAGCTGGAGGGTATTGATGTTCCACTGGGTGAATTGGATACCAAACCTTTCCGTGATGATGTAAAAGTCGAAGAAGATACGACAAGCATGACTGCTGATGTGAATGACCGTGATGTTATTTTGGTAGATGATGTGCTCTATACAGGACGAACTATTCGTGCTGCTATTGACAACATAGTGTCCTTGGGGCGACCTGCTCGCGTTAGTCTAGCTGTTTTAGTTGACCGTGGTCACAGAGAACTACCTATTCGAGCGGACTATGTTGGGAAGAACATTCCGACTAGTCGTTCGGAAGAAATCATCGTTCACATGGCTGAAATCGATGGTCAGGATTCTGTCCTTCTGGTTGAAGGTGCATAGTCGCTTCGTTTACAAATTCTCATTCTACATCTAGATCATAAAGGTAGGTATCGTCATGACAATTACAAATGGTAAAGTTTCACTTAAACACTTGGTTACAATGGAGACCCTCTCAAATGAAGAAGTATTGGGACTCATTCAACGTGGTATTGCTTTTAAACGCGGTGAAAAGGTAGAGTTGGATCGGAAGTACTATGCTTCTAACCTTTTCTTTGAGGATTCAACTCGGACGCATAAGTCTTTTGAAATGGCGGAGCTTCGTTTGGATATGGGAATGATTGACTTTGATGCTCGTACCAGCTCAGTCAATAAGGGTGAAACCTTGTATGATACCATTTTGACCATGTCGGCCTTGGGGGTCGACATCTGTGTCATTCGTCATTCTGAAGTAGATTACTACAAGCAGTTGATTGATAGTCCGACCATTCAGACATCGATTGTCAATGGTGGTGATGGTTCTGGGCAACATCCAAGTCAGTCCTTGCTTGACTTGATGACTATATATGAAGAATTTGGAACTTTTGAAGGCTTGAAGATTGCCATTGCAGGTGATATTACACACTCACGGGTTGCCAAGTCCAATATGCAAATTTTGAAACGTCTGGGAGCTGAGATTTTCTTTGCTGGACCGGAGGAATGGTACGCAGAGGAATTTGATGTCTATGGTCAGCATTTGAATATTGATGATATTGTGGAAACGGTAGATGTACTGATGTTGCTCCGTGTGCAACACGAGCGTCATGATGGTGATGGTGGCTTTTCTAAAGAAACTTATAACCGTTTGCATGGTTTAACAGAGGAGCGCTACAAACGCTTGAAAGATACTGCAATTGTTATGCATCCGGCTCCTGTCAATCGCGATGTTGAGATTGATGATTCTCTAGTTGAAGCACCCAAATCACGTATTGTCCGTCAAATGCAGAATGGGGTATTTGTCCGGATGGCGATTTTGGAAGCAATTGTCAATGGCAAGGCTTAAAAGTAAGCTGTTCAGGTACCTTAGAACTGAGCAGTTAGAAATTTGTTAGACTTATCTTATTTAATGTCGCTCAGAGAGGCGACGAATAGAAAGGAGAAGGGGTGTTCTGTTGCTCGGATTTGTAACTGAATTCGGGCTACGGACTGGGTCAAAAAGATAGTTTTTCCTCGAACGCAAGCGTTCTTGGTCAAACTCCTATTTTGACTGTGTCCGCTTAACGCCCTTAATATCTTATTATTATGTCAAAAAGACGTTTAATTTTGGAAGACGGCACTATTTTTGAAGGGGAGGCCTTCGGTGCTGATATTGATGTGACTGGTGAGTTGGTTTTCTCAACTGGGATGACAGGTTATCAGGAATCTATCACGGACCAGTCTTATAATGGTCAGATTTTAACCTTTACCTATCCCTTGGTAGGAAATTACGGGATTAACCGTGATGATTACGAGTCGATCAAACCGACTTGTAAGGGAGTGGTTGTTAGCGAGTGGGCTCGTCGAGCAAGTAACTGGCGTAACCAGATGACTTTGGATGAATTTTTAAAGGCTAAGAAAATTCCAGCAATTTCTGGAATTGACACACGCGCCCTAACTAAAATTATTCGTCAGCACGGGACCATGAAGGCGACATTGGCAAATGTTGGTGATTCCGTTGAGCATTTGACAGACCAGTTGAGAGCGACTGTTTTGCCAACCAACAACATCCAGCAGGTATCGACAAAAACAGCCTATCCTGCACCTGGAGTTGGACGTAGTGTTGTTTTGGTTGATTTTGGATTGAAACATTCTATTCTTAGAGAGTTAGCCAAGCGTGATTGCAATGTGACAGTTGTCCCTTATGATACTACTGCTGAAGAAATTCTTGCTCTCCATCCTGATGGTGTTATGCTATCAAACGGTCCTGGTAACCCAGATGATGTTCCAGAAGCTTTGGAAATGATTCGTGGGATTCTTGGGAAAATTCCAATTTTTGGCATCTGTATGGGGCACCAACTCTTTGCCAAGGCCAATGGTGCTACAACTTACAAGATGAAGTTTGGTCACCGTGGTTTCAACCATGCTGTTCGTGAAATTGCGACAGGTCGAGTGGACTTTACCAGTCAGAACCACGGTTACGCTGTTGCTCGTGAAGATTTGCCAGAGTGTTTGATGATTACACATGAAGAAATCAATGACAAATCAGTAGAAGGGGTACGCCACAAGTACTATCCAGGTTTCTCTGTTCAATTCCACCCAGATGCTGCACCTGGTCCACATGATGCCAGCTATTTGTTTGACGAATTTATGGAATTGATGGATTCGTTTAAAAAAGGGCAGTAAGGTTTAACTAATATCGAGCTAAACCTTACTGCGTCGGTCAGAGCAAGTCGGACTTCATGCTAACGCATGTGTCCTCCTACGCAAAGTCCAATGGGACCTTTGCTAACGCTGACACTAGTTTAGAATTTCAATTATTATCGAATTGAGATTCTAAACGTCGGACTTATCTTATTTAATGTCGCTCAGAGAGGCGACGAATAGAAAGGAGAAGGGGTGTTCTGTTGCTCGGATTTTGTAATTGAATTCGGGCTACGGACTGGGTCAAAAAGATAGTTTTTCCTCGAACGCAAGCGTTCTTGGTCAAACTCCTATTTTGACTGTGTCCGCTTAACGCCCTTAATATCTTAAAATTATGCCAAAACGTACGGATATTAAAAAAATTATGGTGATTGGGTCTGGTCCGATTATTATCGGTCAGGCTGCGGAGTTTGATTATGCTGGGACTCAGGCTTGTTTGGCCTTGAAGGAAGAAGGTTATAACGTTGTCCTGGTCAATTCAAACCCTGCGACTATCATGACAGACAAGGAAATAGCAGACAAGGTCTATATTGAGCCGATTACGCTTGAATTTGTCACACGGATTTTACGGAAGGAGCGCCCAGATGCTCTCTTGCCAACCCTGGGTGGTCAGACAGGTCTTAATATGGCCATGGAATTGTCCAAGGCTGGTATTTTAGATGAGCTTGGAGTTGAGCTGTTGGGGACCAAACTGTCTGCCATCGATCAGGCAGAGGACCGCGACCTCTTCAAACAACTCATGGAAGATCTCAATCAGCCTATTCCTGAATCAACCATTGTGACGACAGTTGATGAGGCTTTGACATTTGCTGCTGAAATTGGCTATCCTGTCATCGTTCGTCCAGCCTTCACGCTGGGTGGTACTGGCGGTGGTATGTGTGCCAATGAAGAAGAACTGCGAGAAATTGCAGAAAATGGTCTGAAACTGTCACCGGTGACCCAGTGTTTGATTGAGCGTTCGATTGCTGGTTTCAAAGAAATTGAATACGAAGTGATGCGCGATGCGGCTGACAATGCCTTGGTCGTATGTAACATGGAAAACTTTGACCCTGTGGGAATTCATACAGGAGATTCTATCGTATTTGCCCCAACGCAGACGCTTTCGGATATTGAAAACCAGATGCTGCGTGATGCCAGTCTCAGCATTATTCGTGCTCTCAAAATCGAAGGTGGGTGTAATGTGCAGTTGGCACTAGATCCACATAGTTTCAAATATTATGTCATTGAAGTCAATCCTCGTGTATCGCGTTCCTCTGCCTTGGCATCTAAAGCGACAGGTTATCCTATCGCCAAATTAGCTGCAAAAATTGCGGTTGGCTTAACCTTGGATGAAATGGTGAACCCTGTTACAGGAACAACCTATGCCATGTTTGAGCCTGCACTTGACTACGTTGTGGCAAAAATTCCACGTTTCCCATTTGATAAGTTTGAAAAAGGGGAGCGCCGCCTTGGAACGCAGATGAAGGCAACTGGCGAGGTCATGGCCATCGGTCGCAATATCGAAGAAAGTTTACTCAAGGCCTGCCGTTCTTTAGAAATCGGTGTCTATCACAATGAAATGCCAGAACTCAGCCAAGTGACAGATGACCAATTGGTTGAAAAGATTGTCAAGGCACAGGATGATCGTTTATTCTATCTTTCAGAAGCCCTTCGACGTGGCTATACAGTAGAAGAACTAGCTCAATTGACGAAGATTGATCTTTTCTTCCTTGATAAGCTGCTTCATATCTTAGAAATTGAGCAGGACTTGGCAACGAATTTTGATAATATTGATTTATTGAAAAAAGCCAAGAAATACGGTTTTGCAGACCGCAAGATTGCGGAGCTCTGGGGCAGAACTGAATCCTACATTCGTCAACTGAGAACTGACCACAATATTGTACCCGTTTACAAGATGGTGGACACTTGTGCAGCTGAATTTGAAAGTTCAACGCCTTATTTCTATTCAACTTATGAGTGGGAAAATGAGTCCATCCGTTCGGAGAAAGAATCTGTTTTGGTGCTGGGTTCTGGCCCAATCCGTATCGGACAGGGTGTGGAGTTTGACTATGCGACGGTGCATTCTGTCAAGGCCATTCAGGCGGCTGGCTACGAAGCCATCATTATGAACTCAAACCCTGAAACAGTGTCAACTGACTTTTCAGTTTCGGACAAGCTTTACTTCGAGCCGTTAACCTTGGAAGATGTCTTGAATGTGATTGACCTTGAGAAACCAAAAGGGGTTATCGTTCAGTTCGGTGGCCAGACGGCTATCAATTTGGCAGAGCCATTGGCCAAAGCAGGCATTCCAATCTTGGGGACACAAGTGGAAGATTTGGATCGAGCAGAAGACAGGGATTTGTTTGAAAAAGCCCTGAAAGACCTAGGTATCCCACAGCCACCAGGTCAAACCGTAACCAATGAAGAGGAAGCTCTAGAGGCGGCCCGCAAAATTGGTTTCCCGGTACTTGTTCGTCCTTCTTATGTCTTGGGCGGTCGTGCTATGGAAATTGTCGAAAATGAAGCGGATTTGCGTTCTTATATGAGAACAGCGGTCAAGGCTTCGCCAGAACACCCAGTTTTGGTGGATTCTTACATCGTCGGTCGTGAGTGTGAAGTGGATGCCATTTCAGATGGTAAGGATGTCTTGATTCCGGGTATTATGGAGCATATCGAGCGCGCTGGGGTTCACTCAGGTGACTCGATGGCCGTTTATCCGCCACAAACCTTGTCTAAAGAGGTACAGGCAACTATTGCAGACTACACCAAACGCTTGGCAATCGGTCTTAACTGTATCGGTATGATGAATATCCAGTTTGTTATTAAGGCTGAAACGGTCTATGTCATTGAGGTCAATCCTCGGGCCAGCCGTACGGTGCCATTCTTGTCCAAAGTTACAGATATTCCAATGGCTCAGGTTGCAACCAAATTGATTTTGGGACAAAGCCTTGCGGAACTGGGTTACCAAGACGGTCTTTATCCTGAGAGCAACCAAGTGCACGTCAAGGCACCGGTCTTCTCGTTCACGAAACTAGCTAAAGTTGACAGTTTGTTAGGTCCAGAGATGAAGTCTACGGGTGAAATTATGGGATCTGATACAACGCTTGAAAAAGCACTTTATAAGGCTTTCGAGGCAAGTTATCAGCACCTAGCTGAGTTTGGCAACGTTGTGTTTACCATTGCGGATGAAGACAAGGAAGAAGCACTTGGTCTGGCTCAACGTTTCCATGAACTTGGTTATGGCCTACTGGCTACGGCAGGAACAGCTGCCTTTCTAACAGAAAATGGACTTGCTGTAACAACTGTTGGCAAATTGGGCGATGCAGCTTATCAAGATATTCCAAGTCTTGTTCGAGCAGGTAAGATTCAGGCTATTATCAATACGGTTGGTAAAAAACGGGTGGCAGATGGTGACGGTCAAGTCATTCGAAGCTCTGCTATTGAAGGAGGAATTCCGCTCTTTACGGCCCTCGATACAGCAGAAGCTATGGTCAAAGTGCTGGAGAGCCGTAGCTTCACGACACAGGCTATATAGAAAATACTATCAGGATGAGCTTTGAGTTCGTCCTGATTTTTTGATATACTGAAGAGTATGAAAATGATTGTAACAACTAGTCTTGGGATGGATGAGGGGCTGGTCTATAGGGCTAGACGGATTGCCAGTGAACTGGGAATTGAATACAAGGAAAGAAAGAAGCAGTCGGTTGGAAAAATGTTAGGTACCTACGAGGCTGTCTTGGTTCTTTATAAGGATAAATTGATACTAGAACAGAGGGGTGGGCAGGTTTTATTTTTCCACCCAGATACTGCCATGTTGCGGATTAAGTCTGGAAGAGATCCGCTTTTAGAATTACTTGGAAAAGAAAAACAATCAATAATAGACTGTACTATGGGCTTGGGATCTGATAGCATTGTGTTAGCAAGTGCTGGTCATCGGGTGACAGCCTTGGAAAGTTCTAAGCTAGTGCACTTTATTGTGAGTCGAGGTTTACAGGATTTTGATAGTGGGCTGCAAGAGGTCAATCGAGCCATGAAATCTATCCAGACAATTTGGACAGATAGTTTGACTTATTTGAAAGGGCAAATAGATAAGTCTGTTGATGTCATTTACTTTGATCCCATGTTTTCAGAAGAAATCAAGGAATCACAAAATCTTTCTGGCTTGTCTACTTTAGCTGACAGAAGCCGTTTAACGGAGGAAATTGTATCTGAGGCTAAACGAGTAGCTAGGAAGAAATTGATTATAAAGGCTCATTTTCGAGATCAGGTCTTTGAAGAATTTGGCTTTAAACGTCATGTCAGACCCAATCAAAAATTTCACTACGGAGAAATTATTTTGGAGGAGGAAGTATGAAAATTATCGTAACAGGCTTTGATCCCTTTGGTGGCGAGCCTATTAACCCAGCCTTGGAAACAATCAAATCTCTACCTAAGACCATTGCTGGTGCAGAGATTATTCTTGTAGAGATTCCGACTGTTTTTGACAAGGCTGCGGATGTTTTAGAGGAGAAAATGGCAGAACATTTACCTGATGCGGTACTATGTATTGGTCAGGCTGGTGGGCGAGTTGATTTAACTCCTGAGCGTATAGCCATTAACCAAGATGATGCACGCATTCCAGACAATGAGGGGCAACAGCCGATTGATAGAACGATTCGAGAAGATGGTCAGCCTGCTTATTTCTCCACCTTACCTATCAAGGCTATGGTCGAAGCCATTCGTTCTGTGGGCATTCCTGCTTCTGTTTCAAACACCGCCGGCACCTTTGTCTGCAACCATCTCATGTATCAAGCTCTTTACTTGGCGGAGAAGCAATTTCCAAAGACTAAGGCAGGCTTTCTCCATATTCCCTTCTTACCAGAGCAGGTTGTAGACAAGCCAGGACTAGCTTCCATGTCTTTGAACGATATTGTAAGAGGAGTTGAAGTAGCTATAGGAGCGATTGTTGAATATAGGGATAAAGAGGATATTAAAAAGGGTGGTGGCAGTACACATTGATGAAAAATATTATGGAAGCAAGAAAACGTGTAGAGGAAATGGAAAAAATATTTAACAGACAGCTAGAGCTGAACCAGTCCCTTTCCGATAGTCTGGCACAACTCAACCAGGAACAATCGACTTATTTACAGTTATTAGATTATTACCAGAGCCAGACCTATATGGAAGATCTTGATTTATCTAATAAGGGTTATTTCAATGGTATTCCTTGCGGAGTATTGAGTGAAGATGGAGTCTATAATTTACTGTTTGACCGTACAAATCTAGCAAGTCAACTGAGAGAACTAGCAGATATGCTCGAACAATAAAATTTTTTAAAACCTGTCAAGTTTTTTTCTTGACACCCTGTTAAAGTGTGGTATAATAGAACATGTGCTAAATAGCTCTGCTATTTCACCGAATAAAAATACAAAGAAAAGAGAACATTTAAAAATGGCAGTAAAAATCCGTTTGACTCGTATGGGTTCTAAAAAGAAACCTTTCTACCGTATCAACGTTGCAGACTCACGTGCACCACGTGATGGTCGTTTCATCGAAACTGTTGGTACTTACAACCCACTTTTGGCTGAAAACTCAGTAACTCTTAAAGAAGAGCGTGTACTTGAGTGGTTGGCAAAAGGTGCACAACCATCTGATACAGTTCGTAGCCTTCTTTCAAACGCTGGCGTATTGAAGAAATTCCACGAGCAAAAATTCTCTAAATAAGAACAGTAAGCGAGAACACTTATGGACATGATTGAAAATCTCATTATTGCGATTGTGAAACCTTTGATTTCACAGCCTGATAGCTTGACAATTAAAATTGTTGATACACCTGAATTTTTAGAATATCATTTGGATTTGGATAAATCTGATATTGGACGTATCATTGGGAAAAAAGGACGCACAATTTCTGCAATCAGAACGATTGTCTATTCTGTTCCAACAAGTGATAAAAAAGTTCGTTTAGTGATCGACGAGAAAGAATAGAAAGTCACCGTTTGGTGGCTTTTAACTTAGACAAAGGGGCATAGCCCCTTTTTAACATGTAGAAAGGGAGAAAAGATGAATCTGATTTGGACCTATTTGAAAAAATATCCTAAGTGGATTGCCTTAGACTTGTTGGGGGCCTTCTTGTTTGTAGTGGTAAACTTGGGGTTGCCGACTTTCTTGGCTAGGATGATTGACCAAGGAATTACAAAGAACGATGTTAGTCAGCTCTATTTCTGGGCGGGGATGATGGGATTAATTGTCCTGCTCGGGATTGTTGGTCGAGTGACACTTGCCTATGTAGCTGGAAAATTGACTACAAATATCGTCAAAGATATTCGAAATGATCTGTATGAGAAAATTCAGGACTACTCTCATCATGAATATGAGCAGATAGGTGTTTCTTCTCTAGTTGCTCGTATGACAAACGATGCTTTTGTGCTGATGCAATTCTCTGAAATGGTCTTGAAACTAGGTATTATTACCCCCTTGATGATGGTTGCTTCTGTCATCATGACCTTGGTAACCAGTCCGAGCTTGGCCTGGACAGTAGCAGTAGCCATGCCGTTTCTAGTTTTTGTTATTTTCTACGTGGCAACCAAAACTCGTCCTCTTTCTGAAAAACAACAGAAACGATTGGACACCATTAACCAGTATGTTCGTGAAAATCTCATGGGCTTACGTGTCATTCGTGCCTTTACTCGTGAGGAGTTTCAAGAGGAGCGCTTTGAGTCGGTCAATGAGGAATATACCAATATTTCCAAAAAGCTCTTTAATCTGACTGGATTGACAGAGCCTCTCTTTGTTCAGATTATCATTGCCATGATTGTGGCCATTGTCTGGTTTGCCCTGCCTCCATTGAAAGATGGCAATCTGCAGATTGGTGATTTGGTTGCCTTTATTGAATACAGTTTCCATGCGCTTTTCTCTTTCTTGCTCTTTGCTAACTTGTTTAACATGTACCCACGTATGTCGGTATCGAGCCAACGGATTCAGGAAGTCTTGGACATGCCCATTTCCATTTCTAAGAATGAAGATGGGATTACTGAAACAGACACTCGTGGTTATTTGGAATTTGAAAATGTAACTTTTGCCTACCCTGGTGAAACGGAATCGCCTGTTCTCCACAATATTTCATTTAAGGCTAAGCCTGGTGAAACCATTGCCTTTATTGGTTCAACAGGTTCTGGTAAGTCTTCCTTGGTCAACTTGATTCCACGTTTCTATGATGTGACACTTGGTCGTATCTTGGTGGACGGTGTGGATGTCAGACGCTACAATCTAAAGGCACTCCGCAGCAAGATTGGCTTTATTCCGCAGAAAGCTCTGCTATTTACCGGAACTATCGCGGAAAACTTAAAGTACGGTAAGATGGATGCTAGTCTTGCTGAACTTCATGATGCGACGGATGTGGCTCAGGCTAAGGAGTTTATCGAGAGTAAGGAGGAGAAATTCGACACCCATCTAGCAGAAGGTGGAAGCAACCTGTCAGGCGGGCAAAAGCAACGTTTATCCATTGCGCGTGCTATTGTCAAACAGCCCGATATTTATATTTTTGATGATTCTTTCTCAGCTTTGGATTATAAGACGGATGCAATTTTGCGGAGTCGTTTGAAAGAAGTGACGGAAAATGCGACGGTCTTAATCGTTGCACAACGGGTCGGAACCATTATGGATGCAGACCAGATTATCGTGCTGAACGAAGGTGAAATCGTTGGTCGCGGTACCCACAATGAATTGATGGAAAGCAATGAGATTTATCGTGAAATTGCCAATTCTCAGCTTAACCGTCAATCGCTGACAGAAGAATAGGAGGACTTATGAAGAATAAATCAGTATTTACTCGAGTTTGGGACTATTTGCGTCGTTACCAATCTTCTGTATTTTTAGCCGTTTTTCTAAAGACCATTAGCGCAGTTATGAATGCCTTGGAACCCTTTGTATTGGGACTTATCATTACTGAATTGACCAAGAATTTGTTGGATATTGCTAATGGGGTAGAGGGGGCGCAGATAAATGTTTCCTATATCGGCGTCATGCTTGGTCTGTACGCATTCCGTGCCCTCATGTATGAAATCGGCGCCTATGGTTCCAACTATTTTATGACAAAAGCAGTGCAGGGAGCAACCAAGGAATTGCGTCAGGATTTGAGCCACAAAATTAACAAAATTCCTGTTTCTTACTTCGATAAGCACCAGTATGGCGACCTGCTGGGGCGTTTTACCAGCGATGTGGAGACTGTTTCAAACGCCCTGCAACAAAGTTTTCTCCAGCTAGTCAATGCTGTTCTGACCCTCTCTCTAGCCATTTTCATGTGTTTCTGGTTGGATGTATCCCTAGCACTTGTAGTCGTAACCTTGGTTCCAGTGACCTATTTTGGTTCTAAGTTTGTCATGGGCAAATCCCAGCCATATTTCAAGCAACAGGCTGATGCCCTAGGTCGTTTGAACGGCTTTGTCCAAGAAAATCTCACAGGCTTCAACGTCCTCAAACTCTACGGTCGTGAAGAAATTTCTACAGAAGAGTTTCGCCAGATTACCGCAGATTTGCAGGAAGTTGGTTTCAAGGCTAGTTTCATGTCTGGTTTGCTCATGCCCCTGGTACACGGCTTTTCAAACATCGCCTATGTAGTCGTGGCCTTACTTGCTGGTCTGAAAGTTCTTGCAGGTACATTGACGGTCGGTAATATGCAGGCCTTCGTCCAATACGTCTGGCAGATTTCTCAGCCAGTCCAAACCTTGACCCAATTGGCACCACAGTTGCAGTCTGCAAAATCCTCCCTTGAACGCATCTTTTCAGTCTTAGATGAGCTTGACGAAGAAGACGCCAATGCACTAGAGTTGACAGAAAGTCTGACAGGACAAGTCAGCTTTGAACAGGTCGAATTTGGCTATTCAGAAGACAAGCCGCTTATCCGTAACTTTAATCTGGATGTTCAACCCGGTGAGATGGTGGCTATCGTTGGACCAACGGGGGCAGGTAAGACTACTCTTATCAACTTGCTCATGCGTTTCTACGATGTCACATCAGGTGCTATCAAGGTAGATGGGCAGGATATTCGAAATCTTTCTCGTCAATCCTACCGTAGTCAATTTGGCATGGTCTTGCAGGATGCTTGGCTCTATGAAGGGACCATCAAGGAAAACCTGCGTTTTGGACGTCTGGATGCGACGGATGAGGAAATTGTGGAGGCTGCTAAAGCTGCCAACGTTGACCACTTTATCCGTACCCTGCCTGGCGGTTATAATATGGAAATGAACCAGGAATCCAGCAATATTTCCCAAGGTCAGAAACAGCTTTTGACCATTGCGCGTGCCTTGTTGGCGGATCCTGCTATTCTGATTCTTGACGAAGCGACTTCTTCAGTTGATACCCGTTTAGAACTCTTGATTCAAAAGGCCATGAAACGGTTGATGAAAGGGCGGACAAGTTTCGTCATCGCTCATCGCTTATCTACCATTCAGGAAGCTGATAAGATTTTGGTCTTGAAAGATGGGCAGATTATCGAACAAGGTAACCATGAAAGTCTTTTGGCAGACAAAGGTTTCTATTATAATCTGTATCAAAGTCAGTTTAGTGAATCCAAATAAAAAAACGAACTCCCTTGTCAGTGACAGGGAGTTTTCTCATATACATGTTTGTGAAAATTAATAGGAAATTTCGGATAATAGTCCCTCGGCGGTAGTGGTTGGGAGGATGCGGACACGATTGAGAGTCAGTAATCCGTCACTAGCAGAAGCCAAGCCGTTGTTAGTAGTCACACCAAGTTTGTAGCCAGCTTGTTCAGTTAAGGCTACTGTATCTGCTGAGTATCGTCCACCAGGGTAGGCGATAGCGATGGTTTCCTGATTTAATTGGCTGTCAAGATAGGCTTTAGAGGAAGTAAGTTCATTTGTTTGATCCTCAATAGAACTATACTCTAAATCAGGATGGTTGACGGTATGCCCTTGGAAGGAGAGCCCTGCGGTCTGCATTTCCTTGATTTGATCAAGAGTAAGGTGCCCTGCTTGTCCATATTCAGTAAACCCTGTAATGACATTGTTGGTTGCCTTCATTTGATATTGCTTAAGCAATGGATAGGCATAACTATAAAAATCCCAGAGGCTATCGTCAAAGGTTAGCCAGACAACCTTTTTGCCAGCAGGAAGGACATTTTCTGTCAATACCTTATAAGCCTCTTCAGGTGATAAAGTATAGTAACCTGCATCTTGCAATGCTTTTAGATGACTTTCGAAAGTCGTTGGATCTACGATAAGATTCGCATTAGCTTCTTCCTCAGGAGCCATTACGTGAATGGCATGATACATGAGGATTGGAAGTTTGATAGGTTCAGTTTGTTGTTCCCAAATGATTTCTGTTTGTACATCACTACTTTCTGAAGTCATAACACTCGAACGGGTTGTTGTCTCTACCGTTGAAGCTTTGGAATCACTTTGCTGCTTAGATGGCTGTTTTAGAAAGATTAGAAAAATAGATAGTAGAGTCACTACTAATAATGCGCTACCAAGTAGCAGTGGCACAAGTTGTTTCTTTTGTGTGCGACTTCGACGGGCTCTTCTTGAATGTTTCATTATCTTATCTCCATAATCATATATTAAAACAATTATAACAAATTTTTTGCCAAATAGTCAGAATGTTTGTTATAATGGGAGAAATACATTTTAAAGGAGAGCACATGGTAGTTAAGATAGGATTATTAGGATTTGGAACCGTTGCGAGTGGTGTGCCATTTTTATTAGAAGAAAACCAGGAAAAAATAGAGAAAGCCGCGCATGATAGTATTGAAGTTGCTAAGGTTTTGGTCAAGGATGAAGCAGAAAAAGACCGTCTCTTGGCTGCAGGTCATGACTATCATTTTGTAACAAATATTGATGAGATTTTAGCTGATGAGGACATTGCTATCGTCGTTGAGCTGATGGGACGTATTGAGCCAGCAAAAACATTTATTACACGTGCCTTGGAAGCAGGCAAGCATATTGTAACAGCCAATAAGGATTTACTTGCTGTTCATGGTAGCGAATTGCGTGCCCTGGCTGAAGAGAAAGGTCTTGCGCTTTATTATGAAGCTGCAGTTGCAGGTGGTATTCCAATCTTGCGTACCTTGGTTAACTCATTGGCTGCTGATAAGGTGACTCGTATCCTCGGTGTATTGAATGGTACTTCAAACTTCATGTTGACCAAGATGGTTGATGAAGGCTGGACTTACGAAAAAGCTCTTCAAACAGCACAGGAACTTGGTTATGCAGAATCTGACCCAACAAATGACGTTGAGGGAATTGATGCAGCTTACAAGGCTGTTATCCTCAGTCAATTTGCTTTCGGGATGACAGTTGATTTTGAACACGTAGCACACAAGGGTATCTCAAATATCACGCCAGAAGATGTAGCAGTGGCACAAGAGTTAGGCTATGTCATCAAACTTGTGGGTGATATTCAAGAAACTGCCTCTGGTATTGCTGCCGAAGTATCTCCAACCTTCCTACCGAAAAATCATCCACTTGCAAGCGTGAATGGTGTGATGAATGCTGTATTTGTCGAATCTATCGGCATCGGCCAGTCTATGTACTATGGACCGGGCGCTGGGCAAAAACCGACTGCAACAAGTGTTATGGCTGACATTATTCGTATCGTTCGTCGCTTGAAAGACAATACTATCGGCAAAGCTTTTAACGAATATAGCCGCCCACTTCAATTGGCAGCCCCAAGCGATGTGAAGAGCGAATATTATTTCTCAATTGATGCGCCTGATAAAAATGGAAAAATGCTTCGTTTAGCAGAAATCTTCAATTCTGAAGAAATTTCCTTCAAGCAAATTCTGCAACAAGCTGCAGATGGAGAAACAGCCCGCCTAGTGATTGTGACCCATGAAATGAGTAAGACTCAGTTGGAAAATGTAACAGACAAATTGAGTAAAGAAATAGACTTTACTGTCTTAAATACATTTAAAGTACTGGGAGAATAAGCAATGAAAATTATTATTCCAGCAACTTCAGCTAATATCGGTCCAGGATTTGATTCAGTAGGTGTTGCCCTTTCGAAATATCTAACGATTGAAGTATTTGAAGAGACTGATGAATGGGTGATTGAGCACAATCTTGAACATGTTCCATCAGACAAGAACAATCTTTTGATCAAGACAGCTTTAAAGATTGAAAAAGGATTGCAGCCGCATCGTATCAGAATGATTAGTGACATTCCCTTGGCGCGTGGTTTGGGTTCATCCAGTTCCGTTATCGTAGCTGGTATCGAATTGGCTAATCAATTAGCAGGTTTGAATATGACAGCGGATGAAAAATTGCTCAAAGCTACAGAAATTGAAGGACATCCTGATAATGTAGCCCCAGCGATTTTTGGTAATTTAGTCATCTCTAGCTATGTTAATAAGAGAGTACAGGCAGTTGTAACAGAATTCCCAGAAGCAAGTTTTGTTGCCTTTATTCCAAACTACCCACTGCGTACGGTTGAAAGCCGAGGTGTACTGCCTTCTCAGATGGGGTACAAGAAAGCAGTGGCTGCTAGTGCCATTGCCAATGTGGCTATTGCAAGTTTGATGGCAGGTGATTTGGAAAAGGCAGGAAAAGCCATTCAGTCAGATATGTTCCATGAACCATTCCGTCAGCTACTTGTTAAGGAGTTTTGTCCAATCAAGCAAACTGCACAGGAGTTGGGAGCCTATGCAACCTACTTGTCAGGTGCCGGTCCAACAGTGATGGTATTAGCGCCCAAAGATAGGGAGGACGCTATTGTTCTAGCATTAGAGGAACTAAATCTAGACGGAACTGTCCACCGCCTTCAAGTAGATACCAAAGGGATTGCTATTGCATAGATAGTGAGAATCTATCATTTGCAAAAGTAAAAATGTTTATTTTGGGCTCTTTGTCAACTGTAGTGGGTAGATGAAAAGCTAACACCTAGAGAGGACGAACTTCGTTCTCTCTTTCTTTAT
>NZ_JARQPJ010000019.1:0-42475 GCF_046032515.1 Streptococcus suis | reverse complement strand
TCAGAAGACAAAAAGGATTATTCATTATCCGAAGTACTACCAGGCCCCGTTTAGGGTTCAAAAGGTTTGCTAGGGAAGGGGATTGTGATGAGAGAGAAAGATGAAAAGCTTTATGAATCGAGATTTTATCTATTTGGAATTATTCCATTATGGAAGGAAACACATACTAAAAGGGAGTGGATAGATATTATTTCTCTAGATTTCAGAAGGAACAGAATTATTGAAGTGGAATTTATTGATGAGGAGGAAGAGGATGGCCGAGAAATTTAAGATAGTACGTGGCTACTATTTGACAGGAGTAGGGCAAGAAGATTCTGTCTATTACTTTAAAATCAATCAGGAGTTTCCTGAGTTTGAAACTATAAAAGCAGGCGATGTTGCCTTGACCTTTTACCAGAATGGGGATGCAATAACAAGTGTTCCAGCGTTGATCAGAGTAGATGGTATCATCGAGGCAGAAAAGCAAGTTCATAAATTTCTTCAGGGTGAGAAGAAGGACGGTATTCCTATGTTGCCACTGGTTGGCCTGTATGAGCATTTTGATCCTTTGTGTTTTAATTCTATGATGGCTGTCTTTGATAGTCTGAAAGACGATATAAAACGATTGGCAAAAGTAAACTATGTCCAAGGGGACTTGTTCGAGCTGATGGGAGGTGAAGTATGATGTCTGATAACTTTAGATTCCCTAAGATGATTTTAGGGTCATTAGCAGTGGTCGGCATATTATTTTTTACAGTTGTAGGCGTACAAACGGTGTGGAGTGAATATATCGTCAAAGATTATGATAAGCGGCTTACTGAACAGGTCTATGTGGATGCTGCAGTGGAACAGAACGTTAATCTAGTTTTTTATAGATCAGGTTGCCCCTATTGTGAAACGGGGAAGCAGGCTGTTATTAGCGCTGCGAAGAACAGCCCCTATACGACATTTTTCATCGATGTAGAGTCAGAAGATGGTCAAATTCTTGTGAAGAAATACCAGGTCGAGTACGCTGCATCTATTATCAAAATTCGAGACGGGAAGTCGTCCATTTATCAGTATGCGATAAAAAATAAACCTGGGCAGATTGAAGCTGATCAGGTAACGATTAAGGAGGCTATGGGTGAGTAGAAAAAGCAAGCTCAGTAAGTGGGCCGAAACTGCCTTTCGCTTTGATAGTGAATTATGGCGAGCAAAAACAGAAGAAGGTATGGTTGTTTTAGGGAGACTTCTAGATGGAACCTTTACCTTGTTTCGTTTCAACGATGAGGGTGGGAGACTGACTCATATTTCAGAAAATGAAGCCCTGTGGTTAACACTTGAGTTAGCTCCAGAGAAGATGGACTGTATTTAGGAAAGGGGAGAAGTGATTATGATTGCTACAATCAAAAGTTGGATTGAGAAGATAAAATCTAGCCCGATAGCTAAACCATTCATAGCTACGAACAGATGGTTCAAAGACAATGTGATTAAGCGGAAATTGGTTATTTTTTCAGTTCTGTTTACCGTCTGGCTGAGTCTGTTGCTGGGAGCCATTTACTCTCCACAGAGGCAAACTTTTACGGATGAACAGCTAAAAACAAAGAGAACATTTGAAAATGGAACTGGAGAAATCAGGCTATCAAGTCAAATATATTCTCCTGAAACAGGCATCATTGTCCTACAGTTTGAGACAAGGGATGCTACTTCTCCGATAGATCGTGGGATTGACACAAAGCGTCTCGAATGGAACCTATACGCTCAGAAAAAATCAGCGGATACGTTTATGGAAATTGTTCCAATCGTAGATAATAAAATCTCCGTAATTATCCGAAATGTCCCTGAAAATTTTGGTGCTTTTGCGATTGATATTACTAATAAGACGGTCGCCACTCGCTCTATTGATATTGATGTCTCTAGTCCTTCAACGGACCAGGAAAGTAACACAAAGACAGCAGTGAGTGACGAAAGTAAAGTTGTTCAATTCTACGTAACTACTCAAAATAGTAAACTCAAAATTGAGAAAATTGAGAGTGTTTCTCGTGAGGAATTTGCCTTATCAGAAATTGCAGTAGAAAAGGAATTTCAAGAAGGGCAGATTGAAAAATTGAATCATTCCATTGAACAATTAAAGAGCTCTATTGAGGATGATGAGTCTAGAAAAGCTGGACTCATGAAAGAAGCTGCGTACCTCTCAGGTGATGATTTAGAATCTAACCAAAGGGATATTGCAACTGTCGAGACTCATATTGAAACGAAAAACAGATCTATTGAAACAGCTCTCCAAAATATTGAAAAAGTTCAAGTAAAAATTAACAGCTTAGAAAAGAAAGAGGCAGCCATTAAAGACGGGACTTTTGAATTTTCTAACCCTATTGAAACGATTGAAATGGATTAAAGAATGACAAACCTTTGTCCCCTTAACACACAACTTACTATTATCTCTTATACTAAAACTAATTAAAGAAAAGGAGGCCTTCAGATGGCAAAAAAAGATCTGATTAAAATTGATAATGAACTGGAAGAAGCTAAGAAAAGAGTAGCGTTTTTAGAAAATGAACGTAAGGCGGCCGAAGAAAATCTTCAAAAACAAATTGGTAAAATCTACGTACAGATACAATTGAAAAAAGATAAAAATCAAACTTATGATTCAATCCTAGATGATCTCAAAACAGAACTGGCGATTATCAAAGAAGAGGAAAAAGAGAAACGCCAGGCAGCAAAAATGGCGCAAGAAGCAGGAGAACAAAACACCTAGATGTTCTCACTTCTCAGCTGAAAAATCACTCTATTTGAAGTGTTAAATCTAGTGTGTGTTTGTAGCTGTTATAGTGTGTCTAAGTGTGCGTTTCCGCATTCGTCGTGTGTGTAGGTGTGTAAATACAGTGTGTGTAAGTAGGCGTAGCCGAGAAAATTACCGGTACGGGAAATGTTGATACTATCAACTCCACACGGAATGTGGGGACAGTTTCCCTTATGCTCTTTTCTAGCACAACACACCCAAAAGGCATTAGCCTCAACAGTGTGTGTTTGTGTGTGGAAAAACCGCAACAGTAGAACCTTCTAGGTTCGTGACGTTGCGAGGTTGAGGTTTTCTTTTTTGCTTCTTTTTCCTTTTGCCTCGTCAAAAGAAAAAAGAAGGGCGGACTGCTTGCAAGAAAGGACGGTAACTGAAATGGCAAAAAGCCACCAAACAAGAATTGAAATTCGAGGGCTGTCTCCCAAAGAGCTAGATTACTTAAAGGCCCTTGCGAGGGAAGCCAAAGCAAAATCATTGAATGAATTTTTGCTTGGTATGTGCCGTGAAAAAATAGAAAAAGGTCAGTTCAATTTTGTAGAAGCGAACTATCTTGCTCATTTAGAAAATATGAAATTGACATCAGATCATGTTTTGCTTTTGACTAAAAAGCAGACGGATCTTATGTCTGTTTTTGAAGAGAAAATGGATCGTTATGCAGATCATATTTCGAGGTGGTTAGAATACGAAGGCGAGGTAGAAAGTAGTGACTAAAGAAATTAAAATAAGGTCCATTCCAGAAAAAACATGGACACAGTTACACATGATATCAGAAGAGTATGAGTATTCATCTTTTAATGAATTTATGCTGGCCCAACTTCAACGAATTGTTGAGAATGATGGACTAGATTTATATGATAACAAGTTTGCGGAAACGCTGGCCGACATTAAGGAGCAACAAGCGAAAATCTTGGATATGTTGCTTAGAAATGAAATCAAGTTACTAGGTTGCAGCGCCAAACAAGATATTGTAGAAGAGTTAACAGTAGACTGGCTTCGTTTCATGGATGATGTTGATGCACTTGCTGCTGAACGAGGAGGAAGTCGATTATGAAGAAAAATAAATTCTTGCTATTCAGTATTATATTTATTGTCATTCTTCTAGTGCAGCCACAAAATTTTCAATTTATAAAAAGCGCATTCACTCAAAATGATTTGGCTAGTCAGTTGAATATCTCGGATTCTCCTGAAGAAAAAAATGCTGACTTAAGAAATGTCCATCACACCCAGAACGAGGAATTAAAATCAAAAGTATTTGATGGTCAAGAACAAATAATTGTGGTCAATGAACGAGCACAGTTTACGACAGAAGAATTGAGTTTAGAAAATGGTTCCTGGGAAAACTATAGTGATCTAGATTTTTTGAATCGTGTTGGAGTTGCTGAGGCAATGCTTGGCCAAGATTTGATGTCGACAAGCGAACGTGAAGATATTTCATCTGTGAAACCTACTGGCTGGAAAAATAAAAAAATCGTGTTCAATGGAAAAGAAGATTATTTGTATAACCGCTCACACTTGATTGGTTTTCAGTTAAGCGGAGAGAATGCAAATGTAAAAAATCTATTTACAGGAACACGGGCTCTCAATGCAAATTTTGATGATGAAAAATCGTCAATGGTTTATTATGAAAATTTGGTTGCCGACTATATTAGACAGTCGGGCCATCATGTTCGTTATCGAGTAACCCCACTCTTTAGAAATGTGGAATTGGTGGCACGTGGTATTCGTCTGGAAGCACAAAGTGTAGAAGATGATACCATATCATTTGATGTTTATATTTTTAATATCCAACCAGGATACGAGATTAACTATTTGACAGGTACTTCAGAAAAATTACAGTGAGGATAATATGACAAAAAGAATCAACGTTTATTTTAACGAAGAGACATTACAGAAGTTCAGTGAAATAAAAAACTACTTGGAAGAAGAAATGGGAGGCAGTTTGAACCGTCAAAGTCCTAATCATTCGGCCACAGTTGTTAAGGTGATTCACGCTTTTCATAAACTGTTTTTAGAATCAGAAGAAAAGCAACCGTTCGCAGAACGGCTGTCTCGGCTGGAAAAAAATTTGGCCAATTCAGATGAGCAAAAAATCTTAAAATCAATCCACCATCAAATGGACCAACTGCTCTACTTGGAGCTGACCAATTTTCATGCACTTACGAAAGGAAATCAGTTTGACATTCAAGATCTGGAGTCCATTCACTCTCATTTTGATCCAAAGCAAAATGAATTGATCGCACGTATTGACGATATTATAAAAGAGGATGTTAGTCGAGGACAAGTGATCAAACATTCTCATTGAGGTTCTAAAAATGACAGATATTATTGACCTATATTTAGAGACAGGTGACTTTCATGAAGCAGTAAAGAAATCTGGCTTACCGACTCATGTTGCTCACCTACAATTGATTAAAAGCGGCTGCTTAAAACTTCAAGATAAAATCCAGTATGGTTCTCGGACTGCCCGACTTGGAGGAATGGCCGAAGAGCTTTTTCAAAAGTATGTTCCTGAAGCAACAGATGCCAATAAATACTTCAAGAAAAACAATCCTGTCTACGATTTCTGGTTTGATGGTTTAACAATTGATGTGAAGTATAGTTCGCTGCACAAAAGAAAAGATGGAGACTCTTATCATTGGCAATTTAGAACAAAAGGAGATCAGGACTTCATAGTTGCCTTTCTAGAACGAGAGAGTGGTTTGGAATTAGAGCAACCAAATATCTTGTTGGTTCCAATGCAGTTTATCGAGGAAAAGAAGGAACTGCATATTTCTCTTTCTGGTCCATGGTTTAATGGATTCAAGGTCGAAGCTGAAGAGTTGCAGCCACTGCTGAAAGACTATGCTCGATTAAGGAAAGATGGTTTATTTTAATTAGAGAGGGGTGAAATGATGAGCATGTCTTCTAGCCCGAATATCACATTCATGCTGCAATATACAGAGGCAAATAGCCAGTATGTTGATTACACTAATCGTAGCGAAGCGGTCAAAATAGATGAGGAACTATCTTTAGAAATCAACCGCCAAATGATTGAAGGATTGACTGAGGCGGAGTTGAATCGTATCCAGGAAGCCGTTCCTGAAACACAGTTAAACTTTCGAGAGTATATTGATTATATGAACCGTTCTTACGCTACAGAATCGCAGTCAGAAGAACTGACTGCTGTCTTTACGCAAGAAGCCGACTATCTTCAAAAGCGACGGTTAACGGATTTGAAAAATCAGTTAGAGGCCGCTTACCAAAATGGATCTCTACTTTGGCAGGGTGTTATCTCATTTGATAATACTTTTCTAGCTAAACAAGGTTTATATGACGTTGCGACTGGACAAGTTGACCAAAAAGCAATCAAGACTGTTATGCGTGATATGATGCCAACACTCATTCAGAAGGAAAGACTTTCTGACTCGGCTTTCTGGTGGGGGAATATCCATCTTAATACTGACAACATCCATATCCACTTTGGTTTATCAGAGGTTGAGTCAAATCGTGAAAAAATCTTTTATCGTCCACGAGGTCGGATGGAATATAAGGGAAATTTTTCTCAAAAAACAATCAATCGATTTAAAAGTGGTATCTATCACGGGCTTCTAAAAGAGGAGACACGGTCAAATCTTCTGCGAAAAGAGCAGGTGCTGGCTAACCTTAAAGCTAATTTACTAACTTCAGTTTACCAGGAAGACAAAATTACCTCTTCAGCTGAAAAAAATTTTTTGGAACAAGCCTACAATCACTTGCCAATGGGTAAGAAGTGGCGGTATGGGTCTAATGCCAGGGATTTTGCGGTGAGTAAGTTCTTTCTGGATCGTTACCTAGATTCTTATTTGCAGAATGAAGGAAATGCTGCCTATCAAGAGTTTTTACAGGAAACTAGAGAGTTTCTTGCGACTTATGAGGTTGTCTATTCAGCTGAAAAAAATCAAGCCTATGAGAAGATCCGAAAGGTTGATGGAAGAACCATTCGGTCATTGTCAGAATCGAAAGGCTATGATCTAGAACATCATCTGGCCCGTCGAGTTATGGATCTAAGAGAACGGTTGGCCAATAATATCCTTCGTTCATTTAGAGAGGCAGCCCCTCAAATTCAAAGCCTTCAGCTGGAAAAAAATTTGGATAACTTTTCTACTCTGAACCAGGAAAAAATATTAGAACGACTGCCTGAAGCCAGTGTAGTAAAAAGCAAAGAAGCCTGGCAAAAACTAGGCTATTCAGTGAAGGCTGGAGAAGAAGCGCTTGAAATTATAAAACCTGTGTACGGGGAATATGATGAAAACGGCAAAGGAATAGGTCAGCCAGATTTTGTAACAGACTATGTTTATGATGTCAGTCAGCTGACAGAGAATATCCAGATGAAGACAATGACCCTAAGGGACCTATCCTTGTTATCATCAGATGAACTAAAAGAGCTGGTTGATGCTGCTAAGTTGAAATCAAATCCAACTGAAAAAGAACGTCGTGAATTAGGGACTTTCCGTTATGCTTTGAAATTGAGTATGCTGGAAGCAAGCCAGAAAGAATTACAGATCCAACAAAAACTCTTGGACCAGCTTCAACCTTTAGCTTCTGATCGGCCGTTTATAGATTTCAAGAAACAGTCAATCAATCAGGAATTGGAAGTAATTAAGCTACAGCTTACCCCGAATTTCAAACTGTCTGATGAGCAGCAGCTACTGAGACAACGTTTAAAGAATCAATTTGAAGATAGCGTTGCACTTCCTATCAAAAAGGCTACTGCTGGAACTATCCAGCTTCCGATCAGGAAGCTACGTACAGAAATAAATTTTGCCAGTCGACTTCAGGATGATAGTGTCCTATCACTTCTGAAGGGCTCTGCAACGACAAAAGAAGGCTATATTGAGGAACTTCAAACTCACGTCTCTATTTTTCAGCTGAAGTATCAGATCAATACCAGGAACCAACAGATGGAACGACTTTCAGATGAATCAGCTATCAAGCAGCTGAGGATAGCTAATGCTCAGGGCTTTTCAGAATTGAAACGTTTATATGCTAAATTACAACCGACTGAAGAAAACCAAAGTCAGATTGTTCAAGCTGTTTCTAAGCAATTGCAGGAGCGGAAAGTCGTTAAAAAAGCCCAACTGCAGCAGTCAAAAGGAGCTGCTAGGATAAATACAAACTTCATGCGACAGCTAACAGCTTCATTGAAGCGGTCTCAACAAGCCAGTAAAAAAGCCCTTATGGACCGTGCTAGAAGTGATGAACGTGAGGAGCAAGAAGAGCGCAAACAAGCTCAGCGATAATCAGTCATTGATGCCTTATCAATGGCTTTTTTCATCGAAAAATCACCTCAATTTGTCCTCTTAACACAAGGATTTTGATTATCCCTTACACTAGAACTGACTATAGAAAAAGGAGGAACAGACAATGTTACATTTCCCAAGTGTATCAGAAAAAGAGTTTGATTTTGATGCTGACTGGTTGGTAAAAGCAACCGATGATATTCAAAAGAAAATTCTTTTTGCCGGTCAAGGAAAAAATGGTGATCTAGAGTTAGAACTTGATTACCAGGCTAATCCCGAGCAGTTTGAGAATTTTTCAGTTGGAAAACTTGTTCAGCTACCAAGAGAAATTTTCCTGGTGCCTGAAATAACACCTTACCAACCCCAATACGAGTGTTTTTAGTGGATGAAAGGAGTCTTTATGGTAGAAGAACATACACAGCAGCCATCATCAAGAGGAAAGAGCCGTCGAGAGAGGGTCGAGTATGCCAGGTCACGTGATATTTTAGATGTCGCTAATGAACTTAATATTGAGTTGGTTCAATCAGGACGAGACTATCGCTGGAAAGAACATGATTCTATGGTTGTTTCGCCTAAGAAAAACATGTGGAACTGGTTTTCACGTCATCAGGGTGGTGATGTTATTGCATTAGTTCAAACAATGAAAGAAGTTGACTTTAATCAGGCGATTGATTTTCTCAATGACGGCACCTTTAAAGAATTTACAAAAGTCGAACATGTCCAGGAACCCTTTTCTTATTATCTAGCTCCTTATGAGCAGCCGTTTGAAGCTGCAAGAAGCTATCTAAAAGACCAACGTGGGCTTTCAGATGAAACCATTGATTTTTTCTTTGAAAAAGGGGTACTTGCTCAGGCTAATGCCAAGGTAAACGGAAGTATCGAACCCGTTGTTGTCTTCAAATCACTTGATTTTTCAGGCGAGATTGTCGGAGCTACACTACAAGGTATTGAAGAAAATTGGGAGAAATGGCCTGAACGTGGCTATGCTAAGAATATTGTCAGAAACTCAGACGGTATTATTGGCATGCACGTAGATATTGGTCAGCCTAACCGCCTCATCTTTGCGGAAAGTGCAATTGACCTGATGTCTTATTATGAATTGCACCGTGACAATCTTCAAGATGTGCGGTTAATCTCAATGGATGGTCTGAAGGAAGCAGTTGTGGGCCGACATGTGGCACAACTCCAGTCGGAAGTTTCAGGACGGCCTCTGACCTGGAGCCATGATCAGCTGGCGGAAGGTTTGCAGACTGCGATCGATAACGGCTTCTTTGCAGATGACAAACATGCGTATTGGATCACCCTGGCAGTTGACAACGACGAAGGTGGACGGAATTTTATCGACTCTTTGCGTGAAAAAGGGGCTACTGTTACTGAGGATTTGCCTCTTTTGAAAGAAGGGCAAGTAAAAACTGACTGGAACGATGCACTCAAGCAGCCTCCAAAAACGATTACAGGAAAGGACGAAGCCTCTTCCCAAGATCCAGAGCGGCAGCCAAATTTGCAAATTGTTTTTCAATCGTCTGGTGAACAGTTGATTTTAGATAAATACGAGCCAGGAGAAATTGTTCCTTACGATATATTTGTGAAAGATCTCTATTCGGAAAATAGGAAACGACTAGAGGAAGCAACTGAATTACCTACTTTCCCAGTACTACACCTGCCAGAAGATGAAAGTGGAACCTGGTTTGGTCTGCTAGACGAGAATGGGAATACCATAATTGAAAGATTTAGGTACGACATTGGGGTAGAAAATGAGTCGATTTCAGAAAGATTGGGGCGCTCAATTCCCTCCGAATATCTGGAAATTGCACAACAGATAGATGCCCTATTCCCGAAAATATCGTTTCCAGAAGTTGTTCTAGAAGAATCAGGGATCCCCGTCACCATATATTCAGAGCATCAAAAGATTGGGACCATCGATCTCGACGATTTATTCAACAAAGGCGATTTAGGCAGCATTTCAGATGAGCTAGGGTATGGTTGGGCAGTCAATCCAAGCAGAATGCTTGCAGTTATCAATGATGAAACATTGAACCAAGTTCAAGTAGATAATCTTATTGAACGAATGATTGAGAATGGGATAAGTGGTGTTGATCTTAAACAATATCTGGATAATCCTGAATTTTCTTTGAAGAGTTATGCTGAGACAGGTGAAATTGGCTTGCAGGAAAAAGAAAAAGCCCAAGAAGGGCCATCAGAGCGAAATAAAAAGGAGAGGATGTATCAACACAAGGGTTCTTTACAGCCCGAAGCTGAAGGTAGCACCTCACCCGTACTTGGAACAAGTACCTTTGAACGCTCTGTTACCAGTCGTCCTACTATATCCTCTCAGTATTTAAATATTACCATAAAAGATGGCTTTAAGTCAAGAAAAACGAGGCTTGAGAAATCTATTGATGCGTATAATTTAGGTAAGTTGAATAGAAGGGGTAAAGATATTCAAGAGGCGGCTCAGTTCTATTTAAACGAATTAGCAAACAGTACAATTCATTACTTTACAGCGGATAATAGTTTGGTACAGGTCAACTTTTTAGAAAATAACTTTATGCACCTGACTGGCTTGAAGGTGGTTGATGATGATGCAACGCCTGAAAAAGTTTTACACGACTTTGCTGAAGGCGGTGAGCTAAGTTATGATGACATTCGCTTGAAGGCGACGGAGTCTCCATTCGATAAAATTAAGGTCCTTCCTGATTTAGAGACTGTTCTCCAGACTGATTCCTTTTATTTTGACTCTTTACAAGATATTCCCAGATATCAAGATCGTTTTGACAGTCTAATCAAATCCGATGACAGTGATTTGATGCTACTATTTCGTATGAATACTGAAGATGGAATGGTTCCTGTTTCAGTGTTTAAAGCAAGAAAACTTTTAAGAAAAGAGTTACAAGAAGCTAGAAAAAATGAAATTGTGGGCATTTTCCGCGAGAGGGGCGGTCAGATAGAACAAATTGCTATTAATGACAAGTATATAAGTGATAGTGGTCAAGAGATGCGATCAATTTTGGAGAGCAAACAATATGAAGAGGCTTTTGATGAGGATAGTCAAGTAGTGAACGTTTCTTCTTATCACTTTAATCATACAGCTTATAACGATGTTGATAGTCTTCTGAAAGCAGGTGCTGCCTACTTACAATCATCAGAAGGACAGGAATGGTTGACTATCAATCCAGAATATCATAGTGAGTTAGTTGAGTTATTCAATTCAGAATCTGCAACCAATAAACAGCGCATAGAGATTATGAGTGAATTTGGAAATGTTCAGGTCAACGGCTACGATATTGTTGCTGGTTTAGGCTATTCTGAAGCGTTAAGTAGTGATGCACAATATTTTGACCAAAATATTGCTGATGAGATTACAGAAATGCGTTCAGAAGAGCCAGTTCAAACGGATGTCGTCTCAGCTGAACAGTTCACCCAAGTATTGAATGCTGTCTATAACGTTGGTGCCCCAGAAGGTCTTGAACGCATTCCAGAAGAGCTTCATGCGGCCTGGAATCGTTACTTTAGCTATGCTGAAGAGCATGGCGACGACTTAGGGAAAATCATTGCTGCAGCGGACGGTGATCAGCTGTTGGTTAAGACCTCAAACCTCTATCAAGAGTGGCATCAGGACCAGATATACCAGAATGATTACCATGTACGTCTTCAGTGGGCGGAGGAGTGGCCAGAAGGTCCTCAGATTCCATTTAAGGAAACAGAACTTGTAGCCTACCAAACATTCATTGAAACGTTGTATGAGCAAAATCAAGCTTTCTATAAACGTCATCAAGACAGTATGGCAATAGTTAATGAGACAGGAAACCAAGAGGCATATATTCCATTTACAAAAGTGAAATTTGATATATATGCTCCTGGTGGGACACTGATTAAGTCAGATGTTCGCTATAATATTGGTGATGAAACAGAACCGATTTCACGTCTGCTTGGTTTAGGCTATCGTCGTTTAGAAGGCCAACCTCAACTAGCTGCTATTGATAAACAGGTCCTTTCTCAGCTGGAAAATCAGGAAGTGAATCAGGAAATTTCTACGGAAGCTAATGAGCAGAGCTTGAAGGCGACAGAGATAATTCCTGATGAAAGTGGTCATTCCAGGGGGAATTTCCATTCGCCTAATGAGGCTATGAAGGTTGGATTGACTCAACGGGTTGAAGAGATAATGGCAGAGGATGCAGCCAAGATTTTAGTTTCTTCCATTCCTCAAATCCAAGAAAGTTTATCATTTGAAGGTAACTTGATTGGCACTTCTCAGTTGGATGGCCGAATGCTATATATCAACCGAGAAGACTTCGGCCAAGATTATCATTTAGAATTAGCAGTTCACAGTCCAATGATGATTGAACAGCTATCTGATACCCAGGCACCTTGGACCTTGGCACTTATCAAGGGGGACGAACCACTTGGCTATGTGGCCTATGGTAGTGATTGGGGCAACGACTTCCAAATTGAAGAAGAGTTAGAGAAGTTTGCTGAACAAATCGGATCAGGAAGAGCACCAAAAGGCCTGTATAAACAGGAAGAAGTGGATACCTTCCTTGCTACAAGTCAGACAAACGAAAATACTCAAAAAGAGTCGAAACCAGCAACTTCAGATGACCCCTTTGACTATAGCAGTGCCACTGCCTACGAAATAAGCGAACATGCTTTCCAGAAAATTCGTGAGTATACAAAATCACCAGAAGATATGTTGGAGTATATGGACTTCATGAGTAAATTCCCACAACTATCACCACGCAACGTCGCTCTAATTCATGACCAGTGGCGTGGGGCAAATGTGGTCGCAACCTATGACCAATGGCAAGCTATGGGAGACGTTTTAGGAATTAAGCCAGAGGATGTTATCCAAACCAAGGCAGTATACACCAACAAGCGGACGGGTGAAACTAAGGAGGTCCTTCATCAAGGTTTGTCAGTCAAAACAGGTGAAAAGTCGCAGATCACTTTGTTTAGACCGTTGATGGTTAAGATGATTCCAGTCCTTGATGAGAATGGTCGCCAGGTAAAAAATGACAAAGGAAATCCAAAGTACAAGAAGTACTCAGAAGCAACAGCACAAGAAAAGGCGCTAGTGAAAGAAGGTAAGATTCCTGTACGTCAATTCCAGGAAAGGGATCCTAAAACAGGTCAAGCACGTTTTACGACTTACAAGGTCTTTGAACTATCGCAGACTACACTGAAGCCAGAAAGTTATCCTAAAGCCATGCCTAACCGTCACTACAACTTTAATGTTGATAAGGTTAAGACAAAAGAAGTGCTGGAAGGCTTGTGTGATTATGCTGAAAGCATTGGGGTTAAGATGATGAAAGATGAGGCTCGTGTTTTAGGTAATGCAAAAGGTGCCTTTTTCCCAGGAGAACAGCTCATTTTGATCAATCCAGACAATACACCTGGAGAAAAAATTGCCACAACCATTCACGAGTTAGCGCATGCCACACTCCATAACCCTAAATTAGCTGAACAGTACAAGGACAACCTTCCGAAAGGTCAAAAAGAACTTGAAGCCGAGATGACCAGTCATCTACTTTCAAAACACTTTGGCTTGGATACTTCTGAAAAAGCTATTGATTATATAGCAGGTTGGACAAAGAATCTGACAGCCTTAGATGATAAGCAGTTGGCGGATTCATTGAAACGAGTCCATAAAACCGTTTCTACGATGCTGAAGCAAGTTGAAACTCATACTAAGCCCTATCAGGTTGGGAAAATGAGGGGACAAGCTCCAAATTTTCCTAAAGCCCCAGTGAAAGGGCCTAGTCGATAATCAATCAGGCACTCTCATTGAGAGGGTACCTTTTTGTATACAAGAAATAGCGTAAAAAGTTATATAACAATTTATGCTGTTTCTAATAATAAGAATTAAGTGTCCTCTTAACGCACAAATTGTCATTATCTCTTATGATGAAACTATCAAGAGAGAGGAGATAAGATATGGTAACAGTGATTCTAGCTGAGAAAGAAACACAGGCAGTGGCTTATGCAGAGTGTTTGGGCAAAGCTAGTAAAAAAGGAAAGGTACACATTATTAAACAAACAGCCTATTTTTCAGATGAGGTGCATATCATTGCAGCAGAGGGGCATTTGTTTGAATATGGGCTACCCAAGGATAACTGGGATTTGGATAAACTACCATTGGTTGATGTTTCCTTTAAGCAGACCTTAAAGCAGGACAAAGTCTCTAAAGATACTTTCAAACAGATTTATCAGGAAGTAACAGTAGCGAGTCAGGTGATTATCGGTACAGACTCTGATAGGGAAGGGGAGCGGATTGCCTATTCAATCTTATCTCACATTCCGGATGGGAAGGAAAAAGTGACCAAGCGCCTATGGGCCAACTCGTTGACCATACGAGGTCTTCAGAAAGCCTTTCAAAATCTAAGGGAACCTATTGAGACCTATAACTACTATCTAGAAGCTGAAGCACGTGCACAGTCAGATTGGCTGGTGGGTATGAATTTGTCTCCATTGGTCACTTTAGAATTACAAAGTAAGGGCCGACTTCCAAAAGGGAAGGGCAATAGTCTGTCTGTCGGTCGTGTTCAAACTCCTGGAGTACGGCTAATCTGTGAGAACGATATTGCGATTCAAAATTTCCAGCCAGAAACCTATTGGAAATTACAATTGCAAGATAAGGAGACGGAGATCAGTTTCACAAATAAGGATAAGTACTCAGATAGTGAACTTATCCTTGCAACGTCACGAGAACTAAGCACAGTTTCTACCGTTTCTTCAGTTGAAACAGAAGAGGAACAGAGAGCAGCACCACCTCTATTCAATCTATCTGATATTCAAGGATTGGCAGCTAGACAATGGGGATTTGAGTCAACTAAAACAGAAAGCATAATAGAAAGTCTCTATTTGAAAAAATACTTATCTTATCCTAGAACAGATACTCGATATATCGATGAGGAAGAGTTCAGCTATTTAAGAAACTACCTGAAGAGTTATCAAGAGGCGATTAATTGTCCTTTTGAACCAGTAAATATGGAACCAAGGGAAGATTATGTTAATCCTAAGAAGGTAGCTAAAACAAGTCACTACGCTCTTATTCCAACCGAGAATATCCCGAACCTAGTAACCCTGAAGCCAGATGAACGATTAATCTATGAGGCTGTAGTCCGAAGAATGCTTCTAATGTTTGCAGCTGACTGTCGATATCTAACAACGACGGTTGAAGTGGAAAATCAGGGGATGGTTTTCAAAACAAAAGGCCGTCAAATGGTTGAGCCAGGATGGGCCGCTCTTAGCCAGCAAAAACTAAAAGGGGATGTAGAGCTACCAGATTATCGTATAGGAGATCAGTTTGAGACAAAGGTCAATATCCTTGAGGGAGTGACAAAGCCACCAAAGAGGATTACAGAAAGCCAATTGATTAGTGAAATCCTACCCAAGTACGGCTTAGGTACACAGGCAACTAGGGCAACCATGTTGAAAACCATTCAAGATCGAGGTTATATCAAAAAGGACAAGAAGACAGGGCAATTATTACCAACGAATAAGGCTTACCTCTTGATTCATTACCTCTATGATAATGAGTTTGCCAGTCCTGAAACCACAGGCGGATGGGAAACGTTTCTATCTCAAATTGGAGAAGGAGAGATAAACCCACGTGAATTTGTGGATGCTATCAAGGAAAAATTAACGCATCAAATTTTGGCCGCAAAAGAAAGGAGAGATTGAAGTGGAAGACGAAGTGAAGACACCCTATCTTGATAAGTACACTGACAATTTGTCAGACAAAGTCTCAAAGAAGGTGGCTGATTACCAGGTTTATGGACGAGATAAAGAGGTTCAGGCCGTCATCGTTTCCCTTCTCAGGCGAACGAAAAACAATCCTGTCTTAGTTGGAGAGGCTGGAGTCGGGAAGACAGCTATTGTCGAAGGTTTAACACTTGCTATCTTGCGTGGTCAGGTTCCATCTGCCTTAAAGGGTTTAACGGTACGCTCTTTGGAACTGTCTAGCTTAATGAGTGAAGAAGAAGGTGGCTTCATAGCCAAGTTCAAGAAAATCATTGAGGAGATGGTTGCTACACGAGGACAGAATCTCCTCTTTGTAGATGAATTTCATACTATTGTTGGTGCAGGTGGCCAAGACGGTCAGGCTCTTGATGCAGGAAATGTTATCAAGCCAGTCTTGGCACGTGGCGACATTCAGTTGGTCGGTGCAACTACCTTAGATGAGTTCCATGACTATATCGAAACAGATAGAGCATTGGAACGTCGGGTCCAGCCAGTTATGGTAGAGGAACCGACAATTCCGCAAGCGATAGCGATTATCGAACAGGCAAAAGGCGTTTATGAAACATTTCATGGGCTAAAAATTTCTTCAGAAGCAGTTCGACAAGCAGTCCGTTTGTCTGTTCGCTATATTACAGATCGTTTTTTACCAGATAAAGCCTTTGATTTGATCGATGAAGCAGCAACTATTGCTTCAGTTGAAGGAAAAGAGAGTGTAACAGAAGTAGATATAGCCCAAGTCTTGAAGGATAAAACTGGTATTCCTGTTACGACAATTTTAAAAGGAGACCAGGAGCGGCTAGATGGTCTCAAGGAAAAATTGATGAGACGAGTCAAGGGTCAGGAAGAAGCGATTGATGCAATTGTTGATGCTGTGACCATTGCTCAAGCAGGCTTACAAGATGAAAACAGACCAATCTCCTCGTTCCTCTTCCTTGGTGCGACTGGAGTTGGGAAGACAGAGTTAGCCAAAGCCTTGGCAGAAGCACTTTTTGATGATGAAGATGCCATGATTCGTTTTGATATGTCTGAGTATAAACAGAAAGAAGATGTGGCCAAACTAATCGGAAATCGTGCTACGAAAACAAAAGGGCAGCTGACGGAAGGAGTCAAGCAGAAACCTTATTGTGTTTTGCTACTAGATGAGCTTGAAAAAGCGCACGGTGAAGTCATAGACCTATTTCTCCAGGTGCTTGCTGATGGGCGCTTGACAGACAGTACAGGCCGCCTGGTTAGCTTCAAAAACACAATTGTCATTATGACCACAAATAGTGGTGATAAGAAAATTATCAATAAGTGGGAATTAAAAGGCAATTTCAAAAATTTATCCGATCGTGAGTGGCTTCAGTTTGAGAAATCTATGGTCAGCGAGCTTCAAAATGAATTTAGACCAGAGTTTTTGAATCGGATTGAAAATAAACTCATCTTTAATCTCCTGGAGCGTGATGTTATTGAAGAAATCGCAGAGAAAAATTTATCTGAGATTGAAGCTAGGTTGAGCCAACAAAATGTAACGTTCTCTTATGAACCAAGTTTGATTCAGTATCTGTCGGACGTGGGAACCGATGTAAAGAATGGTGCACGGCCCTTAGAGCATTTGATTAAACAAAAAGTACTGCCACCGATCTCGGCTAAGATTCTATTGTTGGATAGGAGTAAACAAACTTACAATGTTCATTTATGGGTGGAAGGGGAGGCACCAGATGGCCAACATCGCAAAGACTTGAGGCAGATCAAACTAGATATTGAAGGAGAAATGGATTCTCTCTTCAGCTGAAAAATATTTTTCCTGCGATTTGTCCTCTTAATGCAGGAATGTTATTTATCCCTTACACTAATCATGTCAATAAAAATAAGGAGGGCTTCTATGAAGGAAACATTGACAAATTATTTCGGTGAAGTGAAGACCAAAGGCAGGAACTACTTGCTCAGTCTATCACTCTTTCTATCAGGCATCTTGACAAATACCGTCTATGCAGATGATCCTTTCGCAAAAACAGAAGAGTTAGCACAACAAGGTATTACTAAAGTGCAAGGAATTGGTATCGTGATGTTTGGATTGGCTGTTGTAGTGACTGGTCTAATCTATGGGTTCGGTGGTCGTGAACTTAAAGCAGGAATTAAGAAGCATTGGGTAGCTATTGCTATTGCGATTATTGCTGTTTCTGCTGGACCAAGTATCATTGAGTGGTGCTTTAACTTTGTGAAGGGATAAGGTGGTTACAATGGCATTTATACCTTTTAAGAAAAGCAATAAATGCTTGGTGACAGATGACTTATTTCTTGAAGTGAGCTGGGAAGATGGTAGGTCTCCAGATGATGATAGTGAGCTTCTTGGTGTTATTGAAGGACTGGACCAACAGTATCTAGATTCCTTCCAGCATACCATTGAAGAGTCGCTACCTTATCTAACCTTCCTGCAAGCAGAACGACTATTTCAGGCTTTAAAAGAGGTTTACGGTCAGGTGCAGCTGAAAAAGGTGGCTATTTGCCACCTGGAAGGAAGAGAGGCGGTCTCTGAAGGGGAAGTCTATGCCAGCCCTTTCATCATTGATCGTAGGTATCAGAATTTACTCTTACCACTGATTCAATCTATTATGACTGAACTAGATTTTCAGCATTATACTTACCAGGAAAAGCGTGAGTATTTCATCAACCAGATTTATCCATCTTATAAAGCTAGTCTGGGGCTCCCAGAGTCAGCCCTACCACTTTTTCCAGAAGAAGGGGAACAGGTGCTAGGTAACTCCTATCAACCGAGTCCAGTATCGAGCGTTTCAATGAATGCAACTCCAACAGCCCCTCATCAAGCTCCTAAAACACAATCCCTGAAGAAGGTGTACCTACTCATGGGACTTATTGGAGTATTGGCTCTCGGAGGGATAGCTTCATCTATCATTGCATATACGCAACTGGCCAAGCAGAATGAACAGGTTGCTTATCTCTATCAAGAATTAAAGCATATCCAGCACTTAGTAAGTACGGAGCATCAAGTAGATGTCTTCAGTCGCTACTTTTTACCAAATTATTATTCTGGTCAAAAAGAAAACCTGGTGGATTTTCTGTCTGATGGAGATGCAAAGTATACTGTCCCTAAAATAGGAACGCTGCAATCGGTGATTCTGGAGCAGATGACTTATGATTCAGATGCTAAGGAATATCAAGTTACCTATGTTCTTGCCGTCAAGCAGGAGGAGAAGACCACCAGTCTACGCCTTAGTTTCACGGTCAAAGTCTCGGAATCTAGTAAATACGGTTTTGTGGTGACCACAGAGCCAATGGAAACCAGTTATCTTAAATAAAAATGAAAGGAAATGCAACATATGAGAACCAAGGACTTATATGATGAAAATAACACACTGAAGCTAACCGTAGTATTTGGGTTGGCAACGGGGGCGGTCTTAACCTATGGTCAGCCTGCATATGCAGAGAACACCGCTTTAGAAACTTCTGCAACGGAAGTTGTGGCACTGCCAACTGATCCAGTTACCCCTGTTCCAGCGGACAATGCGGGGGATGATTCACCAGCTGAGAGCGAAACGACTGTCGATGTTCCAACTGATTCAACTGTTCCAATGACACCAACGAATACGACGGAAGAAATTCCAGTCGATCCGACATTGCCAACGGAAACTTCTGGCGAGACAACAGAAACGCCAGAAGCACCAAAGGAGTCAGAAACTCCAACTACCCCAGGGATGACTGAGACACCAACTGACTCTACCGTTGTTCCTCCAAGCGAGCAACCAAACACAACAGAACCGTCAACGGCAGTTGTAACTGACAACCAGCCTACAACACCGACTACGCCACAAGCAACCGAAAATAACAACACTCAAACGGCACCATTACAGCCTCAAGTAGATCCATCTCCTACGGTTGAAGAAGATTTTGAACCAATCGTAACGGACCAAGGCTACACTGTTATCAGTACTGAGAATAGTGTTGTTACGGTTGCTAACGTCGATGGTACAAAGCCGACAGGGAAAGCTGAAGACTTTGGTGGCATAACTAATCAAAACGGAACCGTTTCTTTCATTACGAAAGAAGGGAAGAAGGAAACCTTGCCAGAAACAGGGGTGGTTGAAAATATAGCGCTAACCTTACTAGGATTTTTACTCCTACTATTTGGATTTACTATTTCTGGTAAAAATAATACGTCAGAATCACGCTACATTTACTTGTAAAATCAGAAAAGGATGAGATTTAAGGTATGAATAGAAAAGAACTTTTTAACAAATCGGCAGAAACTCAAGCGCGGCAGCGTTTGGTAACCACGAAGGCTTATGGTCTCGTATCTACAATAGCTCTTGCAGGTGCCCTTACTGTTGCTGGCGCTAATACCGTATCAGCAGATGAAGTAACGACATCAGTTGCGACGGAGACAGTGGTCACAACGGATAATCCAGCTACTAACCTGGTTGAAGTTCAGCCAGCTACACCAGTTGAAAATACAGACCTTCAAGCCCATGCCAATACAAATACTGGGGCAATTGTAACACCTGTTGAAACACCAGCGCTTGATCGAGCAGTTGCAGAGGCAGAGGCAAACGGTGTAGTTGTGACCAAGGGTGAAATAGCGGTCCATGATAGCCTTGAAGCCGCTCAAAATGATACTGCCAATCAGGAAGCAGCTGTAAAAAATGCAGAAGCCGAAAAGGTTGAAAACAACGAAGAAATCGCAGCCGCAAATGCTACGAATGCTCAAATCGATGCAGACAATGCAGCGGAGGCAAAACGTGTTGAAGAAGCCAATAAACAAGGTCAAGAAGCAACAGACCAGCGGAACAAAGCTGGCCAGGAAGCAGTAGAGGCACGTAACAAAGCAGGTCAAGAAGCAGTTGATAAACGCAATCAGGTGAAACTGGATGATATTGAAGCAGAAAAGTTAGCAGTTGAGGAACGCAATAAGGCTGGTCAAGCAGCGACAGACCAACGAAATAAGTTGGGCCAAGAAGCAGTTGATAAACGCAACGCAAACGCTCTGGCAGAATGGGAAGCTAACAAAGAAACCACCATCGCAGCTGATGCAGCAGCACTGGCTGGCTATAACGAACGTAAAAAAGCAAATGAAGAAGCTAACGCAAAAGGTCAAGCTGAAGCGGATGCAAAAAATGTAGCATTGAAGGCTGAGTATGACAAAGCTCTCAAAGAATACAATGACTTGCTTGCTGACAATGATGAAATTCAGAAACGGAACGATGCCGCTGCAGCCGTCGCAAAAGCAGAAAATGAACGTTTGCAGGCGGAGTATCAAGCTAAATTGGTTGAAATAAAGTCAAAAATTGGTACAGAAGGTAATTTGTCAGAATTAACCTATCAATCTTTAGAATTTAATTCTGAACCAAATGCACATTATGAAGCATCTGGGGTCATCAATAAAAACGATTACGGGTTTGTGTTACAAGATGGGGAGAGCTTAATACTGACCTATACAGGTATCGAAAATTCCACATACAATAACACAAAAATTGGTAAGGTAGTTTATACATATACCGCTAAAGAAGATGCTGTCAATTTGTCTCCCCTACAAGATCCAACCGTAACAATAAACTTTGTTGGAATGAATGGTTTAACAAGTGCAGGTGAAACTAGACTCGGATTTAAAGCGGAGTATTATGACGAAACAGGGAAAATAATTGAATTTACCAACGATGCACCAGCTCTTATTAGTCTTTCGTCCCTGAATAGAAACTCACCTTATTCTGGAACAGGAACAGGTGAAGGAGTGGAGCTTACAAGTAGTAATACGACCTTTATTCCAATCGTTGGTTCAACTATTGCAAAAGATGGGAATAAAATCTACTCCTCTATTATTGATAATTCTAACTCTGATAGAGGCGCACGATTTGACGGTACTAAAGGAGGGGTAGTTACAAATGATCCTAATAATTACTGGGATACATTAGATGGACCTCTTCGTTGGTATGGTGCAGGTGTACTAAAAGTTGATAGTGGTACAAATATTTCATTTGATATTGTAAATAATTGGGCAAACTCGGAACAAGGTAACACGGGGGCATACTATTTTGGCTTCAATACTAGGGTTGCTGCTCCTGTGTTACCTCCATTACCACCCCTCAAAGAAGTAACCCCAGAGAAGCTGAAACCAGTTCCTGCTACACCACCAAAACTTGAAACGGTAACCTTTAACCCAACACCGTTCAATGAAGAACCACCAACGCCATCTAAAATTCCAAACGAACCAACATTTGAAACGTTCACTCCAGAGGTCTTTACCCCTGAAACGTACACGCCCACGCCGTATACTCCTGAAGTCTTTGTTCCTGAAACATTTACCCCAGAGGTATATAATCCAATCACACCAGTTGTGAAGCCACATGTACCTGTTCCAGAAGCGAAAACCATTAAAGCAACGGTCCATCCAGTTGCGGTCAAGGATGCTCCTGCTATCACAAAAGATGTTGTCAATGCCGAAGGAACTAGCATCGATGGTGAGCTGGTTGCGAAAAATTCAACTGAGACGTGGGTACTCAATCCAGGTACACTGAAGGCTGGTCGGGAAGCAATGACTTCCGTTGTCCTATCAGATCCTTTCCCAGCTGGAACAAAACTCTTCAAAGATGGTACCGCTAAACTTAGTCCAGAATGGTTAGTTTCCTATGATGAAACTGGCAAGGCAAGTGTGACTCTGTCTGCAAACGGACTTGCCAAAGTCAACGCAGACCTGTCTAAAGATTTCGTCCTCCCGACATTTAATGCCGTCTTCACGGTATTGAATGATGCTGCAACGTACAAGAACACTTACACACTGACGTTGACAACTAAGTCAGGCAAGACCTATACGGCAACGTCTAACACGCCAGTGATCTACACACCAGGTTCTGAGACTCGTACCTACAACGGTAACGTAGTCGTGCGCTACTTTGATGAAGATACAAACAAGAAAATTGCACCAAACCAAGTAGACCTTGAGGATGCCAAGGTTGGCACAGTATACAATACCACGGACCAAAAACAAGAAGTTATCGCCTATAAAGGCAACTTGTACAAACTTACTTCAAAAGTTGTCGGTACTGAAACTGGTAAGGTAACTGACGGAACTATCTATGTTGATTACTTCTACAAAGTGGTTGAAAATGAACGAGGTAAAGGTAACGTAGTCATCCACTATGTGAACGAAGATGAAAAGACAATCGCAAATGATGTTGTAGACTCTTCAAATGTTCCAACAGGTACAAGCTACGATACCACGGACCACAAACCTGTAAAGATTACAACTGAAGATGGAATCGAGTACGAACTGCTTCCTGAAAAGACAATGGGTCAGGAAACTGGAGAAGTTATAGAAGGAACTACGGAAGTGACTTACGTGTACAAACGTATCACACCACGTCCAGAGACACCAACTCCAAATGATAGCTTGATTGAGCCAGAGAAACACATTTACCAGGTGGGCCAATCAAGTGGGGCTAATTTGGACGGTCTTCAGCTGCTTCCAAACAAAACCTATTCCTATACCGCTGTCACAGACAACAATCAATATAAGGGACTAAAAGCCACTCAGGCAGAAATCCTTAAAGGCTTCCTACCACTGGTTGATGATTCTCAAGACAATACAGTTCTGTTTGACTTCTCTACCTTGAAGACAACCTTAGCTGATGGCCGTGACGTATCTTCTGACTTTGAAGTGCGGTCTTATGAAAGTCTTGAAAAAGCGGATGCTGAAGTTGTAGCTATCCTAAAAGCTGCTAGAATTTCTCCAGATGGGTATTTCTCAGTTGTAGTTCCTAAAGGTCTAGATTTTGAGGGATACTTCAACAAGTACGTGTTCACTGGTTTGAACCTGTTCCATACCTTTGATGTGAAAACTGGGAATTACATTGGAGACTTTAGCAATAAAGTATGGCAAGTTGACTTTGGAAATGGCTACGCAGGCAATACGGTAGAAAACAACGTGCCAAAACTGGATGGTATCAAGAAGATCCTGGAGGCAATCGGTTCTAATAAAGACCTGACTGGCGGTATCATTGAATTGGGCCAAACCTACCCAGCTAAACTTTCTTTCCCAGTTGTCAAGACAACGATTGATGGCAAGTTGAAATCACTTTATGGTATTGAAAACTTCGATGAAAACTTTGACGAGTACAATGGTGAGTTTTATGTCTTTGCTTCAGGTGATATGAAACTCAAAGACGGTTCAATCATTAAACTAGATGAAGAACTGACTCGCTACATTGTTCAAGAGTTGATTCGAGATGAAAAGACAGGACAAGTTGTGGCGGTTAAGTACACTGTGAATCCTGAGTTCTATGACCTTCTAGCAGAAGGAGAAGAAATCAAGATCGATGTCTACTCAATGTTGAAACGTATCGCTTACGGTGAAAATATTGAAAATGAGTGGACAGTCTATGTCAACGATGTTGAAGTAGATAAGGATATTGTTACGACTAACACACCTAAGCCTCAGGAAGACACTCCAGAGAAACCAGAAACTCCTGTTACTTCAGGAACGCCAGTAGCTCGTACGCAGACACTTCCTTCAACAGGTGAAGAAAGCTCTATGGCTTTGGCTGCACTCGGTGCAAGCATGGCAATCGCAGGGCTTGGCTTAGCTCGTCGCAAGCGTGATTCAGAAGTTGACTAGTCTTTAATTGCAAAAATCCAGGTTCTTACAGGACTTGGATTTTTTACAAAAGTCAATGATAAAAAAAAATAAAAATCATTGACTTTGCAGATTTTATAGTGTATAATAATATTGACCTAGAAAAAGTGTAGGGTAAATAATAGCAACGGTGAAAGGGGGGCGCTTTATTGAAAAAGTTGCATCTCAAGCTATCCAGTAAGGCTCATGCAAGATTAACCAAATATATTGAAGAGCAGTACACAGTACTTGAAACCACTAGAAGTAGGGATGGAACCTTGGAGATGACCATTAGGTCTAGGAGTGAAAAACCTCCTGAGGTGGAGGAAGCTCTAGTAAACGAATATCTCGCCTGGAAAAAGTTAAAACAAGAGAACCCTTCAGTTGGTACCTGGTATCATGTTCGGCATGGAGAGCCTTATGGGCTATCTGGATGGCAAGTTAAACGCATTCTAGAGAAAGCTGGGGTGTACGATCCTAGTTTACAAAATGGAACACACTATAAAATCAAAAATAAAGAAAGTTAAATAGGTGATAAAATGGAAAAGAAAGTAGTTAAAAGTTTGGCAACTGTTGGTGTATTGACTCTTGGATTAGGTTCTGTGACAACTTATGCAGAAGAAACTACACAAGCTCCAGGTGCTGAGAGTGCTTCAGAAGTTGTCCAGGCTGAGAAGGTTGCTGATACAGTAGTAACAGCTGAACAAGTGTCAGAAGCGAAAGCAGAATTGGAAGGCACTACGCAAGAGGTAAATAAGGCACAAGCTGTTGAGCAAACTGCTCAAGAGCAAGCAACTCAAACTGAAAGCAACGTAGAGCAAGCCCAGACTGAAGTTACTGAAGCACAAGCGCTTGTAGATGAAGCAACACCTGAAGCAATTGTAGCACAAGAAACTAAGGTAGTAGATACAAAGGCAGCAGTAACCCAAGCTGAAGAAGCGGTAACAGCTGCTGAATCATCTGTGACAGAATCAAAAGGTGCAGTAACTCGACAACAGACCGTTGTTGCTGAAGCGGAAAAAACTGTTTCCAAAGAGCAGGCCGATGTAGACCAAGCACAAGCTGAAGTTGACAATGCTCAAGCTATCCTAGATGGTACTGGACAGTCTAAGCTCATTGCAGAGAAAGAAGCAGCAGAGATTGCCGTTGCTGAAGCGGAAGCTGCTGTAACAGTAGCTGAAGGTGACCTGGCAGCAGCGCAAGAAGCGGATAAAACACGTGCCATCATGCTTGATGCCAGCGAAACAAGTCTCAGAAACAGAGGAGTTGACGTGGCTAACGCCAAGCAAGCTCTGGATCAATCAAACGTGACCGCTCAAAATGCGGCAACTGCCTTGTCAGAAGCGAACAAAGACTTGGCAGCAGCAACACAATTGGTTGACAGTTTGACTAAGGAATTGGCTAGCAAGAATACCATCACAGTTCCATCAGGATATGCGGAGGCACTCAAAGCATTTGCAGCAGATAAATCTGAAAGCAACAAGGTAGCAGTCGCTAACGCATCTGCAACGGGAGTTTCGTTGAACCAATTCAAGTCACTAGATAGTGACAAGCAAATCGTTATCTCTGATGTCAATAACTTGTCTCAAGCGCAACGTGAGGAGTTGACACTTTTTGCGGTTGACTTGATGAATCAAGTTCGCAAACAAGTAGGTACTTCAGCTGTTGTTGCTAATCTGTCTGCTATCTCATTTGCAGATGATGTAGCAAACACTTCAAAATCTTTGGGCCATGACTTGCAAGCTATCCCAGCCGCAGCAGGCAGAAAAGGATTAGACAGCACAGATGGCGTAAACTACTATGAGAACTTCTCATCTGGTTACTTTGATCCACGACAAACTGTTACGATGGATGACCTGAAGAAAGCAGTCTACAACACGATTTCTGAAATGCTGTTTGATGATGCAGACTCAAATTGGGGCCATTCAACTTCACTTGCAGGAGTTCGTACCACAACAAACTCCAAATATATCGGTCTTGATGTGAGCAAGCTTGACTATGAGTTTTCAACTGGAAATACAATGCCACTTGGACGAGTTCATATCCTGGGAGTAGCAGACAGTCAAATCGAAGATGCTAGCAAGTTTGACACTACTTCAAATCTATCATCACGCAACATTGATGATGAGTTAGCAGCGGCTAAGTCTGCTCAATCAACTGCCCAAGCAACTCTCTCAAAAGCTCAAACAGCTGACTCTGATGCGAAAGCTGCTCAAACTTTGGCTCAGAGCAATTACAACAGCGCTCTAGTTGCTCAAACAAGAGCACAGGAGGAACTTTCCTACTGGCAAAATAAAACAGTACAAACTCCTGGAGCCCTTGCAGCACTTCAAACTGCTAAAGATAACCTGACAGCTGCTGAAGAACGTGCCAAGGAAGCACAGGATGCGGTAAATGCTTTCTCAGCCGACGTTGCGACTAAAAAAGCTAACCTTGATGAGAAGAAGGCTAAATTAGCAACTCAAAAAGCAGAGTTGCAAACTGTTAAAGCTAACTTGGATAAAGAAAAGCAAGAGCTTGAAAACTTGCAGGCTAAAGTCACTGAGTTTGAATCAACTCTTGCAAAAGCTAAGTCAGCTCTTGCAACCGCAAAATCTAACCAAGCAGCAAGTGAGAAACGCTTGAATGACTTGCTAAATGCTGATGACGTTCTTGCCAAAGCGCAAGCGAAATTAGATGCTGCTAAAGCTACCTTGGCAGAAAAAGCGGAGGCACTTGAAAAAGCTAAGTCAGTCCTTGCTGACTTGCTCGAAAAACAAACGATTGATCAAAAGAATTACGATATCCTTTTGGCCCGCTTTACAGCACAGGAAGAAGCGAAGCGTCAAGCAGAACTAGAAGCCAAACGAGTAGCCCTTGAGACAACAGGACAAGTTGCTATTCCAGTTGTAGATGCAACAGGTAAAATTGTTGATTACGTGGCTGGTAACAAGCCAGCACCAGCAGGAACAACAAAAACTGTTGCTCGTCCAGTTTCTACCTCATCTAGCAAGAAGGCAGCATTGCCTGAAACAGGTGATGCAGGAAGCATGGGACTTCTGGCAGTAGGTTTGATGACTTTGTTCTCAGCAGTTGGTTTGGTAGACAAACGTAAGAAAGGTTAATCAATGCTAGAACTGTTGATTTTTTCAAAAAAGGTGACGAAGATTGTCAGACCTTTGCTTGTATCACTTATTTTGGTCGCAGCGGCAGCTTATGCCGTTACAACCTATACAAGTGAAGAGATTGCTGAAATCATCAAGTGGGGTACCCTTGGAATATCCGCTATTTTGTTGGTCATTGGCAGCATTGTCGCAAGCGTAACCGAGGATTACCGTCGCTATATCAAGTACCCATATCGGTTGATTCTGTGGAGTGCCTCTCTGACTTTGTTGGGAATATTGTTATGGCAGACTGACGGAGTTCTTATCCTAGTAAATTCTGTTCCGTATCTGGTGGGGGCTTGGATTGTTCTTACGCTCTACCATAGACAATTTAAGCGATTGATTACAAGTCTTGTCTTGAAATCTGAGCTTGATGACGAGCTGGACTACATTCCACACGATATTGAGAAGTCAGCAGCGATGGTAGCCAGTCAGATGGGAAATTCCATTAAAGAAAAGTACCGAAGTAAAATTAAGACAGTAGCCCTCACTCCAGGTAGGAACGGAGACACAAAGCTGATGGATTTTCCAGTCGGATTTGTGACAAATAAAAAGCGCCCTTCAGTACTATTTGAATTGATCGCAGCACTAGAAATGGAGTGAGAAATGACAGAACAGCAAAAAGCAGTTATTACCAAGGAACAAGCTAGATTTTTGGCACATCTTGAGCTGAAAAGCTATGCTGTCAAAATGGATGCCATTGCCAGAGCAAATACAGAACTGACTTTTCACAGTGATTATGACCGAGAAGAGTTTGTGAAGGCAGTCATGGCAGATGATTGGGTCATTGACACGGGCCATTATTTAATCAATGTATTGGCTCCTTTGCAGGAAAAAGGCTTTATCACTGCAACCACAAATAATAATCCATTATCAGGCGAAGTTGTGTATACTGTCACGGCCGACGTGGCGAAGGCGGCACTCTTTACCGAGGAGGAACTTGGAAGCATTAAAGCCTTGCAGCCATACGTTAAGACAGAATTTTTGATAGCGGAGTATGATGCCATTAAACGCTATGGCCATGTGATGGACTGGTTGAATGAAGCTGACCAGGGACCTGGGACAGTAGAGGAAAGCGAAGCAGCTTCTCCAGAAGGATTGACTGTTGCAGATTCCAGTTCGGAGGAGCCAACGGTACACCATGCCAAAGCCAATTATCGTATCAAGTAAGAGGAGGAGAAGAGATGCAAACTTTTATTGCTGACGGAAGAGTAGCGAGCATTCCAGATGATGCTGTCGGTAGAACTTCTAAAGGAAATGCCAGCTTCAAATTCGAGTTTGTTTGTGATTCAAGTCTACAAGATGAACAAGGAAAACCAATACCAAGTTATTTCCATGTTCAGATATATGGCAAACAAGCTGAAGTGATGGCTCAAAGTCTTGTAAAAGGTTCTCCTATCCTGGTAAAGGGAGAAATTATCCAACGGGCTTATCAAGATAGTCAAGGCCAACGTCGATACTATCAATATATTTCCCCAGACCAGAATCGAGGGATCACTTTTCTGGAGACTAAGGATGCAGCCAACAGACGTAGACAGGGAATGCAGGTTCCACCGCCACCGCCTACTGACTATCCAGAACCATTTGATTCAGGAGAACCCTTCTAAACTAACAAAGTAGCATGTGAGATAAACCACTCACGTGCTATTTTTGTTTTAATCAGGGTCCTGAAGCCGCTGTTTATATATAAAAAGTTATATAACTTTTTATATATAGTTTCTACTTGTCCCCTTAACGCAGAAAAGGCTAATATCCCTTAGACTAAGAGTGTGCAAAAATATAAGAAAGGATGGTTGCTTATGATGAAGCAACAAGTAGAATATCAATCAGATGATCTGATGGCTGATTCACTTCAAATAGAAAATTTTCTGAAGCAAGGTAGAACATGCCATCTATATACTGTTCAATTGGGCATCGAAGCAGGTGTTAGCTCCTATCTGGAGCGTTACCAGCTAGCTTCCTCTCAGCAGAAATTCAAAATTTTCCTTTTCTCTACGCTTTATGGTGAGAAAATCAAACGCTTTTTAGAAGATATGCGAGGTGAGCAACGTGTTTAGTTGGCTAGAAGCGATTTATTACACTCTGGTCCAGCTTGCGAAGATTAATCCCTTTAATGCAATACTCGTAGTCAGTTTTGTCAGCTATCTTTGTTACCAGGGGGTTAGGACTATCAGGAAGTCATTGCATGACTTTCTTCAGGTGATGAAAGGCTTTATAGATGATAAAGATATCATAAAACAATACTTCATGGACAAAAAGGAAGCGCTGCCACATCCCTGGAGACATCGACGTGAGGTTGACTGGGGCTCAGCTGGAAAAGAAATAGGGAAGAAAGCCTGGCGATATTTTAAACGATATGCAACAATTGTTCCCTCATTCTTGTTCCTGCTCCTGGGGAATATTCTTTTTCGGCTCATCTACAAACTGCCCTTTATTCAACCAGACAGGAAGCGTTTCGACAAAGAAATGAAGCCTCTGCTATATTTCAAAAATGTTCGTAGCTTTGTGCTTATGGGGATAGGGTTTAGCTTCATAGCCTTTATTATCACAAACTATTTTGTGACTGTATTAAGGGCAGCAATTCGTTTTCTTTATTTCTCGGTCATGAGTTTGCGAGATAGTAGCCTAGTAGCTAGCTTTGACATCGATAGCTTGTTAATTCAAAACCTATTCAATGCTAGGGTATTTGTGATTGCTCCAATTCTGGCAGTGCCTATCTTTCTGGTTAGTTTGGTGATAGCTTGGCGATCAGCTTGGGTAAACTTTGAGCAGTATCGAGACTATAACCACAATGAAGAAGGTGATGATCGCTTTGCGACAGTCAAGGAAATCCACCAACAATATAAGAAGGTCCCAAACAAGACAGAAACCTATCCAGGTGAAGGAGGGGTTCCTGTTCTCCACGAAACAAGGAAGAGCCTATCAGGACTAACTCTAGGTTCTCAAATGCTCTGGCAAAATCGGACGTTTAGCCGTTATCTGACGAACGCAGAAAGAATACTAGGGATCTATTCCAAACCTTCAGGAGACTACTATATAGAAGACAGCACAACAAACATGCTGGGTATTGGTATGACTCGTTCAGGTAAAGGTGAGGGCCATATCACGACAACAATTGATATTAATAGTCGGGCTGAGATACAGCCGTCTATGGTCTTGGCTGATCCGAAAGGTGAGCATTATCAATCCTCTTACAAAACCATGCGTCGACGTGGTTATGATGTCAATGTCCTATCTTTCCAGAATATGGACTGGTCAATGTCTTATAACCCTCTAGCTCTAGCAATTGCAGCTGCAAAGAAGGGCTACTATGAAATGACTCAGACAAGGGTAAATGCAGTCGCTGAAGCAATCTATCGTAAAACAAAACCAGGTGTTGGCAATGGTAACGCAAAATACTGGGAAGATACGTCTATTTCCCTCTTCAATGCGATTGCTATGGCTTTAATTGATCGTGCTAATGAAACCTTTAAGAATGGAGAAACGGATGCTTGGGACACGGTCACTGTTCGTAACATTGCCAAGTTTCTAACTGATTTGGGTTCAGAAGAAGTATTTGTTAATGACTTTGGAGAAATCGTTGAGAATCCAGACCGTGATCAGCCAGTTAAGAAGAAATCAAAAATAACAGTTTACTTTGATAACTTACGTAAGATTAACCAGGAACAGTTTTCTAAGTTTAGAGATATGGCAGACTTGAACTTCAGGTCCTCAGATTTTGCCTCTGAAGAGACCAAGGGGAACGTCTTCTCCAGTATGATGTCTGGAATCAACCTCTTCTTACAAGACAATATTGCCAAGCTCACGTCTAAAAATTCTATTGACTTGGAATCGGTTGGTTTCCCACGTCGCCTGTCGATTAAGTTCCGATCAAGCTCTAATGTCGCTATGCGTAACGAATACGCCCACAAGACGGCCAAGGTTACGATTATCAGTCAAACAGCTTGGGGCAAATCAACTAGACAAGTTGTTCACGTAAACGCAGCTACGGCTCTTATCGATGGAGAGGGCTATCTAACCTATGTGATTGAGCCAAAACTTCCTGATAAGTTTGTAGTAACGATCGATTTTGATCAGGAGAACAATGGTGACTCTATTATTCGTGATAGCACCCTCCAATTTTCAGCTGAAAAAGTTTATAAGAAACTTGGTAAGGTAGTTGCTCTGGACGAGTATACGAAGAAACCAATATTGGATTATATCAAAGTCTCCATCCTAGATAAGCAAGCAGACAGTCTTCTCCAGGAAGAGGATATTGAATTTGTGTATTCAGATAATCCAAAAGTGATTTACCTGGTCACACCGCCAAACCGAACAGAATACAACAGTATTGTATCTCTGTTCCTGGATCAGCTGTTTAATGCCAATTATGAGCTGGCCCTGTCGAATGGTCGTAAATGTGTTAATCGCATCCTCCATATTCTAGACGAGTTCACCAATATTCCAGCCATTCCTCATATGGACACCAAGATTTCAATCGGTCTTGGTCAAAATATCTTATACTATCTCTGGATTCAGAACCTCAAGCAGCTAACTGACAAGTACGGTGAGAATACTGCTGAAACCATTAAGGAGAACTGTTCGCTCACAGTTTATATCAAATCAACGTCTAATACTACGAACACTTCCATTAGTAAGGACCTCGGTACTCGGACCATCACACGTCGGAGACGGTCAAGCAATATCCTAGATGAGGCTAATCCAAATGTAGCCATTGAAAATCCAAAACAGGAACTTCTAACGCCTACACAGTTAGCCAAGCTACAAGAAGGAGAAGCGGTTATCTTACGTGGAGTTAAGGGCCGTGACAATGTAGGTCGCAAGATAACAACGGACCCAATTTTCCTACACGAGAAAACCAGTCTACCGTATCGCTATATGTTCCTTCAAGAAGAGTTTGATCATTCGATGACCTTGGCTGATATTCCTGTAGAAAGTGGCCATAGAGAGCTTGACTTGCAGGATATTGCAGTAGGGGCCCAAAGTACCTTTGGTAAGATTATTGATTGGCGGATAGCTCTGACGGACCGTATGAGGACCAATGGAGAAACACCTAAATTGGCTACGAGAAGGCAGGAGAATAAACCATTTAGTCAGGCCCGTTTCACCTCTCCAGTTGAATTAACTCAAGCTGTAATTGCTGAAGTTTTCGATGATGAGGACGAAGATGATATTTTCTTTGTAGATGATGTTATATAACAAGGTAAATAAAAAGTTATATAACAAAATATATACCCATTGAGTGAACATAATATTTCTGTTATAATGAAGCCAAGAAATATCAAGGAGAGTTCACTATGAAGTTTAAACGTTATCTAAGTCTATTTGTACTTGGCATCGCTCTAGTTGTTTTGGTAGCTTGTGGTCAAAAAACCACTGAAGATATTGTCAAAACTGAATTAAAGGATAGCTACGTTGGTTATTCTGAGGAGTCAGGCGGTGGATATCCGTTTAGAGCTGGGGATGATATATTAACCTTTGATAAAAAAGATAATTCAATAACGAATAGCTACGGAGACATGAAATACTTTTCTGTCGTCTCTGAAGAAGATATACCGTCGGACACACAGCGTGTAATTGACGAACTATCAAATGAACTAGAGGGGACTGATAATTTTACAATAATTGTTAGTCGTGAAAAAAATCCAACTTTAAAAGATTCTGAGGGAGCTTATCAAATTGCACTGTCAGACGGCGGAGAATCTATTCGTATTTTTTACTTAGGACGAGAGCCACGCAGTTTTGGCTACTATGATTTCTCAGGCAAAGCTAAATAAAGAAAAGTCTCAAATTTGAGGCTTTTTTTGATACCTCCCGTAACTTGTCCCCTTAACGCAGGGATCCTCATTATCTCTTATGATGAAGGTAGCTGATATAGAAAGTAGGTGCCTTTAATTGAATTATGATACTTTTTCCGATTTGGTCAACGATCTAGAAACAGGATTTTTAGATATTAATGGATCGATAAATGGAAATATTACAGGGGATAATGCGGAAAAGCTTGCTTCCTTTTATAAATACTGGAGTAGCTATCTTGAATCAATTCCAGCCTTCTTATCCTTTTTAGCTTATATTCCAGGAGGAATTGCTAAAGCTCTGTATTCCATTACAGCTAGCCTTGAGCGTGTCTTTAACAATATGTTCAAGCTCTTTGGTTTGTTTGGTTACTTAGGAGATAGCAACACGGTTATAGGTCAGTTCTATTTTTGGTTTCAAGTTGTAGGAACAAGCCTCTTTAGCCTAATTCTGGTTGTTTCGGCGATAACTGGAGTCTTTACAAAGCCAGTCAAGTATAAAGGGGTGATTACCAATTTCCTCCTAGTCACAATGGTGACGGCCGTTCTTCCTCTAGCCTTGACGACTATTTCATCTGTCATGGCCCAAGATGCGATGAATATCCAGACGATTTCTAGTGAAGGCACAGATGGGAGTAAGCATTATTCATCCTTGGCGATCCAGCCTATGAAGAACAATATCGTAGATCTCAAGGTGTTGATCGACAATGACTTTTCAACGGAGCTTTTTCCTCTAGATGATTATGGCTACATTAAGCCGCCAAAAGAAGGTTCAACACCCGTAAATAATATTACGGATAGTCCTGGTAAACGAGATACTAGCGATTTTCCAACACGAATTGATTTTGGTGCTACCTATGGTGCCGCCAATTCTGAACTGTTGAATGAAATGGATGACAAACAAAAGGGATTAAAGGGATTATTTCTTCATAAACTTAATGCTAGTCAGACAGGAGTGGAGACGATTACTGAACACCGTGTTGTCGGTCAGTTAAATGCCTTTGAGCCAGTCTATATGCGGTACAAGGTCAACTGGATAGGGATGTTCATGCAGTACATTATCCTGATTGTTTTGTTGATTTCTATGTCAATCAAGTTTGTTAAGTCGGTCTTCGATATTGTAGTGGAAGCCATGATTTCACCAATCCAAGGGTACTCTTCCTTGTCCAACTCTAAGAAGTATAAAGAGCTTTTACGTACAATCGGGGGCGCACTGGCAGGCATCTTCTTTGAGGTTGTGATTATGCGTGTAACTCTTGAAATCTTCCGAGATTTGCCAACCTTGTCGGTTTCGGCAGTAACAAAACTTTCAGGCGGTTTCTTTGATGGACTGAACATGTGGGAACAGTGTCTAGCCGCCTCCTTGGTATATATTGGCGTTTTCCTGGCAGCCATGCAGGGTGTGACCATGATCGAACGTTGGCTGGGTGTTTCTACTGGACATAGTGACACTGCACAGCAATTGCTAGGTGCGATGATGATGGGAAATGCTTTTGCGACTGGAGCAGGTGCAGTTGGTAGCGGTGCTATGGCACTGGGTGGTTTTGGTCTTGATATGGCTAAGAAAGCCCCAGGTGCAGTTGTATCAGGAAGCAAAGTCCTTGGAAATAGTCTAGCAACGACAGGTGGCGGTATTCGAGGAGCTTTCAACGCTGCTAGGGATCAAGGAGCTTGGAATGCAGCTAAAGGTGGTGTCAGCAACATGGTAGACCTGGCTGATGTGATGGGCAAAGAAGCAGTAGGTAAGGCGAAAGACTTTACAGGTGCTATAGCGGACAATTTAGGTAAAAAAGAACAAGCTGCTCATGATGCTGTCTACAAAGGTTTGAATAATGATGCGGTTCCGCCACGACCAGGTTTTAATGATAATGGGGAGTATACTTTAAATCCTTCAGGTCAGTACGGTGGTGAAGGACTATCTCCTGAAGCTCCTTATGAATCCCAGGCGGTTGACAAGGGCGATAGTAGTCCGAATGACGGAGGTATTACCGATCCAAACATACAGTCAGCAGAAGTGTCTGACAACACCGACAGCGGTCCAAGTGGTGGAGGTATTATAGATCCAACGGCACCGCCTACAGAGCCAACTGGTGAAGCCTTTGGAGGCATCAGTGACCCAACTGGAACTCCCTCAGGAATATCTGGTAACTCCTCTGGTGGAATTAAAGACCCAGCTTCTTCATCTGAAAAAAGCACTCATCCAATTGAAAATAGCCCACTTCCAAATAATCCCCACAACGACTCTCGACCAACTGGCGGTTCAACCCCTCCTAGACGTAGTCTCGATCAATCGATGCAGCAAATGAACTACATGAAGCACCAAATGCAGCAAGCAGGTCAATACATGCAAGGTCAATCGCATATCAGCGGTGCAGAGATTGATGAAAATGAGGAGTAAATCAATGTTTGATGTTGCGGGTAAGGTTATTGTGATCACAGGGAGTTTACGCCCAATGACCAGGCAAGATGTGATTGCCTTTCTGGAGCGTAGAGGGGCGGTTGTTCAGAATTACATTTCGGCTCAAACAGATATTCTTATTGCTGGTCATAAGCAATTAAATCTCTTTGATCCTGATAAACGTTCCAAGAAATATGAGGCTGCTATGTCTAGAATAGCAGAAGGCCAGTCAATCATCATTTTGTCAGAAGAAGAATTTTTCAATATGGTTAAAGAGTCTCAGCTTTGAGGCTCTTTTTATGCATAAAGATATATAACTTTTTATATAACAAATATCGTGATTGTCAGCTAGGCAGTTTGTCCTCTTAACGCAGGAAATGTCATTATCTCTTATGATGGAAGTATTAAGAGAAAGGAATTAGATATATGGATGAAAAATACGGTGTTCCACGTGACATCTATGCCAAAGTAAAAATTATAGGGCTCTTTATGGCTGATATAGTCTTTGTAGGAGGTTCAGCGGTTGCTGCGGTATCTGTTGGGACGAAGATATTTCCAACTGGCCAGTGGCCACAGTTGCTTGCTTTTATTCTCTTAACACCTCTGATGTGCCTTTACTTGGTTCTACCAACAAATGGTGGAAAGAAAAATTGGCATAGTATGCTTCTCTTTTTCAGAAGACGAAGGAAACGTTATATTAGCCTTAATTATCAAAGAAGGGAGGTTCACTAATGGCTATTAAGCAAGCACAAACACAGCCAATTGAAAAACGTCCGTTGGGACGAAAACAGGATACGAAGAAAGGCGGTCAAGAGTATTTTGACCTTCATTCCTGTGTGGAACTGCTCGATGTCAAATCAATCATTGATAACCGTCAAGCTTATATTCAATTGGTTGATTATGGCTATCTTCAGCTGATGGAGATTCCAGGGAAAGACTTGGGGTCGCTCTCTTATAACGAGATTAGACGTACTCTTGATAACTTTGAAACCTGGCTAACCAACTTTAACACAGATATTCAGATCGAGACCACGACTTTGCCAACTAACACTGATACTCAGATAATGGATCTTCGACACCATTTGAGCAAGGTTCGGCAAGAAAAAGCGAAGTTGCTTCCTGACTCTCGCCGATACTTGCAACTATTGGATCGTGAAACATTGCTTATCAATGAAATTCAGGTTGAGGAGAGCATTCAACAAGAAATTTATAATACAGAGTTTATCCTCTGGCTCTTTGCACCTACTACAACAGAACTAGACGATCTGGTTCGTAAGGCCAAGACGAATGGAAATGGCGATTTTGTTCCACGTGAAATTACTAGGGTTAAGAAGGAACAAATTATCAAGCAGTATAACAACATGAATGAAAAGGTTTAAGAAGGGAAGGATAAGATGCCAGAACTATCAAAGCGTAGACAGAGACAGTTAAAAGCCCAGGGATATGACCTGGCCTTTCTCAGTCGGATTCAACCACAAGGAAATATTGATTTCAAAAAGGATGACCGTTCCTGGGTAAGTGGAGATGGCTACCATACAGTGCTTCATTTTTATGAGTACCCCTCAGAAGACTTGGACCGTTTTTGGTTATCCGACCTCATGCTGATTCCAGGAACACGTTCTTTTCTATCGCTTTACCGTGCAAATAATAAGGAACTGAAGGAAGACATAAAAGATGCCATCGAGGAAAAGTCAACTCGTATTACAGGCAACAGCAAGATCGTTGATAACCAGCGAGAAATGGATGAAATTAAAGATTTGACTCAATTGGATAGAGAGATCTCCAAGAAGAATATTGCAATGCTTGGTATGTATGTTCGGAATTATTCTTCAGCATCGACTAAAGAAGGTCTCTTTAAGAAAGTAGAGGACATTAAAGATAAGACTTCTAACTTCAAATCAACAATTCTCTCAGGTGAATTGGATTTTGAGTACCATGCACCATTCATACCAGCACAATATCAAATAGATTTGCCTAATCATAGAAGAGGTATTCCGATTAGAGCACGTGATTTGGCAGGTGGATACTTCTTTAACCATACCAAGCTAGAAGACCAAAGGGGTGTCTATATGGGATGGACACCGACCAAGGGAGCTGTAAACTTCAATTTCCTAGAACGGGATGAACGTCGGACTCGCTCGTTTATGATTATTTCAGGGAATCCGAAGATGGGACAACGCTCCTTCCTTCTGAAGCATACAGACGGCCTCTATTCCAAAGGAAACTATATTCGTAATTTTGATGCCAATGGAACATTCCTAGATCAAACAAGGCAGCAACATGGCATCATACTTGATTTATCAGGTGAAGCCAACCGCATTAACATTTTTCAGGTGTTTCCAACAGTTACCAACGAGGCAGGGACAGAAGTTGATAAGAAGAAATCCTATAATCTTCATATTCAAAAACTCAAGAGCATTTTCAAGCTACTTAATAGTGAAGTAACAGGTGATGATCTGACGACTTTTGGCGATATGCTTAATGAATTTTACATTGAAGAAGGCTTGTGGGCCCGTAATCCTAAGCTGAATCCAGAGAGACTGAAGGCTACGGACTTGGTAAACGAAGAATATCCTATCCTATCTGATTTTATTTTGTATGCAGAGGACTATAAGCGTAGTCTGATGAGCCAAAGTAACCCTGATGAAATAGAAATTAAATCAGTCAATCGTATTCATAAGACCTTCAATGAACTGCTAACAACAAATGCTGAGATGTTTGAAGGTACAACAGAATTTCAGGACATTTCTTCGGAGCAAGTAGTCACCTTTGACTTTTCAGGATTGAAGGGGACACCGCATTTGCTCAATGCTCAGATCTTTTCGGTTCTATCTTTGGTATCAGCTGATATTGTCAATAATGGTAAACGCTGTAAGCAGCTCATCAAGGCTAATCCAAGTCTGACGGAAATGGATATGGAGCATTATATTGTGAATATCAGTGAAGCTCAAACCTTGATTAATCCCAAGTATGAAAGCAGTGTGGAATTGCTAGCTGATATGATTGATTCTATGGGAGAGAACTTTGCAGGTGTAGTGTTGTCAGTGAACTCACTGAGAGGTATCCTTTTTGAATCAGGAATCGGTACTCATAAGGATCCCTACGTGACAGCAGTCCAGCGTATCTTTGGATTGATGCAGTATCGTGTGTTTGCACAAACAGATGAGACGAGCATCCCTCTGCTTGCTAATGCTCTAGCAGGGTCTATGAACCAATCTGAGTTGGAAACACTACCTCGATTAGCTAAGGGCCAGCTCTTTATGAACATTGCAGGAGTTGGGAACTTAGTCTTCAACCAACAATTATTGACACCAGAAATTCAACGTTATGGTGGCATTCAGTAGAAAGGATGAGGGTATGTCAAATAAGAGACAATACAAACTTGGCCCAATTGCAAGACGAAAACAAGCTATCAATAACTATTTTACGGTCCGTAGAATTAGAAACCAAGAAATTAGAGAATATTTTGCCTCTGAAGGAGAATCTGACCCTGAACGTTTGGCTGCTCAAGAAGCCCGTGATCGAGAGTTTCTAAAAAGTCTGAAGAAGTTAGGCATCGGATTCATTGTCTTTCTAATGTTCTATGCTGTCATAAAAACTATTCTAGGCTTGTGGTAGAAAGTAGGGTGACGTGAAAAAAGTTGTTTTCTTAAAAATACTGGTTCCACTGATTTCATTCCTTTTTCTAATCAGCATAGGCGTAACGATATTAGTAGGGGTTTTAGGTGCTGCTATTGGTGGGACACAAGAAAATTGTTCAACGGAAATAGTAACATCGACCTCTACGCAGTCTTCTGTATATTCAGGTGACGGTTCCATCGATTCATTTGTTAAGGAGCACAAGGAGGCTTATATCCTCTCCTGGAAGGCAGGTGGTTTTTTGCCATCTGCCTCCATTACTCAAACGATGATTGAAAATGGATTCAATTTCTCTAATCCTAACGGCACTTCTTTCTGGCAAGCTCACAATATGGGAGGGGTAAAAACCTCTACGAAGAGCGACTTTCCAGTTACAATTGCCACCTATGGCGAAGATAGTGTGGACCTATCGGGTACTAAGCCTGGAGCCAATGTTGGAGATGGAACAGGTGGAGCTTATACCTGGTTTTCAAGTTATGCAGCAGGGATCGTCGGTAAGGCAGAGTTTATGGCCCATCAGACTCTCTATACTGGAGCGATCAATAATACAGACGGCATTGCTACTTTAAGTGCCATTGCTGATGGTGGATGGGCTACAGATACCACTTATAAGACCAAGCTGATAGATATGTATAACACCCTTGGTAAAAAGTACCAGTGGTTGGATAAAGAGGCTATCAGTGCTCATGGAGACAAGCCATACAAGGCTGCTGCTAGTTCTGGTGATAGTAGTCCGTCAGATACTTTAACAAGTACAAGCAAAGATTGTAGTGACTCTTCTTCAGCTGTCGCTACTGATGGGACAGGGAAGGTTCCAGCAGATGCAACTGCCTGGGGCTATAGTCCAGATAATATTCCAGAGAGTTTGAAGCAGTATATTATTGACCCGAAAAGTCTCGGTATGGCATACGCAAGCTCTACGGGATGGTTTAACCCAGGTAGTGATTCTTTTGCAGGTCAATGTGTCAACCTAACTATCAGCATGGGTAATCACCTCTGGGATCATTCAGGATCTGTTATTGGAAACGGGAAAGACCAGGCTGCAGCTTGGGCTAACATCTTTGGAAATACTGTTACAACAACACCTAAAAAAGGAGCTATCTTCTCTACGCAGACTGGAGGCGGAGGATATGGCCACACAGGGATTGTCTGCCATGTGTTTGAAGATGGTTCAATCTTGATTGTAGAACAAAATACAGTGCTATCAGGTTGGGATTATTTCAAGAAGCCTTATACCTGGAACTACCGTGTATGGAGTCCAGAACAGCAAAAGGCAGCGATCACTACCTTTGCCTACCCAGATGGTAAAGAACCAAAGCTAGGAAAGTAGAAGGATAAATCAATGAAAGAATGGATGAAAGAAAATTGGGTATATGTAATCGTTGTTGGATTAATGCTTATTTTCTCAGGAGTAGCAGCCTCCAAGAACTTCACGAGCAGCAAGCTTCAGGAAGAACCAAGAAGTGAGCAAACTAGCCCGTCAGAGGCTGAAACTGAGTCAGAACTAGTCCCAGAAACTGCGGATGAAAAGAACTATAGAACTGCCAAATTGAAATTAGAGCACCCGTATACAGAAAGCAGTGAGGAGGAGAAAGAACAGGTAGCCCAAGCATTTGAAGAAGCCATTCAGATGATCGGTCAAGCCAGTCACCTGACTGAAGTAAAAGGAACGATAGAGAATCATCTGTCAATGAGTCAGGATGCTATGGTTCAAACTTTGACGATGGCGCTCCTGGTAAATGAATACAGCTACCAAGCCTCTCGGTTGGAAGTGACAAAGTCAGAAAGCGAGGACGTTGTCCAATTCCTTATTGTATTGACTAAGGCTGGGGAAGATAATTGTTACTTTGTTGGAAACTTCAACACTACCGTCAATCAGATTCAGCTGAAGAATTATGTTGGTGGAAACATTGGTGGAACTTTTGGTTAATTAAACAATAGAATGCATAACAATATGACAAAAAGTTATATAACAATTTGTGCATATTTTGTTGACAAAAGGAGTTGTATGTTGTAAAATAAGTATATAAAAAGTTATATAACTTTTTATATAACAATATCAAAGATAAGGGAGTCTCTTCATGAAAATTCAAACAACAAACCTAGACAAGGGTGGCGGTGGAAAAAGCAGCCAGACCTACAACCAGGGTGATTGGTTGTCACGTATTAAAAATAAACGGACCCTGTTGATTGATGGCGCAAGAGAATGTAATTTAACGCATTCCTTCGACGTAACCAGTGAGAAGACTATCTATGATATTTTTACATCTGGCGAGTATGAAATTTGTCGCATCAACGATAATCTTAGTCTCATTCGTGGGGATGAACGCTTAACGGATGAACAATTAGACCTATCCAGTAGAAATAATAAATACCTTCAGCTGTTCATGTGGTTTAGTGAGCATTACGATGAGCTAGCAGAACAGTTTGATATTATCTTGATCGATACCCACAATGACGAAAGTCTTGTGACAGCTAACTTTATTGCTGTTTCTGATATCGTCTTAGGAGTAACTGATGCTTCAACGAATGGTTTTCGTGCCTGGCTTGCTCTCAAAAGGTTTGTAGATCGGATTAAGAGTGAGGCAATTGAGGTTATCACCAAGAAGAGTTATGTCAAAGCAGAGCCTTATATTATTGGCAATAAAATCGAGTATTACGGAAACAATGTAACAGATACTTGTAACCAATTCTTGGATGTTATTCAAGAAGATGAGGCGTACCTGGGTTCTATTCAGAAGAAAGAGTTGGTCGCTAAGAGCTTGGTCATTAACCAGAGTGTGTTTGAGCAGCGTGAACAAATGACAGACAAACAAAAACAAGCACACCAAAAATTTTATGATAATATAGAGTATGTCTATCAAAATATCTTAAGAGTACTGGAAGGAGAAGTTGCATAATGCCAAATAATCGTTTTGCTCAATTAAAAGAAAGCTTTGAGAAAGAACCACCAAAAGAACGAACGCCAGCTCCACGTGCAGGAGCTAATCGAAAAGCACCTGATAGCTATGATAGAAAAGGGCGTTTTGTCTTTTCGCTACACCATGACGTACGTCACAGCAAGCTAGAAGACCTAGTAGTTCACAATAGAGCGAGGTCAGCATCTGATTACTTGGAAAAATTGATTATCCAGGAATGGGAG